>CAYOWU010000072.1:0-14493 GCA_964407765.1 uncultured Lachnospiraceae bacterium
AATCAAATAAATTTCCTGATGATGGAACAGGAACAAATTTACTCGTCAGAGCTGAGGGGGAATGCAAAGCGTTGACAATGTATACATATTGTGTTATTTTATAAGAAAAGGAGGTTTATCAGTATGGCAACTGTATCAACGCAGGTTAGAATAGATGAGACAACTAAAAAACAGGCTGTGGAGCTTTTGGAAGGGCTGGGCTTGAATTTATCCGATGCCATTAATATGTTCCTGAAACAGGTTGTTTTGCATGACGGGATACCCTTTGACGTGAAATATCCAAAGTTTAAGCCGGAAGTTGTTGAGGCTATGGAAGAGGCGAAAAGAATTAGCCGTGATCGAAATACAAAAAAATATGAAAGTTTTTCAGAAGCGTTAGAGGATTTGGATCTATGAAATATAAATTAGCTCTTTCTGGCAAATTCAAAAAATCGCTGAAACGGGCTCAAAAGAGGGGGCTGGATATTTCTTTGATGGATTCAGTTGTGGAAGATTTGTTGCACGGAATTCCCTTAAATGCAAAATACAATGACCATGCGCTGAAAGGCAAATGGAATGGATTCAGAGAATGTCACATACAACCGGATTGGCTGTTGATTTATCTGATTGAGGATGATATTTTGACTTTGACGCTTGTGGACACTGGAACGCATGCAGATTTATTTCAGGAGTAAAAAGGAAGCAAACGGATGGACGCAGCACAAGAAATTAGTCGAATCTCATAAAAAGTTCTGATAAAATTATACAATTCATATAGAATACAAATCAAGGCAAAGAGGTCTGTTTCCATAGCGGCGCAGACTTCTTTTTAATCAAATCCCCTTATAAGCTTAAAAGTCCTCTGGGCAGGGTCCCGCTTCCGGGATGACTGGGTGTCTTTTGAAAAATTAAAGGATATGGCGCCCTTTTTCCGGCATTCCAAAAAGGCATAATCCAGCCGTTCGCTCGGACGTTTTAGGGAGATACGAAGGAATTGGCGGGGGCGGCCGGACCGGAGCATGTTCCCTGTATTTTAAGGCGTTAAATCCTTATATGTCGAACAACCTGTGCAGCGTCGGGATTCGTGGAAAATGAAACATGGAAAGGAAAATCGTAACAGGCAGCGAAGCGTATGCATAATGATGAAAAGGGTATGCCTATGGGGTGTATCTTTTTTATCGTGCAATAAAGGGAAAAACAGCTGGCGTATAAAAATATACAGGAAAAACTTCCCAAGATATAGTATAATGGGAGAATGAACGAAAAAGGAATTCGACTAAACAAATATTTAAGTGAGCATGGCGTTTGCTCCAGGCGGGCTGCGGACCAGGCCATAGAGGCCGGGAAAGTTACGGTGGACGGACGTGTGGCGAACGTGGGCGACCGGGCGCTGCCCGGGCAGACGATACGGTTTGAGGGAAGGAAAGTGGAGGAAAAAGGCAGGGATATCATACTGGCCTTTTATAAGCCGCGGGGCATTGTGTGCACAGAGGAGAAGAAGGAGAAGAACAACATCGTGGATTATCTCCAATACCCCTGCCGCGTCTTCACTGTGGGAAGGCTGGACAAAGAGTCGGAGGGGCTTCTTCTGCTGACCAATTTGGGCGAGGTGGCGGACCGGATTATGCGCGGCAGAAACGGCCACGAGAAAGAATATCTGGTGGCGGTGGACAAAAAAATATCCGGAGAATTTCTGGAGGCCATGGCTTCGGGGGTTCCGATTCTGGGCACAGTCACCAGAAAGTGCCGGGTGGAGAAGACGGGGCAGAGGTCCTTTCGCATTGTGCTGACCCAGGGCCTGAACCGCCAGATACGGCGCATGTGTGAATACCTGGGCTATCGCGTGGTGACACTAAAGAGGGTGCGGGTCATGAATATACGTTTGGACGGGCTGAAGCCGGGGGAGCTCCGGGAGCTTACGCAGAAGGAAAAACAGAAATTATACCAATTGATTTACAGCGAAAGCTCTGCCGCTGAATAGGCGGCATGCATTCAGGGATGCCAAGTGCGCCCGAACAACTTTCATTTATGGTGAGAAGTCCAACTGGGGGCGCATGTAGGTCTACAGTGAAGGCTCCGGGGAGCGGCGAGACGGGCCGGCATGAACGGAGCGCAGAGCGGGTCGTGTACGCGATTTTCATATAGGACAGCGTCCGCACAGGCGGACATATTGATTGAGGAGGACATTATGGCAGCAGAGCTGGAACAGATGAAAGAGCTGGTGGAAACGCTGAACCGGGCGTCCAGGGCTTACTATCAGGAAGACAGAGAAGAAATCAGCAATAAGCGGTACGATGAATTATATGAAAAGCTGGAAGAACTGGAACGGAAAACCGGAATCACTCTGGCAGGCAGCCCCACGGCTTCCGTTGGATACGAAGCGCTGGAGGAGCTGCCCAAAGAGGCGCATGAAAGCCCGATGCTCTCTCTGGATAAGACAAAAGACGTAGAAACGCTGCGCAGCTTCATTGGGGAACGCCGGACCTTGTTGTCCTGGAAATTGGACGGCCTGACAATTGTTTTAACTTACGAGGGCGGCGAGCTGGTCAAGGCGGTCACCAGGGGGAATGGGCAGGTGGGAGAGGTAATCACCAACAATGCCCGAGTCTTTGTAAATATACCGCTGAAAATCCCCTATAAAGGCAGGCTCATCCTGCGGGGGGAGGCGGTGATTACGTACCGTGATTTTGAGAAAATCAACAAACAGCTGGGAGAGGCGGAAAGCCGGTATAAAAATCCGCGGAATCTCTGCAGCGGTTCCGTCCGCCAATTAAACAATGAGATAACCGCCAGAAGAAACGTGCGGTTCTATGGTTTCGCGCTGGTGAGCGCTGCGGACGTGGATTTTCAGAATTCCCATGAAAAGGAGATGGAGTTTTTGGCGGGTCAGGGCTTTCAGGTGGTGGAATACCGGGCGGTGACCGGGGAAACCCTGGACGCGGCCATGGAATATTTTTCACGGCAGGTGACCGAAAATGAGATACCCTCCGACGGGCTGGTGGCCGTGTACGACGATATATCTTACGGGGAATCGCTGGGCGCCACGGCGAAGTTTCCCAGGAATGCTTTCGCCTTTAAGTGGGCGGACGAAGTGCAGGAGACGGTCTTGGAAGAAATTGAGTGGTCGCCGTCCAGAACCGGTCTGATAAATCCGGTGGCCATCTTTACGCCAGTGGAGCTGGAGGGCACCACGGTCAGCCGCGCCAGCGTCCACAATGTCAGCATCGTGGAGGATTTGCAGCTGGGAATCGGGGACAAGATTCAGGTGTACAAGGCGAACATGATTATTCCCCAGATCGCCGAAAACCTCACCAGAAGCGGCAGCCTTCCGATACCGGACGTCTGTCCGGCCTGCAAAGGGGAGGCGCGGGTGGAGCAGGAGAAAGACGTGCGAGTCCTCCGCTGCCTCAACCCGGAGTGCCCCGCCAAGAAAATCAAGGCGTTCACGCTGTTTGTAAGCCGGGACGCGCTGAATATCGAGGGACTCTCCGAGGCCACTTTGGAAAAATTTATTGGCAGAGGCTTTCTTCAGAATTTCGCGGATCTGTTTGAGCTGGGCAGGCACAAAGACGAGATTGTGGAGATGGAAGGCTTCGGGCAGAAATCCTTTGAAAATCTCATGGAAAATCTGGATAAGGCCAGAACGGTCACTCTGCCCAGGGTTTTGTACGGTCTGGGCATACCGGGAATTGGGCTGGCCAACGCCAAGCTGATCTCCCGGCATTTCGACCAGGATATGGAGCAGATCATAGCGGCAAAGGAAGAGGAAGTCAGCGGCATAGACGGGATTGGGCCAGCGTTGGCGAAAAACCTGTCTGCATATTTTTCCAACGGGGAAAATGTGGCCCTGTGGAGACGGTTGGAGGAGCAGCTGCATATAGAAGCCGTGGCGGAGGCGACGGGCACAGAGCTGGAGGGGAAAACCTTCGTGATCACCGGGAGCCTTAAGCGGTTCGCCAACCGCAAAGAGCTAAAGGAGCTGATCGAGTCCAAGGGCGGCAAGGTGACGGGAACTGTGACCGGCAAGACGGCCTATCTGATTAACAACAACGCCGCGTCCAATTCGTCCAAGAACAAAAAGGCGCGGGAGCTGGGGGTTCCAGTCATCTCGGAGGAGGAATTTCTGGAACTGCTATATTGAGCCTCCGATAAATCTCCGCATAAGGAAATCTGCCGCTTTGTGGCTGCGGCTTGCGCATATTTTTGTGACAGTGAAGCCGGAAGGCTGAATTGTTACAATTCGGGAAATTTCCCCCAAAATTTGCTTGACATTCAAAATAAGCGGGCGTATAATACAGGAGAAAAGAAAAGTTCATAAGATTGGTAGCATTTATATATGCGGGCTATAAGTTCCAGCACGGATTAATAGAAAAATCGGTTAGAATCCGATACGATCCCGTCACTGTGATAGCGAGCAGACTGCACTATGTCACTGAAATATATATTTTGGGAAGGCGCAGCGAGCGATGACCTTAAGTCAGGAGAACTGCTTATAGCTTTGGTGAATCATCTTACGGTTGATGAGAGTGTTCATGCTAGTGCATACCGGGTTTAGGTACAGCAGAGAAGGAGACGGATTAGCAAAAACCATCCAAGGTAAATGAAGCGTATAAGAAGGGGATTTTTTGAGAATTCTCTTTTGAAGCCTTTAGCGTATGTTTCTTTCCGGATGTAGCAGACCCAATGTTTCTATATACTTTATAAAGGTATCGTTAGTTTGAGAGTTAGGATCAACTGTGGAGGCAGTTGATCTTTTTTGTTGTGGGGGATTCTGTTTGAATCTTATGGACAAAAAATTACAAAAAGTGGAGGAAGATACAATGAGAAGAAATTTACTGAAAAAAATGTTGGCATTTGGCCTGACAGGCGCACTGACCATGGGAATGCTCACCGGGTGCGGAGGCGGAGGCTCCAAGACAAGTTCAGACAGCGGCTCCGGCGGCGCCGCGACAGAGGCCAAGGCGGACGGGGACGACAAACATCTGAACTTTGGATGTTATGTGTATTCTACGTCCTATGATCCGGCGGAATATCAGAACGCGGCCTGGGATGGTACCCGCCATGGGATTACCGAGGGCCTGTTTAAGTTCAAAGACGATTTGACTGTGGATTATAATCTCTGTGATAAATACGAAGTGTCCGACGACAATAAGACCTGGACGTTCCATATCCGTGACGGTGTGAAGTTCTCCAACGGCAACGACTGCAACGCCCAGGCCGTGGCGGATTCCCTGAACCGTCTCTACACGGTCTGCGCCACCGATAAGAAAAGCTCCACGCCGGAGACGTATCTGGAAGCTGACTCCATCACGGCGGACGCAGACGCAAACACCGTGACCATCGTGACAAAAGAGCCCTATGCGGATATCACATCCATTCTGTGCTTCCCGTTCTACACCATCATTGACGTGGAAGGAGACACCACAGACGCTAAGCATGATTACACTGCAGACAGCACATCGGTTATCGGCACAGGCCCCTATGTAATTAAATCCATGGATGAAACCACCAAGTGTTCCGAGCTGGTGAAAAACGAAAACTACTGGAACGGGGAAGTTCCCTATGACAGCGTTTCCGTAATCTTTATCGAAGACGACAGCACCAAGGCCAGCGCCTTGAAAACCGGCGACATTGATTTGACCGAGAACATCACAACCGCCAGCGATTTGGAAGAGCTGTCCAACAACGACGATTTCTATGTATCCAAAACGCCTGGTATGAGAAGCGGTTTCGCCTATGTGAACTTTAACGGCATCCTGGGCAAAAATGAAGCTTTAAGACAGGCCATTTTCAAAGCTGTGGACGGCCAGACTCTTTGCGATGTGACCGTGGGCGGCATGTATACTTACGGTCCGGCTGTATTGCCATCCACCCTGTCCTATGACTATAAATCGCTGAAAAATGATTTTGAGTACGACGTGGAAGGCGCGAAGAAACTGCTGGACGACGCGGGCATCAAAGACAGCGACGGCGACGGATTCCGTGAGCTGGACGGCGAAAAAATTACTCTGCAGTACATTACATACACGAACAGATGTTTGAGTGATTTCGCGGAAGCCATTCAGATTTCTCTGTCTGAAATCGGCATTGACGTGAAAGTAACCAACACAGACTCCGATACAGAGTGGAACATGATGCAGGCAGGCGAATACGATCTGTGTGACTCTAACTGGACAACCGTGGGAACCGGCGAACCCAGCGCATTCCTGAAAAACTGGTATGGCGGCGACAAAGGCAGCGAGTTCTATGTAAACAGCCAGGGAACCAACTACTGCTGGTACGAGAACGACGAATACGACAAACTGTATGACCAGTACATGGCTTCCACTGACCTGGATGAGCGTGCAGACCTGGTTATTAAGATGGAGCAGATTCTGATCGATGACTGTGCAGTGCTGGTGCATGGATACTACAACAGCACATTCCTTTCCAACGCGTCAAAAGTAACCGGCGCCGATATTCACACCGTAGATTACTACTGGCTGTCCAACGAAATTGCGCCGAAATAAAAAGGATGATAGACAAAACTGCGTTCGGGGGAACCTGCCCCCGGACGTATGCCTGAAAAGGAGAGGGCTTTGAGAGGAGGAGGAAGGAATTGTCAAAAAAACAGTTGGGAAAAAGGCTGGGGCAGATTGTCATCGTGCTCATCGGCATCAGTTTTTTGACCTTTCTATTGACGTATATGGCGCCCGGCGATCCGGTGCGAACCATGTATGCGGCGTCGGGCATTGTGCCCAGTGAGGAAGTGATGCAGCAGACTAGAGAAGAGATGGGGCTGAACCGTCCGTTTCTGGTGCAATACGCAGACTGGTTGACCGGTTGCGTGAGAGGGGATTTCGGCAATTCCTACTCCCTGAAAAAGCCGGTGCTGGACCTTCTGGGTTCCAGGCTGTGGCCTACACTGAAGCTGTCGTTGTTTTCCATGATTTTAATGCTGCTGGTTTCCGTTCCTTTCGGAATGCTGGCGGCGGTCAACAAGAACAAATGGATCGATAATCTGGTTCGCGGGTTTACTTTTCTGGGCGTATCGGTTCCCAATTTCTGGGTAGGGCTTTTGCTGATCTCTTTTTTCTGTGTAAAATTGAAATGGCTTCAGGTGGTGTCCACCGATATAACTTTTAAGAACATGATTCTTCCGGCTGTGACGCTGGCATTCGCCATGTCCGCCAAGTACACCCGGCAGGTGCGCACGGCGGTATTGGAAGAGTTAAGCCAGGACTATGTGACGGGCGCGCGGGCGCGCGGCGTGAAGGAATGGAAAATTCTGTGGCTGAATGTGTTTCCCAACTCCCTGCTTCCGCTGATTACCATGCTGGGCCTGTCGATGGGATCGCTTCTGGGCGGCACGGCGGTGGTGGAAGTGATTTTCTCCTATCCGGGACTGGGAAGTTTGGCGGTGTCCGCCATTACGTCCTATGATTATCCGCTGATTCAGGGCTATGTGCTGTGGATTGCGCTGATTTATATGGTTATCAACCTGGCCGTGGATATTTCCTATAACTTCGTGGATCCCAGAATGAGAGAGAAGAGGTGATGGCGCTGTGAAAGATTTTGTGAAAAAAAATAAATCGTTTCTGTTCTTTTGCTTCCTGGTTCTGCTGGTGGCGCTGGTGGCTGTTTTTGCGCCCATTTTATCCAGAGGTCAGGACCCGGCGGAAGGAATTTTGGCTAATGCTCTGCAAAAACCCAGCAGTGAGCACTGGTTTGGAACAGATAAAATGGGAAGAGACATTTTTGCGCGGGTAATCTATGGAACCAGGACCTCCCTGACGGCGGCTCTCAGCGTGGTGGTGATTATTTTCACCGTCGGAACAATTCTGGGAATTCTGGCCGGATATTTTGGCGGAATTGTGGACGCGGTGATTATGCGTTTTTCCGATATGATGGTATCCTTTCCCGGCATGGTGCTGGCTATCGCCATCGCGGGTATTTTAGGAGCCAGCATCCAAAACGCGGTTCTGGCCATTTCCATGGTGAGCTGGACCAAGTACGCGCGGCTGGCCCGAAGTCTGGTGCTGAAGATTCGCCATCGGGATTACGTGGCGGCGGCGGTGGTCACTGGATCGAAGACGCCGTACATTCTGGTGAAATATATGCTGCCCAACGCGCTGCCAACCCTGATTATTACAGGCGCCACAGACATCGGAAGCATGATGCTGGAGCTGGCGGGGCTGTCATTTTTAGGATTTGGCGCGCAGGCCCCCACACCGGAGTGGGGGCTTATGCTCAACGAAGGCCGGGCCTATATGGCGGCGGCTCCCTGGCTGATGATTTTCCCGGGGCTTGCCATCTTTCTGGTGGTGGTGGCATTTAACCTGTTTGGCGACAGCCTGCGGGACGTTCTGGACCCCAGAGATGAATAGAGGAGGAAACGGATATGTTGGAAATTAAAGATGTGACCATATCTTATAAAAAACGCCCAACGGTCAAGGACTTCAATCTCACTCTGGAGCAGGGAAAGATCTGCAGTATCGTGGGCGAGAGCGGAAGCGGCAAAACCACCGTGATTCGCGCAGTCCTGGGGCTTTTGGCCGGCGGCGGCAAGGTGACAAAAGGCGACATTCTTTTTGAGGGGAAATCCCTTTTGTCTAATACGAAAGAGCAGTGGAGAAAGCTGCGGGGCACGGATATTTCCATGATTTTTCAGGACTCAGGGGCCATGACCAATCAGACTCGGATTATCGGAAATCAATTTGTCGAATACATCCGCACCCATAAGAATATGATGAAAAAAGACGCTTGGGATATGGGCATTCAGATGCTGGAGCGGATGCGTCTGCCAAGCGGCGACAATATTATGAAAAGCTACCCTTTCCAGCTCTCCGGCGGCATGCGCCAGAGGGTGGGCATCGCCATGGCCATGACGTTCCAGCCTAAGCTGCTTTTGGCCGACGAGCCCACCAGCGCCCTGGACGTGACCACGCAGGCGCAGATTGTCCGCCAGATGATGGAGCTGAGGGACGAATATCAGACCAGCATCATCGTGGTGACCCATAATCTGGGCGTGGCCGCCTATATGGCGGATTACATTATCGTGATGAAAAATGGGGAAGTCGTGGACGCAGGCGATCGGGAACAGATCCTGCACCATTCCCAAAGCGATTATACAAGAAATCTGCTGGACGCGGTGCCGTCCCTGGGAGGTGTACGTTATGTTTGATGAGAAAGACATGATTTTGGAGGCAAAACATGTGACGCGCAAGTTCCCCGCGTCCAATAACCGGACCCTGGTGGCCTGCAATGACGTAAATCTGAAATTATATAAAGGCAAGACCCTGGGCCTGGTGGGGGAGTCAGGCTGCGGAAAAAGCACGTTTATGCGTTTTCTGGTTTCCTTGGACGCGCCCACGGAAGGGGAGATTTTCTTTCATGGAAAAGACATTACGAAGATGAAAGGGGAAACTTTACGGCAAAATCGTCAGAAAATTCAGATGGTTTTCCAGGATCCTTCCGGTTCTTTTAACCCGAAGATGAAGATTCGTGATATTATCTGCGAACCGCTGATGAATTTCGGCAGAATCAAAAAGAGTGAAAAAGACGCGGTGGCGAAAAAATATTTGGAAATGGTGGATTTGCCGGCGGATTTTGCCAACCGGTATCCCCACAATATGAGCGGCGGTCAGCGGCAGAGAATCGCCATTGCCCGCGCCATCGTGCTGGAACCGGAGATTGTGGTCATGGATGAGGCCACCTGCGCCCTGGACGTGTCGGTGCAGAAGACCATTATCGAGCTTGTGGTGAAGCTTCAGAAGGAGAAGAATATCGCCATCGGTTTTATCGCCCATGACCTGGGGCTGATTCAGTCCTTCGCCCATCAGATTGCGGTGATGTACCTGGGAAACATTGTGGAGGTGATTCCCGCCGAGGATTTGAACACCCGTGCCATGCATCCTTACACCAAGGCGCTGATGGGAGCCATCTTTGATATCCACATGGATTTTTCCAAGAAAATCGCCAGCATCGAAAGCGAGGCTCCAAGTCCCCTGGATGTGCCCACGGGCTGTCCTTTTCAGGACCGCTGCGGGCACTGTACGGAAATCTGCCAACGGGAACGCCCGCTTTTGACCCAGATGGAGCCGGGCCATGAGGTGGCTTGTCATATTTTTGGAAAGAAGGGAGACTAAACAGTGAGAAGGTTGGCATTCATCCTGATGGCGGCTATGCTGTTATTCTGCATGGGCGGCTGCAACAGCTCCCCGTCGAAAACCGACGCTTCCAAAAGCGCGCCGGAAGCGAAGACGGAGGTGAGCGGCGGGGAGGCCCATAAACAGAACCACAAAATCGGCGTGGCCGTTTACGATGTGTTAGACGACGAAGTGATTACTTTTCGGGAATATCTGACCAATTATATAGAGAAATGTTTTCCGGAAGTGGAGTTTCGCTATTCCTATGCCATTCGCAGCAAAGAAGACGAGATGAAGTTCCTGAAGGACGCCTGCGCGGAAGGGGTGGAAGGCATTATGTCCTTTATCACCTACGATTTGCCCGAAGAGGTAAAATACTGTAAATCCCAGGGGGTTTACTACGTGCTGGCTTCCGGCACCGTAACCGAGGAGGACTACGAATCCGTGGCGGACGATCCCTATTTCCTGGGCGTGATCGGACCCGGCAACAAGATTGAGCATGAGGCTGGGGCGGAGATGGCGGAGTATTTTATCCATGAGAAGCAGGGGAAATCTTATATCCTGTTCACCGGAGGCGCCAGCATCGGAAATGAGATGCACCATGCCCGTTCCGTGGGCGCTTTGGAAGTGTTTGAAAAGGAATTCGGCGCTCTGGGGCAGGATGTGGAAGAGCTGGCCCTGACAGAAGAGCCGGTGAAATTATCCCTGGGGGATGTGAATCTTACGGTTTTCCCCGGCTACACAACCAGAGAGGATGTGGAGCAAAAGGCCATCAAGGAGCTTGAAAGCAATTCTTATGATTACGCCCTTTCCATGTTTTCTATGTACAACATCGTGGACGTGTTCCGAAAAGAAGGGATCAAACAGGGAGTGATTGACTGTTACAGCATGACCAACAAAGAGCTTTTCGCCGACGGGACACTATGTTACGTGGCGGGCAAATTCAGCTCCACCATCGGCCCCGCTTTCGCGGCCATGTATAACGCCATTACCGGATACGGAGACGAGTTTCGCGAAGACGGACGGGCGTTTCAGATGACTCAGGGATTCTGGGTATCCAAGAGCAAAGAAGAATATGACGAACAGTATGCGCTGGCTACGGGCGTTTATGTAAATGCCTATAATTATGAAGATCTGTGCTCGGTGATGAAAGTGTACGACGAGGAGGCCAGCTTTGAGAAATTAAAAGCGCTGACGGAGGCATATACCCGAGAAGAGGCAAAAGAGCGAAGAAAACAGTGAGGGAATTATAGGTGATTGCGAAGGCATTTTGGAATAGGGATTTCGCAATTACTGTAGATACGATGCAGAACAGAGAGGAGATCGCTATGAAGGAGCGGAAACGTGGTCGCAGTCAGAAACAGGGCGGCGGCCGGAAACAAAATCACGATCAGCAGCATAAACATAGCCATGATCATGACCATGTAGAAAACCATGCGCACCACGGCCACGATCATGGAGAGGGCAGCGGCCACAGCCATAGCCATCACGATCACAATCATGGAGAGGGCGGCGGTCATGACCACAGTCATCATGACCATGATCATGGAGAAGGCCACAGTCATGATCATGCGCATCACGACCATGCCCACGGGGAAGGCCACAGCCATGCGCACGACGATCACGCGCATGGAGAATGCTGTGGTCATGACCATCACGACCATGACCATGGTGAAGGCCACAGTCATGCCCATGCGCATCATGACCACGAGCACGGGGATGGCTGTGGATGCGGCCATGATCACGGCCCGCGGGACGAGGCCACCCGTTCCCATACGCATTTTGTCACGGAGCATCGCCACACAGAGGGGCACCCGGAGGACTGTGACTGTGAGGTCTGCAATCCCCATGTGGAGTATTGCGACGTGTGCGGGGAATCTTTGGCCAAATGCACCTGCGTGATGCCGGATGAGAAGATGGAAAAAAGGGTCTACATTATGGAGGGCCTGGACTGCGCCAACTGCGCCGCCAAGGTGGAGGCGAAGATCCGGCAGATGCCGGAAGTGGAGTACGCTTCCGTGGCCTATGCCACAAAGCAGCTGCGGGTGTCGGCCCAGAACCACACGGGCCTGATGGAGAAAATGCAGGCGACCATTGATTCCATCGAGGACGGAATTACCCTGGTTCCCCGGAATCGGAAAGCGGCCACAACGATTTCCAAGACGAGGGTTTATGTGCTGGACGGGCTGGATTGTCCCAACTGCGCGGCGAAGATTGAGCGGAAAATCAAGACTATGGAAGGAGTGGACGACGTTTCCATCACCTACGCCAACAAACAGATGCGTCTGTCCGCCAGCCGCCCGGACGTGCTGATTCCCTCTATCCAGAAGGCCATCGACGCCATGGAAGACGGCATTACCGTGGTGGCCAAAGAAGAGATCAAACGGGAAGCGAAGAAAGAAGAGAAAGAGTCGGCGATTCCGGAGAAATACAGGCCCCTAATCGCCATCGGCGTTGGCGCCGCGCTTTTCCTGGTTGGTTTTCTTATGATACATATGGGTGGCCTGGAGGAGTCGGATATGCGGCTTTTGCCATTATTCATCGTCTCGTACCTGATTCTCGGAGGCAAGGTGCTGCTGACGGCGGCCCGGAACATCCGAAAGGGCCAGGTGTTTGACGAGAACTTCCTGATGTGCATCGCCACGTTGGGCGCCTTTGGAATCCGGGAATTTCCCGAAGCGGTGGGCGTCATGCTCTTTTACCGCATCGGCGAGTATTTTGAAGACCGGGCCACCGAGCAGAGCCGCTCGCAGATTATGGACGCGGTGGATTTAAGACCGGAAACGGTCAATCTTGTAGTGGGCGACGACGTGCGCGTCATGGACGCGGAGGAAGCCGTGGTGGGCGACATTGTGCTGGTGCGCCCCGGCGACCGCGTGCCACTGGACGGCGTGGTCATCGAAGGGGAAACCAGACTGGACACCTCGGCGATTACCGGAGAGCCAGTGCCTGTAAAAGCCGGCGTGGGCGATCTGGTCAGCTCCGGCTGTGTGAACACTTCCGGGCAGATTAAGATCCGCGTGGAAAAAATCCTGGAAGAGTCCATGGTCACCCGGATTCTGGATTCGGTGGAAAACGCGGCGGCCAGCAAGCCAAACATCGACAAATTTATCACCCGGTTTGCCAGAGTGTACACCCCGCTGGTGGTTTTTCTGGCGGTTCTGGTGGCGGTGGCGCTGCCGTTCATTCTCCCCAACTGGCATTTCTTTGTGAATCCAGCCTATACGGGGGAGGCCGGCGCGCTTTACGCAGCATCGGGGACGGCCTCTGTGCTGACGGCGCTGACGTTTCTGGTAATCAGCTGCCCCTGCGCGCTGGTGCTCTCGGTGCCCCTGGCCTTTTTCTCCGGGATTGGGGCCGCTTCCAAGAAGAATATTTTATTCAAGGGCGGCGTGGCCATTGAGTCTTTGAAAAACGTCAAGGCGGTGGTCATGGATAAGACCGGAACCATCACCAAAGGAAATTTTGTGGTGCAAAATTCAGTCTGCGCGGATAAGAATTTAACCTCGGATGAACTGCTGGCCATCAGCGCAAGCTGTGAGCTGTCTTCCACCCACCCCATTGGGATGAGCATCGTGGAAGCCGCAAAGGGCAAGAATCTGGAAATCGAGCGCCCCTCCAAAGTGGAGGAGATCGCCGGCCATGGAATCCGCGCGAAAATCAGCAGAGGCGAGGTTCTCTGCGGCAACCGTAAATTGATGGAAGCCAACAAAGTGGATTTATCCGGTTACAAAAAAGAGCAGTTCGGCACGGAAGTTTTGACGGCCCTCAACGGGAAATTCGCCGGACACATCGTGATTTCCGATACCATCAAGCCAGATGCGGTGACAGCCATTGCCAAGACGAAGAAATACGGCATCGTCACGGCCATGCTCACCGGAGACTCCGAGGACAGCGCCCAGGCGGTGGCGGCGGAGGCGGGAATTGACGAAGTGCATGCGAAGCTTCTGCCGGAAGATAAATTCGAGGAATTGCAGAAGATACGAAAAGCGCACGGAAGCGTTATGTTCGTGGGAGACGGAATCAACGACGCGCCGGTTCTCGCCGGCGCGGACGTGGGTGCGGCCATGGGAAGCGGCGCGGATGCGGCCATCGAGGCGGCGGACGTGGTGTTCATGACCTCCGAGATGGAGGCCATTCCCCAGGCCATCGACATTGCCCGCGCCACTTCCCGGATTTCCTGGCAGAATGTATACTTTGCGCTGGCCATAAAGGCAATCGTCATGGTTGCCGGGCTGTTCGGATTCGCCAACATGTGGGTGGCGGTATTCGCGGACACAGGCGTATCCGTGCTGTGCCTTTTGAACTCCATTCGGATTTTGTATAGAAAATAGGTAACTATTCAGTAGGTGTTGTCCCGCGAGGCGTTTTGCCACAAAATGTGGCA
>CAYOWU010000073.1:0-4280 GCA_964407765.1 uncultured Lachnospiraceae bacterium
GCCAAACTGCGTTTTTTGCAGTTTGTGTGCATATTTTTGTGACAGTGAAGCCCAGAAGGCTGAACTGTTACATTTATACCGCCTCTCTTCATCTACAGTATATCCATTTCCATAAAGAAAATCAACGGCGTTGCCAAAAGACGCCGGGATTCCTTCCGGCGCCTTTTCGCTCTTATTTCGTCTTCACATTCATGACTTTTGACCAGCCGGAATAATACTTCTTCCCGGAAACGGTCTTGTACGTGCGTATCCGCACATAATATCTTGTCTTGGCTTTTAGCTTTGTAACGGCAGTTGAAACCGCCGCCGCTTTTTTGACCGTGGTCAGTTTTGTCGTCCCTTTGGCAAATTTCTTGCTGGCAGAAGCCTGTATTTCATAGCCGGTGGTCTGGGCCGCCTGCTTTTTCCATTTTACGGTGATTCGCTTCTTGCCTCCCGTCAGTTTGCCAAGGGAAGTCCCTTTGGGATTAATCTTGAAAGTTGCGCTCTTGGTTCCGGCGTAGCCGCCTTTTCCTTTGATCGTGACAGTGGCGGTTCCTACGTTCTGGTTGTTTTTATAGGAAACGGTGTAATCCGTTCCATTGCGCAGGTTTTTGCCTGCGGCCTTTACCACAGGCTTCGGCGTTTGTTTCTTTCCGGTGTATGTATAGGCCGTTTTTATGCCGGAAATCTTCGCCTTTTCTATGGAGACGGGGGCTTGCGGTTTTTCTCCGCTCCCTTTCGCAATCAGCGTTTCGTAGGAGCCGTTGTTGTCTTTATCCACTTTTACGCCCACTGTGTTCTCATCTATCTCACAGATGTAGGCAGAAGGATAGCTGGTGGAAAAGCTGGCGTGGACAGAATCTTCTCTGTTGTTAGCCTCCACGTCTATCTTTTCAAGGTTTTCCCCTTCTAAGATGTAGCCGTCTTCCACTTTTTGCAGGGAAGCTTCGTCGGAATTTTTGCCTTTGACCGTCATCGTGAACCAATCCGTCGGGTAGTCTTCGTTAAAGGTCATGGCGATGTTGAAGTCGGCCGATTCCCCGGCCACGGAAACATAGCCGTCTTTATCAAATATCACGTTTTTCCCGGCCATGGAGCCGCCTTCGAGGAAACAGTCTCCGTAATCTATGGACAGCTGCAGTTTTACGGGATCCTCCTGTGAGATTTTGTAGGACGACTCTGCGTCGTAAAGGTTATACCCGATCGTCCCGCCGCCCTCGCCGCCGAGGATGTAAGAGTAGTCTTCGACGATGTCGTCGGAGGCGGCATGGTTGGGTATGTAGGACCCATTTTGTTCCAGCATCTTTATCACAGTGCGGTTCCTGGATATAGCGGCCGCGTCGATCCTCGCCACGTAGTCGGAGATCCCGTTCTTATCCGTTCCGGACAGATAACCGCCGCTGTTGATCTCGTTAACGCTGGCGCCCACGTAATTAAACTTTGCCCCGGATGATGATTTAATGGATGCGCGGGAATAATAGGGTATCTCCCAATTATAGGTCTTGGTGTTAAAATAAATATGGCATTTGCTATCATCACTGGTCCGCCTGGAAGAGTTGGGATCGCATATCTTGATGCGTCCCTGGTAGGACACGCCGTTCCAGGTAAAGCTGCCGTAGTCGTATCCATATGCCAGCACTGCGTGGCCGCCCCATCCGTCTTTCCTGAAGCCTACAAGAACTGTAGGGTTTGCGTCAAGCAGGGAGAGGATCTTCTGGATGTTCTCCTTGTGGGACTTCGTGGGCAGCGTCCGGTATTGCTGCTGGATCACGCCCTTAACCTGGAGCATCTGGTAATACGTCACTAAGGAGCTGACCTTCATATCCGCCAGTGGGTAATTGAGCTGGTAGAGGGATGAAGCTCCGGACTTGTACTGTGTATAGGGCAGGTAGCCTCTCTTCGCCAGCAGCGCGGTGGAGGACATGCCGTAGCAGGATCCGCTGAACCGATCGTATATCCAGCCGCGGCTCTTGTTGAAGATCGCCTGGTATTCGCTGTTGGTCAGGCTTTTTTTCAATTTGTTCAGGTATGCGCTGTTTATCTGGTCTATATATTTCCCGGATGAAAAATATTTCTGAGACGAGCTGTTGTTGTAGTTCCAGTTGTCTTTTCCCCAGGCGAAAGCTTTTGTCTTCGCCACAATCGAGAATGTCCGGGTGACTGTGCCAGTGTAGCTGCCTTTTCCGGTCACGGTGGCTTTGGCGACGCCCACATTTTTGTTGTTGCTGTAGGCAACCGTGTAATCGGTATTCTGTTTCAGCGTCTTGCCGTTTAGCTTTACGGTGACTGCCGGCTTTTTGGCGGCGCCGTCATAGGCATAGCTCTCCGGCGACAGGGTCACGGTGGCTTTGGCAATGCTGGTTTTGAGCGCCTCCTGTATAGTAAAAGTCTTCTGCGCGGAGCCTGTATAACTGCCCTTTCCGGTGACGGTGACTTTGGCGGCGCCCACTTTTGTATTGTCACTGTAGGCCACGGTGTAGTCTGTGTTTTCTTTTAAAGTGACGCCGTTTAATTTTACGGTGACGGAGGGCTTTTTGGCAGAGCCGTCATAGGTGTATTTTTCCTGGGACAGTGTGATGTCAGCGTTTCGGATGTCCCTCTTGGGGACTTCCTCCTCAATCCAATGGGCATACAAGGTCTGATCCGATGTCAGCTCCACCGCACTGGCGCCTGTAATCTCTGTTCCCCCGGTTTTCGATGTGTGCCAACCGTTAAAGTCATGGCCTTCCCATTTCGGTTCGGGCAGTTCGCCATATTTTTCGCCATAGGTCACCGTCTTGCTGGTTGGCGACACAGTTCCTCCATTGGCGTTAAAAGTCACCGTATACGATTTTGACGCAGAGGTCCAGTGGGCGTATAAGGTATGGTCCTCCGCGATCTGCACGATGCTTTTTTTGGTGATCTTGGCTCCGCCGGTCTTCGCCGTATACCAGCCGTCAAATGTATAGCCCTCGCGGGTCGGATCAGGCATGGAACGAAATATGACATTGTTCCCATATGTACTGTCATAGATCACGCTGATTCTGGAGAAAAGCGCGCTCATTTTATTCCCGCCATTGACGTCAAGATACGCTGTAAGGTAACGCGTTTCAGGCGTCCAATGGGCGTACAAATTCTGCGTCGACGCCGAAATGTCCCATGTTGTCTGCACTGTGCTGCCGCTGGCAATCTGCGTTCCGCCGCTCTCCTTTGTGTACCAGCCCACAAAGCTGTGCCCCGCCCACGTCGGCGTGGGCAATGTCCCATAAACGTCTTCGTAGAACACGGTTTTACTGGACGGCGACACGTCCCCTCCATTGGCGCTAAAAGTCACCGTACAGGACCAATGGGCATACAATGTCTGATCCGCCGTAAGTTCTGCCACACTGTCGCTTGTGATCTTTACGCCGCCGTTTCTGGAGGTATACCAGCCGTCAAACCTATAGTTTTCTAACTCCTCATAGCCATAGGTCTCCCCCGTCCATTTACGCGTCGGGACTGGCAGCTCCCCATACGCGCTTCCATTGGTCACGGTCTTGCCAGACGGCGACACGGTTCCGCCGTTTGCGTCAAAAGTCACCGTATATGCGCCCGGCGCTGGCGTTTCACTTGGCTCTGGCGTTATGGCCATTTCTAAATCCATGATCTTTACCGGTTCATAGCGCTTCGCTGCCGTTCCGTCACCTAACTGACCCCAGATATTCCATCCCCACATCCACAGGCTCCCATCCGTCTTGAGCGCCGCACTGTGATGCCCGCCCAGGGAGGCGCTTTCTACTCCTTCCAGCGCCTTCACCGGCCTGCTCTTGTCTTGCGTAGTTCCGTCTCCCAACTGACCGTAGTCATTCCGTCCCCACATCCACAGGCTTCCGTCTGTCTTGACCACCGCGCCATGATAATAACCCAGGGAGGCGCTTTTCACTCCCTCCAGCGTCTTCACCGGACTGCTCTTGTCTTCCGTAGTTCCGTCTCCCAACTGGCCGTAGTCATTATCCCCCCACATCCACAGGCTCCCATCCGTCTTGAGCGCTGCGCTCTGATGCCAGCACAGGGAGACGCTTTTTACTCCCTCCAGCGCTTTTGCCGGCCTGCTTTTGTCTTCTGTCGTTCCGTCTCCCAACTGGCCGCATACATTATACCCCCACGTCCACAGGCTCCCGTCTGTCTTGACCGCCGCACTGTGATACATGCCCAGGGAGACGCTTTTTACTCCTTCCATCACTTTCACCGGACTGCTCTTGTCTCCCGTTGTCCCGTCTCCCAGCTGGCCGCATACATTATACCCCCACATCCACAGGCTCCCGTCCGTCTTAATCGCC
>CAYOWU010000073.1:4380-14313 GCA_964407765.1 uncultured Lachnospiraceae bacterium
CTGGCCGCATACATTATACCCCCACATCCACAGGCTCCCGTCCGTCTTAATCGCCGCACTATGATAATAGCCCAAGGAGACGCTTTTTACTCCCTCCATCACCTTCACCGGACTGCTCTTATTTTCTTTCGTTCCGTCTCCCAACTGGCCGTTCTTATTCCGTCCCCACATCCACAGGCTCCCGTCCGTCTTGAGCGCCGCACTGTGATCCGCGCCCAGAGAAACGCTTTTTACTCCTTCCAGCGCCTTCACCGATTTGCTCTTGGACGCCTCCGTTCCGTCTCCCAACTGGCCAGATCCATTATTGCCCCACATCCACAGGCTCCCGTCTGCCTTCACCACTGCGGAATGATCGTTCCCCAGCCGCACCATCGGAAGCCCTTCTTCCTCATTCTCTCCGGCCAGAGCCTGCTTTGCACCGTCCCCCAGCAGTTCTTCCACGATCTCCATCTGGGCGTTCATATCCGCTGGATCTTCCTTTCGTCCCGGCTGCTCTTCCACAGCTTCCCCCGGAAGGATCGCCCCGGCGTTTCCCTCCTGCTCCGGCTCCTGGAACTCTTCCGGCATCTGTTCCGGCTCAACGAAGTTTTCGCTGTTCACGCCGTCCTCTTCCTGCCATACTTCCTGTCCGCTGTCAGACGCCGCCTGCACGGGCACGGCGCTTGCCAGCAGCAGCGCGGCCAAAAAGCCGCTTAAAATCTTCCTTGCTTTCCTCTTCATCCTTTTCTCCTTTCCTGCGCTCTCCTGTCTTTTATGTCCTTTTTCTGCCTTTGCCCTTCCCAAAGGACACGGGCATTTCATCATATATGAAATCCTGGCGGGCGCATCCCTGTATGTGTGCCGCCTGTTTAAAGTATACCATGATCTGGAAACGCCTGCCAGAGCAGCGGCAAGCTAAATTATAACAAATATATGAATAAATGATGAGGATTTTGTAACAGGAGCGTTCAATGCCAGCTTGAGGATAAAAAAGCATCTACTGTAAAAGGCGCCCGGATTCCTCCCGGCGCCTTTTCGCTTTTATTTCGTCTTTACATTCATGACTTTTGACCACCCGGAATAATACTTCTTCCCGGAAACGGTCTTGTACGTGCGTATCCGCACATAATATCTTGTCTTGGCTTTCAGCTTTGTAACGGCGGCTGAAACGGCGGACGCTTTTCTGACTGCAGTCAGTTTCGTTGTCCCTTTGGTGAAATTTTTGCTGGCGGACGACTGTATTTCGTAGCCGGCAGTCTGGGCCGCCTGTTTTTTCCATTTCACCGTGATTCGCTTCTTGCCGCCTGTCAGCTTGTTAAGGGAAGTCCCTTTGGGATTAATCTTGAATGTTACGCTCTTGGTTCCGGCATAGCCGCCTTTGCCCTTGATTGTGACGGTGGCGGTTCCCACATTCTGGTTGTTCTTGTAGCTGACTGTGTAATCCGTGTTTTTCTTCAGGGTTTTATTGGACAACTTCACTGTGGGCGCAGGCGTCAGCTTTTTGCCTGTATATGCGTATGCGGATTTCACTCCGGAAATCTTTGCGTTTTTAATGGAAATCGAACGTTTCTCCCCCTGCACCGTAACTACGCACTTCGCAGAAACGCTTCCACCCCGGGCTGTAGCCCGAATGACGGCGGTTCCGCCTCCATGCGCAGTAACCATGCCATTGGTGTCTACGGTTGCCACCGCATCATTGCTGCTGCTCCAGATCACAGCGTTCTCCGTTGTGTTGGCCGGCTCGAACGTGACCGTCAGATTATATGTCGCATTCTTCTTCAGGGTTATAGATTTATTGTTTAACCCCATCCCTGTAAGGGGGATACCGCCTTGGGAGACATTGGCAAGGGCATCCATAACCGTACCGCCCGTCATTTGAACGGAAGACAGGCTTCTTGCTTTTTTCAGCAGGCAGCTCTCCAGCGAAGCGTAGGTGGCGAATGTCCAGCAAGTGCCGTATTCCCCCTGATCTTTGACTTTAGTCATAGAGTTTTCCTGGCGAAGGTCATACTGAGATGGCAAAATCGCGCCTTCTACAAATGAAACTGTGTTTCCTCCTGCCTCAACGATAGACGGGACATCACCCAAGGCAAAACTTCCCCCAGCGCCATCCGCCTGAGCCCTTGGCTGCTCCGTTATCCACTCTACGAATTCCGGATTTATGGGAATGTCTGATTCCAACACTTCCTCTAATGTATAAACTTTATCGTCCTCATATGTGCGCGCCTGTTCTTCAATGCCTTCAAACAGCTGTGCGGATCGCGAAGCCAGGCCATTATCCGTAAAAGCCTTGATGCAGAAATTGGCATTTGGCGTTCCGTCTGTAAGATCACTCCATTGCGCGCCGTTTGAACTGTAATAGCTCTCATCCGCATTGGCGCGCGCCCTGCTTGAATAGCCATCTAATGGATATTCAAAGTATATCCGAGATGTGCCGCTGCCCACGCTGAGTTTGACAATGACCGCAAAACGCGTTCCTTTTTTCAATGGAACACTTTTATTGAATGTAATTGTGTGGTAGCCCATGTCTTTAATGGAGCCAGAGGCCACCGCCGTCCCCTTTGCTTTCAGTGACGAACTGTCTTTATAATCCGTCACCACGTACACTTCGTAGGATGTGTTTTTATCATACGTGTAGAAGGAGGCCGCCCGCAATATTTCATCGCTTTTCAGCGAAGCCCCCTTCTGCGGAAATACATTAGCGGCAAATATGGAGCTTACTCCGGTATATCCCTTGTATGAACAAGCCCCCAATGGGTCATATTGATAAATCGTATTGTAATTCGTTTTATGCTCGATGGACGGAACGACCGCCCCGCCGCCGCGTTTTCCAATGTATTTATCATAATAGGAAATATAGAAATATCCGTTTTCACCGCTGTTTTCGCCCCAACTGTTTTTGCAGATAAACGCGCCGTTTCCTGGAGGGGTCTTTGTAAAATTCTTCCGGGAATAGTTATCATCCCAGCCGACCACCGCAATCGCATGTCCCCCTGCGCTTAAATTTGGAGAGCTTTCCGGATAATAATAGTTTTTCCGGGTGCGGTCAAAATGATTCCCCTCCACCATAAATGACTGATACATTGCGCCGTAATTCATAATCGCAGCCTTGATCTCGCTGTTGTCCGACCAGTTTTTCCGCTCTGGAATCCAGAGAACTTCCTGGACGTGATAGTCCGCATCCACCTCCCGATAAACCCCATTGGGATAAACGGGATAAGGATCATTTTTCTCCAGCACAGCCCCATCCCAGCGAGCCAGGTAGGCCGTGCTCTTCTTATAATTTCCTCCCTCGTTACTGTCAAATCCGTCCGGAGCGTTTCTCGCCGAGTTGGACGCCATGTTCCATTCGGAAAAATCAAGCGCCCCTTTGTTATCCGGCCGCGGGGTTTCTTTGACCTCCACTGTACAAGATGCGGTAAGGCCGTTGGCCTGGGTTGTGGCAGTGATTGTGGCCTTGCCTTTCTTTTTGGCCTTCAGCTTTCCGCTGCCATTCACAGTCACAACACCGGAAGCGGAGCTTGACCAGCGCACTTTCCGGTTTACAGCTGTAACCGGCAAAACGGTGGCCAGCAGCTGGTGTGTGTCGCCTTTTTCCATGGACAGATATGCGGGTGACATGGAAATGGAAATCGGCTTTTCTTCCGCAGCTGTGGTCAAGGACAGCACAGCGCCGACGCCCTCGCCCGCTTTGTTGGATGCCTTCGCATAGTAGTAATACGTGGATGACGGAGCCAGATTTTTGATGGCCGCTCTAAAGTCCGCGCCTGCGCTAACTGTATACCTGGACAGGGAATCGTATTTGTTCCAGTAGACAAACTGCAGGGTCAGTTTACCGTCACCGCCGTCGTCGTCCACCGCGCCTGCCAGTGTGGCCGCGTTTTTTGTGATATTGGCCGCGCTCTTCGTTGTGACCGTCGGCGGCTCAATTATCCGAATCCAGCGGGCGTACAGTGTCTGGTTTCCGTTCAACTTTGCCAGGCTTTCGCCAGTAATCTTCGTCCCACCGCTTCTGTTCGTGTACCAGCCCTCAAAAACGTATTTCGTCCGGGCGGGCACAGGAAGCGCGCCATATTTCTCGCCATTCGTCACCTTTTTGCTGGTCGGAGACACGGTTCCTCCATTGGCGTCAAAATTGACTGTATATGAAGTTGGCTGTGGCGTTACGCTTGGCGATGGCGTTATGGACAATCCCAAATCCATGATCTTTACCGGAACATGACGGCTTGTCGTCGTTCCGTCCCCCAGCTGGCCTCTATGGTTATACCCCCATATCCACAGGCTTCCGTCCGTCTTGACCGCCGCACTTCTGGAGCCGTCCAAGGACATGCTTTTCACATTCTCCATAATCTTCACCGGCCTGCTCTGTCTTGCCGTCGTTGAGTCCCCCAGCTGGCCGTTAGAATTTTTCCCCCACATCCATAGGCTTCCGTCCGTCTTGATCGCCGCGCTTCTGCCCACGCACACGGACACATTTTTTACATCTTCCATCACTTTCACTGGCCTGTTCCGGTTTGTCCTCGTTCCGTCCCCCAGCTGGCCGTCGTTATTATACCCCCATGTCCACAGGCTCCCGTCTGTCCTGACCGCCGCACGACTATCCCCAAAGGCAAACACACTCTTCACATTCTCCATGATCTTCACTGGCCTGCTTTGGGCAACCATTGTTCCGCCATCCCCCAGCTGACCGTAACTATTATACCCCCACATCCATAGGCTTCCATCCGTCTTGACCGCCGCGCTGCTGTCAGATAGAGATACGTTTTTCACATTCTCCATCACCTTCACTGGCTTACTCTGGCTTGTCACCGTTCCGCCTCCCAGCTGACCGTAGCTATTATCTCCCCACATCCACAGGCTTCCGTCCGTCTTGACCGCCGCGCTGCTGTCAGATAGAGATATGCTTTTCACATTCTCCATCACCTTCACTGGCTTACTCCGGTTTACCGTCGTTGCGTCCCCCAACTGGCCGATGGAATTTTCCCCCCACATCCACAGGCTTCCGTCCGTCTTGATCGCTGCACATCTGCCCACAAACAAGGACACGCTTTTTACATCTTTCATCACTTTCACCGGCTTGTTCCGGTTTGCCGTCGTTCCGTCTCCTAGCTGACCGTAACTATTGTCCCCCCACATCCACAGACTTCCGTCCGTCTTGACCGCCGCGCTGCTGGACCAGTACAAGGACACGCTTTTCACATTCTCCATAATCTTCACCGGCTTGCTCCGGTTTACCGTCGTTCCGTCTCCCAGCTGACCGTAGCTATTATCCCCCCACATCCACAGGCTTCCGTCCGCCTTCACAGCTGCAGAATGCGAAAAAGTCAGCCGCACCATCGGAAGCCCTTCTTCCTCATCTTCCCCGGCCAGGGCGTTTTGTGCGTCCTCCCCCAGCAGTTCTTCCGCAATCTCCATCTGGGCATTCACGTTTGCCGGATCTCCCTCCAATTCCGGCTGTTCTTCCACCGGTTCCCCTGGAAGGAGCGCCTCAGTGTTTCCTTCCTGCTCCGGCTCTGCCGTTTCTTCCGGCGTCTGTTCCGGTTCAATGAGGTTTTCGCTGTTTTTGCTTTCTTCTTCCTGCCATGCTTCCTGCCCATTGCCAGACGCCGCCTGCACGGGCACGGCGCTTGTCAGCAGCAGTGCGGCCAAAAAGCCGCTCAATATCTTCTTTGCTTTTCTCTTCATCCTTTTCTCCTTTCCTGCACTCTCCTGTTCTTTCATATCCTTCTTCATCCTTTGCTCTTCCCAAGGGGGAGGGCAGCCTTACCGCAACAAATTCGCCTGAAACGCCGCCCACAGCGTCCCGATGTGAAGAACGACCGCCCCGGCCAGAAGCGGCGCGTCCAGAGCGCCCTGGCGCTGAAGTTTTTCGCTTTGGAGGCTTAGAAGCAGCACGGGCAGCGCCGGCAGGAAGTATCTTCCCTGCACGCCGTCTATATATTCCGCCCCGGCGGCCGTCCAGGTGAGCAAAAACACCCCGAATGTCGCCAGCGCCGTCACCGCGCACAGGCCCACCGCAAACAGCCGCTCTTTCTCCTTCATTCCCCGCTTCTCTCCCGCCGCCTTCACCGCCGCCACAAGAAGCAGCAGCCAAAAACCGTACACCAGATAATCCGGAATCTCCGTGTCCAGCCAGCCCAGCTTCCCGCCGATAATCGTGGATAAATAAAAATCCCCCTGGGAGCGCAGGCTTTCCGCCAGAAGACGCACGCCCATGGCTGGATTCGCCAGCAAGTCCTGAAAAGAAATCCCCTGCCACTGGCCCTTGGCCGCATGAAACTGTGTCCGTGTCAGGTAATAAATCATCGAGGACAGCCGCACCGCCAACAGAGAAAGCGCACCGCCGCCCAGCGCACAGGCCCGGCCTGTCCACATGCTTTTCGCCGACGGGCATTTGGAAGGAGGTATCAGCAGACACAGGGCAAACAGCGGCAGGTACACGATCTTAAGAGGAACCGTCAAGACCGCAATGCCCGTCAGCAGCGCCCAGTCCTTCCAGGTCATCGTCGCATCCCCGTAGATGCAGCCCCAAACCTGGCCCACAAACAAGTACAAAAGAGCCAGCATCATAGAGTCGTAGGAACAGGAGGCGCCCAGTTCCAGCGACATGGGAAGCAGGGCCACAAGGGTTAGAATCCCTTTGGCATAAGGCATCTTTTTCACCCCAAAATAACAGCATCCCCCATAAAAGAGCAGCGCAAAAAACCGGGCTGCCGTCACAAGGGCCGCACCCCCCAGACCCAAAAGCCTGGATAACAAAATCCCCGCAATCTGCGGCAGATACGCCAGCGGCCAGACCCCCTTTAACATCCGGGAGGCAAAAGCCGTCTTCTCCCCGCTTTTCGCCCTGGAAAAAAAATCATCCCAGAACAGCTGGTAACTGTAGGCAGTGGGGTCTTTCTGCGCCTCGTTGTATGTCATGTCCTCCAGACGCACCCAGGGGTACCCATTTTCGTTTGCGCCCTCCTGCAAAAGAATCCGGTTGGCGTATGCATAGGCCGTGGCGAAATGAGCCGGCTCGTCCGGCGCCGAATGAGGCGGCATCACGAACATATAGACTGTCCCCAGCAGCAAAATCAGGCAAAACGCCGTCCGCTCCATGGGGATTTTTTGCTTCTTTTGCCAGATCTGCGCCGCATAGAGGCAGGCCGTCCCGTACAAAACCGCCGAACACGCCGCCAGAAACACAAAGGCAAACTTAACTTTCGGGTAATCCGAGCCATAGACTTCCAGCGCCAGGTCCGTGGACGCTTCCCCCTGGTCCGTCAGTGCGCCCACCCGGTACAAATCCTTCTCCGTCCGGTACAGAGAAAAGCTGTTTCCCGGCGTTCCGTCCGGGGCGCTCACCTGCAGAATAAATTTCTCCCCGCCATCCGTCACCTGCACCGGCGACGCCAAATCAAACCTGTGGGGCTGGTTGTCCAAAATCTCCGGCCCCTGAAGGGTCCATCTGCCCAAAAGCCGCCAGTCCGCCTCCCGGTAAAGCGCTGCCTGCGCCTTCGCCCGGCTGGTTTTCCCATAGGTGGCAAATTCCAGCGAAAAGCCGGTGAACGTCCCTTTTTCCAGCCGGAAATCCTGGGTCAGCTTCCGGCCTTTCACCAACTCTTTTGAAAGCTGCCGCACCCCTGAAATCCGCAGCAGCGATCCCGGACGCTCCTGGAGACTTATCCTGTACTGCCGGTATGCCAAAAACATGTTTAAGACAAGCGCCAGCCCCAGCAGCAGCGCGCCAGCCCAAAAAAGCGTTTTCTTTTTTTCCAAAATTCTGCCCTCCTCCCCATTCTCTGTGTACATAGATAATCGCAGAACGTCCATTTGAGCAACCGGAGTTAGAGCGTGTTTGAAAACTGTTTCGCAATATTACCTGCTATGTGCGCAAACACCGGGGCAATGCCATTGGCATAGCTTTGCCCCAGTGTTGTTCATCCACTATTTCTTATCCCGCTTTTCTTATTTTCCCGCCAGCTGCTCTTTCAGCGCAGACCCGGCCTGCGCAATGGCCTCCGGTATTTTCGCCGGATCCTTTCCGCCCGCCTGGGCCATGTTGGGACGGCCGCCGCCGCCACCGCCTACGATTTTTGCCAGAGCTTTGACCAGGTTCCCGGCGTGCGCGCCGGCTTTTACAGCCGCCGGGGTCGCCATGGCCAGAAGGTTCACCTTGCCGTCGGAGGCGGAAGCCAGCACAACCACGCCTTCGCCCAGCTTGCCCTTGAGCTGATCGCCCAGATCCATCAATCCGTTTCGGTCCACATTGTCCACGGAAACCGCCAGCAGCTTCACGCCTTCGATTTCCACCGCCTGGTCCATCACGTCGCCCAGGGAGTTCTGGGCCAGCTGGCTTTTCAAGGATTCGTTTTCGCTTTGCAGGGATTTCACCGTATCCATCAGGTGCGTCAGCCTGTCCTGTAAATCTGCCGGAGAGGATTTCACGGTCTTCGCCGCCTGATAAAGCTGTTCTTCGATGTTCTGGTAATAGGCCAGCACATGGTTTCCCGTCAGGGCCTCGATCCGGCGCACGCCGGCGGATATGCCCGCCTCGGAAATAATCTTGAAAAGCATAATCTCCCCAGTGTTCTTCACATGGGTGCCGCCGCACAGCTCCTTGGAAAATTCGCCCATAGACACCACCCGGACTTCCTGGCCGTATTTCTCGTCGAACAGGGCCATGGCTCCGGATTTCTTCGCCGACTCAATGTCCATGATGTCTGTCTCCACCAGAAGGGCCGCCTGAATCTGCTCGTTGACCAGCTCTTCCACTTTCGCCAGCTCTTCCGGCGTCATGGCCTGGAAATGGGCGAAGTCAAAACGCAGCCGGCCGGGAGCCACCAGCGAGCCTTTCTGCTCCACATGGGAGCCCAACACCATTTTCAGAGCCTTGTGGAGCAAATGGGTGGCGCTGTGGTTGCGGGCCGTATCCTGCCGCTCTGACGCGTTTACCTGCAGGCTGGCAGTCTCCCCTTTGCGAATCAGGCCGGAAGTCACCTGGCCCACATGGCCGTATTTGCCGCCCCGAAGCTTGATGGTTCCCGTCACCTGAAATTCCCCTTCTTTGGTGCGGATGATTCCGGCGTCCCCTTCCTGGCCGCCCATGGTGGCGTAGAAAGGCGTCTGCTCCACGAAAACCGTTCCGGACTGGCCTTCGGACAGACCTTGCGCGATTTCGTCTGTGGAAGTCAGCACTGTAATGGGGGACTCGTAGGACAGATGGTCGTATCCCACAAATTCCGTAGTCACGGACGGGTCGATTTCGTCGTAAACGGTGGCGTCCGCGCCCATGTAATTGGTAGTTTCATGGGCCTGCTGCGCCATTTTGCGCTGCTCTTCCATGGAACTCTTAAAGCCTTCCTCGTCAATCTGATAGCCCTTCTCCTCCAGGATTTCCTTGGTCAGATCCAGCGGGAATCCATAGGTATCATAGAGCCGGAAGGCATCCTCCCCCGCCAGAACTTTCGAGCCCGCCTGTTTCATCTTCTCTTCCAGATCGCCTAAGATCCGAAGGCCCTGGTCGATGGTCTTGTTAAACTGGTTTTCCTCCTGGGTCAGCACGTGGAAGATGAACTCTTTTTTCTCCTCCAGCTCCGGATAGCCGTCTTTGGAGCCCTCGATCACCGTGGCGCTAAGCTTCGCCAGGAAAGTCCCCTCCACGCCCAGCAGCCTGCCGTGACGGGCCGCCCGGCGGATGAGACGGCGCAGCACATAGCCCCGGCCCTCGTTGGCGGGCATGACGCCGTCGGAAATCAAAAACGTGGCGGAACGGATGTGGTCCGTAATCAGACGGATGGAAACGTCGTCCTCCTCTTTTACCTTATAGGGATGGCCGGTAATCTCCGATACCTTTTCCCGCAGGGCCCGCACCGTGTCCACGTCGAAAATGGAATCCACGCCCTGGACAGCCACCGCCAGCCGTTCCAGGCCCATGCCGGTGTCGATGTTCTTGTGCTCCAGCTCCGTGTA
>CAYOWU010000074.1:0-14046 GCA_964407765.1 uncultured Lachnospiraceae bacterium
CTTTTATTGCCTGCATCCTTGTTTGGTTACTTTGATGGTTTTCAAACACGCTCTAAGCGGTTGTAGGGGAAAATGTTCCGTTCGCTGTAGAAAATTTTTCCCACAGTCAGCGCGGTCTGCGCCTCCCGGTATGCGTCGGGTAGCTGGCTTAAATCGCTGGCGATGTCGCTGTATCCCACCCAGGCCTGGGTCATGGCTTCCGTGTTCAGCATGTCTACCAGAATTTTGGCGGCATTTTCCAGGGAGTCGGGGGGTTCGCTGGGGGAGAGTTCTTTGATGACGATAATCAGTCCGTCGTCCAGGTAGGTGATGTAATGTCCGGTTCGGGCGGTAAATAAGTTTTTGACCATGGCCAGGGCGTTTTCATCTTTGGGCTGTTTGGTCTGCACCAGAAGAACGGCGCGGGGGCATTGCTGAGAGATTTTCAGCTTTTTGGCCCAGTTGAAGGCCTCTACGGGGGCATAATTGCCCAGGAGCAGGTTTTGCATATAGGTGTTTTTGTCGATGCGCTGGTTATATGCATTGGCCAATTCTTCCAGTTGGCATACAGCCAGTTCACCAATGGTATGGGCGGAAACGCCTTTTCCCCAGACAAGAAGCAGACCAGTTAGTTCTTCCTGCTGGCATACTTTGAAATAATGCAGGCTTCCCGCCGCTTTGGAAACGGCGTCCTGTTTCAGGAATTCCGTTAATTTTTCGTCGGACGGGAGTTTTTTGGAACCGGTGTTTACGATTTCTTTTCCTTCGGGCGTCAGCAGCGCAAAATCCAGGCCGCAGATTTCTTTCCATTTATGCAGGCATTTTTCAAAAGAGTGGTGGACAGTCAAGATTTCACTTCCTTTTATTTTGCATGATGAAACGGCGGGGAAACGCCCCGCCGCTTTATGAACCGATATCGATATCTATTAGTTTACAATCGTTACTTCTGTTTCAGCGTCGAAGAAATGCGCTTTTTCCATGTCGAGGGCGAATTTGATGGGATCGCCGCTTCTGGCTGTTGTACGCGGGTCTACGCGGGCGGTGATCTGTGTGTCGCCTAAGTCAAAATACAAGTAAACTTCCGCACCCAAAAGCTCGTAAACCTTGATGGTGGAATCCATCACGCTGCCAGGTGAGGACTCGATGAACATCTGGGAGTCGTAAATGTCTTCGGGACGGATGCCTAAGCATACCTTTTTGCCCACATAACCTTTATCCTTGAGAACTTTTGCCTTGGATCCGGGGATGGAAAGGCTGTAGTTCTGAATCTTGAATTTCAGCTCGCCGTCTTCCTGCGCGATGCTGCCGTCTAAGAAGTTCATCTGCGGGGAACCGATAAATCCTGCCACAAATTTGTTGTCCGGCTCGGAGTACAGTTTGGACGGGGAAGCCACCTGCTGCACGATGCCGTCTTTCATAACGACGATCCGGGTTCCCAGGGTCATGGCCTCGGTCTGGTCATGGGTAACGTAGATGATGGTGGAGCCCAGTCTCTGGTGCAGCTTGGAAATCTCGATACGCATCTGTACACGCAGCTTGGCGTCCAGGTTGGACAGCGGTTCGTCCATCAGGAAAACCTTTGGCTCACGGACAATGGCGCGCCCCATGGCCACACGCTGACGCTGGCCGCCGGAGAGAGCCTTCGGCTTACGGTCCAGAAGCTTATCCAGATCCAGAATCTTGGCTGCTTCTTTTACCATTTTGTCAATCTGATCCTGGGGAACCTTGCGCAGCTTCAAGCCGAATGCCATGTTCTGCGCTACTGTCATATGGGGATACAGCGCGTAGTTCTGGAATACCATGGCGATATCCCTGTCTTTGGGCTCCGCGTCGTTCATAACCTTGCCGTCGATTTTCAGGGTTCCGCTGCTGATTTCCTCCAGTCCGGCCACCATACGAAGGGTGGTGGATTTTCCGCATCCGGACGGACCTACAAAAATAATAAATTCTTTATCTTCAATTTCCAGATTGAAGTCTTTAACAGCTTCATACCCGTTGGGATAAGTTTTATTAATGTGCTGTAATGATAAACTTGCCATTTTATCTCCTCCGATTTCATTTCTGTGTTTCCGATTTCACCTGTTTATCAGTATATAAGAGGCGGCCGAAAGAAACCATAGGGGAATCAGACAAAGTTTTTTTAGGTTTCTTGACAGAATGACGAAACGGATTATGTAGGCGCGGGTTAAATTTTGGAATAGCCGTGGCTGTTGACCATGGCCTTGATTTTCTCACCGCGCTGGCAGTAGGGGCACTCGCCGGGCTTGTAGCTCTCGTATCCGGGCAGGTCCTTTCCAGTGAACAGGGCGTTGACGGCGATGGAGCCTATTTTGGATATTTCGCTGAAAATAGCGGATACGCCCTGGAGGATTCCGTCGTAGTAGCGGATGCACTGGATGGCGGAACCCAGGGTGGTTCCGGTGGTGATGGTTCCGATCAGAATCACGATGTTTTTGTCCTTAATCATGGGCTGCAGATTGTCCCGGAACATCATCATGTCGCCTTTAAATTCCGGATGGATCACGTACATGGTCTTGTGGGCGTTCATGGAGAGAATGCCGGCTTTGGTCAGAGACTGGGCCAGCAGTGCGCCCACCACGTCCAGGCCGTCCAGGCATACGATGGTGTCCACCGGGGTGGAGGATTCGTATTTCTGCGCCAGCGACTGGGCGATTCGCAGAGCCTCGGAATAGCGGGATTTCATGGTGACCAGATCCAGATGATGGGTGACGTGGGACTGGGATGTGGCGAAATGTCCCGGCGTTACTTTTAGGACAATGTCCTTGTCGTAACGGGAAGTGATTTTAAACATATTTTTTTCCATTTTGGAACCTCCTTCAATAAACGGGCGTGGCTGCGTCCGATGCAAATGTTATAGATAAATTATAGCATAAAGCCCCGGAATAGAAAACACAAAAATCAGGCGCTTGTTTTCATGAAAATTTTTTTGTATAATGGGAATATTAGCAATAAGGGGTTTTACAGCAATTAAGGAATAAGGTGAGAATAATTTATGAAAAAAAATAAAGCGTTTTTACTCATGTGCTGCGCGGCTTTGACGGTGGGAAGCGTCCCAGCGCAGGCCGCGCGGATTCCCAAGCCCACGGTGTCCCAGAACAGCCAGAAATCGGTGGCGGCAGCTGTTTTCGGCTCCACAACCCAGGCGCTGGATCTGATTGATCTGGCGCAGGAGGAGAGGATTGAGAGGATCGGGGAAATGTGCCGGCTGGATTACGCCAAAAGCGGCGTTCTGGCCAGCGTGACGGCGGCCCAGTGTATCCTGGAATCCGGCTATCTGACTTCGGAGTTGGCCTCCGAGGCGAACAACTGCTTCGGCATGAAGGCGATGCTCTCCAACAACGACTGGGAAAACAGTTCCTGGGATGGCAGCTCTATCTACTCCAAGGAGACCAGGGAGGAATACGGCGGACAAGTCGTGACCATCACCGCGGATTTCCGGCAGTACGACAGCGTGGAGGAGTCATTGGCGGATCATTCGGCGTACCTGCTGGGCGCCAAGTCCGGCGGCGGCCTGCGCTATGACGGCCTCAAAGGCCAGTCGGACTACCGGCAGGCGATCCAGATTATCAAGGACGGCGGGTACGCCACGGACAGTTCTTATGTGGACAAGGTGTGCGCCATCATTGAGCGTCACGACCTGACCAGATTTGACGATGTGGACGACGTGGAGACGGAGGAGGACGACATGGCGCAGGCGCAGGCCAGCATCAAGTCCCCGGTGAAAAAATCTTCCAAATCCTCCGCGTCCAAAGGCGGCGCCAGCCTGTCCTATCGGGACGGCTATTACCGGGTGCGCAAAAGCTGGGAGGATATCGACAGCCAGCTGGGGGCCTTCAGTATGCTGGAGAACGCCAAAAGCGTGTGCAAGCCCGGCTACAATGTCTACGACGCCAAGGGGAACGCAGTCTACACGATGCCATAAGCGGAACGCGAAAACTGTATTTCCGGAAATTTCCGTGGGCGGAAAAGTCCGGGGTTATTACTCCGACAGTTAAATACCGCAGCATCTTACTGGCCCAGACCTTTTGCTGCGTTGGCGCCAATCGGCGTAGCCCGCGCTGCGCCTCATTTTGCCGCCTTGCATAGGAAGATCTGTTCTGCGAGGTTTGCAGCGATATTTAACCGCCGGAGTAATACATACTTCATAAGTCAGGGGGATACTTTTAGAAAAATGTGTGGAATTACAGGTTTTATCTCGAAAAATAATACGTATGACAGGGAACAGGCCATCAATGATATGATGCAGCGCATCTATTCCAGAGGGCCGGACGAGGCAGGGTTTTACTGCGACGAATCGGCCTGTTTGGGGATGCGGCGGCTTTCCATCATTGGTCTGGACAATGGCAGGCAGCCCATTGAAAACGAGGATCATACGCTGGTGTTGGTGTACAATGGCGAGATTTATAACTATCCGGATCTGAAAAAAGAGCTGATTGAGAAAGGCCATGTCTTCACAACGGACACAGATTCCGAGGTCATCCTCCATGGCTACGAGGAGTACGGGCCGGATCTGCTCAACCGGCTTCGGGGAATGTTCGCCTTTTCCATATGGAATAAAGAGAAAAAGACCATGTTCCTGGCCCGGGACATGTTCGGAATTAAGCCGTTATTTTATGGAAAAAAGGACGACGACTTCTTCTACGGCTCGGAGATTAAGGCCATTTTCGCCCATCCGGAGATGAAAAAGGAATTTAACGAGGCGGCTTTAGGCAACTATCTGTCCTTCCAGTACAATGCCATGGAAGAGACTTTTTTCAAAGGGGTCTATCAGCTTCTGCCCGGCCATTACATGTACTGGAAAGACGGGGAAATCAGCATCCGCCGCTACTGGAAGCCACAGTTTCATATCCAGGAAGACCTGACCGAGGCGGAGGCGGCCGCCCGGCTGAAAGCGGCGCTGGAGGATTCGGTGGAGGCCCACAAAATCAGCGATGTGGAGATGGCCTCTTTCCTGTCCGGCGGCATTGACTCCTCCTTTTTGACAGCGGCCAGTGGTTTTAAGAAGAGTTTCAGCGTGGGATTTGAGTGGGACGAGTGGAACGAGGTCAATCTGGCGAAAGAGCTGAGCGCGGAGCTGGGGATTGAGAATTACGATAAGATCATCACCACGGAGGAGTATTGGGACGCGGTGCCCAAGGTGCAGCAGTATCTGGACGAGCCGGTGGCGGACCCGTCGATCATCCCTCTGTATTACCTGTGCAAACTGGCCTCCGGCCATGTGAAGGTGGTGGTGTCCGGCGAGGGTTCCGACGAGCTTTTCGGCGGCTATACCATCTACCACACGCCGCTGTCCCTGCGCCCGGTGAAATTCATTCCTAAAGGAATCCGGCGGGCCGTCAGCAAACTTTTCCTGAAATGCCCCTTTGATTTCAAGGGGAAGCAATATCTGATTCGGGCGGGCCAGAACATCGAGGAGCGGTTCATCGGAAATGCCTACATCTTCTATCCCAGCCAGGTGAAGAAACTGCTGAAAAAAAGCCGCGGCTACGTAACGCCCCAGCAGCTGACCAAACCATACTACGATGAAGTGTCCGACATGGACGACGTGACCAAAATGCAGTACATTGACCTGTGCTTCTGGCTGCGGGGAGACATTCTGCGCAAATCCGATCACATGAGCATGGCGCATTCCCTGGAGGTGCGGGTGCCGTTTCTGGACATGGAAGTGGCCAAGGTGGCGCTGTCTCTTCCCTCCGAAATGCGGGTGACGGACGAAAACACGAAGATTCTGTTCCGGAAGGTGTCCAGAGGCTACCTGCCGGAGAAAAACGCCAAACGCAAGAAGCTGGGCTTTCCGGTGCCCATTGCCAAGTGGCTGCGGGAGGACGCGTACTATCAGAAGGTCTACAAAGCGTTCACGTCCAAGACGGCGGAGCGGTACTTCAACACATCGGAACTGCTGCGCCTTCTGAAAGTCCACAAGGCGGGCAAAAAAAATTACAGCCGGAAAATCTGGACCGTCTATATGTTTTTGTTATGGTACCGGATTAATTTTGAGAAAAACGCATAGAGAAAAAGCCATGGCGCATTTATCGCGGTCCATGGCTTTTTTGCATGAAAAATTAATATATGACAATCGCCTGCTGTTCCAGCGTTTCGTAATGCCGCTGGAAAGCGTCTTTATCGTAGCTGACAATCCCGTTCAGGGGATCGCAGACAATCACGGAATTATTTTCCAGATCGAATCCAATCAGCAACATACAGTGTTCGTTGGACGGCCAGGTGATCGTCTCCCCCTCGATGTCCCAGCCGTAGGAAAACACAATCTCCTCGTCGATGTACATGGAACCCCACACAATCACCGGATACCCCATGCGCACCTCTGACAGCAGGTCATCCAAAGAGGCGCCAGTCAGGTTGTGGGCGGTTTTGTCGCTTTTCTGGCTGGCCAGATATTTGTTGGCGGCCTTGACGATGACCGGGGCGTAGCAGCCGAAAGATTCGGCTTGCCGGGGATCCCCCCAGAAAGCGGCCTTATAGCTGACGCTGCCGGGCGGAGCTTTATCCAGGAACTGGTCGGCCAGCTCCTCCTTGGATACGTCATACCCGGCGAAGCGCAGAGCCATAGTCAGGGAAGTGACCTCACATCCGGTGGGCAGCTCCGGGTTTTGGAGGATGGATTCCGCCTCCAGCTGTATGCGGTTATCTGAGATGGATGCAAGGCCGTCCTTTTCCTGGCATTTCAGCAAGTCGTGGATGTCCGTAGTCTCGGTTCCGTTGGGGTTCGCCTCTTCGGGTTTTTCGGGGGAAGCCTCCGCCGGGGGAAGGAGCGTGGCGTTTTCTTCTGGCGGAGCTTCTTTCGCGGAGATATTTTCTTTGGAAGATTCTTCCCTGGAAGCGTCCTCCTTGGAAGCGTTTTCTTTAGAGCCGTCTGCTTTAGAAACGTTTTTGGGGGGAGCGCCTTTTGCGGCCGCGTTTTCGGAAAGCTGAGCAGAGTCCGCGGCTACGTCGGAATTGGCGGATATGGCCAGCGTATGTCTGCGCGCCAGCATTTCACGGAGCGCGTTTTCCGCCGTGGGGAACAGGAATGTCTGCAAAGCGGCGGATTTCACGGAGAAAACTTTACGGCTGGCGGGTGTCTTGGCATTGGCAGTCTGGGCGCCGCTGTGGGAAATCCAGCTTTGAGCGATGTGAAGCTTCTCGGCGGCGTACTCCAGCGCACCGACGTGCTTTACATAGCGGCAGTAGAGGAAGAACCCCTCGAAAAACAAAATAGCCAAGAGAAAAACCGTTATTGCGAATTTCATGATATATTTTTTCTTCGTCTCCATGAATCTTCTCCCCTGCAAAAGTAGAATGGGCGCATCGCTGTTTGGTATTTATTATATGGCTTCGGATTAAAAATGTCTATAGAAAAAAATTATGCTATACATTAAGCCCGCTTAAGAGCTGCGGACTCTTTTGCGGGCTGGTTATCACATTCTATTTTATTTTTCCGTGCGCCGCACCTCGAAAGACGATCACAGACGTTACTTCTACAGCCAGCTCGGCCCAGGCGCCCTTACGGCACACAAAAGGGTCTGCTTAGCGCTGCTCCATTCCTGACCTGACGCGGTTCACAGGTTTCTGTTGCGTAAGACCCAGACGTCAACGCCGCTTATAAAAGGCAGCTCCACAATCAGAAATCCTCAGATTGGCATCACCCCTGCTGTAGCGGATTGCAGGTACAGGGCACCGCTAACTCCCCGGCTGCACGGACTTTAAGTATAAATGGTTTTCACCGGAAAGTCAATACATTTGAGAAAAAAATATGCCTGGAAAAAATATGGGTAAAAATAACACAAAAAACCATTGTGTGCGCTCGTTTATTTTGTTAATATTGATAAGAGTTGTTATGGATAATAGGGGGTGCAGGCAAAATTATGGCGAGAAGGGATAAAGTGAATTATTATCTGGATTTGGCCCAGGTGGTGGCTATGCGGGGGACTTGCCTGCGCCGCCTTTACGGGGCCGTGATTGTGAAAAACGACGAGGTGATTTCCACTGGCTACGCAGGGGCGCCCAGGGGGCGCAAAAACTGTTCGGACATCGGCACATGCATCCGCAGGGATTTGAACATCCCCCGGGGGGAGCGCTATGAGCTCTGCCGCAGCGTCCATGCGGAGGCCAACGCGATTATCAGCGCTTCCAGAGAACAGATGATTGGCAGTTCCCTTTATCTGGTGGGGACGGAAGTCTCTACGGGGGAGCTGATCAAGAATTCCTGCAGCTGCTCCATGTGCAAGCGGCTGATTATCAATGCGGGGATCGAGACGGTGTATATCCGCGATACGAAAAATGATTACCGCAGGATTCCCGTCCAGGACTGGATCGACCATGACGATTCGGTGAAAGGAGACTATGGATATTAAGACGGAAGGCCGGGTGCATTTCTTAGATTCCTTGCGGGGGTTTACGCTGGTTCACATGGCATTGTTCCATCTGTGTTATGACTTGGCGGTTTTTCTGGAAGTGGATCTTCCCTGGTTTACGGGATGGCAGGGGGAGGCATGGGGGAGCTGCATACGCTGGAGCTTCATCTTGATTTCCGGGATGGTTTTTCCCATGGGCAGGCGGCCCGTGAAGCGGGGGCTTTTGCTGATGGGGTGGGGGTGCGTTCTGACGCTGGTCACGTGGGTGGCTGTGCCGGAGGCGCTGGTGCGCTTCGGCGTGCTGAGTTTCTTGGGCGCGGCGTCCATCATCGGTGCGGCGGCATATCCATACCTGAAACGGATTCCAGCGTTTTACGGGATTCTCTGCGCGGCCATTGCACTGGAAGTGACCTGGCTGCTGCCGGAAGGTGCGCTGTGCTTCGGGAGGCAGGCGCAGATTGGGCTGCCGGGCGTGTTTTACAAGACCCGCTGGTTTTACTGGCTGGGCTTTCCCGATGAAACATTTTATTCGACGGATTATTTTCCCATATTTCCATGGATTTTTCTGTTCTTTATAGGAATTTATCTGGGGGAAATCCTGCGCGCCAATGGGATGTTTGGCTGGATGCGGCAGTGGAAGCCCCGGGCGATGGCCTTTTTGGGCAGGCATAGTCTGTGCATTTACCTGGCGCATCAGCCGGCGCTGTACGGTTTTTGTATGTTGCTGAAAAGATTTTATGGAATATAATAAAATATAGAAATATTTGTAGATATATTTCCTCGATTTGTGGTATAATAAAAATGGAAGACTGAATATTCAGACAAACTTAAAGGCGGAAATAAAAATTTGGAAGAATAGGAGGGCGAGTTGCATGTCAATACTGGATTTATTTATGCGCAGAGGCCGAGATGAGCAGGAAGAGTATGAAGGACATGAAGAAATAAAAGCGGCTCAGGAGATGCCGACGGCAGCGGAAACGTCGATGAGAAAGCCGAATGATAAGCTGCTGGAAGATCTCTGGGCGAACCGGGAGTTGTATCCAGAGGATATGCAGGCGGTGGAATATTTCCTTCCTGCATTGCGTGACAGACTGGAAATAAACGAGACAAAACGCGGGGCTGCAGAAATGTTTGCAAATGCAGATCAGGAGGGTATTCTGATGAATGAAAGCGGGTGGCCCATAGAAATCAAGCCGGAGGACGCCCGATGCGCCGTATACGTTCCCTCCGATAAGATGACAGCCTTTATATGCATTTTTCCGCCCATCGGGGATGGCCAGGAGATTTCCCTGGAGATGATAGAGGAGGCTCTGAAGGATAATAAAGTTACATACGGCATAGACCAGGAGAAAATAAGCGGCATTGCGTCGGAAAAAAAATATGGGGTGCTGTTCGGGGTCGCCCGGGGGCTGGTTCGGACAAACGGCGAGGACGGCCATGTGAAGGATTGTTTTTCCCGGCAGGAAGATGTGGGGCTTAAAGAGGATGCCAGGGGCAACGTGGATCACAAAAGTCTGCGGCGGTTCCAGGGCGTTCTGACGGGGGATGTGATTTGCGAGATCACGCCGCCCACGGAAGGCGAGGACGGCATCGACGTCACCGGCAAAATCTTAAAGGCGAAGCCCGGAGTGCAGCCGAAGATACCCCAGGGAAAAAACACGGAGCTGTCGGAGGACGGCACGCAGCTTCTGGCGACCATGGACGGCGACATTTCTTTTAACAATGGGCTGTTCAACGTGGATCGGCTTCTGACTATCAACGAATCCGTGGACAACGCGGTGGGGAATCTGGACTATAATGGAACCATTGTGATTCAGGAGGATGTGAAAAGCGGTTTCAAAGTATGCGCCACAGGCGACATCATTGTGCGCGGAATGGTGGCGGGCGCCGTTTTGTCCGCCGGGGGAAGCATCGAGATCGCCAAAGGCATGAATGGAAACGGCCAGGGGATGCTGGAGGCGCGCGGCGACGTGAAGCTGACGTTTATGGAAAATGCAAACGTGATTTGCCATAAGGATGTCTATGCATCGACAATTATCAATTCTAATATCACATGCGGCGGAAGCGTTATCGCAAAGCAGGGGAAAGGCGTAATCATCGGCGGTTCCATAGTGGCCGGCAACTCCGTGGAAGCGAGGCGCATCGGAAATCAAAGTGGCTGTGAAACGGAAATCAAGATCGGCCAGTCCATGCAGGACGAGGACAATCTGGAGTATCTGCGGAAAGAATTGAAGATGAATAAGGACACGCTGGATAAGATATGGAAAAATATCTCTTATTTAAAAAGCAAAGCGGAACTTCCGATTAGCAAAAAGGAAATTTTGGATAAACTGCAGGTGCAGAGCATTCTGTATGTGGAAAAAATCGACGTCATATCCGCGAAGCTGGAAAAGCTGGAGAATGAACGGCCGGATTTCAGCAAGTGCCGGGTGCGCAGCGACATTATATATCCAACTACCCACATTTCGCTGGACTATGCAAAGCTTACGGTCCGGGACACCACGGCCAGGTGCCAGGTTTATTACGAGGATGGCGAGCTGATGATGGGGAGTTTTTAAAAGGGGACAGGAACCGCATATAAGGCTCGGAAATACGGATAAGGCGGCATATCTGCAAGTCGTAAGAAACAAAGGCGCGGCAGGAGTGGACGGCATGACCATTGGAGAACTGGGCGATTGCCTTTCGGAAAAAATTTTTTATACATAATTTATAAAAAACAGCGCATTCTAACAATGCCTGTCTGTCGTGTCTTTTTCATAAAAAACGACGCGAGGCAAGACGGGCAAAAAACGGATTGGAGGGGCGCAAAATTGGAAATTGAGAAAGTGGACGAAAGCAACTTTACGGAAAAGGTTCTTCAGACAGACGCGCCGGTGCTGGTGGATTTCTATGCGGACTGGTGCAGTCACTGCCGGACCATCGCTCCTGTACTGGATGAATTGTCCGGGGAAAGCCAGGTTCGGATTGCGAAAGTGGATGTGGACAAAAATCCCGGACTGGCGCAGAAGTACCAAGTGATGTCGATTCCGGCGCTGCTGCTGTTCCAGAACGGGGAAGTGGCCGATAAAAGAACAGGCAGCGTTTCCAAGCAGGAGATTCTGGGCATGGTGCATTGAAAGATTTCATAATTGAGCAAAAGGCATGGGGGTGCGGCGGCATCCCCTTTTTGCTGTATGCCTATTCTTTGGGAAATTTCCTTTTGACATTGCTGGTTCCCGTGATGTAATCCATAGAAACATTGTAAAATCTGGCAAGAATCATAATATTGTCAATGGGGATTCGTGTCTTTCCCGACTTGTAGTCGGCATAGGTCCGCTGGATTCGTTTGTCGAAATTACTGCAATATATTTTTCAAATAGAATTTAAGTTTCGGCATATTAAGGAAAAAAAATATTGTGGTATTGGGTGGATTATCGTATAATAGGTTTAATAATGGATTGAATCTTAGAGCAGATCAAGAGGGAAGGAGTAGACAAATGGACGTTTTTACATTAGCAACCAACAGAAAATCAAATCGTGAGTTTGCCAAGAGGGAGGTAAGCGCGGATAAGCTTCAGGAATTGAAGGACTATTTTGCGTCCTGTCCCCGCCTGACGCCGGATATTGATGTGGAGATGCTTATTTTGGGTGAGGATGCATCGGAGAAATTAAATGCATGCGTGGGCTACCACAGATTCCTGATTAAGGCATATCAGTATATCGTGCTTTTGTCGGATGTGGATGAGCATTATATGGAAAATGCCGGATATATCGGCGAAGAGCTGGTGTTGAAGCTTACAGAGATGGGAATTGAGACCTGTTGGGAAACGATTGCGGACGAGCCGCTTCTGAAAAAGAGACTGAACTTGTCCGGGGACAAGTCTGTGGTTGCCGTGATTGCTTTCGGATATGAAGACGCAGGGCTTTTTGCAAGATTGGGAATCAAGAGTCCGGCGGAGATTTTCCTGAAGAAAAAACCTGGCGCGCCCGTGCCCAAACAGACAATTCCGCAGATGTTTTATGACGGTGAATGGGGAAAAGCCGAGACGATTTCCGCTTTGGATCCGGACGATGATTTATATAGAGCCTGTGCGGCGGCATGCTATGCGCCTTCTTTCCTGAATCTGCAGCCATATCGCCTGATTCATGATGGGGATAAAATTGTGCTGGTGGCTGTTATGGATGACGTGACGGATGCGGCAGACGCTAAATTAAATTTTGGCATTGTAATGATGCACTTTGAAGGCGCTGTTTCCAGACAGAGCAGCGGCTTTAAGGGATGGAAGCTGGAGGCTTTGGACAAAGACTATAAGCTTCCGGAGAATGCCTATGTAGTTGGTTATTATCAGCTGTAAATAAAAAGCTTTTTGTGAAACAGACACATTTGTTTGCGCGTACAGATGTGTCTGTTTTTTCGTTTGTAAAAAAATGCCAGGGCTTTTTGCGGCTGCCTCTCATATATGAATTGAGAGAAGCAAGCGGGAGCATGGACGCTTATGGAAAATCAGAAAACGGATAATTTATTAAATCTGGCGGTGGACGCCACGCCGCGGGAACGGGAGAAATCCCTGGAATTGGATGTGGGTTATGAGCTAGAGGGCAGGCTGTGGGATGTGATTGTGAAATATTCCGGGGACGCGGCCGCTTTGGAAGCCGAAGGGATTATGGCGGTTCCGCTTTTGAATGAATACACGACCAGTTAAACGACCTGTATGGGATTGAGCTGTCTGCAGAGATGGTCGGCAAGATCACAGATAAAATCCTTCCGCAGGTAAAAGAATGGCAGTCACACCCCCTGGATCCGGTATACCCATTCCTTTTTTTGGTCTTGTCATTGCATAGTTCCTTTCTGTTAAAAGTGTAAAAATGATATTTCTCTCCTGATCATAAGGACTTAAAAAGAGTTCCGAATAAGCTGATTAGAAAAGAAGAGGAAACTATTTTATGGAAATACTTTATGATAAATGCCCCAATTTTTTAGGCAGTTAAAATTTTTCCCTAAAAAGGAGAGATATAAGGTATAATTATATCGAATGACTTTAAGTAAGTGAATACTTGGTATTGCGGATATAAATTATAGGAGGATGGTAAATGTATAACCCACAGCTTGAAACATTTATTCGTGTGGCAGATGCGGGCAGCTTCAATAAAGCAGCGGAGGAGGCTTATATAACCCCGACAGCCATCATAAAGCAGATCAATCTTCTGGAGGCTTCTTTGGATGTAAAGCTGTTTTACAGGACTCATAGGGGGCTGACTTTGACAGAGGCAGGAAAATCTTTATATCAGGACACGAAATATATTATCCAGTATTGCCGTGATTCTATTATACGGGCAAGAAACGCCATGCAGAAAGATGTAAAAGTGATCCGGATTGGAAGCTCCCCAATGACCCCTGCGCAGCTTCTGATACGGCTTTGGGCAAAAATACAGAAGTATTGCCCAGATATGAAATTTCAAATTGTACCGTTTGAGAATACGCCGGAAAATGCCAGGGAGATATTGGGAAATCTCGGGAAGAACATTGATGTGATCGGGGGGATCTTTGATGAAACCATGCTGGATCTGCGCCGTTGCGCAGGACTTGAATTATCCCGTGAGCCATTTTGCTGTGCAGTTTCCATTCATCATCGTCTTGCGGCGAAAGACAGGCTTACAATTAAAGACCTTTATGGGGAAAATTTAATGCTGATGCGCCGGGAATGGAGCAATTATG
>CAYOWU010000075.1:0-14014 GCA_964407765.1 uncultured Lachnospiraceae bacterium
ACAGTGAAGCCGGAAGGCTGAACTGTTACAAAATCGGCGAAAAATGAAGAATAAGTTAGTTGACAAATGACACCCCATACTATAAGATGTATTTTAACAGAAAAAAAGTCGAATTATGGCAAATAACAGGCGTAATCCATGCGGGGAGCCGTGCAGACGGGACATGGATTATGCCGGAAGTTTGTTGGTTGGGAGTGTCAGGGGAGTAAATGGTATTTGCAAGCTTATTTTTTGTGTGTTTTTTCTTTGTGATTTGGCTGCTTGTGTACAACAGTATGTCCACCATCCGTGGAAAAAATATCGTGCTGTTGGCGTTTTCGATGATCTTTTATGCCTGGGGAGGGGCGCAGTATTTATTTTTACTAGTAGGGATGACTTTTGTTGCGTGGTTTTGCGCACGGAAGATAGAACGATGTCGGGACGCATCTTTGCGCATCGTTTTTTTTATCTCTGCGTGCGTGGTTTTAATCGGCCTGCTTTGTATTTTTAAGTACACTGGATTTCTGGCGGAAGGATTCCAGTTTTTGTTTGGGGTTCCCAAGAAGATTCCAAAGATTGTCCTGCCCATAGGCATTTCTTTTTATACGTTTCAGCTAATTTCTTACGTGGTCGATGTGTATCGGGGAGAAGTTACGGCCCAGAAAAATTTCTGGGTGCTTTTACTCTATGCCAGCCTGTTTCACCAGTGCGTGGCCGGACCCATTGTGCGCTACAGCGCGGTGGCCGAGGAGCTAAAGCATCGGCGGGCCAGGATGAGCGAAGTGGCGGAAGGCGCCTGGCGTTTTTCGGCGGGGCTGGCCAAGAAGGCCATACTGGCCAATGGCTGTGCGCTGGTGGCGGATACATTTCTGCCCATGGACGGGGCTTTATTGGAGCGCATGCCGGTTATGGCCGTGTGGGTGGGGATTCTGGCCTATACCCTGCAGATTTATCTGGATTTCTCGGCGTACTCGGACATGGCCATCGGCATGGGGCTGATGGTGGGGCTTCATTATCAGGAAAATTTCAATTATCCGTATATTTCGGGCTCCATTCAGGAGTTCTGGCGCCGGTGGCATATTTCCCTGAGCAGCTTTTTTAGGGACTATGTGTACATACCTCTGGGCGGAAGCCGGAACGGGGAACTCAAGACCATAAGGAATCTGTTCATCGTATGGGCGCTGACCGGGCTGTGGCACTTCGAGGCCTGGAATTATGTGCTGTGGGGCCTGTATTTTTTCTGCTTTTTAGTGATGGAGCGGGCATGGAAGCGGCATAATTTCCGTCTGCCCCCGGTGGCGCGCAATATTTATACTTTGCTTGTGGTCGCCTTCGGGTGGGTGCTGTTTCGGTTTACGGATTTATCCAACGTGGCGATTACGGTGAAGGGCATGTTTGGTTTCAACGGCAACGGTTTTTCCAATTTGGAGAGCAAGATTTTTTTCCAAAACCACTGTTTTCTGCTGTTGATCAGTATGATTGGCTCTACTCCTTTTGCGGCCATGGTAAGAAAGCAGTTCCGGCACGTGGGCCGGGTGTGGGAAGGGCGGCCGGGGCGCGTTCTTTATATGGCCGGGGCGCTGATTCCCCTTGCGCTGATTATTCTGTCTGTGATGGCGCTGGTGGGAAACAGCTACAATCCGTTTTTGTATTTTCAGTTTTAAATAGGTGATTGCGAAACGATTATTTTAGAATACTTCGTTTGGTCAAAATAGATAAAACGGAGCTCAAAACCATTTCTAATTCGCTCCTTATTTATCTATTTTGACCAAACTTTGTTTATTGGAATGGGCGTTTCGTAATTGCCAGAGTTTTAAAAGGCTATAGGAGGAGTTCTTTTGGATATTCATGAAAGGCGCGAGAAGCGTAAAGAGAGGGAGAGGAAGAGATACTGGAATTATCTGAAGCTGGAGATCCGGTCGTTTCGGTGGCTGCTTTTGTTTCTCTGTCTGCTGGGGCTGATAATCCCGCTGCGCCCCAAAAAATCTAATGTGGAAAAGCGGGATCTGGAGAGGTTTCCGAAGCCTTCGGCAGAGGGGATTTTGAAAGGGGATTTTTTCGCGGGCGTCAGCGCGTGGTATGCGGACACGTTCCCTTTCCGGGAAAAGCTTTTGACGGCCAACGCGGCGGTGGAGCGGCTCTATGGGCTGGGAAAGGAGCAGATTCACGGCAGCGTGGGCGCCGGGGATGAGATTCCCGACGAGTACACGGAGGCGGACGCCAAATCAGACGTGTCGGCAAACGGCGAGACGGGCGCGGACAGTGAAGCGGCGTCGGCGCAGGGGGACGAAGGCGGGGACGGCACGATACACGTGGCGCCGGAAAGCGCCGGAACGATTTACATAGCGCAGGACCGGGGATTTGAGCTTTATTATTTTGCGCTGGACTCGGCGAATCAGTATATTAAGATGATCAACAACGCGGCGCAGCTTCTGGCCGGAAAGGCCACGGTTTACGACATACCGGCGCCCACGTCCATTGGGATTTACCTGGATCAGGATATTCAGGACTCCCTGGGGTGCAGCGACCAGTCCCAGGCGTTTGATTATATTTTGAATAACCTGGACAAAAGCGTGAAGGGCGTGCGGGTCTTTGACTCGCTGCTGGAGCACAACAGCGAATACTTGTATTTCCGTACGGATCACCACTGGACCGCAGACGGGGCCTATTACGCCTACGAGCAGTTCTGCCAGGCAAAGGGGATTACGCCCAACGCCCGGGAGAGCTATCAGAAGCAGGAGTTTGACAATTTCGTGGGCAGTTTTTATTCCTTCGGCAACCAGGCGGCGGTTCTGGCGGAAAATCCGGATACAATCACTGCCTATATTCCGAAAGGCACTAACGACATGACGTATGTGGGCGCGGACGGAATCGAGATGGAATGGAATGTGGTGGCCGACGCCTCCGGGTATGACGACGGCAATAAATATTCCTGTTTCATCGGAGGGGATAACCCCTATTCGGTAATCCGAAACCCTGCATTGCAGGACGGCTCATCCTGTCTGGTGATTAAGGAGTCCTATGGAAACGCTTTTGTACCTTTTCTGGTGGATCATTACCAGACCGTTCATGTGGTGGATTACCGATATTTCCAGCAGAACATTCCCCAGTTTGTGGCGGAAAATCAGGTGCAGGACGTGATCTTTGTCAATAATGCGGACGCGGTGTCTGAGAGCGCGGTGGCCTATATGGATGGGCTGTTTCAGTAAAAAATGTGGATGCGGGATGTCCTGCATCCATATTTTATCTTATAAGATAAAAAGCCCTCCGGGTGGGATTCTGCGTGGCAGGATTCTTTCTTTCGTTTATCTGCCACTTTTCAACGATTCATCTGTACTTTTTGCGTTATGGATAGTATAATAAAGTATATCCTGGGTATCTTTTATGCCATAGAATAGGGGGGATGTGCATCCCTTAAGCGTTTTTTGAGCCACCCTGGATATTTATCGCGTCATGGGTGATATAATAAAGTATGGCGTGAAAAAGCAATAAGCGGAAGGAAAGGAACATGGGAGACGAATTTTCACGGATGGAACTGTTGATCGGCAGGGAGGCGGTTGACCTGCTGGGCAAGAAGAAGATCGCCGTATTCGGTCTGGGCGGCGTGGGTTCTTACGTGGCGGAAGCTTTGGCCCGCTGCGGCGTAGGAAGCCTGACGCTGGTGGATCACGATACGGTGGACATTACGAATATCAACCGGCAGCTCTACGCCCTTCATTCCACCCTGGGCAGACTGAAGACGAAAGTGGCGAAAGAGAGGATCCGTGATATAGACGCGAATATCCTGGTCCATACTTATGATACTTTTTACAACAAAGATACGGCGCATATGTTTGATTTTTCGGCGTATGACTATGTGGTGGACGCTATCGACACGGTGACTTCTAAGCTGCTTCTGATTGAGCAGTCCCAGCTGTCGAAAACGCCGATTATTTCCTCGATGGGGACGGGCAACAAGCTGGATCCCACCAAGTTCGAGGTTACAGACATTTCAAAGACCAGCGTCTGCCCTCTGGCCAAAGCTGTGCGCAGGGAGCTTCGCAAGCGGGGCATCCGCAGGGTGAAGGTCCTCTACTCCAAGGAAAAGCCCATTCGCAGCCGGGCGCAGGAACAGGAGATTAAGCCGGCGCCCGGGAGCATCTCCTTTGTGCCGAGCGTGGCGGGGCTTATGATTGCGGCGGAAGTGATTAAAGATTTGCTGCAGAAACCTTAATCAAGAAGTGAGGCAAAAGAGCGATGGAGAATTTATACGGCTTGTTTCAGGAATTTATGGATGCGGACAGGATTTTGCTGCAGGAGCCCATGGGAAAGCATACCACGTTTCGCATTGGCGGGCCTGCGGATTATCTGCTGCAGCCCAAAAGCGCCGAGGAAGTGAGAAAGGCCGTCGATGTCTGCAGGCGGCGGGAGATTCCCTGGTTTATCATGGGAAACGGCAGCAATCTTCTGGTCAGCGACCAGGGATACCGGGGTGCGGTCATTCAGCTGTACCGGAATATGAGCCAGACAGAAGTGGACGGATGCCGCATAAAGGCGCAGGCAGGCGCTTCCCTGGCCGCCCTTTCCAAGAAAGCCATGGAAGCGTCGCTGGAGGGCCTTGCGTTCGCCGGGGGCATTCCGGGGACGTTGGGCGGCGCCGTGACCATGAACGCGGGCGCTTACGGGGGCGAGATGAAGGATGTGCTGGAGAGCGTGACCGCGCTGGAGCCTTCGGGGCAGGTCATTTCCCTGCGGGCGGATCAGATGGAGATGGGGTACCGGGACAGCGCCGTGAAACGGCGGCAGTGCATTGTGCTGGAAGCAAAGCTGAAGCTGCGCCCCGGAGACAGGGAAGCCATCCGGGAGAATATGCAGGATTTGGCGCAGAGGCGCGTCAGCAAGCAGCCGCTGGAGTATCCCAGCGCGGGAAGCGCCTTTAAGCGTCCCAAAGGACATTTCGCCGGAAAGCTGATTATGGACGCGGGGCTTAAAGGATATCGGGTGGGAGACGCGCAGATTGCTGAAAAACACTGCGGATTTGTGATTAATTGCGGCCACGCCACGGCGGCGGACGTGGCGGCTTTAATGAAGCATGTGCAGGAAGAGGTAGAGAGGCAGTTCCAGGTGAGGCTGGAGCCGGAAGTGAAATTTTTAGGGGATTTTCCAGATACGTTGCTGTGAGGTGGTAGGATGCGTTTTGTGATTGTAACTGGAGTGTCGGGGGCAGGGAAAAGCACTGCCCTAAAAATGTTAGAGGACGCCAATTATTTCTGCGTGGACAATCTGCCCATCCCCCTGATGGAGAAGTTCGCCTCTCTGATGGCCAATATGAGCGCGGAGGAAATACGCAATGTGGGCCTGGGGGTGGACGTGCGCAGTGGCCAGGCGCTGGATGAGCTGGAAAGCGTTCTGCTTCATATGAAAGACCAGGGCTATGACTATGAGATCCTCTTTCTGGACGCCTGCGACGAGGCGCTGATTAAGCGCTACCAGGAGACGAGGCGCAACCACCCGCTGGCGCCCCGGGGGCGGGTGGACACAGGGATACGGCTGGAACGGGAGAAGCTGGCTTTTTTAAAAACCAGGGCGGATTACATTATTGACACCAGCCAGTTGCTGGTTCGGGAGCTTCGGGAGGAGCTGGAGGCTATTTTTTTAAAAAATCAGAAGTTCGACAGCCTGATGGTGACGGTGCTGTCTTTCGGGTTTAAATACGGCGTGCCCGGGGACGGGAATCTGATTTTCGACGCGCGCTTTCTGCCCAATCCCTATTACCTGGATGAGCTGCGGCCCATGAGCGGGGAGGACAGGGAAGTCTTTGACTACGTGATGTCCTTTGACGCGGCCAGGGAATTTGCGGATCAATTAGAGAGTATGCTTCGTTTTCTGATTCCCCTTTATATCCGGGAGGGGAAGACCAGTCTGGTCATCGGAATCGGCTGCACAGGGGGGAAGCACCGCTCTGTGACGCTGGCCAGGGAGGTTTACCAGCGGTTAAAAGGCGCGTCCGGCTACGGCCTTCGGATTGAACACCGGGATCTGTTAAAAGATTCCATACGAAAAAAAATCTAGAAAAGGGTGCATGAAGTCGATGTCTTTTTCATCGGAAGTAAAGGAAGAGCTTTCCGGAAAGTTCAGCGCCGCCCGCCACTGCCAGATTGCGGAGCTTAGCGCCATCATCAGCATGTGCGGACACATAGCCGTCCAGAAAGGCGGGGGGCTCGGGCTGTACATACAGACAGAGAATGAGACTGTTTCCCAAAAATGCTTTACATTGCTGAAAAAAACCTTTAATATAGATACGGACATTGCGATCAGCAGGAATCCCTGCCTGAAAAGGGGAAATGTATATGTCATCATGGTCGCCGATGAAGAGCAGGCGGCGCGTATTCTGCAGACGGCAAAACTGATGGCGCAGGAAGATAAAACGGGCGGAGCCCTGCGTCTGGCCAGCCATATGGTGATTCAGAACAACTGCTGTAAGCGGGCATTTATACGGGGCGCTTTTCTGGCGGCCGGCTCGATCAGCGATCCGGAAAAATTTTATCATTTTGAAATCGTCTGTCAGACAGAAGAAAAAGCTCTGCAGATACAGGGGATTATGCAGGCGTTCCAAATAGACGCTAAGATTGTTCTGCGGAAAAAATCCTATGTGGTATATGTGAAGGAAGGCGCACAGATTGTGGAGCTTCTGGGACTTATGGAGGCCGGTCTGGCGCTGATCAACCTGGAGAACATCCGCATACTGAAAGAAATGCGAAATTCTGTAAACCGGAAAGTGAATTGTGAAACGGCGAATATACACAAGACAGTGAACGCGGCGGTAAAACAGATCGAAGATATTCGCCTGATTGAGGAGAAGATGGGATTGGATGAATTAAGCAGCGGACTTTCGGAAATTGCGCGGCTGCGCCTGGAATTTCCGGAGGCCACGCTGAAAGAATTGGGGATGATGTTGACGCCCCAGGTGGGGAAGTCGGGGGTAAACCACAGATTGAGGAAGTTAAGCAATTTAGCCCAGGAGCTGCGAGGGGGCAAGGAGGAGTTATTATGATTAAGAAACCTGTGAAAGTGAACCTGAACATCGGACTGGAGGCAAGGCCCGTTGCACAGCTGGTGCAGTTGGCCAATCAATATAAATGCGAAATTCACATGGAAGTTGACAATAAGAGAGTGAACGCGAAAAGCATTATGGGAATGATCACGCTGGGGCTTGACAACGGGGAAGAGCTTATCATATCCGCCAACGGCGAGGACGAGAAGGAAGCCATCAAGTGTATAGAGAACTATCTGTGCGGTAAATAAAGGGGCCGCCGGTATTTACATAAACCAAAACAGGGCCGGACTGGGACGAATGCGCCTCAAGACCGGTCCTGTTTGATTTGCTGTCTGTTTAAACTGGCTTAAATTCATCTTTTCCCGCGCCGCAGACCGGGCATACCCAGTCGTCCGGAATGTCTTCAAAAGCCGTGCCCGGCGCGATGCCGCCTTCCGGGTCGCCGACCTCCGGGTCATAGACATAACCGCAGGGATCGCATTCGTACTTCTGCATAGGACAGTGCTCCTTTCGTGTTTGAATTTTTATAGGCGATTGTGAAACGCCTGTTTCGCAATCACCTGTTTTCTGCTCTATTATAAGGCAATACAGGAAGCGTGTAAAGGGGGATGCGCGGTGATTTTCCACAAAAAAATCCTGAAGGCCTCTCTTAAAAAGGTCTTCAGGACTCACAAAAAGTAGCGAGAAAGGGATTTGAACCCCCGACACTACGGGTATGAACCGTATGCTCTAGCCAACTGAGCTATCTCGCCATTTTTTTTAAAAATATGGGACCTATAGGGCTCGAACCTATGACCCTCTGCTTGTAAGGCAGATGCTCTCCCAACTGAGCTAAGATCCCATATTGCACGGCTCGTATTATTTTGGCTGTTTACCTTATCCCTACTGTAATAAGCGCGAAACGACGGAACCATGCGTTGTAAGATTGCTGGAAGGTATGCTTTTTCGCTTCCCCTTGCCTGCTCTGCTATTATATAATCAAAACGGGCGGCTTGTCAATACTTTTTTTATTTTTTTGTAAAAAAAAGTAAAATCGTCACTTCCGGCATTTCTCCCAGGGTTTTTAACTGGGCGGAGAGTTCCTCTGGATCTTTTCTGGAAAAAATCCCGGATCACATACAGGCGATGGCAGACAATAGATAGAGAACGGCGTATGGACGCGCCTTCTGGCGAAGAATATTACAGAAATATTAATTTTTACGGAAAAAGTAAACTATTAAATACGTTTTACAATTTAACTCTTTTCAAATATTATAAAGGGCAATATAATATAATTGGTTTTTGCAAAAACTATCAAGCTGGACATGTCGACGCATCTGTCTGCCCAATCGCGGGTTTGTCCAAAACAGGGAGAAACACGGGGCTGCTGCAGGAAGCCATTGGCTTTTTTGCGGCGGCCCTGTGTGCGTTTGGAGTGTCAAGGGGTATTATTTTTTATATTTTCCGAGGAGCTGAATAAAGAAAGTGCGATTTGAGAAAAATTTTATTGGAACGAGGGTTTTAATGCGTGCAATAGTCAGGAGGATTCTTAAAATGGCGCTTAACAAAGTAGAAATATGCGGTGTGAATACTTCAAAGCTTCCGGTGCTTACCAATGAAGAGAAGGATGAGCTGTTTAAAAGGATCAAACAAGGGGATCTGAAGGCCAGAGAGCGGTACATCAAGGGGAATTTGAGGCTGGTGTTAAGCGTGATCAAGAGATTCTCCAACAGCAACGAAAATGCAGACGACTTGTTCCAGATCGGCTGCATCGGGCTGATCAAGGCTATCGACAACTTTAAACTGGAACTGGATGTAAAATTTTCCACTTATGCCGTCCCCATGATCATCGGAGAAATCCGCCGTTATCTTCGGGACTATAACTCCATACGCGTCAGCCGTTCCCTGCGGGACATCGCCTATAAGGCCATTTACGCCAAGGAAAGCTACATGAAGCAGCATTCCAAGGAGCCCACGGTCAGCGAGATCGCGGAGGAGATCGGCATTGAGAAGGAAATGATCGTGTACGCGCTGGACGCCATTCAGAATCCGGTCAGCCTTTACGAACCCGTCTATACGGAAGGCGGCGACACCCTTTACGTGATGGATCAGATTAGCGATAAAAAGAACAAAGAAGAGCGCTGGATTGAGAGCCTTTCCCTGCAGGATGCCATGAACCGCCTGGGGGAGCGGGAGCGTTCGATTATACGTATGCGCTATTTCCAGGGCAAGACCCAGATGGAGGTGTCGGCAGAGATTGGAATATCCCAGGCGCAGGTCAGCCGGCTGGAAAAAAATGCCCTCAAAACCATGCGGAACTATCTTCGGCAGTGATTTTGCTGCCGTTATCCGCAGGGGTTTTGGGTAGCCAATGAAGCGATTTTGTGATAGAGTGTAACTAAAGGTTTACATAGGCGGCTGTGTAAAGTGAGGAAAGGTGATACGATGAAAAAAACGTTGAAAAAGAAATTACGGAAAAACAAGAAAAAGCAGACAGTCTACCCAAGACGTTTTGAGAAACATTTTGAGGAGCTCAAATGGCTTTATACGGAGCTTTACGGCAACAATTCCATGTTTGCGGAGCTGTGCGATCAGATGGAGCGCTTTTACCGTGAACGCAGGGAAGCGTTAAAGGCGCTGGACGAGAAGCGGGAGGAAAACCCTGGCTGGTATAAGAAAAACGACATGCTGGGCATGATGCTCTACATTGACAACTTCGCCGGCAATTTAAAGGGCGTGCAGTCGAAGCTGGATTATTTGGAAAAATGCAATGTGAACTACATCCATCTGATGCCGTTTCTGGAGACGCCCAAAGGACGTTCCGACGGCGGCTATGCGGTGTCGGATTTTCGGAAGGTGCAAGAAGAGCTGGGAACCATGGAGGATTTGGAAGAGCTGACCGCTGCCTGCCATGAAAGGGGGCTTTGCGTCTGCATGGATTTTGTCATGAACCACACCTCGGAGGAGCACGAGTGGGCCAGGCGGGCCCGCCAGGGGGACGGGGAATATATGAGCCGTTATTTTTTCTTTGACAACGACCATATTCCCGACCTCTATGAAAAGACGGTGCCCCAGGTTTTTCCCACGACGGCGCCGGGGAATTTCACCTGGGTGGAGGAGGCCGGCCATTTTGTAATGACCACCTTCTATCCCTACCAGTGGGACTTAAATTACAAAAACCCCAGGGTTTTCAATGAGATGATGTACAATTTCCTGTACCTGGCCAACCGGGGCGTGGATATTATCCGCATCGACGCGGTTCCCTACATCTGGAAGGAGCTGAATACGCCCTGCAGAAATCTTCCCCAGGTGCACTCCATTGTGCGTCTCATGCGTATAATCAGCGAAATCGTCTGCCCCGGCATCCTGCTTTTGGGGGAAGTGGTAATGGAGCCGGAGAAGGTGGCGCCTTATTTTGGAACGCTGGACAAACCGGAGTGTCATATGCTTTACAATGTGACCACCATGGCCACCACCTGGCACACTGTGGCCACCCGGGACGTGCGCCTGTTAAAGCGGCAGCTGGACATTGTGAACGCCCTGCCCAAGGACTATGTGTTCCTCAATTACCTGCGCTGCCACGACGACATCGGCTGGGGGCTGGATTACGGCTCCCTGATGACAGAGGGCATCGGCGAGCGCTCCCACAAGCAGTATCTCAATGATTTTTTCCAGGGATTTGCAGGCGGCAGCAACAGCCGCGGGGAGCTTTATAACGCCGATCCATCCTCCGGCGACGCCCGGTTCTGCGGGACGACCGCATCCATGTGCGGCGTGGAAAAAGCGGGGTTTGAGCAGAACGAGGCCCTGATGGAGCAGGCCATCCGGCTGGATCTGATGCTGCACGCCTATATGTTTATGCAGTCGGGCATACCAATGCTCTACAGCGGCGACGAGGTGGCCCAGGTCAACGACTATACCTATAAGGACGACCCCTATAAAGCGGCGGATTCCCGGTACATACACCGGGGGGCCATGCGGTGGGATCTGGCGGAAAACATCACGGATCCCGATGCCGTGGAAGGAAAGATTTTCCAGGGTCTGAACCGGCTGGAGCGCATTCGGAAACAGGAAAAGGCCTTTGCCGCCAACGCAGACGTCTGGACCATCCAAACCTGGGAACAGTCTGTGCTGTGTATCGGCCGGGCTTTCGAGGGTGAGAAAATCATCGGCCTGTTTAACTTCAGCGAGTGTGACAAAATGGCGTGGATCAACGAGACGGACGGAGAATACACAGACCTTCTGTCCGGTAAAGAGGCAAAAGCCGTGGGCATGAATGTGCCGGCGTACGGATTTTTTTACCTGAAAAAGAAATAAACGTCTGGGGGAGGCGGTTCCGAAAAGGGATTTTCGCGCCGCGGGGCTGCCTCTTTTTCGCCTGAAAAAGCGCATTTGAAAAAAATTAAAAAAAATGCTTGCATATTTCCCGGAAATGATTTATTATATGTTCGTACGATAAAGAAATGGTTCGTTGGTCAAGTGGTCAAGACGCCGCCCTCTCACGGCGGAAACACGGGTTCGACTCCCGTACGAACTGTTTGCAACTTCTGTTTCTTACGAAGCAGAAGTTTTTTATTTGTAACTGTGCAATATTTTCACAGTTGCATAATTATTTTACCTGTAAATCGCAGATGCGGCAGGGGAGGGAGCTATGGATATTCGATTGATCGCCGTTGATATGGATGGGACTTTGCTGCGGGGAGACAGCGGCATTTCGCCCAGGACCCGCCAAGTTGTCCAGAGCGTCATAGACGCCGGCTATTACGTGGTTCCGACCACGGGCAGGAGCTACCGCAACGCAGTGTATGTGCTGCGGGAATTTGCGGGCATTTCCTATTATGTGAATGCCAACGGCGCCATCGCGGTGCAGGCCCAGGGGGAGAAAGTGATCCACACCCAGTCAATTCCCTACCAGACGGCGCGGGAGATCTGCGATCTGGCGGGGCAGTACGAGCTTTTTGTGGAGCTTTACGAGGGGCTGGACGCCTATGTAGATCAGTTTGGGGTCAAATATCTGTACCGGGCGGGGCTGATGAAAAGCTACTGCGACCAGCTTCTGTCCACAGACATTGAGCTGGACAGCCTGGATTCCTTCGTGGAAGATCCCGGCCGCAAAATCGGAAAAATACATATTGTGTGCATGAATGTGGATCAGAAATTCCGGCTGAAGCGGCAGATTGACGCGTTAAGGGGAGTCAATCCAGTGTCCGTAATTCCCATTAACCTGGAGATTGTCCAAGGTTCCTGGAGCAAGGCGGACGGCCTTGACAGGCTTGTCCGGTATCTGGGCCTAAAGCCGGAGAATGTTCTGGCCATCGGGGACAGCGACAACGACCTGGAGATGCTCAAGTGGGCCGGCGCGTCGGTGGCCATGGGAAACGGGAATCAGCATGTGAAGGAAGTGGCAGATTATGTAACGTCCGGCAATGAGGATGACGGAGTGGCGGAGGCATTGTTAAAATACCTTTGAACATAATACTATAACGGAAGGGCAGATGGATATGTCTGAAAGGGATTCTTACGACGCGGCCAGCATAGCTGTGCTGGAAGGTTTGGAAGCGGTGCGCAAGCGGCCGGGGATGTACATCGGCAGTGTGTCCAGGAAGGGTCTGAATCATTTGATTTATGAGATTGTGGACAATGCCGTGGATGAGCATCTGGCGGGCTTTTGCAATAAGATTCAGGTAGTGTTGGAAAAGGACGGTTCCTGTACCGTCACGGATAATGGAAGAGGCATTCCGGTGGATATGCACGAGAAAGGAATGCCCGCTGAGCGTCTGGTATTTACCACCCTGCACGCGGGAGGAAAGTTTGACGATTCGGCTTATAAAACCAGCGGAGGCCTTCACGGGGTAGGCTCTTCGGTGGTTAATGCGTTGTCCCGGCATCTGGACATCAAGATTAGCCGGGACGGCTGGATTCACCACGACTGTTACCGGCGGGGCGTTCCGGCCTTGGCGCTGGAGGCGGACGGAAGCCTGCCCCGTCTGGGCGAGACGCGGGAAACGGGCACTTCCGTTAATTTTCTGCCCGACGAGGAAATCTTTGATCGTACGGATTTTTCTGCGGCGGAGGTAAAAAGCCGCCTCCACGAGACGGCCTATTTAAACTCCCAGCTGCGGATTCGCTTCGAGGACCGAAGAGGCCAGGAGCCGGAAATAGTGGAATATTACGAGCCGGACGGCATTTTAGGCTTCGTGTGCGATCTGACCAGGAAAAAAGAGGCTGTCTGCGAGCCCATCTGTCTGCGGGGGGAAGCGGAGGATATATGCGTGGAGGCGGTGTTCCAGTTCACCAATGATTTTCAGGAAAATGTCCTGGGATTTTGCAACAACATCTACAACGCGGAGGGCGGAACCCATCTGACCGGCTTTAAGTCCACATTTACGGCGGTCATGAATAATTACGCCCGTGAAATCGGCGTCTTAAAGGACAGGGAGGCCAATTTCACCGGCGCGGATATCCGAAACGGCATGACGGCGGTGGTTTCCATCCGGCATCCGGCTCCCCGCTTCGAGGGCCAGACCAAGACGAAGCTGGACAATCCCGACGCGGCCAGGGCCGTGGCGAAGGTGGTGGGAGAGGAGATGGCCCTTTATTTCGACCGGAACCTGGAGACGTTAAAGTCCATCCTTTCCTGTGCGGAGAAGGCGGCGAAAATCCGAAAGACGGAGGAGCGGGCCAAGAGCAATCTTTTGTCCCGGCAGAAATATTCCTTCGACTCCAACGGCAAGCTGGCCAACTGTGAGAAAAAGGATCCGTCCAAATGCGAGATTTTCATTGTGGAGGGTGATTCCGCGGGCGGTTCGGCCAAGACGGCCCGGGACCGGAACTACCAGGCCATCCTGCCCATCCGGGGGAAGATTCTTAACGTGGCCAAGGCCAGCATCGATAAGGTTCTGGCCAATGCGGAGATTAAGTCGATGATCAATGCCTTTGTCTGCGGATTCCTGCAGGTGTACGGCAATGATTTTGACATTACAAAGCTTCGCTACGATAAAATTATTATTATTGCGGATG
>CAYOWU010000076.1:0-13855 GCA_964407765.1 uncultured Lachnospiraceae bacterium
AAGGACGGTGAGAGCGCATGAGGGCGATAGGGCTTATCTTAGCAGGCGGCAGCAACAACAAAATGAGGGAATTATCCAACAAAAGGGCCATCGCGGCCATGCCGGTGGCGGGCAGCTACAGAAGCATTGACTTTGCCTTGAGCAATATGTCCAACTCCCATATACAGAAAGTGGCGGTTTTGACCCAGTACAACGCCCGTTCATTGAATGAACACTTAAGTTCTTCCAAATGGTGGGATTTCGGAAGAAAGCAGGGCGGACTTTATATATTCACGCCCATGGTAACGGCGGACAACAGTTGGTGGTATAGGGGCACGGCGGATGCTATGTACCAGAACCTGAACTTTCTGAAAAACAGCCATGAGCCTTACGTGGTCATCGCTTCCGGCGACGGCATCTACAAGCTGGATTATAATAAGGTGCTGGAATACCACATCGTGAAGCGGGCGGACGTGACCGTGGTCTGCACGGACATCGACGGGGACGACATCAACCGTTTCGGTGTGCTGAAGATGAATGAGGAATCCAGGATTGAGGAATTTGAGGAAAAACCCATGGTGACTCAGTCCCACACCATTTCCACAGGCATCTACGTACTTAGAAGAAGGCAGCTGATTGAAATGCTGGAGAAATGCGCCCAGGAAGACCGCCACGATTTTGTAAAAGACATCCTGATCCGCTATAAGAACCTGAAGCGGATTTACGGCTACAAGATCAAAGACTACTGGAGCAACATTTCTACGGTGGAATCTTATTATAGAACAAACATGGATTTTCTCCGCCCGGACGTGCGGGAGTATTTCTTCCGGGAAGGGCCTGAGATTAAGACGAAGATCGACGATCTTCCCCCGGCAAAATACAATCCGGGCGCCAAGGTGAAGAACAGCCTGATCGCCAGCGGATGCATTATCAACGGCGAGGTGGAGAATTCGGTTCTGTTTAAGAACGTGTTTGTGGGAAATAATTGTGTAATAAAAAATTCAATCATTCTTAATGAAGTTTATTTGGGGGACAACACGCACATCGAGAACTGCGTCGTGGAGAGCAGGGACACCATACGTGCGAATTCATACCATTATGGGGAAGATGGTATTAAGATTGTTGTGGAAAAGAATGAAAGGTATGTATTATAATTCCGAAAGGGGTAAAAACTACTATGAATATAACCGATGTGAGAGTACGAAAGGTAGCAAAAGAGGGGAAAATGAAAGCGGTGGTATCCATTACCATTGACGATGAGTTTGTGGTGCATGATATTAAAGTGATTGAAGGCGAAAAGGGCCTGTTCATCGCTATGCCCAGCCGCAAGGCGACGGACGGGGAATACCGCGATATTGCACACCCGATTAATTCAGCCACCCGGGAAAGGATCCAGCGGATTATTCTGGAGAAATACGAAGAGGCCATGAATATGGAAGCGGAGCGTCCGGCGGAAGCGTCTATAGAAGCAACGGTCTAAAGCGTCTGACATTAAAAAAGTAAACTGCCGCCCTCGAGTTTTGAATCGGGGCGGCAGTTTTGCGTGCGCAGACACTTTGACATCGGGACTGGGCTGTTCATAAATAAAGATGTCGAAAGTGCGCTGCGCGAACCGAATAAGCCTGGTTGTAAATACACCGGGCATTTGCGCAAACTTATACAACCCCGCGAAAATCAAATAAGTCCTTAATCTTAACTCCCAAAGCGTCTGCTATGTCGAATAATTTATCCAGGGATACGGAAGTTTTTCCATTTGGAGCTTCTATATTGCTCATATGTGTCCGGCTGACATCCGTTGCTTCTGCAAGCTGCAACTGGGTGAGTCCTTTGAGTTTACGGTAGTAGGCGATTGTCAGTCCAAGAGCCCGATATTGTTTTTTTCTGTTTTCATCCATCATTTTTTCCATGAAGTTATTCCTCCTGAATCTCTGCCGCATTGTAATTTTCTACTATATAAGTTTACAAATTTTATATAGAAAACTAAACAATATTCTATTTGAAATTTGCAAATTATTGGATGGATTTTTTTAGTTTGGGCCAAAATATTACGCAAATATTACATTTTTTTGACAAAAGGTATTGATTTTATTTCGCTATGTGGTATAATGTGTAACGTAAATATAAATGAGGTGTTATATATTATGAAAAAATTAAGACTTTTAACTACGGCATTGGCGGCGTCTGTGCTGCTTACGGGAGGGAGCGTACCAGCGCATGCCGCATCCACGCAGGAACAGATTGAGGCCGTTCAGGAGGGGAAGGCCCAGTCGGAGTCAGATCTGGCAGAGGCGCAGCAGCGATTGGAAAGCCTGGAGAATCAAAGGGGAGATCTGGAAGCTTATTTATCGCAGCTGTCACAGCAATATGAGGAGCTAAGCGCCAGCTTACAAGAGCTGACGGATAAGGCCAAACAGAAGCAGGAAGAATTGCGTCTGGTCAAAAAAGAATTAAAGAAAGCCAAAAAAAGAGAAGCGAAGCAATATGAAAATATGAAGATTCGGATTTCATATATGTATGAAAATTCAAGGGGGAGTCTTTTGACCACGCTTCTGTCTGCGGACGGCCTAACGGATATGCTTACCCGGGCGGAAAATTTTGCGCAGATATCCAAGTACGACCGGGAGATGCTGAAAAAATACGAGCAGTCGAAAGAGAAAGTGCAGGATCAGAAACTGGCTGTGAAGGTGGAGCAGGAAGCCATCGCCGATTTGCAGGCGCAGACCGAGCAGAAGCGGCAGGAAGTGGAAGCGCTGACCGCGTCCACCCAGGAGGAAATCCAGACTTATGGGCAGGAAATTGACCGTACACAAGGGGAGGCGGCCAATCTGCTGGAGCTGGTGAACAGCCAATCCGCGCAGCTCGACGGTCTGATCGCGCAGGCGGAAGAAGAGGCGGAGGCGGCCAGAAGGGCGGCGGAAGCCGAACTGGCCAGACAGCAGCAGGAAGAGAAGGAAAGAGAGGCTGCGGAGGCGGCCCGGGCCGCACAACAGGCGAAAGAGTCTATCCAGGAGGAAACGGCTCAGGAGGGAGATGAGCCGGAGATTTCATCCCAGGAGACGCAGGAGCCTGTCAAAGAGCAAGAGCCAAAAGAGGCCCAGGAGCTCCAGGAGCCGGAAGTTTCGCAGGAGCCCGAAGAGCCTGCTCAGGAGACGGTCGAACCGGAGGCGGCGCAACAGCAGACGCCGGAAGCGACGACACAGCCGGAGCCGACAGCGCAGCCTGAGCCCACGGCGGAGCCGGAACCTGCACAGACAGCGTCCTCTGGCAGCGCAGGCACATATTTAGGCGATTTCACATTGACGGCATACTGCAGTTGTTCCATATGCTGTGGTTCCTGGTCCGGAGGAGGGACGGCCAGCGGAACTACGCCCACGGCGGGGAGAACCGTGGCTATGGGAGGCGTTCCCTTTGGAACCAAACTGCTGATCAATGGAAACGTCTATACAGTGGAAGACCGCGGCACGGGTTACGGCCATGTGGACATTTTTATGGACAGCCACAGCGCGGCGCTGCAGTTCGGAAGCCAGAAAGCTTCTGTATACCAGCTGAATAATTAGGAACGTAAACCGGGGCTTTAAAGAGTCCCGGATTTTTTCTATACGGAGGTGAAAAACATGGGAGGACATCCAGAAAAGAGATTTTTGGCCGTATTTCTTGCGGCGATTTTATTTTTCCAGACAGGCCCGGTTTGGGCAAAGTCCTGGGAGACGGACGGCGGCGCGCCAATCCATGCCCAAAACTTTCCCGACGACATTTTCCGGGGATATGTGGCGGGCGCATACGACAAAGACCAAAACGGCATGCTGGATCAAAGGGAGGCGGCGGAAGTTTGCCAGCTGGATGTGTCTGGCCTGGGCATTGAAAGCCTGGAGGGCCTGCGCTTTTTCCCCAACCTGCGTTTCCTGAACTGTGAAGACAACGGGCTTACCAGGCTGGATCTGCGGGAAAATCCCCATCTGGAGCGCGTGCGCTGCCGCAAAAATCCACTGTCCATCATCGACGCGCTGGACTGCTTTAAGCTTCAGGAAGTGGACAGCGACCCCGACGTGCCAATCCGGCGCCCCCTGGAAGGCTGGGAGCGGGAAGAGGCTTCGGGAAATGAGGAGCTGGAAGAGGGATTTCAGGGGGATGCGGCTGACGAAAATGGAGATTTGAAAAATGAAATTTCCAGGGACGAAATCCCGGAAAGCAAAACCTGCGGAAACGAAATCTCCGAAAATGCGGTTTCTAAAAACGGCGTCTTGGACAATGGAAATTCGGGAAATGAAATCTCTGGAAACCAGACTTCTGAAAATGACGCCTCAAAAAACAGCGTTTCGGATAACAATATTTCCGTGAATGAAATCTCTGGAAATCAAATTTCCGAAAATTCTGAGAATACAATTTCCCGGAATGCGGTTTCGGAAAACGGCGTCCCCGAAAATGGCATTTCCGAAAACCAAATGCCAAAGACTAGAAGCGTCCAAAATTCCGTCTCCGGCGGGGACGTAAAGCAGACGGTTTACAAAGTCACCTTCCAGTCCAAAGGCGGCAGCGCGGTTAAGGCCCAGAACGTGGCCAAAGGCGCCAAGGCCAGGAAGCCTTCCGACCCCACCCGCGCAAAATATAAATTTGCCGGCTGGCACAATGGAAAGACAAAATATGATTTTTCAAAACCGGTGATCCGCAACCTGACGCTTACGGCCAAGTGGACCAAGGTGACGGTGGGCGCGGGTAAGCTTCGCTCCCTTTCCAATTCGTCCAGGGGCGTTTTAAAGGCCAGCCTGGGGAAAGTCAAAGGCGCCGAAGGCTATCAGGTTCAGGTCAGCACAGACAAGAAATTTAAAACAAAAACGGAGTCTTTTTTCACAGAAAAGACCGAACTTGCAGTCCGGGATCGGTACAAAGACAAGTGTTATTATGTGCGGGTGCGGGCCTACAAGCTGGATTCCGAAAAGGCGAAAATATACGGCAAATTCAGCGGCAAAAAATCCCTGAAGACAGCGAAAGGCATCCAGAAAGTGAGTCCATCCAAGACGGCGGCTACGCTCACATCGGTGGCGCTTTCCAATAAAAAGACGGTGAAGGTGCAGGCGACAGTCAAGAATTATGTAAAAAGCGCGGACGGCTATTATTACCTGTTCCACCTAAGCTGCGTCGGCGCGTCCGTGGCGAAAAACGCGAAGCCGGACGCAAAGGTCAAAAAAAGCACGAAGGTGACCATGACTGCGCCCCTGAACTACGGCACGTCGGCCAGCAAGCTCCAGTCCAGGTTTGCGCTGGCGGTGAAAACGGATAAAAAGGGTTCCTATACAATCATCAGCACGCCCAAATATATTTCCAACCCGGAAAAGCTGGCTTCCTATAACTACGCTTTTCCCAAAGCCGCCACCAAGAAAGGGCTCCAGGTAGACCCCTATTATCTCAGCGACGCGGTGGAGCTGGGCGTCAAGCACACAGCGTACAACATCTGCCTGGACGACCTGGTCGCCACGCCGGAGCAGGAAAATGCGGCGCAGGGGATTTCCTACAGATATAATGGGAAAACCTACTGGTTTAACCGGGGCATTATGGAGAGTATTGACAACACGCTGAACCAGTACAAGAAGAGCCGGATGATCGTTTCGGCCATATTTCTGCTTCGGTGGCGGGATGACATTTCTTATCTGATTCCAAAAGCCGCCCGTGCGCCCGGCCACGGCTTTTACGCGCTGAACACAAGCGAGGCCAAAGCGCGTAAGCATTTGGAGGCGATATTCACGTTTCTGGCGCAGCGATACACGCCTGACGGGCGGATCGCCAACTGGATTGTGGGAAACGAGGTGAATAATTACGGAACCTATCACTATACGGGCAGCGCGGCGCTGGCCAATAACGCCAGGATATATGTCAACGCTTACCGCCTGGCGTACATAGCGGTGCGCAGCGTTTACGCAAAGGCCAGGGTATATATTTCCCTGGATCAGGTCTGGACATACCTTGTGGCCAACTCCCATACCAGCAAGCAATTTCTGGAAAAATTCGCCGAATACTGGGAAGCTTACGGCGATCTGGGGAACTTCAACATCGCTTTTCACCCGTACCCGGCGCCGCTGGAGGATCCGGCGTTCTGGACCAATTCCAGAGGGCTGGTGACGCAGAATGTCAACAGTCCTTGTATCAGCATGTCCAATCTGCGCATACTGACCAATTATGTGAAAAGCAAATGGGGAAGCGGCGTCCGCATCATTCTTTCGGAGCAGGGATTTACTTCCCGGAAATACGGGAGGGAAGCGGAGACGCTGCAAGCGGCCGCCATAGCCTATGCCTATTACCTGGCGGAATTTAACAGTGCGGTGGACGCGTTCATCCTTCACCGCCACGTGGACCATCAGTCGGAGCAGGCCATCGGGCTGTACCTAGGGCTGTACGCCAACGACGGGGGCGCCAGCGGGAATCCAGCGGCCATGGGCAGGAAAAAATACGCCTGGGAGGTTTTCAAATACATGGACACATCCAAGGGAAAATCAAAGACAAAATTTGCCCTGCCGTACATAGGCGCCTCCAGCTGGAAGGCGGCGGTGTCAGGCTACGACGCGTCCAGATTTACACAATAGGCATATCGAAAGGAGGCCTTCCATATAATAGAACAGCGGTAATAGTGACCAGGAGGTTTTTAATGCAGACATATCGTCGATTTGTTTCTTACGTATATCAGTATGAGAACGGGAAGAAGGCCGGAAACCGCGGTTTTATTAAGGTGGAAGCCAGGGGAAATACCTGCAGCATGCAGATTGTGCTCAAGGGCGTGTGCCAAGACGCAAACGGCAGCTGCAAAGTTTTTGGATTTAAGAGGGAAGATGGGCTTCTGAAAGGAAGTCTTTTGGCGGAATGCCCGGTGAAGTCCGGCGCTGTGCAGGAGCAGCTGGCGTTTCTCAGAAGCTCCATGGGAAGCGCCGGTTACAGCCTGCATGAATTAAGCGGCGTTATTTTTCAGGGCGATGATCAGACCATGTACGGCACACAGTGGGACGACGAGCCAATGAAGATGGAAAATTTCCAGCCGGATGACAGCAACGTTTCGCGTCAGAACCAGGAGACGCCGGCGCAGGAGGACGCGGCCTGGGAAATACCCCAAAATGTGACGGAAAAAGAAGAACAGCCGCCAAAAAGCCCGTGGACAAAAGGCGAAGCTTTGGCGGAAGAAGAGGAGGCGCGGCAAGGGGAAGAGCTGCCCATGAGAGAGGAATGGACTGAGGCGCGGGGACCCATGGAAGAGCGGGAATCGGGCCGGCCCAAGGAGCGTCCGATGGAAAGAGAGCGGCCCGCCAGGCAGGAGCCAATGGAGGAACAGGGCCTGGGTCAGCCAGAAGAGCGTTTGCGGGAAAAAGAGCAGGCGGAGCCGATGATGGGGGAACGTGAATGGAGCCGGCCCAAGGAGCGGCCAATGGAAATGGAGCAGCCCATGACACAGGAGCCCGCAGTGGAACATGAACGGAGCCAGCCAAAGGATCGGCCAATGGAAACGGAGCAGCCCGCGGCAAATGCAGATCCGCTGCTGGAAGCCAGAATGCCGCAGCGGCCAATGGAGCCGTCCCTGGAAGAAAAATGGACCACGGCAGAGCCGACGCCAATGGAACGTGAATGGCATCCGTCGGAGGAACTCCCTTCGGAAAAAGAATGGCCTGCAGCAGAGCTGTCCCCGGAGGCGGAAACGGGGGAAACGCAGGAGACGCTTGTGATGGAAGCGGCAGAAACACAACGGCTCGCGCCGGGAATGCCGTCGGCAAAGGAACCAGTCGCGACTCCGACATCGGACGCGCCTTTGGCGTCGGCAGAGACACTCGCAAAGGAGGAGACGGTTATAATTGTGGAAGCCGAACCCGCAGCGCCTCAGCCTTTCCAGACTGCCGAGGAAAACGTGAGTTCGGAGAACCCGGATGCAAAGGCCGTACAGCCGGGGGCGATGTCCGCAGGGGAGCCTTTAGGGGAAAAAGAACCAACGTCCGCGATTATACAGCCGGAGCCCGCGCCGGAAGAATCCGCGCCCGTAAAGGCAGTGCATGAAGAGCAAAGCATCCGCGAAAATGCGCCGGAACCAGTCCGGGAAGTCCAGGAAAAAAAAGAGCAGCCGCCCGCGCCGGATGCGGCAGGCCAAAATCTGCCCGGGCAAAATCGCGCTTTCGCATCCGCGGATTTAAACGCCGAAGCAGAAAACGCAGCCGCCCAAAAAAAGGAAGAAGGGCTGCCGGAAGTGTTAGACACAACGGTAGATCTGGCGGCGTTTAACATGGAGGCCACGCAGAGTCGGGAACAAGGGGCTTACATAAAGCGGGACGTGGAAGCGGAACACATGGAGGGAGAGGCGGAGCAAGAAGAGGTCATACAAGAAGAGGTCATACAAGAGGAGGCTGTGCAGAGGGAGACCGTGCCAGAAGCGCACGAACAGAGGGAAAAAGCGGCTGGGAAGAGGAATTTCTGCCCGTTTACGGACGGCGTTTTGGAGAACTGCCAGAAAATCACCCCGGATGACATTTTAAGGCTGGATCCCAGGGATCACTGCTTGTGCAACAACCGTTTTGTGCAGCATGGCTATCAGATGTTCGGGCATTTACTTCTGGCGAGAGTGGCGAGAAACTGCCAGTATATTCTGGGCGTTCCGGGAATATACCAGCAGCAAGAGAAATTCATGGCGGATATGTACGGTTTTCACAATTTCAAATGCGCAAGGCGCAGAAATCCCAAAGCTCCCTGCTTCGGCTACTGGTACCGGCTAATCTATCCCCCGAAGCCGTGCGCAGGGAACGGTCGCGCGCACTAAATTCAGATAATCTTCCATCTGGCTTTTGGGGCAGGCGGTGAACCCGGGGCGGATGGTTTGCGGGGAATCCCGGTACGCCTGCAGGAAATACTGCTGGGCGCCGGAAATCCAGCGGGAAATTTCGATAAAATCCTCTTTCGTATGGAGTTCCTGAACCACTGTGGTGCGAAATTCATAGGGCAGCGGGCCGGCAAGCAGCCATTTAACGGAGCGGCGGACGCTGTCTATGTCCGGGGCGGCTACGCCGGTGAGCGCCGGGTAGCGGTTGGGGGAAGATTTGATATCCATTGCCACATAATCAATCAGATGTTCCCCGGCCAGTTTTTGAAGAAGGCCGGGGTTTGTGCCGTTGGTGTCCAGTTTCACCGGATAGCCCAGGGCTTTGATTTTCCGGCAGAGGGACGGCAGCTCAAGATGAATTGTGGGCTCGCCGCCGCTTATGCACACGCCGTCCAGGATTCCCTGGCGTTTTTCCAGAAAACGAAGAACGTCATCCATTTCATAGAAAGGCTCGCTTTTGGGGGACGTCACCAGGGAGCTGTTGTGGCAGAAAGGGCAGCAAAAGTTGCAGCCGCCCAGGAACAGAGTGGAAGCGACCCTGCCGGGATAGTCCAGCAGGGTGGTTTTTGTAAAACCCAATATACGCAATGGCGGTTCTCTCCTTTTTGAAAATCAGCAGTTATTTTGGCGTTTCCGCAGGCGATCAGCAGTGCAGTGACCGCCGGCGCCAGGATGGAAAATCCATTTAAAAAGATAACCAGCTTTGACTGGTTGATGGCTTTTTTTATTTTAAATCCCCTTAAATAATTATTATACACGATTATTTTACTAAAAATTTCAGAAAATTTCAACCGCATATGCCATGGGAAATGGAATTTATTCGGTTACCATTCACGGGCACTTTGCGCCCCGCTGCAGGGCGTCCGGCCGATAAAGCTGCGGTTTCAGGCCTCCGGCCCGGATTGCGCAAAGAATCTTGACAAAACTCCGCGGGACAGGTATATTTATAAAGCAGAAGAATAGTATTTTATTTTGTTTTGGACAGATCGTGCCCGTGAATGTAATAAGTGGTATTGTACCGGATACAGTGTGACTGCCCACTGTACTTGCAAGATGGCATCCGCTCTTTTACAGGGCGGATTTTGTTGTCATTATTTTTGGAAGCAGGAGGTAATTTTTTCGTGTATCAAAAAGTGGATACGACTTTGAATTTTGTAGACAGAGAGAAGAAAATCGAAAAGTTCTGGAAAGAGAATCATATTTTCGAGAAGAGTATGCAAAAGCGGGAAGGCAGCCCTCTGTATACCTTCTATGACGGGCCGCCCACGGCCAACGGCAAGCCCCATATCGGCCATGTGCTGACCCGCGTAATCAAGGACATGGTGCCCCGCTACCGCACCATGAAGGGAAATAAAGTGCCCAGAAAAGCCGGCTGGGACACCCACGGCCTTCCCGTGGAGCTGGAAGTGGAGCGCTCCCTGGGCCTGGACGGAAAAGAGCAGATTGAACAGTACGGTCTGGAGCCTTTTATCAAACACTGCAAGGAAAGCGTGTGGAAATATAAAGGCATGTGGGAGGATTTCTCCGGCACCGTGGGATTTTGGGCCGACATGGGCGACCCCTATGTGACCTATCACAATGAATTTATCGAGTCCGAGTGGTGGGCCTTAAAGCAGATCTGGGAAAAGAAGCTTTTGTACAAAGGTTATAAAATCGTACCCTACTGTCCCCGCTGCGGAACGCCGCTGTCCAGCCACGAGGTGGCCCAGGGATATAAGGATGTGAAGGAGCGCTCGGCTATCGTCCGTTTTAAGGTGAAAGGCGAGGACGCCTATATCCTGGCATGGACCACCACGCACTGGACGCTGCCCTCCATCGTGGCGCTGTGCGTCAACCCCCAGGAGTCCTACGTAAAAGTAAAAGCCGCCGACGGATATGTGTATTACATGGCGGAAGCCCTGCTGGATACGGTTCTTGGTAAGCTGGCCGCAGAGGACGCGCCGGCCTATGAGATTCTGGAAAAATACGTGGGCACGGACCTGGAGCATAAGGAATACGAGCCGCTGTTTTCTTTTGAAAAGCTGCAGGTAAAGAAAAAAGCGTATTACGTGACTTGCGATTCCTATGTAACGCTCACCGACGGCACCGGCGTGGTGCACATTGCTCCGGCTTTCGGTGAGGACGATGCCAATGTGGGGAGAAAATACGACCTGCCGTTTGTGCAATTGGTGGACGAGGCTGGGAAGATGACCCAGGAGACGCCCTGGGCGGGCACGTTTTGTAAGAAAGCGGACCCGGCCATTCTGCAGGATCTGGAAGAGCGGAAGCTTCTCTTTGACGCGCCCAAGTTCGAGCACAGCTATCCCCACTGCTGGCGGTGCGACACGCCGCTGATTTACTACGCCAGAGAGTCCTGGTTCATTAAGATGACGGCGGTAAAAGATGACCTGATCCGCAACAACAATACGATCAACTGGATTCCGGAGAGCATCGGCAAAGGACGGTTCGGCGACTGGCTGGAGAATGTGCAGGACTGGGGCATCAGCCGGAACCGCTACTGGGGAACGCCTTTGAATATCTGGGAATGCTCCTGCGGTCATATGCATTCCATCGGAAGCATCCAGGAGTTAAAAGAAATGTCCGATAACTGCCCGGAGGAAATCGAGCTGCACCGGCCGTACATCGACCAGGTGACGGTGAAGTGCCCTAAGTGCGGCGGCGAAATGCACCGGGTTCCGGAAGTGATTGACTGCTGGTTCGACTCTGGGGCCATGCCTTTTGCGCAGCATCACTATCCCTTTGAAAACAAAGAGATTTTTGATCAGCAGTTCCCGGCGGACTTTATTTCAGAGGCGGTGGATCAGACGAGAGGGTGGTTTTATTCCCTGCTGGCCATCTCCACGTTGATTTTCAACAAGGCGCCTTACCGAAACGTGCTGGTGCTGGGCCATGTGCAGGACGAGAACGGCCAGAAGATGAGCAAATCCAAGGGCAACGCCGTGGACCCCTTTGAAGCGCTGGAAGAATTCGGTGCGGACGCCATCCGCTGGTACTTCTATATCAACAGCGCGCCCTGGCTGCCCAACCGGTTCCACGGGAAAGCGGTGACGGAGGGCCAGCGCAAATTCATGGGCACGCTGTGGAACACCTACGCCTTTTTCGTGCTGTACGCGAATATTGACGGTTTTGACGCGGCAAAATACACATTGGATTACGACAGCCTGAATATTATGGATAAATGGCTTTTGTCCAAGTTAAATACGCTGATTCAGACGGTGGACGATCACATGGATCATTACCGGATTCCCGAGAGCGCAAGAGCCCTGCAGGACTTTGTGGACGACATGAGCAACTGGTACGTAAGGCGCAGCCGGGAGCGGTTCTGGGCCAAAGACATGCCCCAGGACAAAATCAACGCGTATATGACGCTGTACACCGCGCTGGTGCAGGTGTGCGAGTTGGCGGCGCCGCTGATTCCGTTTATGACCGAGGAGATTTACCAGAATCTGGTGCGCAGCGTGGACAAGGACGCGCCGGAGAGCATTCACCTGTGCAGCTATCCCAAGGCCAATCCGGACTGGATTGATAAAGAGCTGGAGAGCAAGATGGACGAGCTTCTGGAAATCGTGGTTCTGGGAAGGGCCTGCAGGAACACGGCCAACCGAAAGAACCGGCAGCCGCTGGCGGAGATGTTCATAAAGGCGCCCGAAACCCTGGATGGCGTCTACGCGGAGATCATCGCGGATGAGTTAAATGTGAAAAAAGTTACGTTCGCGGAAGATGTATCCGGTTTTATTTCCTACAGCTTCAAGCCGCAGCTGAAAACCGTAGGCCCCAAATACGGCAAGCTCTTAAACGGCATCCGGGCGCATCTGTCGGCCCTGGATGGCGCGAAGGCCATGGAAGAGCTGAAAGCCAAAGGCCAGCTTTCCTTTGACGTGGACGGCTCGCCTGTGGCGCTGGCGGAAGAAGACCTGCTCATCGAGACGGCCCAGATGGAGCGGTACATTTCCGATTCCTACGGGGAAGTCACCGTGGTTCTGGACATTGAGCTGACCGACGAACTGGTGGAGGAAGGCTTTATCCGCGAGATTATCAGCAAAATCCAGACCATGCGAAAGGAAGCGGACTTTGAGGTGATGGACAAGATCCGCGTTTACGCCGCCGGAAACGACCGGATTGCGGACATTATGCGCGCGCACGAAGCCGACATCTGCCCGGAGGTTCTGGCAAAAAGCATAACGCTGGGAGAAACGGCCGGCTACGAAAAAGAGTGGAACATCAATTCTGAGAAAGTAACATTGGGCGTGGAAAGAATAGGGCAGTAAAAAGCCCGGGAGGTATGATGGTAAACGAAAAATTCAACAAAGAAACGTTTCAGAAAGAGATTCGGGAAAATGTGAAATCCCTGTACCGCAAAACCATAGAGGAAGCCACCGATCAGCAGGTATTTCAGGCGGTTTCCTGTGCCGTGGAAGACGTGATCGTGGACAACTGGATCAAAACCCAGAAGCTTTACGAGGAACAAGATCCCAAAATGGTCTATTATATGTCCATGGAGTTTCTCATGGGCCGCGCCCTGGGCAACAACCTTCTGAACCTGACGGCCATGAAGGAAGTGCGGGAGGCCGTGGAAGAGCTGGGATTTGACCTGAATGCAATCGAGGACCAGGAGCCGGACCCCGCGCTGGGAAACGGCGGCCTGGGACGGCTTGCCGCCTGTTTTCTGGATTCCCTGGCCACGCTTGGCTATTGCGCTTACGGCTGCGGCATCCGCTACCGCTATGGCATGTTCAAGCAGGGGATTAAAGACGGCTATCAGGTGGAGGAGCCGGACAATTGGTTAAAAGACGGATATCCCTTCGAGCTGCGCCGCCCGGAATACGCCAAAGAAGTGCGGTTTGGCGGCCATGTGCGTGTGGAATACGACGAGGCTACCAAGAGCCAGAAGTTCATCCATGAAAATTATCAGTCTGTGCAGGCCGTGCCCTACGATATGCCCATTGTGGGATACAACAACGGCATCGTGAACACGCTGCGCATCTGGGACGCACAGCCCATTGTGGATTTTCAGTTGGATTCTTTTGACAAGGGAGA
>CAYOWU010000077.1:0-13850 GCA_964407765.1 uncultured Lachnospiraceae bacterium
GCAAAAATCCATTGGAAAGCGCCTTCGGCGATGGGATTTTTGCCGTATGTCTCGGGATTTTGCCACATTTTGTGGCAAAACGCCTCGCGGGACAACATCTACTGAATAGTTACAATTTTTTCAAATTCGAATAAACTGCCATTTCCCCCTTATATAGCGGACAATGAAAAATACCGCCCGCACAAACCAGTCAATGGTCATCGCCACCCAGACTCCAAAAACTCCCATTTTAAAATATTGGCCCAGCACATAACTGAACCCTATGCGGAAAATCCACATGGAGAAAATGGAGACGATCATGCAGTACCGCGCGTCGTTGGAGGCCCGCAGCGCATTGCTCAGCGTGAAGGACGACGGCCAGATCAGGACGGCGCAGATGCTGTGGTAAATGATGATTTTGGAAGCCAGACGGGCGGTTTCCGGGGAAAGGCTGTATATGTTTAAAATCACCGGCAGCAGCGCGAGAATCAGCGCGTTCATCAAAAAAAGGCTGCTGTAAGCCACTGCCATGATTTTTTTCGTGTAATAGCGGACCTGCTCGTAATCCCCCGCGCCCACGCACTGCGCCGTCACCGACGAAAGCGCGTAGCCGGTGGCCATTCCCGTGAGGATTGCGAAGGTGCAGACGGAATTGCTCACCGCGTTGGCCGCGATGGATGCCGTTCCGAACGTGGCGACCAGGCTCAAAACCAGGATTTTTCCCAACTGGAACATGCTGTTTTCCAGGCCGTAGGGTATGCCGATGGAAAGTATTTTTTTCAGAAGCTTCCCGTCGAAATGGATGCCCCACAGTTTCGTCATATGAAGGGTTTTCTTCTTATTCAGGAGGAGGAAAACCATCACGACGCCCGCAAATGCGCGGGATGCCAGCGTGGGTATGGCGGCACCCTCGATGCCCATGCCCATTTTGTAAATCAAAAGGGCGTTGCCCGCCAGATTCAGCCCGTTCATCAAAAGCGACATGAGCATGGGCGTTCGCGAATCCCCCATAGCCCGGTAGACGGCCGCCCCCGAATTGTACCAGGCCATAAACGGAATGGACGCCGCCACAATCAGCAGATACGTATTGCAGTTTTCCATGACCGGCGGCTCGATGTTTCCGAAAACCACGTGGAGCACGAATGGTTTTCCCAGATAGAGCAGCGCCATAATCGCCACCGACAGGCCGCTGATAAAGACGGCCAGCTGCTCCACCGCCCGGCAGCCTTCTTTTGGCTGCCCCCGTCCGATGGCCTGTCCGGCCACAATGGCTCCGCCGGTGGCCAGTGCGGTAAACGCGTTGATTAAAAGTATCATCACGGAGTCGATCAAAGACACGGCCGACACCGCCTCTTCCCCCACGGAAGCCACCATAATGGAGTCCGCCAGCCCCACGAAAATCAGCAGAAATTGTTCTATTATCAGCGGAATGATCAGATTTCTTAAATCGCGGTTGCTAAACAGCCGGTTCGTCCTCTCACTTTTTTTCACAATGATTCATCCCCATTATACGTTTATAGAGCGTGTTGTTGGCGCAAACACGCTCTACTGAGCAAAATGTTTTAAGTCATAGCCGGGAATCAGCTGGCCCCAGTCCTGGATCCCCAGATACTGCCGGCAGGGCTGTGTGTACGCCTCGCACTCGGGCGTGTCCATATATTTGAACACCTCGTGGGACGCCTTCATGCTGCCCATCCCCTCGGTCCATAATCCCATGTAGAGGCCGTCGTGGGCGATTTCACCGGGCGCGTCCGCCTGGCAGCGGAAAATAATGCAGTCGATCATATCGTTGTATTCCGCTTTATAATAGGCGTATGCAATGGCTGCCGCCTGCTTCATCTGGCCGTCCGCCCCATGAGAGGAAAATCCCTGTTCCGTGAGCATAATCCGGGTTTTCGTGCCGTACTGTGACTTCACATATTTGGTCAGCTGTTCAATATTTTTCATGGTAATGCAGGGGGAATGCACGCTGTCCTGCACCCGTTTTTCGGAGTTATTCCAGAAATCCGCCGCCGTCAAGGGCTCCGCATAGGCGTGGTAGCTGATGGCGAAATCCGGACTGCCGAATTTGCCCAGACGCTTGGCGAATGTGTCCAGAAAGGATTTCGCGCTGTGCACCCGGCCTGGAATCTCTGTATTCCAGCTGTGTTCCAGGCAAATGCTGACCCGGGCCTCTGTGTCGTGTTCCCGCACGGCCGTGTAGACAATCGCAAATGTGTCCGCGTATAATTTCGCGTTTTCCTCCAGCGAATCCGAGCCGGTATGATGCCACTGTGAATAAGCGTTCACTTCATTTCCGATGATGTAATTATAGATATACCCTAAGCCATTTTTGCCATTAAACTCCTGGGCGATGCAGCTGAATAACGCCGCATACCGCTGTGCGTCTTCCCTTGTGCTTATATTCCAGGCGTAGTAATTATGGGCGCCGGGCGTGCGCGCCGCGGGATAAATCAAGTCCGTTTGCCCGTCCGCCCAAGGGAGAAGAAATTCCACTGACAAATTGATGCCCGCGTCCTGCAGCTGCGAAAACAGACTTCCCCATCGTTCGAAAGCGTCCAGGTTAAAATAATAGGTCCTGCCATTGTAATCATACTCCAGCCGGTTGCCGGACGCGTCCATGAACTCCGTAATGTACACGTTAAACAGACAGTGCCGGATGCCCAAATCGATGGCGTCATCCAGACTTTCCCCAAACTGCAGCCCTTTTTTCGATGCCGTCTGTGTAAAGCTCTGAGCCTTTGGGGGCTCAAGCTGCGCTTCCGAAAACAGACTTTCGTCCAAATCCTCCACATCCATGGCCGCCGACGCCGGCACAGTCACCGACAAAAGCAGGCAGACGGCCAGGAAGAAAATTCCTCCTTTGCCGCGCCGCCGCCTTTTCTCGTTCCTAAAATTCATCTCTTAAGCCTCCCTTTTCACTTATGTGCTTATTGAAACTTCTAAATATCTGCATACGCTGTAATTCTATTATATTAAATTTTACATTTTTTTCAACAGCTAGTTAAGGAAGTTTCAGAAATAAGCCTTGTGGGATTTGTGGAGGTATTTCTCTTTTGTGGCCAATCCGCCCCGTATATGCCGTTCCTGCTTATTCACGTCTAAAACCCGCCGGACTTCCCCGGCCAGCTCCGGGTTAATCTGCACCAGGCGGTCTACCATGTCCTTATGTATGGTTGTCGCAAATAAGAACGGAATCGTCCAGACCCAGTTTCCCGAACAAACGCAGATAGAAGTCCACGTGGCCGTCCTTGTCTGCTTCAATTTTGCAGAGAATCTGTTTGAGCTGTCCGTTGGTCATGTCATGGATCGAGGCGACATCTTCAATGCTTTGAAACGTCTCCTGTAAAATCTCCTCCAGCCGGCCGCTTTTCTTTAGGCTGCACTGCGCCAGCCGCAGATCTTTTTCCAGCCTTTCTGCCTCCGCCTTCATATCCCCGATTTTGTCGCCCAGCTCCCGGCGGCTGATCAGGTCATCCGCATACATGTCCATATATTTTTGCCGTTTCTTCTGAAGCTTCGTTAATTCTGCCTCCAGCTGTCTTGCATGGTTTATATTTTCATCTTCAGCCCTGTAGATTTTGGAAAATTCTTTGACCGCATAGGCGGCAATCCGCTTTTTCGACTTCAGCGTCTGGGCCATGTACTCCTCCAGCCGCTGAATCAGCTCTGCCTCGTCCAGCGTCACCGCGTTGGGGCAGCTGTCGGCGCCTTTCCCATTGTGCCCAGAGCAGGCCCAGCGAACGTAGGTGTTTTTATACGTGCGGACAATGCGCCGAAAGGACCGGCCGCACTCCTTGCATTTAATTACGGTGCTGAACAGGTATTTGTTGCTGTGGCGTTCTTTTTTTATGTGAAAAGCCCTGTGCCTGTCCGCGAGGATCTCCTGTGCCTTTTGAAACTGCTTTGGCTCAATAATCCGCAGATCCGGACGATCCGTCACCATCCAGTCCGCCGCCTCCTTCTGCCTGCGCGCCCCGGTGAGAAAGTCCGCCACTTCCTGCTTTCCATTGATGATTTTTCCTGTGTAAAGCGCATTGGTCAGAATTCGGCTGACGGCATTCTGGCTCCAGTTACAGTTTCGCTTTGTCTTCAGCCCACGCGCATTGAGCATATTGGAAATCTTCGCCGAGCCGTGTCCCCCGTCCGTATACCAGTCGTAAATTTGTTGGACGATTTTCGCCTCCGCCGGGTTGATGGACATGTCGAAATATTCCCCGATAGTTTTGTCGTATCCGTAGACGATGTTGGGCACGCGGCCTTTCTCTGCGTTCACCTTTTTCCCAAATTTTATGCGTTTGGAAGTGTTGGCGCTTTCCTCCTGCGCCAGTGCGCCGAAAATCGTCAGGACAAATTCCGACTGTCCCAAAACAGTCATATTGGCGGTCAGAAAAGTCGTCTCAATCCCCAGCGCTTTTAATGTGCGCACGTTCTGCAGCAAATCTACGGTATTCCGGGCGAAGCGGGAGATATCTTTGACCGCCACCATCTCAAACAGCCCGCGCCGGGCGTCATTCATAAGCCGCAAAAACTCCTTCCGGTTCTTGATTTTCGTCCCGGAAATCCCCTCATCCGCATATAATTGAACCAGTCTGTGGCCGTGCTTTTGTGCATATTCTATGAAAAACTTCTTTTGCGTTTCCAGACTGTTGAGCTGATCCGACTTGTCCGTGGACACTCTGCAATAAGCCGCTATGTTCATATTTCGCACCATCCCAATGTTTTAGAGTCATTTTACTTCAACTATATGCCCCCGGACGCCAAAAAAGAAAACGAAATTGGGAAGCGCATGGCTGAACTGTTACGAAAAATCAATATGTTGTAATTTAATTCATTTTCACATTGTATATAAATATTTTTTGTCGTATAATTATAAGGAAGTATTTTTTTTAGTGACCTTTATCAATCAATCATTCCACATTATGGAGGAATTAAGTATGTTTTGCGCTAAATGCGGGAAAGAATTAAAAGAAAATTGGAAAATATGTCCAAATTGCGGGAGATCCATAGACAACGCAACCGCGAGGCCCAGGGGCAATCCCACGGTCCGGGCCACCTATTCCGGCAACGGCCCCAGTGCAGGCGGCCCGAGGCCCAATTTTCAGCCCAATTACTCCAGCCCTCCTCCGAGGTATAACGGCAATCCGTCCAGAGGCCCACATCCCGGCCCGTCCAACCAAAACGGGGGGGCTAAGCCTTCCCCGGCGGTGATTTTGTGGGGCGCTTTTGCGGGCCTCGCTGTTTTGGGTGCGGTGATTTTTGGTGGGATGCAGCTCTCAAGCGGCAAAGAGGGCTCCATTGAAACCCTTGGCGATTACTATGTCACAGGCTGTAAAGACGTTGTGAAAGTGCGCGAGGAGCCGGACGAAGAGAGCGATGTCCTGACAAAGCTTTCCAACGGGGAAAAGGTTTCCTTGGTTGACAAAGATGATGATGAATATTGGGAGGTTTACATAAAGGCAGAAGAAATCATCGGCTACATGTCCAACCATTATCTGACAAACGAAAAGGAAGCGGTGACGGAACCAGTGACAAAATATGTGAACATCGAGGACGGGGAAACCATGACCATTCGGAGCCTGCCCAAAGAGAGCGCATCGGCGGTGGGCATCCTGGAGAGAGGACAGAAAGTCACGTTGATGGCCGATATGGCGGGTGAGTTTGACTATATTTATGCAAATAAATCCAAGACTTATGGCTATGTGACAGGGGCAGAATTGTCCGGCAAGAAAGTAAGCACAGCTACGCCCACGCCCACGCCTGCTCCGGCTACTGAGACGCCCCAGCCGGCGGTGCAGGCACAGCCGCAGCCGCAAGCGCAGCCACAGGGAAAGATTTTTGGCCCCGCAGCCGCGCCGGTCAATCACCTGGGGCAGTATTATGTGTCTGTTCAAAAAGGCTATCTGGCGCTTAGGAACGCAAAAGCGTTCGACAGTTCAAACGAAATCGGGCAGATGAATAACGGCGACTATGTATGGGCGATAGAAACCGGCGGGACATACTGGTATGTATACAGTCCGTCCCTGGGAATGTACGGCTATACCAACAGCGCTTACCTCACAACGTCGCCGGTAACGGCCAGCCGGCCGAGCGGCCGCACTTATCTGGGCGTTTACTATGCAAATGTGGCTACCGGCTATCTGGCGCTTAGAAACGCCACGGCGTACGACCCGGCCAACGAAATCGGCAAGATCTCAAACGGCTCGGAAGTGGATGTCATTGATATGTCCGCAGGCGAATACTGGTATGTGTATGTGCCCAGCCTGAACCAGGAAGGCTATGTAAACAGCCAGTATCTGCGATAAGAGGAGTGGCGTGTGAGTAAAATAAAAGAATTTTTTATAAAATTAGCGATGCTTCTGGCGGCTGTCGCGTTGGTGGTTGGGTTGACTTTTTTTGCGTCAAAAAATTTTTACCCCAAAGACGGCGCGAAGACCGCCAAAGACGAAAAAACTACGGCGGTTAAGGCAAAGGAAGGCAAAAAAGCGGCGCCGGTTGAAATAAAAGGATCTATTTCCGATGACGCTTCCCAAAAGGAGGCGAAAGGAAAGGCGAAACAAAAAGACGACGCGAAAAAAGAAACTCCTGTGGCGATGGTTCCCGAAGAGCCGCAGGAAACCACAGAACCGGAAACGCCCGAAGAAACGGCAGAGCCGGAGGCTTCCCAGGAAACCGCCGTTCCCGAGAAGCCCCAGGAGGACTTATCCCAGGAAGCGACCTTAGGCCCGCCCGAGCCGGAGGCCAACGAAGGCGGCGGCGAAGCATCGGCCTCCCTGGAAGCGCAGATCCAGGATATGATCGCTTCCCAGTATGGGGCGGGAGGCTCGGTCGCCGTCAGCGCCGGGCGCATATCCGACGGCCTTACGTTAGTAAACAGCCACCAAATGCAGGCGGCCAGCTTAATCAAGCTTTTTGTGGCCGGCTGCGTTTATGAGACAGTGGAGGATGCCAGCCAATATGAGTCCCTGATCAGCGTAATGATTTCCGTCAGTGACAACACCGCCTGCAATTCCTTGGTGACTATGCTGGGGGGCGGAGACGCGCAGGCCGGCATGGCGAAGGTCAATGAATACTGCATGAACCATGGATTCGCGGAGACGCACATGGGCCGGCTGATGCTCCAGCCCAACGACCAGGGCGATAATTATACATCCGTTGGGGACTGCGGGAATTTCCTGATGAGCATTTACAATGGCGGCTTGGCGGGTTCCGATCAGATCCTTCAATATATGAAGCAGCAGGAACGTCGGGGCAAGATTCCGGCAGGTGTGCCCTCCGGCGTGGAAACTGCCAACAAGACGGGAGAGCTCGACTCCGTGGAAAACGATGCCGCGATTATTTTTCATCCGTCGGGCGCGTATGTATTGTGCGTAATGTCCGAATACTTAAGCGATTCATATTCATCCAGGATTTTTATAAATTCCCTGTCCGAAATGGTATATGGCGCGATGGGATGATTACATGGCAAGAGCCGCTATTTACAGCGGCTCTGTTTTTGGTTTTGCAGGTTCGCATATTTCAAGGCTTCCTTTTCTAAAATCCGATCGATTTTCTTCCGGTTCGCCTCAATGAGAATTTTTAATATGTAATCAGCCGTATCCTCCGGCGTATTGGGATTGTGAAAGCGATAGTCCAATTTTGTTTTTTTGGAAATTACGCCCACCCCCTGTCGTTTTCGCACAGAAGGTTATTCCAGTCCCCGGCGCTCATTTGTAAAGCGTTCCATTTTACTACTGCCATATGTACTGTACTCTTGCTTATTCCAAATTTTTTCGCCGTCTGGCGTACAGTAGCCTTGGAATCAATAATATAATGAGCGATTTTTACAGCCCGCTCTTCAATATAATCTTTCAAAAACATCCCCTAAATGAACTGTTTTTACAATCTATGCATGGGGTGGGGGAATTAGAATTGCAATAAATTTCGTATGCGTCGTACGCGTGGTCGAAGCGATATCCTAGTTTTTCCGCCAGCGCCACGGACCATTTCGTCCGCGCGTCCCAGCTGGGGTACCAGCCCCGCTTCAGGCATTCCAGGATTAATTTGGCCCCGCAGGCGTAGGCCAGCCCTTTCCTGCGATGATCCTCTCGAGTGATGATTTCCACTTCTATGCCGCCCAGGTAGCCGGAAAAAGAGGAAGCGCCGGCCACAGGCTTACCGTCTTTTAAGGCAACCGCGCCCAGGCCGTGCTTTTCGTACAGGGAATAGTCCTCGTACTGGGCCACCCAGTCTCGGCACCAGGCGATTTCCTGGCATTTTTCAAATATATGCTCGTCTATCATCTGCATAACATATCCATCCGGCAGGGAGTCCGCCGCCGTCTGGAGTTTCTCCGGATCAAAAACCCCAGGTTCCTTTTTGATGGCGTAGCGGGTTACTTTTTGGGCCTGTTTTTGAAAGCTGCGTTCTATGAGAGCTCCCCACTGTTCGTTCTGGGGAACCAGAATCGCTTCCGGTTCATTTTCACTCTGGGGACGCTTTTTTCTGGCGCGCCAGGGCTGATGCAGGACGAGCTCCCGGTTGGGCGTTCCTGCAAAATAGCAGAAATCACCCAGCATAATCATGGCGCTGGCGGGGTTATCCAGAGAATCCACGTAGAGTTGTCCCATCACGCCTTGCAGGCACGACCAAATCACTGTTTCCGGCCACCCCGCGAACAGCTCCGCCGCTTTTTTTGTCTGTTTCGTCTCAAAAATCATCGCAGTCCTCTTTTTCCGGGTATTTCCGATCCTTCCAGTACCACCATTTTAATTTCTCCGCCTCGCGCTCCTCATGCTCCGCGAAATACACCGCGCAGCGAAATACATACAGCACGCAGGGATCATCCTGGAAGCCTTTTTTCAGGCAGTCCAGTCGGTACAGATCCTCCGGGTCTTTTCCGCACAGATCCGCGACGCGCCGGATGCCGATGTTTTGCAAATGCCGTTCCATATTGGCGCCCACGCCGGGGATTCTCTGCAGGTCGCTGGCGGGAGCGGCCGCGCCTTTCTTTTTCTGACTCTTCATTTCTCAATCCGCTTTCTTGATCACATCGTCCTCAAGCGAGAACTCCGCCGTCTCTCCCGGCTCCAGCACCAGGAAATCTTCCTTATTCCAGTCTCCGGCCACAAACCGCTCCATCAGGGATATTTTTCCCTCCACCAGATGGAAGTCCCAGTTGTAATATTTTGCCGCACATTTTGCATAATTCTGATACTCTTCCCCGTCGAAAAAGGGCATTTGAATATAGGCCGCGCTTTCGTAGTTGTCGGTCCAGCCGTCCACCTCTTCCATGAGGCCCTCCAGCACTTCATCCTCGTAGCCTTTGGCTTTGTAATACGCTTCCTGCTTCTTTCTGTATTCCTCTCCGGGCACGTCCGAATTTTCCACCCAGCTGGCCGTGTACCAGAAGCAGCCGGGCATGGAATGGAAGCATTCTTTATAACGCTCCTTAGAGCCCAGCAGCAATGTGATGCAGTCGTGGGCTTTTGGAATCACCAGTTTATGCTTTTTGGCGGTCAGCCCCAAAATGGCGTTGGAGCACAGGCCGTATCCCAGCAGAATTGCCTCAAAATCGTCCTTTTCCCCGTCCGCGGCGAATCCCAGCTTATTGGTGTGGATGTCTTCCTCCGACTCCACCGCGTCAATTTCCTGCTGCAAAACCTTATGCAAAATCTCCGGCGTATCGTGGTATTTCTGCCGAAGCCAGGTCACGTCCACCGTGTTTTTTGACAGCGCCAAAATATAAGAAAGCTCTCTGGACAACGCTTTACACGCGATCAATTTTAATCTCATCTTTTTCCTCCATTTTGTACAGTTTAACTATATTATACGAAAAAAGAAAAGGAATGGCAATGGATTTGCGGCATTTCAGCGCATCTCGAATGCCATTCGCTACAAAATCCTTGCATTCTTTTTTTTTCAGAGCTAAAATAAAATCACAAGCAGCTACATAAACGCGCAAACATCGATCAGGAGGCATGCTTATGCTCAACGCAATCAGTAATCACATGAACGCGGCGGCGGCCAATGCCAGCGCCGCAAAGGAAACCGATCCCGAAAAAGAAGCGGACAGCGCGAAAAAGGCCTATTCACCCGCCCGCAGACAGGACGAATACATTCCCGAAAAGCCCCAGCCCACCCCAGGCCTGTACAGCAAAGACGGAAAAAAGGATGGCGGGGAAGAAGTCACCGGCAGCACTGACAAAGTGGATGCCGAGATTAAAAAGCTGAAGGAAAAAAAGGCAAAACTAAAACAGGAGATCGCCCGGGCCAAAAACGATCCGGAAAAACTGGAAAAGCTGCAAAAGCAGCTGGATCAGGTGGAAAACGAACTGCGCGTCAAGGATACCGACTCCTATCGCCGCCAGCACATGCAGGTAACCCGTCGGAAAAGTGAATAATATTTAAAAGGGATAAAACGGAGCCGATGGCAAAATTCGGCAGGTTTTATCCCTTTTTGTGGATTTATATAGATGGCGATTAATTATCGCCATCTGCGCCGAGCGCGGCCGCTTTGCGACATATACATATTCGCGCAAGCGGACATTGGTCCTCGTCCAGGGCACAGGGGATTTTGACAGGGACGTTTGCGGCGCCGGCGCGTTTGCTGGTTTTGGAGCCGTAGATTATTGGGGAAGGCGGAGGGTTTCCCCGGGATAAATCAGGTTGGGGTTGGGGATGTTGTTTATGGAGGCCAGGCGGGATACGGTGGTATTGTAGCGCTGGGCGATGTCCCACAGGGTGTCGCCGGGGCGCACAGTGTATGTCCGGGCGGCGGGGCCGGATGTCGGGATGCGCAGGCGCTGGCCGGGGTAAATCAGGTTGGGGTTGGCGATGCCGTTGGCGGCCGCCAGTTGCTGCACATTCGTGCCGAATCGGTTGGCGATGTAAGTGAGAGTGTCGCCGGGGCGAACGGTGTAGTATGTGTGGCTGTCTGCGCTGGGGGCGTCGTCATGGACGGTGATGCAGAGGGTTTCCCCGGGATAAATAAGGCTTGGGTTGGCGATGCCGTTTTCCTGTACGATGGCGGCTACAGTGGTGTGGTATCGGCGGGCGATGCCCCACAGGGTGTCACCTTTGACCACCTGGTATGCGATGATCCCGGCAGAGGGCGACGGGTTGGGCGAGGGCTTCACCTGGCCGGCGGATTTTAAAAACATGGCGTCTGTAAATATATCCCGGTCCACGTAGCCGGATATGCCGGGGATCCGGCCCTGGTCGGTGTATTGCCATCCCGCCCAGGAAGACCAGTTGACTGCGGAAGAGGGCTGGGAGACGCCGTAGGAGGCCACCCAGAGGGGATATTTGGTCAGCGCTCCGCCAAATATGGCGCCTGCAGTGTAAGAATTGCTGTAGACCACCGCTTCCTTGCCGCTGGCCCGCTCGGTTTCCCGGATAAAAGCCAAGCCGATCTGGTTGGCCTGAGCGGCGGAAAGGTTGGTTAAATCTTCAAAGTCCATGGCGAGCCGGCAGTCAAACTCTTTTCCCCCAATTGTCTGCACAAAAAAGCGCGCCTGGTACTGGGCTTGGGAGACGGTGCGCGCCGTCACATAGTGGTAAAAGCCGATTTTCAGGCCGGCGGCTCTGGCCCGCTGGTAGTTCTGTTCAAAATAGGGGTCGACGAAACCGCCGCCCAAGCTGGAACGGATGTACACCACCTTGATTCCGGCGGCCGCCACCTGTTCAAAATCAATATTTCCCTGCCATTGACTGACATCTATTCCCTGCCACTGCGCGCCCGAAGAGGGAGGCAGCGCGAAAACAGACGCGGCCGGCCCAATCAAAAAAACGAGCGCGAGGACCATAAACATAAAAAATTTCTTCATAATATCTGAAAAATCCTTTTTTTATTGTTTATGTTATGTCCACACGCCCTTTTGAGTTACAGTCTATTCCTTGTCCCTTATTTTTGGACAGGTTCTTTCCCGGGCATATTCAGGATTACGATGGCGGCGATGACCAGGGCGATTCCGGCAAAGGAGGAGGCCGTAAGCGCTTCGCCAAACAAAAGGCATCCGGCGATGGTGGCCACCACAGGCTCCACGGAGGCCATGATGGAGGCGGAGCTTGCCTGTACGGAGGATAATCCGATGGTGTAGAACAGGTAGGGCAAAGCTGCGGTTACGATGGCCAAAAGGAGGATGCATATAAGCGCATTTCCCGGTTTTGGCGAAGCCAGTATTTTCTGACGCATGTCCCCTGGGTCACTGATGACTAAAGACCCGATGCCTGCGCAGAGGAAAGAGTATGTAGTTACGGTAATGGGGGGATAGCGCCGAAGCGCGAAGGACCCCAGGATGCTGTACAGCCCGTATCCGAAAGCGGAAGCCAGGCCGAAACCCACTGCCGCCGGGGAAATACGTCCATCTCCGCCGATTCCGGTTACCAGGATGCAGCCGGAGAAAGCCGCAAGTAAGGCCAGAAACTTGCGTTTGGTCATTTTTTCGCGGAATAGCGCCAGGGACATGAGCATGACCATAATCGGAGCGGTATAAAGCAAGATTGCCGCAACCGACAGGGAGGCCAGGGAAATGGTCTTGAAATAGCATACGGTGAAAAGCAGTATGCCGCAAAGTCCTGTTCCGATAAAGCATCCGATGTCCTTTAGCCGGATTTTTAATTTCTCACGATCCAGAAGCGCTGTGGCCGCCAGGAGGATTACGGCGCCTGTGGTGATGCGCAGAGCGGCGATTTGTATGGACGTGAGTTGGAAAGCGCTTAATGTCCGGACGAAAATCCCCAGAGTTCCCCATAAAGCTCCGGCGGATAAAATCAAAAAGGGAGCTGTCTTTTTTGTGAATGAAGTCAATTTTGAATTCCTTTCTTTTGGCGGTTATCTGCAGTAACGGTTGTTCTTCCGATTATAACGTATTTTCTGAATTTTTGCGAGAGAATATTTGATGCCTGGCAATGATTTGTTGATACGAAAATCCAAAGATTCATGTTATAATCCATATGCGGGTTTTAGAGCGTGTTTGAAAAATCTGGGTGAGGGATGAAAAGCGGATGAATACAAGAGATATGGATTGTTTTTGCGCCATAACCAGGGAGAAAAGCATTACAAAAGCGTCGAAAGTCCTGTATATGTCTCCCCAAGGCTTGAGCAAGATTATCAAAAATATTGAAAATGAGCTGGGGGCGAAACTGTTGATCCGTACCAGCAGCGGGATTGAGCTGACAAAAAGCGGTCAGTGCTTTTACGAAAAAGTTTGTAAAATACTTTCGGATTACAGAGATATGAAAAACGATATTCTGCATATTGAGCAGCGGGGCGCGGGGGTGATTGATCTGATTTCCGCCTACGGAATCCTCCGGCTGGTCACGCCGGAGTGCATCCGTCAGTTCTGCCGGGAACATCCGGAAATTGAATTTACATATCGGGAATATCCGGACCGGGAAGTGGAGCGGAGATTTCAGAAAAAGGACGGAAATGTGGCGTTTTCCATCGGGCCTTTTGAGGAGGGGCTGTACAATAAGGTGGAGTTGGCCAGCTGTCCGGTGCGGCTTTTGGTCCATAAAAGCCATCCGCTGGCCATGCGGGAAACCGTATCCATAGAGGATATTCGTGGGGAGCCTCTTTTTGTGGAAAGCAGTGAGTTTAAGATTCACCATCTGATTCTTGAAAAATGCCGCAAGGCCGGATTTTGCCCGGATATTGCATTTGAAACCAGCGGGTTCAGCCTTTGCCATAAAATGTGCCGGGAGCGGAAAGGAATCTCGGTGACGCTGGATTTTATCTCGGAGGACATGTCCATGGATCAGCTGGTATGCGTCCCCTTTGCCGGCGAGGGATTTGCGTGGACGGCCTATATGCTGACACGAAAAGGCGAGCCGAGGACTGCCGAGATGGAACTGTTCCACAGGCATGTGGACAAATGGCTGCAGGGCAT
>CAYOWU010000078.1:0-13486 GCA_964407765.1 uncultured Lachnospiraceae bacterium
GAAGACTACATTTTATCAGGTTTTAGGAAATTTCAAAAGTTGTAAACTGGTGTATATATTATATAGATGGCTTAATTATCGCCATCTGCGCCGAGCGCGGCCGCTCTGCGGCATATACATATTCGCGCGAGCGTGCATCCCCCGGAGGGTCTATATATCTGGCAATTATTGAATGCCAGATATATAGCAGATTGTAAAATTAAAGTCAAACGCATACTGTAAAATGCTGCAAAACAGGGAGTCTTTTCTCAATCCTCATACTCCACAATATACCCAATCTGTCCGGAGAAATACGGGACCACGGCAATAATGTTATCGGGCACGTCGTTCCACATCCACCGTTCCATGTTTTTATAATAGCAGAAGTCCAGATAGCATTCTTCGATTTTGCCGTCCCGGTAGCTGGGTTCGTTTTGCAGCCATTCGCTGGACGCCCAGTAGTCTGGGCCGTTGATGATATCCCCGTAGGTCTGGTTGTTTTCATCCACCCAATAATAGTTTTTGCTGTCGGGATCTCTGCGTCCGCCCACGCGGAACTGGATTTTGTCGTGGCCGTTTTTGTGGATTTCCGACAGGATATAGGTGTACTCATCCCGGCTGTTCACCCGCGCCAGATAGCCGCCGGCCTGCCGCGCTTTCTCGAACGCCTGGTTCCAGGTACAGTCGTCCACGTGGTAGGTGTAACGGTGGATGCCGCCCTCTTCCGAGTCGTAGTAGTTTTCATCGATGACTTCCAGCTGCTGGGCGGTTACGCAGGCTTTGTCGTTGGATACGCGCATGGGCCCGGCGATGCGCACCTGGTAGCCGGAATATTTTTCCAGCTGGGGCGGCCCTACGTTGAGGGACGGATCGATGGTGACGCGTATGCCGGTTACGTCTTCAAGAAGCTGGGCTTCGTCGTCCGCGTTCAGGGCGAGGATGCTGCAGGGTTGTTCCAGGCGCACGGCGATGTTCTTATTCTGGCCGTATTTCAATTTTCCGGAAATCTCAACATTCGGATCCTCGGAAGCGTCTATATCGGCCCAATCCTCCTTGGCCTCTTCCGGGTCGCCTTCGCCGTCGTCCTCCGACTGGACGCTTGTCCCATCCTTGGAGTCGGATTGGGAGGATGCCTCGGTCGCGATGTCGTCTTCTGAAAAGATGTATTTTTTCGCAGCCACCAAGAGTCCTGCGCTCAGCAGCAAAACGCAGATGACGGCCACGCAGATGATGATGACCAGCTTTGCGCTGTTTTGTTTTTTTTGAGGCGGAAGCACAAAGTGCGGCGGGTCGCTGGAGGGATTGGGCGGCTGGCTTGGGAAATTCGTGATGGGCGTTCCGCACTTTTCGCAAAATTTTGAATCGTTGGGTATTTGACAACCGCATTTTGGACACAACATAGCTTATTCCTTTCTTCCGCTCTTGCGGCAATGGACTTTTGCGGTTATTATAGCATATTTGCATAATAAATTACAATCTATGGAAAAAAGGTTTTGTCATTTGGGGATTTGTTGTATAATGGAGGCATAGGAGGGAAAAGAATATGCCAATTAATTTAACAAAGGGACAAAAGGTGGATTTGACCAAGGGGAATCCTAATCTGAAAAACATTATGGTGGGTCTGGGCTGGGATGTGAATACATTTGACTCGGGGGCGGATTTTGACCTGGATGCGGCGGCGTTCATGGTTGGAGCCGACGGGAAATGCCCCACGGAGAAGGAGTTTATTTTCTATGGAAATCTGGAGCACGCGAGCGGGGCAGTCATGCACATGGGCGACAACCTGACCGGCGCAGGGGATGGGGATGATGAGCAGATTCAGATTGACCTGACCAAGATTCCGGCCAATGTGGAGCGGGTTGTTTTCACAGTGACCATTTATGAGGCCGAGCAGCGGCGGCAGAACTTCGGTCAGGTTTCCAATTCCTTTATCCACATCGTGGATCAGGACACCGGGACGGACTTGATTCAGTACGATTTGGGCGAGGATTTCTCCATTGAAACGGCGGTGGTCGTGGGCGAAATCTACAGGAGAAACGGCGAATGGAAGTTCAACGCCATCGGCAGCGGGTTCCAGGGCGGCCTGGCCGCGCTGTGCGGACATTATGGGATTGAAGTGGCGTAGGGCGGAATCTCCGACTGTTTGGCCGGCGCAGATGTCGAAGGGAAAGCTTTCCGTCCCGGTGCCCTTGTCTGCGGCGCTCATCTGCGGCAGCGGAGTCGTCTGGATTCAAAAGCGTAGGAAAGGAAAGGTGAATAAATGAAGAAAAAAATTTTGGCGTTATTATTGAGTTTGGGTTTGGCCGCGGCAGGGCTTCCGGCACAAGCGCTGGCTGCCGGAACTGGCCAGGAAGCAGGCCAGACGGTGCGGGAATCGCATGTGGACATGTCCGATGTCATCATACAGGAAGGCGGTTTCCCGCAGAAGACGGAAGACCGGGCGGGCGCGGCGCTGGACAGCGGCAAAAAGGAACAGGCGCAAAAGGCGATTTTGGAAGCATGGGATTCTTTTTCAAGCGTCTGTGACTTGTCTGCCTATCAGATACCGATAGCGGATTTCAAAGAAATTTATGCAGAAGCATTGAATAAAAATCCGCGATATTTTTATGTTTCCGGCGAATGGGCTTATTCCCATAATGGAAGTATTGTAATAAAAGTATCCATTACATATTCGATGAGCCAGTCAGAGGCGAAATCCATGCGGAACGCTTACGACCAGGCGGTTGCCGCGGCGGTGAGCGGGGCGCAGGCCTCCTGGAGCGATATGGAAAAGGCGCTTTACATCAACGACTATTTGGCGCGCAACTGCCAGTACGATAGAAGCTTGCAGAAGCACACCGCCTACGACGCGCTGGTAGGCAAAACGGCCGTGTGCCAGGGATATGCCCTCGCCTTTCTGGAGCTGGCGCGGCAGCTGGGCCTGTCCTGTGAAATGGTGACCAGCGCATCCATAAACCATGCCTGGAATATGGTAAAGCTGGGCGGCTCCTACTACAACGTGGACGTGACCTGGAACGATCCCTTGAGTGATCTGCTGGGAAGGGCCCGCCATGTCTATTTTATGAAAAGCACGACGTATTTTAAACGGAGTTCCACAGGCAATTTCCAGTCCCATCTGGGGAGCAGCAATGACTGGGTAGTCTCCGGCGGCATCCGGGACACGGCGGCGTCGAATACGAAATACGACAATTATTTCTGGAACCAGGCCAATGTGGGGTTTGACTACATAGACGGATCCTGGTACGGGTTCGACGGCACAGACAGCATTTGCAGATACAGCTGTGACGGAACGGATTTTACCTCGAGGGGCTCTGTCCAGAAGATTACAGACGTGTGGCCGGTGATGGGCCAGGCCGGCAGTTACTGGCAGGGAAAATTTGTGGGAACGGGAAGCTTAAACGGCAAGTATTATTATTCCGGGCGGGATTCCATCTATGAGCTGGATGCGGCCACCGGGAAAAGCTCTTCGGCGTTCACGCTGTCTGCGGCGCAGAAACAGCGCGGCTATATTTATGGAATGAATGTCAGCGCTTTGGGAGAGCTTCAGTATATTTTGGCAAAAAGCCCCAATGATGCGGGAGAGATCCTGACGGCTGCGAAGCTGGAACGGCCTCATGTGCATACGGAAGAAATTCAAAATGCGTCGGAAGCCACCTGCCAGCGGGAGGGCTACACCGGGGACGTTTATTGTAAAGAGTGCGGGGCGCTGGTTCGTAAAGGCTCTGCCATTTCCAAAAAAGCGCATACCAGCGTGACGGACGCGGCCGTTGCCGCCACCTGCACAAAAGCCGGGAAGACGCAGGGCAGCCACTGTCGTGTATGCGGGGAGGTTATAAAGAAACAGGAAAACATTCCGGCGCTGGGCCATGACTGGGAAACCGAATATACCATAGACAGACCGGCCACTGCCCAGGAAGCCGGCGAGAAATCCATTCACTGCAAAAGATGTGAGGAGCGAACAGACATCCAGCCGGTTCCCTGGGAAGCGCCTAGCCATGTCCACAACATCGTGAACTGCCCAGCCGTGCCGGCGACCTGCACAACGCCCGGAAAGGCGGCGGGGAAACGGTGCAGTGAATGCGGCGAGATCCTGGAGGGACTGGAAGAAATCCCGGCGAAAGGCCATCAGATTGTGGAGGAAAAGCCAGTGCCCGCCACCTGTACGGAAGCTGGAAAGACGGCCGGGAAGCGCTGCAGTGAATGCGGTGAGGTGATGGAAGAATCGCAAATCATTCCGGCAACAGGCCACGATATAGAGATCGATGAGGCTGTGCCCGCCACCTGCACCGAAGCCGGAAAGACCCAGGGAAGCCACTGCCGCATCTGTGAGGAGATATTCCAGAAGCCGGAAATCATCCCGGCGACGGGCCACGACTGGGAGGAGGAATATACCATAGACCGGCCGTCCACCGAGAACGAGCAGGGCGAAAAGTCCATCCACTGCGCGAAGTGCGAGGAACGAAAAGACATACAGACGCTTCCGGTTAAAGATCCGGGTCATGTCCATACAGTCGTTTCTTATCCAGAGAAGCCGGCCAGCTGCGTCAAAGCCGGCCAAACATCTGGAAGCCAATGCAGCGAGTGCGGGGAAACCTTGGAGGGCATGGAAGAGATTCCGGCGCTGGGCCATGACTGGGAGGAAGATTACGCCACGGACGTAGAGCCTACGAAAGACACAGAAGGCGAGGAATCCATTCACTGCACAAGATGTGAGGAAAGAACAGACATCCGCCCGATTCCGAAGCTGGAAAGCGAACAAGTCGATCTAAAAGACTGCGAAATCATGGTGGATGATGACGAATACGTTTACGACGGTAAACCCAAAGAACCGGAGGTTTCCATATGGGACGACGAATATGAGCTGACACCCTCTGTGGATTACGAAGTGAAATACAGCGATAATGTCCACGCGGGTGAGGCCACAGTAACCATCATTGGCCAGGGAGGCTACACGGGAAGCGTCACGGAGAATTTCTATATTGAAAAGGCCGAAAATCAAGTTTTTGCGCTTTCCAAATATATAAAAACAACTAAAACAAGCGCTCAGTCCTTTAAACTGAACGCATGGGCGTTTAGCGGGGCGCTGCGGTACCAGTCATTGAACAAAAACATCCGGGTAGACAAAAACGGAAAAGTGACCATCCCCAAAAACTTTGTAGGGAAAGCGGTAGTTCGGGTGACGGCGGAGAGTCAGGATTATAGGAAAGCGCGGAAAAATATCACAATAATCGTAAATCCCGCCCGTGTAAGCCTGACCCAGGTTCAGAATGTCTCCGGCAGGAGAATGGCAGTCCGGTGGAAAAAGAATGCCAAAGTCTCTGGGTACCAGATTCAGTATTCCACCAACTTTTTATTTAGCGGGGCCAGGTCAAAGATGGTTCCGGGCGCTTCAAAGACGGCGAAGACGATCACAGGATTGAAAAAAGGGAAGAACTATTACGTGCGGATTCGCACATACAAGACCGTTTCAGGCGTGAAATATTACAGCTTCTGGTCAGGCGCAAAGAGGGTTAAGATTAAAAAATAACCTGCATGCCGCCGTAATCAAAGGGGCTGTCGGTAAATGGCGCTTTTTAGACCTGATTTCCCAAAAAGAGAGCTCCCGCAGAATTCCGTGTTTTTTAGCATAGACGCTTCTGCGGGAGAGATCCTTTTTCTTGGGGTATGTCAAGTTAAATCCGGCAGGTTTTATCCCTTTTCATCTGAAAATCGGCGAATGGGCGCATGTAGGTTCAGAAACACAGAATTTCTTGGAGGATTTTCTGTATGAGCTTTTTCGCATCCGCCCTTTCGCTTTCTTAAGACCAATTTACTTTTATTTTGTGCTCTCTTCCGCCTCCGCAAGAATCGCATCCAATTGTTTCACCACATCTTCCGGCAGCGGCTCTGCTCTGTGCTCGGCCAGCAGTTTTGCTGTTTTCTCATGGATACGGGTACGCATGTCTTTCTTTCCATTATTTTCCCAGTTCACATACAGCTCCCGGGTCATCAAGGTTGGGAACCACAGCGCGTCACGGAAATGTTCCGTGGTGTGTTCGTGGGTGAGATATTCACCGCCGGGACCCACTTCGTCGATCACATCCAGCGCCAGCGTCTCCTCGTTGATCTCAAACCCTTTCTCAATGTGACGGGCGTAGCCGATGATCTCATCGCTTAAGACAATCTGCTCCAGCGCGCCGCTCATGGCTCCGTCGATAAATCCGGCGTCATGAATAAAATGGCCGCCGCCCAGGATGTTCATAATAACCTGCATAGAAGATTCAATGGCGGCCTGCTCGTCCACCAGCTTGGAGTCAGTGGCTCCGGCTGTTCCCATGAAAGGCAGATTCAGATAATGGAAAATATCCGCGCCGATGACTTCAGCCATACAGTGCTCCGGGCTTCCATAAGCGGAATGGGTGGTGCTCATATCCACCGTCAGAAGCGTGATATTGCTCATAACTGTGCAGCCCTTGTTCAGAAGCTGAGACAGAACGATTCCCACAAAAACTTCCGCCAGGTTCTGGGCGAATGCGCCGGGCATGGTCACCATGGAAACGGACCCCAGCTGAATGCCGCTGAGCCATACAATGGGAAGTCCGGACGTGGCCGCATATTCAAATTTTTCATAAACATTTTTGTCAAATGTCAGCGGAGACAGCGCACAGCCTGCGTACAGCGCGACAAACGGTTTTTCCACCAGCTTCTTATGTCCTCCGGCAATGGCGTCCGCCATGCGCACCTGCGTTCTTAAACCATATTCCCCAATGCCCCAAAAAGAAATGGGCTTCGTGGTGTTCGTCAGCATCTCATAAGCTTCGTACACATCCGCGATCTCATCGATGCAGTCGGAAATCTGGGCCAGGCCCATTACATAATCGATGTTGGGGCAGGCGTCGGCGATGATGGCGCTGTTTCGGGTGTCAATCCTCTTGGCCGGACGTCTTTCTCCCGTTTCAAAATCGTTGAAAGACGGGTTGGTGGGGCCAAGGCCGAAATAAGTCCGGTTTCCGCCGGCGCGAATGGCTTCATTTCCAAAACGGTCATACAACACCATTTCCGCCGGTGCGGAATTAATACTGTCAATAACCATCTGACGTGGAATTTTTACCAGGCTGCCCTCTGCCGTGGCGCCTGCGTCCGTGAGAACCTTCACTGCGCGGGGATGTAAAATATTCATGCCGGTCCTTTCCAGAACTTCAAACGCCGCGTTGATAATCGTCTCGCATCCTTCTTCACTGAGAAAATGCAGTCTTTTTTCGTTTTCGCGATAATGAGATGTTAATCCTTGAATAGCCATAATATATCCTCCTGAAAATTTATAAATGGTAATCTATCAATTGGCTCCGGTGCCGTGAACAATAAATAGATTGAGCATATCCCGTGCCAAAACGAAAAAATCCGTCAAAAAATAAAAATTTCCGGGTCGCTTCCTAAATTAATTGGAAAAACCGGGAAACCCTTTGCGCAACCTGAGAAAAAAAGTTATAATGGTTGTAGCAATAAATATTGCGCAATTTAAATTTGATTTTTTGGTAGAATGCAATAAAAATTTGATTTTTACAGGAGTTTTTTATGGAAAATATACGAAAAAATGAAGTATTAATAGAAATTTTAGAACATATTCCCTCGGCTGTCTATATTGTTGATGCAGAGGGAAAACTGATTTATGTCAACCGCGCCGCCGAAATCATGGATAATTTTTCCCGGAAAGATGTAATCGGAAAGAAAATCGAAGACATTTATCACGATACCACTTTCGATCAGGAAAAAGCCTCTCCCATGCTGTCCACTCTGCGGGAGGAGCGGATTTACCAAGATGAAAATCTAGAGTGGTACAGCAACGGCAAAATCGTCAATGCGCTGACCAACACATGGCTGATCAAAGACGGCGATGGAATAAAAGGCGTGTACTCCGTCTGCGACGATGTCACAAACATGAAGAAACGGATTATCCAAAACAGCCAATTTGACACCAAAACCATCTATTCCACCAATCTGTCCCAACTGCAAAACGGCACCAAATACGTCTTCGAGAGCATTCTGGGAAAAAGCGACGGGATGCAAAACGCCATCGCCACCGCCCAGCGATTCGCCTCCAAACACCTGCCAGTGATGCTCTACGGGGAAACCGGCACGGGCAAGGAGATGTTCGCCCAGAGCATACATAACGCCAGTCCCCGGTACAAAGGGCCCTTCGTGGCGGTGAACTGCGCCGCCATACCGGACACCCTGTTAGAGAGCACCCTGTTTGGCACCAAGAAAGGCGCATTCACCGGAGCGGTGGACAGCGAAGGGTTGTTTGAAAAGGCGCAGGACGGCACCCTTTTTCTGGATGAAATCAACTCGCTCCCTCTGATGCTCCAGGCCAAGCTGCTGCGCGCCCTCCAGGAAAAGGAAATCCAGCGCATCGGGGAGGGCAAGACCCGGAAAATCAACTGCCGGATCATCAGCGCCACCAACGAGATGCCCAACGCTCTGATCAAAAAAGGGAAGATGCGGGAAGACCTGTACTACCGCCTCTCCACAGGCATCGTGTCCATTCCGCCCCTGCGGGAGCGGGGAAATGACCTGGATCTTCTGATTGGCAATTTCATTCTGCGGCTGAACAAAGATCTGCACATGCTGATCATCGGCCTGGCCCCGGCTCTTAGCTCCCTGCTCCACAAATACAACTGGCCGGGAAACATCCGCGAGTTAATCAACGTGCTGGAAAGCGCGTTTAACCTGGCCTCGGAAAAGGACGGCTACTTAGGCATGGAGCACCTCCCCTCCTATATTCGGGAGCGCATTGAGGAATCCATCATCAAGCAGGAAAGCGTCTCCCCAGGCGCCTTTTCCAGAGAGTTTATGACGAGAGGCAACGAACCTGCAGAACTAATCATCGAGAAAAACATCAATTACATGGTCGATCAGTATGAAAGGATGATCCTGGAGAAGGCTCTGGCGGAAACTCATGGGAAATTAACCCATTGCAGCAAAAAACTGGGGATTTCCCACCAGGCATTGTCTGTGAAACTAAAAAAATATGACATTAACTGTAAAAAATATAAATAAACCGTTTATAATTATAAAAAATTGATAAAATCTATTTATTTTCTATAAATTTTAAAATTGGCGCCGAATTTGCTACTTTCTTATATATCATGCCGTGAACCAAAAACACTTTTTTATATAAGGAGGATGCTATGCCAAAAAACTCGATTTTAAGAAATAAATGGTTTATCCTGGTTATTCTGTCCGCCGCCACCGGACTGATTTACCAGCTTCCCTATCTGCGTTACTCTTATTACGATTCTATGCTGAACACGTTCGGATACACCAATGCGCAGCTGGGCAACCTGATGGGCGCCTACGGCATCGGCTCGCTGATCTGCTATGTGCTGGGGGGAATCGCCGCGGAGCGTTTCCCCAGCAAATATCTCCTTTCCGGGGGACAGATCCTCACAGGAGCCGCCGGGTTTGCGTTCGCCATGTTTCCGCCGTACCCCATCGCGCTGTTCATCAGCTTCTTCTGGGCGTTTACCACTTCGCTGATTTACTGGCCCACGCTGATTGACTACGTGCGCAATTTAGGAACGGAACAGGAACAGGGACGGCTGTTCGGGCTTCTGGAAGGCCTGCGGGGCATTTTGACCACCGCCATGGGGCTGGGAATCGTGGCCATCTTCAACCATGCCGCCACGGAAACCCTGGGCCTTCGCAACGTAATCTTTGCCTATGCGATTATCAACATCATCCTGGGCGTTGTCACCTTTATCTTAATCCCTTACGAGAAAAAAGTTCTGGAAACCGACGGGGAGAAGACTTCGATCCTTGAAAACTTCAAAATCGCCCTGAAAAAACCGGAAATCTGGATGGTAACCATCGCCATTTTCTGTACGATGACCTGCTTCATCTGTCTGGGGTACTTAACGCCGTACCTGACGGGCGTCATGGGCGCGACCACGGTATTCGCCGCCACCATCGGCACCATTCGGACCTGGGGGCTGCAGATCGTGGGCGGCACATCCGGCGGCGTGATCGCGGATAAGATTCACTCCTCTTCCCTGACCATGGCTATCGCCTTTGGCATCATTGCCGTGGGCTTCGGCGTGATGGCTGTACTGCCCTCGTCCACATCCTTTTTGATGACGGCCACCGTTTTGATGTTCGCTTTTGGTTTTGCCATCTACATCAACCGCGGCATTTATTTTGCAACCTTTACGGAAGCCGGCGTTCCCGCCTCCATCAACGCCATCGCGGTGGGGTTCGCCTCCGCCATCGGATTTTTGCCGGACGCTTTCATGTACACGGTGATTGGGGCCGTCCTGGACAAATATTCCGGCGCCGCCGGCTACCGCATCGTGTTCGTCATCGGCGCCGTCAGCGGATTAATCGGACTATTTATGGCTATCCTAATATTCAGAAACTCCAGGAAGCGATAACTTTTTTCTACGGCTGTGAAGGTGGTGATCCCCTATGCTTTCCTTTTCCCAGAAACTGGAACAGAAGCAGACACTCTCTCAGAAGCAAATTTACTCCCTGCGCATCCTGACCATGAACAACTACGAGCTGGAGCAGTTTTTAGCCAAAGAAGAACTGGACAATCCCCTGCTTGAGGTGCAGGAAGCGGCGGCAAAAGAATCTCACGAGGCCACAGCCATGTATGACTTCTACGACCGACCTAAATCCAAAAGAAAGAATAACGACCAGGAATCGGACGCTTACTGGGAGAAATTAAGCCTGTTTTGCGCGGAGAAAGACTGCCTGACCGACCATTTCCGGTGGCAGCTGGAAGAAAAGCTGTCGCCGAAAGACAACCGTATTTTCCACTGTCTGCTGGAGCTGATGGACGATCGAGGCTATGTTCCGGTAAGCGACGGGGAGATCGCCCAGATTCTTAAAGTCTTTTGCTCGGATGTCACCCGCATGCGCAAGACGCTGCAGAATATGGAACCTGCCGGCGTGGGCGCCCTTAACCTGCAGGAATGCCTGTGCATCCAGATTGACCGCTTCCATGACGGAAATCCATTGTGCAAATTACTGATTTGCCGGGAGCTGGAATCGCTGGCCGCAGGCAATTTCGGAAAAATCGCCGCGCAGCACGGGATTTCCAAAGAAGAAGTCCGCGCCTGCGCCCAGACCATACGGCGGCTAAACCCCATTCCCTTAAATGGATGGGGAGACGGCCAGCCGGAGTACATCGTTCCGGATATTATTATGGAAAAAACAAAAACCGGATGGGCCATTCACCTAAACGCCGGCTCTGCGCCAACCGTAGACATCCGCTCCGAATACAGCCAGCTTATGAAAACGCTTACGGACGAAGAGACTTTACGCTACTGCGCACAGAAGAAAAACGAATTGCTTTTTCTGAGAAAATGCCTGGAACAGCGAAAAAACACGCTTTTTAAAATCAGCCAGCACATACTGAACTGCCAGTCGGACTTCTGCCTGGGCAAAAGCCCGCTAAAACCCATGAAACTCAGCGACGCGGCGACGGCAATCGGCATGCACGAATCCACCGTCAGCCGGGCTATACAGAATAAATATATCCAGACGCCGGTGGGCGTTTACCGAATGAAGGATCTATTCACCCAGGCGTTTTCCCGCGGGGAGGACGGCGCGACGGACTCGGTGGGCGAAGATCTAGTAAAAGAGATGATTGCAGAGCTGATTCGGGAGGAAGACAAAAAATCTCCCTTTAGCGACGCAAAATTGACCGCGCTTTTACAGGAAAAGGGGATTCAGATTGCGCGGCGGACGGTTTCCAAATATCGGGAAGCGCTGGGGATCGGCTCCACCCGGATCAGAAAAATATAAAAAAGGAGGAGAATTATGGTAAAAAGTAAATTAAACGGACGCATCTTTTGGATTCCGGCAGCTCTGCTTACTCTGCTGCTGGCATGGGGATTTCTCATGCCAACAGAATTTGCCAAAGCCACCAACGCGGGGATGGCATGGGTGCTGGAAAACACCAACTGGTTTCTGGTTTCGGCCACTTTCGCGGCGGTGATTTTCTGCCTGTGGGCGGCTTTTAGCAAATACGGGAAAATCCGCTTGGGAGGCGAAGACGCCCAGCCGAAGGTGAAGACGCTGACCTGGTTCGCCATCTCTTTGTGCTCGGGCATGGGCATCGGCATCACGTATTTTGGCACATACCAGCCACTGCAGTTGTTTCACAACCCGCCGGAATTTCTCTCGAATGTGGCGCCGGGCACAGAGGACGCTTTTCTCTACGCCATGCGCTTCAGTTTCCTGGAGTGGGGGCTTCACCCGTACGCGCTGTACACTAGCTTCGGCATTGTGATAGCCTTCATGTTTTTCAACGGAAAGCGGCGATACCGCATCAGCGACGGGCTGTATCCCCTCCTGGGCGAACGGGTCAACGGGCGGTGGGGCGATTTCATCGACAGTTTTTCTATTTTTGTGATTATGGGCGGTCTGGCCGCTTCTGCAGGACTGGCCATCATGCAGCTGGCGCAGGGGTGCGAGCATCTATTTGGCTGGGGAAATGGCCTGGGCGGCTGGCTGATCATCACCATCGTCATCGGAATCGTCTATATTCTAGGGAGCGTAACCGGCCTTCACAAGTGTATTTCCTGGTTCGGGAATATTAATTTGTATCTGTATGTATTGGTCATGGCGTTTGCGCTGCTGGCCATTGATTTGCCGGGAATCCTGGAAATCTTCTGCACCAGCATCGGCGACTATCTGCAGAACTTTATCAGCGCCTCTTTGTATCTGGAGCCCATCGCACAGACGGGATGGATAGGCGCCAACAACACTTTTTTCTTCGCCTGCTGGATGATATTCGCGCCTTTCAGCGGCCTGTTTCTGGTAAAACTGGCCTACGGCAGAACCATCCGCCAGTTTGTGCTGGTGAACATGATTGTGCCTTCCATTTTTGTCCTGGCCTGGTTCGCATTTTTCGGCGGCGGAGCCATCCTGCTGGATTCCCAAAACGGCGGAGCCATTTACCAGAGCATCCAGGAGCTGGGCGCGTCCATGGCCTGGTACGCCCTTTTTGAGCAGCTTCCCCTGGCCAAGTTCATGAACTTCCTGGCGCTGATCATCGTCAGCCTTTCCTTTATCACGCTGGCGGAATCCCTTACCATGTCCCTGGCCTCCATTTCCTGCAAGGACTACTCTGACTCCACCGGCGAGACAAAACCGCCCAGGATTCTGTGCATCTTCTGGGGCGTTATGATCGCCGCCGTGGCCTACCTGATGCTGTATACCGGCGGCCGGGACACCATTGAGACGGTGGTGATTATCTGCGGACTGCCCACCGGGGCATTGATGCTTTTTATGATGGCAGCGCATGTGAAAGCTATGCGGCGATGCCGCGAATACGATTTGACGGAACATCCCACGAAGATTGATTGAACGTGACAGTGAAACACAAGAGGCTAAACTGTTACGATTGAACGACGGGAACCAACAAGAACGAATCCTGCGCAGCAGGATTCTCAGACTGTAGACAAAGTACCCAGCTCTGACGATAAAAATTTTTTATATAAAAAAACCTCCCATTTTATGCGGA
>CAYOWU010000079.1:0-12797 GCA_964407765.1 uncultured Lachnospiraceae bacterium
TTGTAACAGTTCAGCCTTCCGGCTTCACTGTCACAAAAATATGCGCACAAACTGCGAAAAACGCAGTTTGGCGCGTGGCTGAACTGTTACCCGGTTTTTACGGCTTATTCTTTCATCTTGGGCTTGAAGATCAGACTGGCAATGTAGGAGAAAATCAGAGCCGCCGAAACGCCCACCGCGCAGGCGGTAAACCCGCCCATGAAAAGCCCGATGAACCCGTTGTCGTCAATGGCTTTTTTCATCCCTTCCCACAGCACGTTGCCAAACCCCAGAAGGGGCACGCTGGCCCCGGCCCCGGCGAATTCCACCAGCGGCCCGTAAACGCCCACGAAGCTTAAAAGCGCCCCTGTGCACACCAACAAAACCATCACCCGGCCCGGCATCAGCTTGGTCTTATCCAGTAAAATCTGCACCAGCGCACAGATCAGCCCGCCTACCCAAAAAGCATGAAAATAATCCATCATTCTCCTCCTTTTTCGGCGTTTTCCACAACGACCGCCTGGGCGATTCCCGGAACGCTCTGGCCCTCGTTGAAGCTCACCTTCGACATCAGCGCCCCCGTGGGCACAAACAGAATCCGCTTCCACTCTCCGGCCTCCACCTTCGGCAGAATATAGGAGGCGAAAACCGAGGCCGCGCAGCCGCAGCCGCTCCCCCCGGCATGGGTGTCCTGGGTCTCCCCATCGAAAATCTCCAGGCCGCAGTCCATATGCCGGTTTCGAATGTCATAGCCTTTTTCCAAAAGAAGATCCCACAAAATCCGCTGGCCCACTTTTCCCAGATCCCCAGTGATAATCTTATCATAATCTTCCGGCATCCGGTTAAAATCCATAAAGTTCTGATAAATGGTGTCGCAGGCGGCCGGAGCCATGCAGGCGCCCATGTTCTGTGCGTCTTTAAGGCCAAAGTCCATAATCTTTCCCGTGGTCAGCCCGGCGATAACCGCCCGGCCTCCTTCCCGGCCCAGCACGCAGGCGCCGCTTCCGGTGACGGTCCAGGTGGCGGATAAAGGCCGCTGATTCCCATACCCCAGCGGAAAACGGAACTCCTTCTCCGCGCTGCCAAAATGGCTGGATGTGACGGAGAGCGCATACGGAGCATAGCCCCCCGCCACCGCCATGGCTCCCAGGGACAGCGCCTCCCCCATGGTGGAGCACGCGCCGTAAAGTCCGTAAACCGGAATCTCCAAGTCCGCGATGCCAAAGGAAGAAGCCACCGACTGCGCCAGCAGATCCCCCGCAAAAATCATCCGTATCTGCCATTTCTGAAGCCCCGCCTTGGCGATGGCCAGACCCACCGTTTCCTTTTGCAGCGTGCTCTCCGCCTCCTCCCAGGAGTTCGTCCCGAACATGGGGTCGTCTCCGATCATATCAAAAGCGTCGCGAAGCGGCCCTTCTCCCTCCTTCTTTCCCACAATGGAAGCGCCGCTTAAGATAGAAACCGCGCTTTCAAACTGTATGCTCTGCTGTCCAATGGTCTGATCTGTCACGCTAAAATCGCCCTCCTTTTCTCCTACAGTATTTTCAGCAGCCAATACGCCACGCCCAGAACCCAGCTGGAAAAAATCCCAAACAGGATCACCGGCCCCGCAATGGTGAAAATCTTACAGCCAATGCCCATGACCTGCCCTTCTTTCTGGTACTCAATGGCCGAAGCCGCCACCGAATTGGCAAACCCGGTGATGGGCACCAGCGAACCCGCGCCGGCGAATTTGGCCAGCTTCGGGTAAATATTAAAGCCGGTGAGAACCACGCTTAACAAAATCAAAATTCCGGAAGTCCAGGAGCCGGACATCTGGCGGCCCAGCCCATAGTGCAGGCACAGATTCATAATCCACTGTCCCAGCACGCAGATCAGCCCCCCGACCAGGAAAGCCCGCGCCATATTCAGCGGCAGGCTGTGAGATGGCGTTACCTGTTTTACATATTTTTCATATTCCTTTTGTTTCTTCTGCGTCTGTATATCTGGCATAGGTGTTTCCTCCTTTTTTCTGCGCGTTTACCAGCCCTGATAGAAAAACCACAGGGAGCCGGCCGCTTTTCCCAGCGCAATTGCAATAATAATCACGGGAATCCCGTGCTGAAGCTTAATCCTCCTGGCGACCACCGGGAAAATATCCGCCATTTCCGCCAGCGCAAGAATCCAGCATCCCAGGAAAATCCCTGAAAACAGCCCGTAAATTCCCAGCCCCCACAGGCCGAACCGGATGGGCAGCCGAAACACATAGAACACATTTCCGGCCACGGCCCCCAGCATCATGGCGTCCTCATACAGAAGGATTCGCTCCGCCGTGTGGGTGATGCCCGCAAACCGCGGAATGATTCCCAGCCCGATTAAGAACGCCACCGCCGCACTGGCCACCACGCCTCCCGCGCACAATCCAATAAAACCCATCGCTATCTGCGTCCACATGGCTGCTCTTCCTCCCGGCTGATGTCCTCGATAATCGTGTTATTCACGTCGTCCTCGTACACACGCATCTGTACCTGCATGGGCGTGGGGTCCTGGGTCAGCTTCTTTTTGCCAAAATGGTTAAAAAAGAACAGAACCCCCAGGCCGATTCCCAGAGAATAGGTGATTTCCAGTATGCTGAAACCCGGCGCCTGCCGGCCCGTCATCTGCTCATAAATCCGGGAAAACAGCTTGTTAATATCCACGTCCGTATTAAACGTCATAATGGAAAACGCTGTCCCGAAAAAAGAAATCAGGCACACGAGGCCGGTTTTCACCCATCCAAACAACGCGTGCGCATGTTTTTCCGCCTCGTAGGTGATAATAAAAGAAGGCTCCCCGATGTGGGTCACTTCCAAGTTGGGGTTTTTCTGCTGGATCTCCTTGATAATGTCTATGATGGACGCCACATACCGGCCCGGACGGCCCGGCTTTAAATTCACCACCGGAAGCGCGCGGCACTGATTCACAATCTTGCTGTCACTGCCCGTCAGCTTCGCTATATCCTGCAGATGCACATTGGGATGCTCCACTTCCACATTCATGTCCGTTTGTATATATAAGGTATCGCTCATATATCTTTTCCCTCTTTCCGCCTCCAAACTGCCGATCCTGTCAGGCGACTGCGAAATGCCCATTAATAACTGTTTCGCAATCATTTGCCAATAGTATGGCGGCAAAGAGGGAAATTTATTCACGCTTTTCTGCGCATTATTTTTAAAATTTTCTTTTCCATGCGGGAAACCTGCACCTGGGATACGCCCAGTTTTTTGGCCACCTGGGTCTGGGTCATATTCTTAAAGTACCGCATGTAAATCAGCTTTCGCTCATCCGCTTTCAGATACTGGAGGATTTCTTCCAGGAAAAGCCGGTCCAGCGCCTGCTCCTGGGCGTTTTCCCGCTCCGGCAGCTTATCCTGCAGGGAAATCTCCGCGCCGTCCCCCTGGTAAATCACCTTCTGCAGGGACTCAATCTCCGCGGCCGCCTCTGTGGCCATCAGCAAATCTTCCACCGACGCCCCCGCCGCCTGGGCAATTTCCTCCACGGTGGGCTCCCGGTTTAATTCCTTCTCCAACCGCTCCCGCACCGCGTAGGCTTTGTAGGATATTTCCTTTAAGGAACGGCTGACCCGGATCATGCCGTCGTCCCGCAAAAAGCGTTTGATTTCCCCGGCAATCATGGGCACCGCGTAGGTGGAAAATTTTACCTCGTAATCCAGGTTGAAATGATCCACCGCCTTTAGAAGGCCGATGCTGCCGATCTGGAACAGGTCTTCCATCTCCACGCCCCGGTTTTTAAAGCGTTTGACCACGCTCCAGATCAGGCCGATGTTTTCCTCGAATAAAGTGTCCCGCGCCGTCTTATCTCCATTTTGTGCACGTCCAATCAAAACTAGAGTACGGTCTTCCTTCACGCCTGCCCCCCTATGACTTTCTTCATATGCACGGCCGTCCCCTCGCCCGGGCGGGATTCCACCTGCACCTGATCCATGAACGCTTCCATAAATACGAAGCCCATCCCGGAACGCTCCATCTCCGGCTTGGTGGTGAACATGGGCTGCATGGCCTTTTCGATGTCTTCGATGCCTTTGCCCCGGTCGATGACCGTCACCGAGATGGCGTTTCCCTGGATCCTGCACTCGATGCGGATTTTATGTACCTGCCCCTCGTACCCATGTATAATCGCATTGGTGATGGCCTCGGAAAGCGCCGTTTTTAAGTCCGCCACCTCTTCCAGCGTGGGATTGAGCTGGGTGCAGAACGCCGCCACGGCCACCCGCGCAAACGCCTCGTTGCTGGGATGGCCATCAAACTCGATGGCCATTTCGTTGGATTTTTCATACTCTCTCATCCTTTTTTTCCTCCCGATGAATCTCCATGATTTTGTGCATGCCGGACAAATGAAAGATTTTGTCAATCCGCTCACTGACATGAACCGCCTCCACGCTGCCCCCGCGCAGGTTCAAAAGCCGGTAGCGCCCCGCCACCACGCCGATGCCGGAGCTGTCCATAAAATCCGTTTTCTGAAAATCAAAGATAATGTGCTGGATATGATAATTTTCCAGATAATAATCCGTTTCCTTCCTAATCCGCTCTGCGCCCAGATGATCCAGTTCCGCCGGCATGCGCACAGTCAGATTGACTCCTTCGATCTGATAGAGCTGCTCCATAAAAACCTCCTTTTTCTTAAATCGCAAAAATCCAAAACGGTGCGGTAAATTTTTTCCACGGAAAAAGGATGCGCTTATTTTCGCGCATCCTCTATCTATGAGGCTTATCTCTTGTATGGTCAAATTAATAGCCCGACAAATCTTCCACGGGCATGTCCATTCCAGCCTCCATGCCTTCCTGGCCTTCCGCGGCCTGGGCCGGGTCTTCCGCCTGCTGCTGCGGCATATACTGCGCCAGATTCTGCTTCATGGCATCGTAGAGCGCCGCGGCCTCCGCGGAAAGGCTGTCCTTTCCCACCTCGGAGAGAAGGCTTCCCGCCATGGCAAAATTGGATTCGTTGAAATAGCTGACCGCCTGCACCAGCTTGTCGTAATCCTTCACCTTTTTGGACGCTTCCTGGGTCTGTTTCTGGGTGTCGTTGGAACTGATCTGGGAATTTTCCAGTTCGGCCTCCAGCCGGGTAATCTCCGCGTCCCTGGTGGCCAGCTGATCCCCGTACAGCAGAATCTGATCGTTGGCGGAACCCATTACTTTCTGGGTTTTGTCCGGAATCACCAGAAACCACAGGGCCGCCACGCCCACCGCGATTCCGATGCCCAGCGTCAGCAGCGTGCCCCACATGGAGCTCTCCCGAAACGCCGGCGGATGAATCACTGTGTCGTTGCCGGAGCGGTACATATAGCCCACCACTTCCGACTCCTCTTCACTCTTCTTTTCCTTTTTATTCAGATTGGTCACCACCCCGGTCTGCAGGTCGATTTCCCGCAGAAACCGCAGCGTGGTCGTGTTGGTCTTGTCGATTTTCGCCGCCTTGCGGAGAATCTTCCTGGCCTTCGCATAGGCCCCTTCCTTCATCTGCAAAAGCGCCAGCAGGTGGTAGCCTTTGATCAGCTTGGGATTCTGGGACAGCACTTTTTTCAGCTGGATGGCCGCCATATCCTCGTGGCCCTGCCGGCAATATTCCAGCGCCTGGTTGTATTTGCGGATGGTCTGGTTGATATTCTCCAGCTTGTTGGGGTTGGCCTGCAGTTTGTTAATGTAAGTCTCCGCCAGGTTGTTGTTGGGCTTAATGTTTTTGCTGATGACCCACTCACTCAAAGCGGACACCACCTCGCCCGTCTCAAAATAAACCAAGCCCAGCAGATTCCTGGCCTGGATGTTTCCTTTATAGAACTTCAGGCTCTGTTTCAAGCAGCCTATGGCCCCGGACAGATCCCGAATACTGGCCTTTTCCAGCCCTCTGTTGTAGTAAAGCTTCGACAAATACACCGCTTTTTTCTGCACCGCCACATTCCAGCCGCACCGGTTGCAGTGATCCAGCCCCGGCGTTACCTGGACGCCGCAATTCATACACTTCATGATGCTCTCCCCTTAAGCGCCCTTGCTGTCATTGGCGTCTCTTAACATTTCCTTCAGCAAATCTATGACATCCGTCAGTTCCCGTTCATAGATGGCGTCTTCCGCTTCGTCCACGTCCAGGCACGGCTCAAATTTCTTCAGTTCTTCGTCGTAATTGATCATTTCTCTCTCCTTAGGCGTTTAATCTCGCCCACCAGATACAGGGAACCCACACAGAACAGCAGGCCATCCCCCCGCAGCTTAAGCGCAAGCTCGTACGCCTCTTTCACGCTGTCCATGGCCTGCACTTGTCCGCAGCCGCCTTTTTGAAATTCCTCCGCCAGCGTCCGGGCGTCCACGGCCCGGTCTACGGCCAGCGTCGCCGTTATCACCTGCGCCGGCTGCAGATTCCCGCATATGCGGCGGATCATGTCCGGATAATCTTTGTCGTTCACCGCCGAAAACAGCAGGACAATTTTATATTTATCTTTGAAATCCACCGCCGTTTCCACAAAGCGGGCCATACCGTCCTCGTTGTGGGCGCCGTCCACAATCACGCCCGGCTCCAGCGCTTCCATGCGCCCCTGCCACCGGACGCCGGCCATGCCCCGGCGCACCTGCTCCCCGGTGAAATCCACCGTTCCTCTTAAGACCGTCAGCGTCTGCAGGGCCAGCGCCGCGTTCATGACCTGATACCGGGCGATGAACGGTATGTGAAAATCATTTACCCCATCATACCCGTTTGCAACGGAAAAATCAATGCCCTGGGCCGTCATTTTCTTGATGACGAACTGCTCCTTTTTCACCGGATAGGCCGGCGCGCCCACGTTTTGCGCCGTCTCTGCGATAATCTTGGCCGTCTCCGGGCGATTGGCGTCGTAGATCACCGGAACCTGCGGCTTGATAATCCCCGCCTTCTCCCGGGCAATCATTTCCACCGTGTCGCCCAGAACCTGGACGTGGTCCAGGCTGATGGACGTGAGCGCGCTGGCCAGCGGCCGCTCGATCACATTGGTGGCGTCAATCTTGCCCCCCAGGCCGGTTTCCAGAAGCACATAATCCACCCCCGCCTGCTGGAAAATCCACATGCCCATCAGAAAAATCGTCTCAAAAAAGTTGGGATGGTAAAGCCCCTCCGCCATCAGCTGGTCAATCATGCCCTTCACTTTCTCAAACGCCCGCAAAAACAGCGCATCGTCCACCGGCTCCCGGTCAATCTGAAAACGCTCGTTAATCCGTATCAAATGCGGCGACGTAAACAGCCCGCACCGCAGGCCCCCTTCCTGGAACGCCGACGCCAGATAGGCGCAGACGCTGCCCTTGCCGTTGGTTCCGGCCACATGGATTACCTGAAAAGCGTCCTGGGGATTCCCCAGCCGATTCAGACATTCCTTTATATAATCCAGGCCATGCCTGGCAGTAAATTTCGGAACCTCCACCAGATACGCCTCTGCTTCTTCATAATTCACCCTAATCACCCACTTATCTATATTGTACTCTCACCTTATTATATAACAGATGCACAAGATGTCCAGTCCCATTCGTAAGATTTTATCCGACAGGATTCTTATCCTCAAAAATAACTATTGAAAAAATCCCGCGCATGAAATATAATATGCTTATCAAGGGAGCCGGAAGGTGAGTGCGGTTCACCCGACCCGGCGAAAATAGTTTTTTATTGCTATTACGAAATAGCCGTCTACTTTGTCGAGAGCAGGACGGCTATTTCGTATTTTTTAAATTCAGAATTGCAACAATCAATGACGCAACATCAATGATCAGGCTCAATCCTTCATATGTACTCATAAGAATCACCACCCTCCTCGTAAGGTCTCGGATTGGGTGAAAGCGCGTCCCCCGGCTCCCCGGATAAGCATATTCTGTTTTCATGCGCATCAAACTCTTCTTTTGCGCCTAATCCCCCTGCTTCAACACTGAATAATACCGCTGCCGGGTGGCGCTTAACGCTTTCCGGGTGGAGCTGTTGCTGCGCTGGACGACTTGAATTTTATCCATGTTCTCGAAGACATGATCGCTGATAAGGAGGGTGGTGGGATTCAGATAGTTTGTCTCTATGTACTCTCCGTTGATCATCACTTCGCTGGACGGAGTGAAATGGGTTCCGATGATATAAGAGCTTTCTTTTAAACCCGGCGCCGGGCGCACCTGGTCCAGCGTCGCGTCGAAAACGCCCAGCCGCATTTTCGTGGCCAGGTACGGGCTTCTGCCTTTGTACACGTACTGCTCGCCGTACAAAATGTCGTACTGGAGCATTTCTAGATCCACCTGGTAGTTTTTCGTATTTCTCCGGGCCTGGTGGTAGCGGAAAATATTTCCCTCGTGGATGTGCAGCCGGTTCATCAGCTCCGCCGCAATCTGGTAAGACGCCAGGTTTTCGTCCTTTTTCTTCAAGCCCATGTTGTCCCAGATCACGTACTGGGTCTGGAACAGGTAGCGGTTTTCCATGTCCTCCACTTCCAGCCCCATGGTGGGCAGATGATCCCCGTACATCACCAGAACCGTCGGCTCCCCAAACTCCTCCAGCGCCTCGATCAGCTCCTGGATGAACTGGTCCATCTCGTAGATTTCATTCACATAATACTCCCACTTGCAGTTCTGCTCGTCCGTGCCAGAGCCGCTGACAGTAATCCTAGGATCTTCCAAAATGGGTTCATCCGGGTAGTCCCCATGGCCCTGAACGGAAATCGTATAGATGTAGTCGCTGCCTTTTGTGGACTGCAGACAGTCCAGAATCGGACGGGTAAGCGCCCGGTCCCGCACCCAGCCCAGCGGATTCTGGTCGTCCTCTTCCTCCATATATTCCTCGGAAGTGAATGTGTCAAAGCCCAGATTGGGGAAAACCGTCCGCCTGCCGTAGAAATTCGCCTCGTTGTTGTGAACCGCGTGGGTGGAGTAACCCAGCTTTTTCAGCACAAAGGGAGCGCTCTCGCAGGTCGTTTCCTTAAGGACGCTCTTGTAGGGATACTCCCCCGGCCCAAAATAACGCAGGCTCATGCCCGTAATTGTCTCAAACTCCGTGTTGGCCGTGCCCGCCCCCACCGAAGGCACCCGGTAATAGCCGGAGGAATACTCTTTCATCAGGCGGCGAAAGTTGGGGACGGGGTCCTGGGAAAGCTTAAGATAATTGACCAGCGACGGGTCAAAAAAGGACTCCAGCTGCAGAAAAATAATATTGGGCAGAGAATCCTCTTTGGTCTTCTCCAGCTTCTTTTCCCCCGCCTCGATGCCGGCTATGGATTCCTCCGAATATTCCGGCGGGCAGTCGATTCCCGTGTTGAAGATAGTGGTGGCCAGGCAGTATGGGTAGCCGTAATCCTCGTAGGCGAAGGCGATGTTTCCAAAATAATTGGACAAAATCCGCTTCTCCAGCGCCAGGGAGGTGGCCCCGGAAAAAGCCAGCAAGGCCGCCAGAAAAAGAGGGACGTTTAAGCGGTAGGACAGCTTGCCCTGGTATTTGGGACCCTTGAAAAAAAGCAGCGCAAGCCCCGCGAAAACCAGCCCGATTAAAACCGCCACCACGGCCACGCCCGCCATGGGGAGATACCGGTTGGCGATTTTCAGCGCATCGGTGATCAGATGCAGATCCGGTCCGGTAAAAGGCGTCACCCGCTGAGCCAGAAGCACACCATTGATAATCCCCAGCCCCAGCCAGAAGATGCACAGCAAAAGCCGCACAAACACCCGCCGGCGCACCAGATACACAATCAACGTGGTGGTAAAAATCAAGCCCGCATTGTACAAATACACCAGCGGCCGCTCCCGCACAAAGACAAACGCCTCCCGCAGGGAATGCCTGGATATGGCCTCAATGATATAGTAGCCAAGCAACACTGCCGCCACCTGAAGCGGCAGCGAAATTCGATTCAAAGTCCTAAGCCATTTTCTTTCCATACACGCCTCCCGTCCTATAATGCCCTGTGGGTAAAAATTGTGACGCACGGTTGACATAAAGCAATTTTCAAACACGCTCAACCTGAACAGTTTTTTACAGTTTTTCCAGCTGCACTTTCACCTTCTCCAGCATATCCTGGTATTTCTGCAATTTATCCTTTTCTTCCTGAATCTTCTTTTCTGGCGCCTTGTTCACAAAGTTGGGGTTGTTCAGCATACCCTGGGCGCGGGCGATTTCCTTATGCAGACGCTCTTCTTCTTTTTGCAGGCGTTCCCGCTCTTTTTCCTTGTCCACCAGCTCGTCCAGAGGCAGGTACACCACCGCGTTGGACGCCACGATGGACACGGAGTCTTCCGGAATGCCTTCTTTTGTGGACTGCACCCGGATTTTGGACGCGCTTAGGAAATTCTGGTAAGACTGCTTCATAGTTTCGTACATCTCGCAGGCCTGCTCGTCGGCGCCCACGATGTAGACTTTGGTCTTTTTGTTGTGGGGCACGTTCATCTCGGCCCTGGCGTTTCGCACGCCGCGCACGGCTTCTTTCACCGCCTCCACCATGGGCGCGTAAACCGGGAACTCCCACTCTTTGCGCACAGTGGGCCACTGGGCGATCATGATGGACTCTTCCTCGGGCAAAAGCGTGCAGTAGATTTCCTCAGTTATAAAAGGCATGAACGGGTGCAGCAGCTTTAACGCCTCGGTGAGCACGGTGCGCAGCGTCCACACGGCGTAATCCGCCGAATCCTGGTCGAACTCCGCCTTCCAAATGCGCGCTTTCGCCATTTCCAGATACCAGTCGCAGAACTCGTCCCAGATGAAATCATAAACCTTCTGAACGGCGATTCCCAGCTCAAACTTGTCCATGTTCTCGGTCATCTCTGCGATCAATTCATTCAATTTATCCAAAATCCAGCGATCCACAGGTTTCAGATGAAAACGCTCCGGCGTCTGCAGGTCTTTTCCCTCGATGTTCATCATAATGAACCGGGACGCGTTCCAGATTTTGTTGGCGAAATTCCGGCTGGCTTCCACTTTTTCCCAATAGAAGCGCATATCGTTGCCCGGCGCATTTCCGGTGATCAGCGTCAGCCGCAGCGCGTCCGCCCCGTATTTATCAATGACCTCCAGCGGGTCGATGCCGTTTTGCAGGGATTTGCTCATCTTGCGGCCCTGGGAATCCCGAATGAGCCCGTGGATCAGCACATGGTGGAAAGGCGTCTCGCCGGTCTGCTCAAGGGAAGAGAACACCATGCGGATTACCCAGAAGAAGATAATATCGTAGCCGGTCACCAGCACGTCCGTGGGGAAAAAATAATTAAGTTCCGGCCAGCCCAGCGTGGAAAACGGCCACAGCGCGGAGCTGAACCAGGTGTCCAAAGTGTCCTCATCCTGGTGGAAATGGTTGCAGCCGCATTTGGGGCATTTTTTAGGCACGCCTTTGGAAACGGTGACTTCCCCGCACTCTTCGCAGTAGTAGGCCGGAATCCGGTGGCCCCACCACAGCTGCCGGGAAATGCACCAGTCGCGGATGTTTTCCAGCCAGCGAAGATAGGTTTTGTCAAACCGATCCGGCACGAATTTCAGATTGCCATCTTCCAGGGTCTTGATGGCCGCCTTCGCCATCTCTTCCATTTTCACAAACCACTGGGGCTTAATCATGGGCTCCACGGTGGTCTTGCAGCGATCATGGGTTCCCACGTTGTGGACATGCTTCTCCACCTTCACCAGCAGGCCCTGGGCCTTTAGATCCGCCACCATGGCTTCTCTGGCCTCGTAACGGTCCATGCCCGCGTACTTTCCGCCCTTCTCGTTGATGGTGGCGTCGTCGTTTAAGATGTTGATTTCCTCTAGGTTGTGGCGTTTTCCCACCTCAAAGTCGTTGGGGTCGTGGGCCGGGGTGATCTTCACGCAGCCGGTTCCGAACTCTTTGTCCACGTAAGCGTCCGCAATCACCGGAATTTCCCGATCCGTCAGCGGAAGCTTCAGCGTCTTTCCCACCAGATGGGTGTACCGCTCGTCCTCCGGGTTCACCGCCACCGCCGTGTCGCCCAGCAGCGTTTCCGGTCGGGTGGTGGCGATTTCCACAAACTCGTCACTGCCCACGATGGGGTACAGAATGTGCCAGAAATGGCCCTCCTGCTCCGCGTGCTCCACCTCCGCGTCGGAAATGGATGTCTGGCACACCGGACACCAGTTGATGATCCGGGAGCCTTTGTAAATATAGCCTTTATTATAGAGCTTCACGAAGACTTCTTCCACCGCCTCGGAACAGCCCTCGTCCATAGTAAACCGCTCCCGCTCCCAGTCCGCGGAAGAACCCATTTTTTTCAACTGCTTGATAATTGTGCCGCCGTACTCTTCTTTCCACGCCCAGGCGTGCTTTAAAAATTCCTCCCGGCCGATTTCTTTTTTGTCGATGCCCTCGTTTCTCAATTTCTCTGTGACTTTCACTTCCGTGGAAATCGCCGCATGGTCCGTACCCGGCTGCCACAGGGCTTCGTATCCCTGCATCCGCTTGAAACGAATCAGAATGTCCTGCATGGTGTTGTCCAGGGCATGACCCATGTGGAGCTTCCCGGTTACGTTGGGCGGCGGCATCACGATGGTGAACGGTTTCTTGTCCGGATTCACCTTCGCGTGGAAATAGCCGTTCTTCATCCATTTTTCGTATAGCCGCTCCTCTATGTCCTTGGGATCATAGGTTTTTGCCAATTCTTTTGCCATTGGTTTCTAACTCCTTCTTAAATATATTTAAAAACACCCTCTGCTGCTTTTGCTGCAAAGGGCATGATTTGTCCTAATTTTAATCTATGATAGTAGGCTTTTTGCGATTTGTCAAGTGAATTTACACTGAAAACAGGGCATTTCATAACAGTTCAGCCTTCCGGCTTCACTGTCACAAAAATATGCGCACAAACTGCAAA
>CAYOWU010000080.1:0-12450 GCA_964407765.1 uncultured Lachnospiraceae bacterium
TTGTATCATTTGTGCATTTTTACTACAATACTGAGGTTTTCAAACACGCTCTAGAACAACCAAATTTCGGTTTTAACTTATTATGCCTATAACAATATCTGTATGAATATAAATAAGTATTTGATCCGGTTTCACCTTTGATTGTTTTTAATCTTTTGTTATACTCAAAATAAGTACATCCCGAACGGTGCCCAAAACTACCTAATTGTTTAACTTTTTTATTTTTTATCGTATATACATAAAAACTGCTATTCCCAGTTACACCACTTTCTCCTCACGTCAAAACTAGCTCTCTAGTACCTTTTCCGTCGAGGTTGATAAGATAAAACCCTCTCTTAAAATAGATCCCGGACCCGGAGTATGGTTTTTTATACTCTTTTCTCAAAAACTTCTGGTAAATGAGTTTCTCGTTGGTCTTCGCTTCAACGGAATTAAAATTACACATTGTTGTAATTGCAAACATTGTAACAATCAGAAATAATAATCTACTTACTCTTACGGTGTTTTGCATTTTGCCCCCTCTTTTCATAATGATTGTAATAATGATATTTGATGCAATTAACGATGCGCCTGCAATGTACCAAAAAGCGGGTTTTGTTCTGGCAGACATTGTATTTGGAATTTCCGGAATGCCAGGAGTCTCCGTTACTGTTATTTTCCAAACATAAGTGTTTGAGCTGGTGATGGTCGTAGGGCTTCTATTTGTAGTATTTTCGGCCGCTTTTTCCAGATTCTTAATGTCTGTTACATATTTAACTTTATAGAAGATAGAGATCATGGCAAATACGGCTACAAGAATCTGAAGTTGATCTTTTGTTGACCAATATCAAAAAAGTCATTTATGACATGGAATGAAACGGAGAGGAGATGGCTGTCATTAGTCATCTTATTTCCGGTTTTATCTCTATCTCTTCTTCCTGCAGAACCGCCGAAATGTCCTCCCATGAAAATCCCCGGCGCGCCAGATAATTCACCAGCCGGCGGTATTCTTTCTGGGGGAGCCTGGTTTGCTCCCCGACCTTTTTCATGATTAATTTACGAATAGCCGCCCGCTCATCGGCATCCTCGTCTTGGCAAAGCTCTTCCCAGGCTTCCTGCGCCAGAGACGGATCCACGCCTTTTTGCTGCAGCTCCATGAAAAGCCGCCGACGGCCCTTTCCCTCCAGGCGCAGGCTGAGATACCGGCCTGCGTACCGCTTATCGTCTATGTATCCGTAGCTTTTTAAGTATTCGATGGTTTCGTCAATAACCTCCGGCGGGTAATCCCCCTGCTGCAATTTCCTGCGCATGTCCTTCTCTGTCCGGTCCATATATTCCAGCAGGTGGACGGCCCGAAGCTTCGCCCTTCTTAGAATATCCGAATCCATGTCCGCCTCCGCAATGCCTTATTCCGAATCCTCCGTATCTGTGTCTTTGTCAAACTCCGCCGCTTCCGCGTCATCCTCCAGCTCCACGACATCCTCGTCTGCTTCCATCATATCCTCGTCTTCCACATACTCCAGCTCTTCGTCCAGGTCCTCGTCTGCGTCCGGGTATTCGTCTAAAAATTCCGGATCGGCCGGCTCAGAAGCTTCCTGCTTCTCCTCTTCCGGGACAGACGGCTGCATTTCCTCCTGTTCCCCCTCCGCCGGGGACTGCTCTTCTTCTCTCTTAGAATCTTTTTTCTTGGATCCCTTGGTCTGCTTTTCCGCCTTTTCCTCTTTTTCCTTATCCGGCTGCTCTGCGCCCAGGCCGTATTCTTCGCGCACCTTTTTCTCAATCTCCTGGCAGACGTCTGCATGCTCGCGGAGATATTTCTTCACGTTCTCACGTCCCTGGCCAATCTTCTCCCCGTTGTAGGAGTACCATGCGCCGCTTTTTATAACGACCTTCGTCTCCACCGCCAAATCCAGAATATCCCCTTCCCGGGAAATCCCCTCTCCGAACATGATGTCAAACTCCGCTTTCTTAAAAGGCGGCGCAACTTTGTTCTTGGCCACTTTCACCTTCGTGTGGTTGCCCACCATCACGCCTCCCTGTTTGAGGGTTTCCCCCTTGCGCACGTCCAGGCGCACAGAAGCGTAGAACTTCAGCGCACGGCCTCCGGTGGTTGTCTCCGGACTGCCAAAAAACACCCCGACCTTTTCCCGGAGCTGATTGATGAAAATCACAATGCAGTTCGACTTGCTGACAATGGCCGTCAGCTTGCGCAGCGCCTGGGACATTAGACGCGCCTGCAGGCCCACATGGGAATCGCCCATGTCTCCTTCGATTTCCGCCTTGGGCACCAGCGCCGCTACCGAGTCTACGATCACAATATCCACGGCTCCGGAGCGCACCATCGTCTCCGTAATTTCCAGAGCCTGTTCCCCGTTGTCGGGCTGCGATATATACAGATTGTCTATGTCCACACCGATTTTCTTGGCGTATATGGGATCCAGCGCGTGCTCCGCGTCGATAAACCCGGCAATCCCGCCCAGCTTCTGGACCTCCGCCACCATGTGCAGGGCCACGGTGGTCTTACCGCTGGATTCCGGTCCATAGACCTCCACAATCCTTCCTTTTGGAATGCCGCCCACCCCCAAGGCCAGATCCAGGCTTAAACACCCGGTGGGGTACACTTCCACATTCATATTGGCGGTGGCCTCGCCCAGCTTCATCACCGCGCCTTTTCCGTAATCCTTCTCAATCTGTCCGAGGGCGGCCTCCAATGCCTTTTTCTTCTCGTCTGTCATATAACAATCTCCTTTTTATAAAAAATATCAGGTAATTGCAAAACTGCCGTCACACATCCCGGCTAAACGCAACCGCCTAAAAACAATGTCGGTTATCTGCGAACCCACGTTCGTCAACTCTGCTACTATCATAGTATATTTTCCCAACAATGTCAACGGATATATAAATTTTTCACAAAGTTACCGTTTTTTTTATAAAAAGCCAATATATACCCTTGTGCCCTCGCCCAGCTTGGATTCTACACGGATTGTGTGAGACAGATTTTCCAGAATCCTTTTGCACAGATACAGCCCGATGCCCGTGGAGCGCTGCTCTTTCCGGCCATTGTAGCCGGTGAAGCCTTTTTCCCAGATGCGGGGCAGATCCTCCGGCGCGATGCCGATGCCCGTGTCTTCAATCACCAGCGTATTTTCCGGCTGGCAGTAGATGGATATGCTGCCCTTGGACGTGTATTTTAGCGCGTTGGACAAAATCTGTCCCAACGCCAATGTCAGCCATTTCTCATCCGTCACCGCCTGGAAATCCATCGGCTTAAGATTCAGCTTTATTTTCTTCTGAATAAATAAAGACGCGTATTTGCGCACCGCCTGGCGCACCAGGGAGTCCAGAGGATATTTACGGAAAACATAATCCGTGGAGGCGCTTCCCAGGCGCACATAGGACAGGGCCATCTCCACATACTGCTCTGTCTTGAAAAGCTCCGCCTGCAGACTTTGACTCATGGGCGTGTCCCGCTCCTGCAGCATAAGGCCCATGGCCGCGATGGGCGTTTTGATCTGGTGTGTCCACAGCGTGTAATAATCCAGGGATTCCTGCCGCTCCCTTTTCGCCTCCATAACACAGTTTTCTTTTTCCTGCCACACCTTTTTCAGCAGATTCAGATAATCCGCCTCCTCCAGATTCCGGGGCGAGGCAAAATCGGGAATCCCCTGCTGCGCTTTTCGGCTTAGCCTTGCCAGCCGTCTGTGGCGGCTCCAGTAGCCGTAACCGTCTATGCCGGCGGCCAGAAAACCTGTCGCCAGACAGAGGACGATGCCGTAGACGAAGGGCTCCCAGGGCAGATTGTAAAGCCAGTAAACCACGCCCATGGCCAGCGCCCAGACTGCCGCCAGCAAAAGGATTTTCCTTCTGTCTCTTATATAGGAAAGAAAAATATTGGGGGACTCTTCTTTATTCAACAATGTATCCCATCCCTTTCTTTGTGTGTATGAAATCCGAAAGCCCCGCCGCAGACAGCTTCCGGCGCAGGCGCGCCACATTTACCGTCAGCGTGTTCTCGTCGATAAAGCTGTCCGTTTCCCACAGGCGGGTCATCAGCGTATCCCGGCTGACCACTTTCCCTTTATTTTCCATCAGCGTCTGCAAAATCCGGTAGTCGTTCTTGGTCAGCTCCAGCCGCCGTCCCTGATAGACCAGGGAGGCGTCCTCCGTGTTGAGCACGGCGCCCTTGTGCTCCAGCCAGCGGAACTGATTTCCGAAATCATAGGCCCTGCGCATCACTGCCTGGATTTTTGCCGTCAACACCTGCAGGTCAAAGGGCTTGGCGATAAAGTCATCCGCCCCCATGTTCACCGCCATCACAACATTCATATTATCCGCCGCGGAAGATATGAAAATCACCGGCGCTTTTGAAACCTCCCGAATCTTCCGGCACCAGTAAAACCCGTCGTAAAAGGGCAGCGAAATGTCCAGCAGCGCCAGATGCGGCTGCCACTTTAGAAATTTTCCCAGCACATCCTGAAAATCTTCCACAACCGCCCCTTCATATCCCCAGGAGGCCACATGGCTGCACACGGCCCCCGCAATGGCCGGGTCATCCTCCACAATCAATATTTTATAACGCATGTTTTCTTCGGATCCCATCGTCTCCCCCTCCTATTTCTTCCCATTCAGACAACCGCAGGAAAGACAGATTCATTCCGCAATCTGCCTTTCCCGCCGTCTTATGTCTGTTCTCTTTTTTCAGAAATCATTTATGTCCGGCATCCGGTCTTCCCGAATGAAGCAATAGACATCCATATCATACCCTTTGTTCTGAATCGTCACCAGCGCGTTTACTTTGTCGGAAACCTTCAAAAGCCCGCTTTGGCACTCACTGGAAACCAGACAGGGAAGTATTTTTTCTATCCGCTTCTTGTCCCGGATCTCCTCTTCATCGGCGTCCTTTTTGCCGTTGTGCTTGTACAGAACAATTTTGGTCACTTCTCCCGGGGAAAAGGTCTCCGGCAGATCGACGTCTTGCTCTTTTAGCAGGGCCAGCGTTTTTAAAAAGGACGGATAAATAACATATTCGACCTCTTCATGATAGCTGTTCAAGCCGCTCACCTCATCGCCCTTAAACGTCAGCCGCATCCGCCCTATGGGAGCCTCCTGCGCCACCGTCTTCTGGCCCATCTGCAACAGGTCGGCACAGTACGCCCTCAGAAAATCCGCCCTGGCCCTCTGGCTTCCTGAGAATACCGTAACATATTCTTCCCGGATGGAGCAGACTTCCACATTCAGATCCTTTTTTTCCATCTCATCTTCCGCCATGGTCAGCAGCGGATAGATGGACTTCTTATAATCCGGGCTGTCATACAGCGCCACAAGCTTGTCGCGGCACTGATCAAAGTCCACATAATAGCCCCGGTACGCTTTTCTTCCACCGCTTAAGCCGTACACTGCCTGCACGCGCCGGATATTTTCTGACTTTGTGCCGTCCGCCCTTCTCCAGTCAATCTGCCCGGATTCGTCTGACTTCTTAAGGCTGTTTTTCACAATCTCCTGCAGCGCTTCGTATACCTGTGGATCCCTCGCCTGTCTCTCCATGGCCTCCAGCTGCTGGGAATTGCAGTCGCCCTCCATAAACTGCTCGTATTTCTCCACACCTATGTACACGCTTGACAGGCTGTCCTGTTTGGGGAAAAAGTTATCGTAGCCAAATACATCGCCCATAAAAATCCCGATGACAAGCAGGGACGCGGCCACGGACGCTCCCAGCATCCACGGATGGGCCATTGCCCGGCGGATATCCCCTTCGTAGATTACCTCCAGGATGCCATGGGAGAGCGCAGCCCCCAGTAAAACGCCGAAAACCATCCATCCTGCGGACGCCCGGCTGGTGACGCTGTAAAACATGATTCCGGCCGTTAAGATTACCACAATTTCAATCAGGCACTGAATCAGTTTCCCCAGGCAAAAGAAGGCCATGGTGCGGCCCGCCGCCTCGGAAGGACGCTTTTTATATAGGAAGAAACAAAGCGCCGCCAGCGCGGCTATCGCCAACGCGCCCAGCCCCCAGACCTTTCCAGCGACCCCGGCGGATTCGCTGGGAAGACACTGAAAGTAAGCGACGACCGGAGAAAAATTCTGCAGGAATTTTGTCAAAAAAGTGTCGCCGGAAGCGTATGTGTCAAAAAACGTGCTTGCATACCCCGTCAAAATCGCCCAAAGAGCCGGCCCGTAGAATGCCAGCACAAACGCTCCCAGCACGCCCACCACCGCTTTTCCGGTGAGCATCATGGCCAGCGCCGCCGTCAGATAAATCATCATGTAGAACATACAGTTGTAAAGGAAGCTCACCAGCAAAACGCGAAGCATTTCCCCGCGAAAAACGCCGTGAACGACTCCCACTATGCAGGCCAGCAGCAGATTGACCAGGTATGGAACCGCAAAGTACAAAAAGTCCAGAATAACCTGGTTTATGAAAATCTTCTCCCGGCGGATTGGCAGACTGTGATAGAAGTCCGTCTTCACTCTGGAATGGAGCCATGAAAACCCGCTGCTCCCCGCCAAAACCGCGCCGCCTATAGTCATCATCCCCAGAAACGGAACTTCTGCGCCGCTTAAAAGACCGGTATATCTGCGGACGATCTCCGCGATTTCGCCGCCTCGGTCCTGAAGGATTTCTATATAGACCATGCCCATGAGCGGAAGTGTCAGGAAGAATCCCAGGATAAACAAAGCCGGTACCCAAATCTGCTTTTTCATCGTCTCTTTTAAGATATTAAAGGAAAAGATCTTTGACTTCATAGCCAGCCACCTCCGTTTCGCTGATAAATATTTCTTCCAGGGTCAGCGGGATAATCTCGCAGAACAGCGGATTTTTCTTCTGTATCCGCTTCATGATCTCCGAGCGGGTTCCCCGCGCCGTCACCATCAAAAGGGATCCCTGGTGGCTGCTCTGGATCACGTCCAGCTCCTGCATAAGCTGTTTTTCCTGGTCTTCCTCCGGAATTACGCACTGCACTCTGTGCAAATGCAGCTTCATGTCCTCCAGATTTTCTGACAGAAGGATGCCGCCCTTGTACAAAAGGCCCACGTTTTCGCAGATATCCTCCAGTTCCCTCAAGTTATGGGAGGCGATCACCGGCGTAAATTCCCGCTCCATGATTTCCGTGGCGAACATGCCTTTCACCGCCTGGCGCATCACTGGATCCAGGCCGTCAAAGGTTTCGTCGCACAACAGGTATTTGGTGTTGGCGCTGATTCCCAGAATGGCGCTTAGCTGCTTTTTCATGCCCTTGGAAAATGTGCGGATTTTGCGTCCCTTTTCCAAGCCGAATTGGGTGAGCAGCTTGTAGAACCGGCTGGAATCAAATTTCCCATAGAACTGCCGGTAATAGCGTTCCATATCCACCGGCGTGCCGTTTGAGAAAAAATAGCTGTCGTCGGATATATAGAAAATTTCCCCCTTGGTATTCTCGTCCTCGTAAACCGGCTGTCCGTCCACGGCGATGGTTCCTTCATCCTGCTTTAAAATGCCGCAGAGCATCCGCAGCAATGTGCTTTTTCCCGCCCCGTTGGTCCCCACCAGGCCGAACACTTCCCCCTGACGGATTTCCAGAGACAGGCCGCTGATCGCCTGCACGTCTTCAAATTTTTTGCTGACGCCTATTGTCTGTATCATATGGCTTCCTCCTTGTAATAATCGTCGGCTGCCTGCAGGAACTCTTCTCTGGAAACGCCGTAAGCCTTTCCCTTGCGGATCAGCTCCTTGAGTTCCTGAAAAAACATCTCCCTTTTCCTGGCCGCCGCCTCCAGATTGGGTGAGACAAAGTTCCCCCGCCCTTTCACTGGGTAAACAAACCCTTCCTGCTCCAGATGGGCGTAGGCTCTCTGAATGGTGTTGGGGTTGATAGACAGCTCCATGGCCAGCCTGCGCACCGATGGAAGCTGACTGTCCGGCGGAAGAGCCCCGCTTAGGATCAATGCCTGGAACTTCTCCACAATCTGCTCGTAAATGGGCCGTCGGTCCTGATAATCCAGAATAATCATTCGCATCCCTTCTTTCGATTTACTGTATTAACTGTATCGACTGTATTATTAGTATTAATACAGTTATTGTACAGCGCTCTTTTCCCTTTGTCAAGGGCGTTTGGAAAAAATACGGCCGCAATGCGATCCCGCCCGGAGGGCTTTTTATCTTAAGGGGGATTCCAACGGAATTTCCAATAAGATAAAAAAAGTGTATGCAGCATCCCTTCAGGACCACTGCATACCTTTTAAAAATAAAATCATTCTCTGCGAAGCGCCTCGATGGGGCTTAGCTTGGCCGCTTTTCTCGCCGGATAGAAACCAAAAAAGATGCCGATGCCCGAAGAGAACAAAGTAGCCATCAAAATCGTGGATGCATGGATTCCCGGCGGGAAACCCAGCGTGGGAACAGAACAGATGACGTACGCCAGCGCTGTTCCGATGACTATCCCGATCAGGCCTCCGATGCAGGAGATAATGGCCGATTCCGCCAGAAACTGCAAGATGATGGAGGATGTCTTGGCCCCCAGCGCCTTTCGGATGCCGATCTCCCTAGTGCGCTCCGTCACCGACACCAGCATGATGTTCATAACGCCGACGCCGCCCACCAGCAGGGAAATCCCCGCCACGAAGGAGATAAACCCGGTGATCATGCCCAGCATCTGATTCACCTGCCCCACCTGGTCGTTGTAATCCTGCATTTGGTAATATTCCTCTCCCTGGCTGTAGTGCCGCCGGTTTAAAAGCTGCAGGGCGTTCTGCGCCACAACGCCGGACTCCACTGTGCCGTCGGTGGTCACGTAAAAGCCGTAAATGTCGTCGGTAGTCTCCCAGCCAAAAGCTTCAAAAGCCGTGTAAGGCATTTCCAGAGAAATGGAATCCCCCGCATAATCGTAGGAAACCATATTGTCTTCATTTTTGCTCTCGGATATGCCGATAATCGTCATATCCACTGTATTGTTGTACAGGCTCAGCTCCAGATTCATCCCCAGAATGTCGTCCGTGCCGAACGCCTTTATGGCGTCCTTTTTCCGAATCACGCATACGTGGTTGGCCGTAGCGATGTCCCCTTCGTTGTAATAACGACCGGCAATAATTTTAATCCCGGACACTTCCTCCTGGGCCGTGCCGCCGCCCCGGATGCTCACGTCGAAGGTCCCTTTGGGCGCCAGCGTCTGCCCTGTCTCCATATAATCCGGGCTGGTGCCGGAAACCCCTTCCAGCCCCTCAATGGCTTCCATGTCATCCGCGTTCATATATTCGTCGTTTCTTGTGCCCTCGTCGTTCATATAGATATAAATCTGGCCGCCGGCAAAAGAGGCCAGCTGGTCGTTCATTTCCTCTTCGAAGCCGTTTCCCACGCCCATAATGGTGATAACGGAAGAGATGCCGATGATAATGCCCAGCATAGTCAGAAACGAGCGGCCTTTATTGGCGCGGATGTTGGACAGGGCCATTTTAATATATTCAACGATTTGCCCCATCGGCTTCCTCCTGTCCTTTGGCGGCGGGCATGCTCTTGGCCGGGCTGCCCTCCTCCATGCCGTTTGGCAGCTGCCCAATCACCAGATCGCCTTCTTTTAACCCGTCCTTGATCTCTGTCAGCGTGTCGGAACTGATCCCGGTGACCACTTCCCTGCGGGCAATCACGCCGTCCGCCAGCACATAGCAGAATGTATTGTCCTTGCCGGTGTTCACCGACTCCACGGGAACCGCCAGCACGTTTTTCTCCGATCCCGTGAGGATAGACGCTTTGGCCTCCACGCCCAGGAAAATGTTGTCGTCCGGGTTCTCGATATTCACCTCACAGGTGATGATGGGCGCGCCCTTTTCGTTTTGCTGCGCCACCCGGCTGATATCGCCCACAGTTCCCTGGTATACGTTGTTTCCCACGGTAATCTCCGCCTTCTGGCCTTCCTCTAATTTCCCGTAGTCGTATTTGGAAACGGTAACTTCCACCGCCACGTCGTCGTTGCTGGCCACACTGACCAGTTCCATCCCCTGGGTGGCTTCCGTCCCCGCGAAAAGCTCTGCCTTGGTCACAATGCCGTTAAACTCCGCTTTGATTCCCTTGCGGCCTTTTTCCAGAATCTGCTCCAGTGAGGAGGATTCAATATCCGCCAGGTTGTTGTTGTTTTCCATGGCCCGGCGGCTGGCGGCCGTGACTTCCGCCGCGTCTGCCGCGTCCACTTTGGCCTCCTCCTTGGCCAGATCTGACTGCAGCTGTCCCAGCGTCGTTTGGGCTTTTTCCAAATCCAGCTGCCACTGGGACAGCTGCGCGTCTGTGGAAGGGTCATTCACATCCATCCCCATGGACGATCCGCCGGCTGCGGACGCGGACTCCATGCTCTGGGCCATCCGCTTCAGCTCTTCTGCGGGAACCTTCGCATAATCCCCCATCATATTTTCCAGCTCATTCATAAGTATCTGATTGCCTTCCACGGCGCCCCGGCGGCTGCGTATCTGTGCGGCGATGGTGTTCGCCGTGTTTTTATCCCCTGCAAAGTCCGCCTGAGATTTTTCAATGGACAGCCTGTCAATCTCCGCCTGGTATTCGCTGTTCTCCTTTTCCAGCTCTTCCTTTTGCTGGGCGTATTCCAGCGCCTGGTTCAGCTGATCCATCTCCACCGTCTGCTCTTCCACAGCATTCTCCGCCGAGACGGAAGCCTGGCTGGAGAGCTCTATGGTCCGGTCGCTGATGGATTTTTTCAAATTATTGATAAACGCTTGATAGCGGTCAATGTCCCCCTGGATAATCTGCACGTTGCTCTGGGCCACATCCGCCTCCGCCTGGGCCTGGGACGCCTTATCCAGCACATCCTGGTTGGTATTCACAGTGGCCAGACGGGTCAGGTTCGCTTTCTGATTGTCCCGCTCCAGCGTGCTGGTGTCGAAGCTGACCAGCGTTGTCCCCACGGAAACCAGCTGGCCGGGCTTGGCCGTATATTCTTTGACTGTGGCGTTCACCGGCGAATAATAGGTTTTCGTCTTCAGGCTCTTTACCTTGCCGCTGACCTCCAGATAAGCGGTCACATCCTGACGCGTCACTTCCTGCGTGGCCACCGTGGGCGCAGTGTCTGTCTGCGTCATTTTGGGCACAGTAACTAGGGCGACCATAGACAGGATGGACAAAACGCCAATGATTACTGTGGTAATCTTCCCCTGCCGTCTCCTCTGCTCCGGCGTCTTCATTCCTCTGGGTCGTTTTGGCCTCTTATTCTTTTGCATTTGGCGTTTCCTCCTCTTCATAGTTTTCATTTATAATGTCTTCCACGATTTTCCCATCCATAATGCGGATGATTCTGCGCGCGCTCTCTGCAATCTCGTCATCGTGGGTGATCAGGATCACCGTGCGCCCTTCTTTATGTAAATTTCTCAAAATCCCCATAATCTCCTGGGTGGACTTGGAATCCAGGTTTCCCGTGGGCTCGTCGGCCAGGATCACCGGCGGACGCGCCGCTATGGCTCTGGCAATGGCTACCCGCTGCTGCTGCCCGCCGGACATCTCCGAGGGCTTATGGGTCATTCGCTTCTCCAGCCCCACCATACAGAGCGCCTCCTCGGCCAGCTCCCGCCGATGCCAGCGGTCCACGCCCCGATACACCAGGGGCAGCTCCACATTGGCGATAGCATTCAGATTCCCAATCAGGTTAAATCCCTGGAAAATAAACCCAATCTCCACATTGCGTATGGTGGACAGCTCATTGTCCGTCATATAGGAAACGTCCTGCCCGTGAAGCAGATATCTGCCCATTGTGGGCACATCCAGGCAGCCCAGCATATTCATCAGGGTGGATTTCCCGGAACCGGAATGGCCGATAATCGCCACGTACTCCCCTTCATTCACCTCCAGGTTCACATGGTTCAAGGCCCAGACCTCATTCTCTCCCGGATTATAGATCTTGCACATGTCCTGAATCTCAATCAATTTCTCCATATGACCCTCCACAAATATCTCTGTCGTTCGCTTGTACTGCTTAATTAATACAATAATACAAAAATGTCTGTTTGTCAATACGCTTATAATTTTAACTCTATAGTGAAAAAAAAGAAAGCTTTTCGCTTCCCTTTTTTTCTTACATTTTCGTAAGAATTATAAATATTTTTTGTAAATCAATGGTTTTCAGGAATCACTTTTTTCTCAAACTCCGCTACTGCACCAATTTTTACACCATTTGCCGAAAAAAAGATCATACAGTTTGAGCGTTCTCAAATTTGCTCATTTCCATAAACAATGTATCATCCGTAACGTGACAATATAGATCCATTGTCATTTGCAGTGTCGAATGGCCCAGAGTGGCATCCAGTTCTGCGTCCATAAGCTCTTGGCGGATGTCTTTAAAGCTTTCTTTGAGAAAAGAATAAACATCTGCCACGCTGCTAATGTTATTTTGTGAAATAATTTGTCGAATTTGCTCCTTTGCAACTGCCATAAAAATACTCCTTTTCAATAAGAATTGTCATATCTTAAGAACCCGTATTCACAATCAGATAGAAATA
>CAYOWU010000081.1:0-12306 GCA_964407765.1 uncultured Lachnospiraceae bacterium
ATCAAATAAATTTCCTGATGATGGAACAGGAACAAATTTACTCGTCAGAGCTGTAAACCAAGCAATTTTGTTGAAAACATTCCGAAATAATGGTATACTTATTTAAATTCTATAAGTAATTGCGAAATGGCAATTACCTATCGAAATTTAACTTGAGAGGAGTAATGGGAAAAATGAATGTAAAAGATATCCAGAAAGCTCTGGACGCCACCATAACAACCGGCGGCGAGTATATGGACAAAGAAATCACCTCTGCTTTCGCCTCGGACATGATGAGTGAGGTGCTAGCGTTTTCCAAAGGACAGTCCGTGCTGATTACGGGCCTGTGCAATCCCCAGGTTATCCGAACCGCCGAAATGTTGGATATATCCTGCATTGTCCTGATTCGGGGCAAATCCGCCAACGAGGAAATGATTGCGCTTGCCAAGGAAAGGAATCTGATTATCCTGGAAACCAGATACATCATGTTTTCCGCCTGCGGCATTTTATATGATTTAGGTTTGGAGGGAGGGACCACATAATGAGCGATCAGACAGGCTCAGCCGGCGTAGAACTGAAATACAAGGTCTCACCGGATGATTTCACTCGCGCCGGAGAAGCCTCCAGCAAAGTGAAAAATATATTAAAACAGATGGGCATTTCACCGGACGTGATCCGCAAAGTGTCTATAGCCATGTACGAAGGAGAAATCAACATGGTGATCCATGCCCATGGCGGCGACATCACCGTAACCATCACCCCGCAGGAAGTGCTCATGGTGTTAAAAGACGTGGGTCCCGGCATTGAAGATGTGGAAAAGGCCATGCAGGCCGGTTATTCCACCGCACCGGAACAGGTGCGGGCGCTGGGCTTCGGCGCCGGCATGGGACTGCCCAACATGCAGGGCTGCACCGACGAGATGAAAGTGGAAACGGAACTGGGCGTGGGCACCACCATTACCATGTCTGTGCATATCGAATAAAAGAAAACCGAGGATCGTTATTATGGCAAATTTTTACCACTCTGTACGCCTGGACGAGTCTCTATGTAAAGGCTGCATCAACTGTATCAAGCGCTGCCCTACACAGGCAATCCGGGTTAGAAACGGCAAAGCCGTTATTACATCGGAGTTCTGCATCGACTGCGGCGAGTGCATCCGCATCTGCCAGCACCATGCCAAACTCCCCACTTATGATTCCGTGGATATCATGAAGAATTTCAAACATACGGTGGCCTTGCCTGCGCCGGCTCTCTACGGCCAGTTCAACAATCTGACGGATGTGCGGGTGGTGCTGACCGCTTTAAAAATCATGGGATTCGACGACGTATTCGAGGTCAGCGGCGCGGCGGAGCTTGTCTCCGAAATATCCCGGGATTACGTGATGAAACACACGGAGCACTGGCCCGTCATCTCCACGGCCTGCCCCGTCATCGTACGCCTGATCCGCGTGCGTTTCCCCAATCTGATTACGCACATGCTTCCCGTGCTTCCCCCGGTGGAAGTGGCGGCGCGTCTGGCCAGAAAGAAAGCCATGGAAGAAACCGGGCTTCCCGCCGAAGACATCGGCATTTTGTTCATTTCTCCGTGCCCGGCCAAAACCACGTTCGCGAAAGCGCCTCTTTGCACGGATAAAAGCGAGATCGACGGCGTGCTGGCCATCAAGGACATTTACCCGCTTCTTTTAGGCCCCATGAAACAGGCGGCGCTGGCCCCCGAAGACCTGTCCATTTCCGGACGAATCGGCATCGGCTGGGGTTCCACAGGCGGTGAGGCCGGAGGCCTTCTCTCTGACAGTTACCTGGCGGCGGACGGCATGGAAAACGTCATCCGCGTGCTGGAGGACTTAGAGGACGAGAAGTTCCATGACCTGCAGTTTATCGAACTGAACGCCTGCAGCGGCGGCTGCGTGGGCGGCGTCCTCACGGTGGAAAATCCCTACATCGCCCAAGCCAAATTAAAACGACTGCACAAATACGAGGTCGTGGCCCGCTCTCATCTGGACGCAACGCCTGTGGAGAAGCCTTTCTGGAAAAACAGACTGGAATACGAGCCGGTATTCAAGCTGGGCGAAAGCCTGCTGGAAAACATCAACAAAATCAATCAGGTGGAAGAGCTGTGCGCACGCTTCCCCGGTCTGGACTGCGGCTGCTGCGGCGCCCCCACCTGCAAAGCCCTGGCAGAGGACATTGTCCGTGGAAAAGCCAGCGAAAACGACTGCATCCATATCCTGCGGGAATATTTAAAAGAAATTATCAGTCCTTTTTCTATGCTGGACAAAGACTTAAATCAAGGCGAATCCGATCAATAGGAGGAATAAAATGACCATCAATGAATTAATAAAACAGCTGCCTTTGACCATAATTTCCGAAGGAGACTTATCCCGGGAAATCTCCAAGGTATTCTGCTGTGATTTACTTAGCGTCGCCATGGGCAAAGCGCCTGCCGACTGCGCCTGGGTGACCGTCATGGGTAACGTCAACACGCTGGCCGTGGCTTCTCTCACAGATGCCGCATGCGTGACGCTGGCGGAAGGGACCGTTTTGGATGGGGCCGTCATTGAACAGGCAAAAACGCAGGGGATCACGGTCCTGGCCACCGGGGAGCCGGTCTTTGACATGGCCCTTCAAATCCATCAGAAGATAAACGCCGGATGATCAGCTTAACCTACGACTTTCATCTCCATTCCTGTCTTTCCCCCTGCGGAGATGAAGATATGACCCCCGGCAACATCGCGGGCATGGCGGTGGTCAAGGGGCTGGAAATGGTGGCCCTGACCGATCACAACACCTGCAAGAACTGCCCCGCTTTCTTAAAAATAGCGGCCGACTACGGGCTGCTGGCCATCCCGGGCATGGAGCTGACCACCCAGGAAGAAGTGCATGTGCTCTGCCTGTTTGCCAAGCTGAATGACGCCATGGCCTTCGACGCTTATGTGGAGGAGCGGATGATCCCGTTTCCCAACAACGAGGAAATCTTCGGCCGGCAGATTATCCGGGACGAAGAGGACGAGATCTGCGGTTCGCTGCCCAATCTCCTGATCAACGCCACTTCCATAGGCTTTGACGAAGTGTACGACGCGGTGACCCAGTTCCACGGAATCATGGTTCCCGCCCACCTGGATAAATCCACCACAAGCCTGATTTCCAACCTGGGCTTCGTGCCGGACGGCAGCCGCTTCACCTGTTTTGAGCTGCGCCATTTGTCCAACCTGCATCAGTACCGGGAAGATCATCCCTACTTAAGAGGCTGCAACGTCATCAGCAGCTCCGACGCTCATTATCTGGAAGATATGATGGATCCCGGCTACAGCCTTATGATTGAGGAGAGAACGCCCGAGGCCGTCCTGGCCGCCATCAACGAGGTACATAAATGAAAGCAATAGATTTCAAACCCGCCAAGTGCAGCCATTGCTACCGCTGTGTGCGCACTTGCGGGGTAAAGGCCATTACCGTAAAAGACCAGCAGGCGCAGATTCTCGAAGACTCCTGCATCCTCTGCGGGGATTGCTTAAATGAATGCCCGCAGGACGCCAAGGTTTACTTAAGCGACCTGGATAAAGTAAAAAAATGGATTGCTTCCGGCCAGGAAACCGTGGTTTCTCTGGCCCCCTCTTATTACAGCCTGTTCCGCTACAACCAGCCCGGGCAGGTGTTCGACGCACTGATGCGCTTAGGATTCACCCGCGTCCGCGAGACAGCCGAAGGCGCGGCCCTGGTCACCAATGAATACCGGAAACTGCTGGAACAAAAGAGCATGGCCAACATCATCACCACCTGCTGTCCCAGCGTCAATCTCCTGATTGAAACCTACTACCCCGCCCTGATTCCCTATCTGGCGCCGGTGGTTTCTCCCATGACCGCCCACGCCCGGCTGTTAAAGCAGGAATACGGGCCGGATGTCAAAGTGATTTTCATCGGCCCCTGCATTTCCAAGAAAGGGGAAGCCTACGAAAACGCCACGGAACACGCGGTGGACGCGGTGTTAAATTTCACCGAAGTCAAACAGTGGCTGCGCGAAGAGGATATCCATCTGAAAAAATGCAATCCGCTTCCGCTGCCTGAGCCGGACCCGCGAGTCAACCGCCTCTACCCCATCACCGGCGGCATCATCGCTTCTGTGAAAGCCACCAGGCCCGCCCCGCAGGAAACCTACCGGAAATTTTCCGTGGACGGCGTAAAAAATTGCATCGACCTGTGTGAAAATCTTTTAAGCGGCGACCTGTCCCGCTGTTTCATCGAGATGAGCGCCTGCGAGGGCGGCTGCATCCAGGGTCCTATGACCGGACGGACGAAGCTGACCCGGTTCCAGTCCAGAGTTGAGCTGGAGGAAGACGTGGAGACGGTTCCCGCCGAGGACAAACTCCTGAACTTTATCCCTTCCACGTTTTCCACCGCCCAGATTTTCCGCAACAAATCTCCGCGAAAACCGCTGCCCTCCGAAGAGCAGATCCATAAAATCCTGGCGAAAATCGGGAAAAATTCCAGGGAAGACGAGTTAAACTGCGGCGCCTGCGGCTATCCCACCTGCCGCGAAAAAGCCGTGGCCGTATTCCAGGGCAAAGCGGAGCTTACCATGTGCATCCCGTACATGAACGAAAAGGCGCAGTCTTTGGCCAATCTTGTACTGGAAACCTCGCCGTACATGACCATTATCGTGGACCGCGAAATGAAGATCCAGGAGTTCTCCGCCTCCGCCGAGAAGCATTTTCACCTTACGCGAAAAGAAGCGTTGGAGACATATTTGTTTGAGCTGATGGACACCGATGATTTTGAATGGGTTTTCAAACACAAACAGCAGATTCAGAATAAGAAAGTGAAATTTCCCGAATACGGATTCACCGGCATGTTGAATCTGGTCTATATCAAAAAGCAGGACGCTGTGCTGGCCATCCTGAACGACATAACGAAGGAAGAAGAAATGGCGCTGCTGGATTACGAAAAGAAACTGGAAACCGTTGAGCTGGCCCAGAAAGTAATTGACAAACAGATGACCGTGGCCCAGCAGATCGCCGGCCTTTTAGGCGAAACCACCGCCGAGACGAAGGTCACGCTGACCAATATATGCAAAACGCTCCTGGACGAAGAAGAGGATGAAAATGAGTGAACAGAAATTCAGTATTGATATCGCTTACAAAAGTCTGAATAAAATCCATGAAGAGCTGTGCGGGGACAAGGTGGAGATTCTGCGCACCAGGGATTCCCATATCCTGATTCTGGCAGACGGCATGGGCAGCGGCGTGAAGGCCAACATTCTGGCCACCCTCACCTCCAAAATCCTGGGAACCATGTTCCTAAACGGCGCCAGTCTGGATGACTGCGTAGAAACCATCGCCAAAACCCTGCCCATCTGCCAGGAACGGCTGGTGGCCTACGCCACGTTCAGCATTCTTCAGGTGTTTGACAACGGAGAAGCTTATCTGGTGGAGTACGACAATCCCTCCTGCATCTTTATCCGGGACGGCAAGCTGTCATTGATTCCGGAAAACATCCGCGAGATTGAGGGCAAAAAAATCAACGAATACCGTTTCCGGGTAAAAAAGGGCGATACATTCGTGCTGACCAGCGACGGAACCATATACGCCGGCGCCGGAGAGCTTTTCAACCTGAACTGGACCTGGGACAGCATGTCTTCCCACGCGGTGAAAGCCGCCCGCTCCACCCGATCCGCCTCCCGTCTGGCCGCCGTGTTAAGCAAAGCCTGTGACGATCTGTACGAAGGCCGTCCCGGAGACGACACCACCGTGGCCGTCCTGCGCGTCAGCCAAAAAAAACTGGTGAAGCTGATGACCGGCCCTCCCCGCCATCCGGAAAACGACGAGCAAGCGGTAAAACAACTCATGCGCGGGGACGCTTACCGCATTGTCAGCGGCGGAACCAGCGCCCAAATCGTTGCCCGGGCGCTAAACCGGGAAGTCGCCGACGAGCCGGATCAGGAAATGCATCCCGACATACCGCCCATGGCCTGCATCGACGGCATCGACCTGACCACCGAGGGCGTTCTCACCTTAAGCCATACGCTGAAGCTTCTGGAGCAGTACGTCTCCGATAGCGAAATTGACGATGCTTTCTACGATAAGCTGGACGAGCGAAATGGCAGCTCCAGGATCGCCCGCGTTTTAATCGAAGAATGCACCGATCTGGAAATCATCTTGGGCACCGCCGTCAACGCCGCCCACCAGAAAGCCAACCTGGCGTTTCGTCTCCATGCCAGAAATCAGCTGGCGGAACATTTAAAAGCGACCATGGAGAAAATGGGAAAACATGCGACCATCGCCTATTATTAAATTTTTACTTATGGGCTTTGATCCATTTGCGGGTGGCCCGCATTTTATTCAGATGGAAAATTTCCTGAACCTTTACCTTTCGCTTGTGGGATTTTAAAACAGCCAGTCCCCGATTGTATATTTTCCAGGCTGTTCCCACAGGCACCAGGTTCCAGAACGGATTCTGCCTGACCGGCTCCCGCTCCGTTCCGCCGCAGTCCGCCACGCGTCCGTTTTTTACCGCATAGATAAAGTCGTTGCAGTTGCGGATGTCATAGTCAATGTCCGTGTAGGCCATCCCCACATAGTCCGCCCGGTGAGAATCCGATCCCCCAAAGGCCGGTTTCTCATACTTTCTGGCCAGCTGACGGGCCCTCCGGTTGGACTCGGGCAGCTCGCAGGTATTAAACGCTTCGATGAAATCAAACTGCTGAATCAGATCTTTGTTTTTCTGCAGCTTTTTGGAACGCATAGCGCTTAAAAATTTCGCCCCATAGGGGTGCGCCGGCCCCAGAATGCCTCCGTACCGATGGACGATTTTCACCAGCAGCTTCACCGGAAGTCCGCGCACCTCCAGAATGCGGAGCTTCAGATGATCCGGCATGATCACCAGTATGTGCCCCGCGTCTATGGTGTCGTACTCAATTCCTTTCAGGATTATAAAATCATCATACGCATGGGTGCGTTTGCGAATCTCCTTCCAGGCCCTGTAGCCATTGTACGTGTTATGATCCGTCACCAGCATCCCGTCGAAGCCCTTCTGCCTCAAAAGCCGGGCGTAATCCTCAATGTCTATTTTCCCATCCAGCGATCCGTTTCTCGTATGGCAATGTAAATCAAATCTCATCTTACATTTCCTCTTTTCCCATAGCCGCGTTCACCACATGATCCAGCAAAACCGATGTGGTCACGCTGCCCACGCCGCCGGGCACAGGCGTAATGGCTTCCACAACCGCTTCCGCGCCTGCCGTATCCACATCTCCGCAAAGTTTCCCCTGGGCGTTCACATGAATGCCCACATCCAGCACAATTTGTCCGGGCGAAAAATAGGAGCCGTCCAAAAATCCGGCTCGTCCGACCGCTGCCAGAACGACGTCTGCGTCTCTCACCACCGCAGGCAAATTTTCCGTCTTGCTGTGGCACACGGTCACCGTGGCGTTTTTTTCCAGCAGCATCATGGCGGCGGGCCTGCCCACGACCAGGCTGCGGCCGATGACCACCGCTTTTTTCCCTTTACAGTCAATCTGATAGTAATCCAGAATTTCCATACAGGCCTGGGGCGTGCAAGGCAAAAAACCCGGGCCGGCGCCGGTAAACGCGCGGGCCATAGAGGCCGCCGTCATGCCGTCCACATCTTTGACCGGAGCCACCGCATTTTCCACTTGCTCCTGGTCTATGTGCCTAGGCAATGGCCGAAAGACTAAAATGCCATGGATATGCGGCGCCTCGTTGGCCTGGGCGATGGCCTCCAGCAGCGCTTCCTGGGCCACATTTTCTGGAAATATTTTTCTCTCACATATAATGCCCAGGGACTGGCAGCTTTTCAGAAGGCCCTTTTCGTAGGACAAATCGCTTTTATTTTCTCCCACGCGAAAAATGGCCAAACAGGGCACAGCGCCTCTCTCCCTTATTTTTTTCATGGCTTCTTTGCTTCTGCGCCGAATCCACGCGGCTACTTCTTTTCCTGATAACAGTCTCGCCATACAATATTCCCTTTCTACTTTAAGCGGGCGCGCACGCCGTCAAAAGTCGTCTGCGCCATCGGCAAGTATTTTTTCAGCATCGCCTCGGCTTTCTGGTTCAGCGCTTCTGCGTATTCGCGGTCCAGCATGGCCTTTGTGTTAATGAACACATTCAGACTGGCGCCCTCCAGCGCCGCTTTGCAAAAAACCATGCCCATGCCCGCGTCGCTGATCACCAGCGCGGAGCCTTTAGCGGCAAATTCCTGCAGCATCTCAATGGCCTCGCAGCATTTTTCCATAATTTCCATGGGAACGATACAGGCTTCCCGCAGCACCCGTTCCATGACTCGGTCTTTTTCCGCTTTCTGCTCCTGGGTGTCCCTGGGCATTCCGTAGGCTTTGGCCAGGGGCGCGAACACCTGGGCGTCCCTCTCCATCAGCCGCAGAAAATCCGCCTGCAGGACATCGCATTTGGCGCACTGTTCCCGCATCTGCTGATCCACGTCTGCGTATTCCTTCTTGCCTGCGGTCAAATTACCCACCATATTTCCCAATGCCGACCCCAACGCCGCCACCAGCGCGGAAGCTCCTCCGCCTCCGGGCACAGGGGCTTTGGACGCCAGCGCCTCCACAAATTCCTCACATGTTTTCGTCGAAAATTCCATTTTGCCCTCCTTTTATGTAGTCTGGGAATAATTCGTTTAAGGGACGGGATTTCCCCGTCCCTCTAAGGCTCAGCATTCATTTATTCAATCGTTCTCAAACGTCTATGCATCATCCCAGGATTTTATCCAGAGATTTCATCATCCCAATACATACCTCGGCAGCCACAGTCCTATCCTCCGCCTCAAAGGCATTGGGGAAATTATCTGAGAACAGGATCTGCGAAGACGGCGGAAACTCGTCGTCCCCTTCCCAAAGAATAAAGCGCAGATAATATTGTTCGGTTAAACAGACTTCATAAGAAGCGTCCCCGAATTCCAGCTTTTTCGCGCCCATGCGTTCCATCGCCAGGCGGAAGCGGTCAATTTTGCTTCCAAAGCCGAACGCCAGACGCAGGATGCACCGGCCATTGAACTGTCTGTCGTACAAATCTCCGGACGGCATCTCCCGATATGTGTAAAATTCTCCTCCATTTAAAGAAGGCACGCCGTACAGCAGATAGCGAACCGCAAGGATTTTCGCCGCAACCGTATCCTCCACCGGGTAGTAGCCTATGCCGTCTTCCTCGTGAGAAACCTCAAAATCCGGCCATGTGATATGATAAACCGTGCCCAAAAGCTTCGCCGTAAGCTGTTTCGATTCATCGTCGTAGTCAATTTTCAGCCGCTGCGCAATCTCCTGCGGGTCTGCCTGCTTGTACTCGGCCAGATAATGTTCCCAGGGCAGCCTTTCTTTATTATCTTTCGCATATGGAAATTCTATACCTGTAGTTTTTTCCATTTCAACCTCCTGTGTCATTGCCCGTTTCTTAATGTTTATCTGATCCCACAGACGGGAACAGCGTAATATCCGTATGGGGCAGGAAACACGACGCCACAAATTCATCCATATAGGACGGCACTGTGCTCAGCTCCAGGTATGTCATATTTCTTGCAACCTCATAAACCTTGCGCTCGGACTCTGTGGACAGCAGCATCGCGTAGGAGCCGGAAAGGGAAGAATTTCCTACATAATGGAATTTCTCCACGTCAATATCCGGAAGCATTCCAATATACACCGCATTCTTCATATTGATTCCGCTTCCGATGCCTCCCGCAACGTACACGTTTTCAATCATGGAAACATCAAAATCCAGGGATGCAAGCATGGTGCGGATCGCTGAGAAAATGGCCCCTTTGGCGCGGATAAAGTTGTCGATGTCCACCTCTGTAATCTCCACGTCTTTTACAGAACCGGCCTCTTCCTCAAAGGCCAGCACATAGCTTCCCATGCCATACTGATCGTATTTAATTCGTTTTCCCTCACGAATAAACTTGCCTTTGGGATCAATCATGTCCGCTCGGAAAAGCTCGCTGATTACGTCTATGATGCCGGATCCGCACAGGCCCACCGGTTTTTCCCCTTCTTCACCAATAATCTTGCAGGTCGGCTCCATCGTTTCTTTGTCGATGGTGCACGCCTCAATGGCGCCATCCGTGGCGCGCATACCGCAGCTGATGTCCCCACCTTCAAAAGCCGGACCCGCTGAACACGCACAGCTCATAAGGAAATCCGAATTTCCGAACACCAGCTCACCGTTGGTTCCCAGGTCGATAAACAAAGAGAACTCCGGTTTGTTCCAAATCATGCTGACAAATGTTCCTGCCGTAATGTCGCCGCCCACGTAACTGCCGATATTCGGCGCCACAATCACATGCGCGTCCGGATTCACGTCAATGCCAAGCTCAGACGCATACAGCGAATTGGTCTTGAAAAACGCCGGGATGTATGGCTCCATACGCAGCGGATTCGCATTGATTCCGGCAAAAAGGTGATTCATCGTGGTGTTGCCGGCGATGCACATGCGGTAAATCCGATCCTTGGGAAAATGAATGCTCTGGCACATCTGCTGTACCAGCGGGTTGATTGTCTCTACGATTACAGCATCCTGCAGACGTTTCCTTCCGCCCGGCTTCGTGGACTCGATAATACGGTTGATTACGTCCGCCCCGTAACGAATCTGCCCATTGCCCGCAGAAGCTTTGGCGAGAATGTCGCCGTTCTCCATATTGATAATCAGCGCGGAAACGGTTGTGGTTCCGATATCAATAGCCAGGCCTCCGATCACTACATCTTCATCTTTCGGGAAAATATCGTATACAAACACATCATTGGGCGTTGTGCGTATCACGCATTTTACTGTGAAATCACTGGCTCTGAGTACATCCGGCAGTTTCAGCAGAACAGAATAGGGGAAACGGACCATTTCCAGATTCATGTATTTTCGCAATGCGCGGGACAGACGCTCATTATCCGGCATCGTGTCATCCAGAGACGGCGCATCCATCGTCACTTCCACCACGTCCAGACTGTTGCGCAGCTGTATGCCGGCCTCCTCAATGCTTTCCTTCGTCCTTTCAAAAATCTGAAGCTCGTCCGGGGAACTTAAATCCGCCACTTTCATCCGGCTCTTAAAAGCAGAAGCTATATCCGGCACTAAGACCTCCAGATCTCCCTGAGGCTCACTAATGCACGCCAATCTCCACCCTGCATCATACTCCTCATCGGCTGTATGACGGGTTTTCTTCGACGCAAGCTGTCCGTTCAGCAGCTTAACTTTACACTTACCGCAGGAGGCATTACCAGAACAAGGCGCATCAATTGTCACATTAGACTTCCGGGCCAATTCCAGAAGACTCTCACCTTCTGTTGCATAGTTTTCCACCTGACTACCATCTTCAAATTTAAATGTCACCTTATACATAGATGAAATCTCCTTTATCCTTTTCAATCCGGAAACCGCCCTACTCAATTTCCGCTTCTGTTTTATTAAAAAAGGTGGAGGAAATAGGGGCTAATCCACCTTTTTCTCCACCTCTTAGAAATCAATTACACAGCTTACCGCTATGCAGGCAATCCATATTAAAGTTCCAGATAAGAATCTGCATACATAGTATTGTTCAGCAGCATATCACAAGTCTTAACTGTCTCCATCAATCTCTTGTCACATGGATTTGCAATGATAGATGACAGACCATTTGCCATACACATAGACAGCATGATGGAATCTACGATTGGACGAATCTCTTTCGGCATACCGTTGGAAATATTGGACACACCACCAGTGGTGATCAGGCCCATTTCGTTCATCATACGGGTAGCGTTCATAATGTGCTGAGCCTGCTCCTGCATTCCCTTTGCAACCAGGAATAACGGGTCAAACCACAGATCTTCTGGCTCCATACCCAATGTCATACCATGCTCTAACATCTGCTGACAGAATACCAAACGCTCGTCAGCATCTGCAGGAACGGCACCTGCTGAACACAGTGCAAATACAATCGCATCATTATGAGCAGCCAGATCAATGTAGCTAATCCTATCGCCTGCGTCTGCAGAGTTGATGATTGGTTTGCCTTTATCCCTGTTATATACGGAGATACCAGCTTCGATAGCAGCTTTGTTAGCTGTATCCAGCGCCAGAGGAATGTTATCGAAATTCTCCTGGATTAACTTAACGCCCCATTTCATCAGATCTTCGCCATCATTTTCGGCCGGTCCGATGTTCAGGTCAATGTAAGTAGCGCCAGCTTCAATCTGCTCTTTTGCTCTCTTTAAGATTGGTTCTGGATCTCTTTTCTCGAAAGCTTCGCGAATAACGGGAGAAATACAATGAATCCTCTCACCAACTACGATAAATTTTGCCATATTCGTTCTCCTTTTCTTTGTATAAAAAATTA
>CAYOWU010000082.1:0-12027 GCA_964407765.1 uncultured Lachnospiraceae bacterium
TTTATTGCCTGCATCCTTGTTTGGTTACTTTGATGGTTTTCAAACACTCTCTAGCCTATTCAAAAAATGCATTAAAAAGATTTTTAAATCACTAAACAACCAAGGAGGAATCATTATGAAACAATCTAGTGTACAAGAACGACGTAACGCTATGGGTAAACTGGTTGCAAAAATCCACCAGAGAGAAGAGGCGATTGAAATTGAAATCGTAACAAAAGGATGCTGTTCACGGTTCATTCTCCCACCAAACACACAGATTCAGTTTGACCCCGGAATACCATTCACTAAGTAGGCGACAATAATTTAACAATACCATATCGTGAGACCGCGGCCTTGATGAAGGCTCTAAGAGACGGCAGTACGAACACCGATCAAAAACAACACTGGTGTACCGCACTGCCGTTTTTGATGGTCAGCAAGATCTATATGGACGGCTCCAGCGGCACCTTCGCAGAAGAGGAGTCAAAGATTATGGGTTATAATTACGCAAAAGAACAAGCAAAAATGGAATATGCATATCAAAAATTTGAAAGAGAATATACCGAAGCTTATGAAACAGAATGCCGTGAGGGTAAAATACATAAAACAGATTTGGGGAAAGCCCTTTCCGAGATATATGACTTTGAGAATGAGTGTCTCAATAGTGAACGGCGTTACAGAATTCATACTCTATCATATCATGAAATTGGTTTTAACGATAATGATGCAAGTTCAGAAGAACATTCTCCATTGATCAAAGATAATCTGGAATATTTTAGTAATAAAGAACATGAGATTTGGGAATGGGGACGTTACAGTTGGATAAATGATATCGATGATCCAGAATTATATAGTATTATAAAATCTTTGTCACAACAAAACATTGAAATGCTGACCTTAAAAATTATAGATGGTAAAACCCAAACAGAAATTTCTAAGATTTTTGGCGTATCCAGTGCAGCAATTTCCAAAAGAATGAAGGGTATCAGAAAAAAATTTTTAGATTTTTATAAAAAGGGTTGAATTTTCCTATCATTCAATGACTTATATATATCAGAAAAGATGTTGTACAATTTAAGCCACACTTAATCTTATAGCAGAAGACATACTCATAGAGATTTTCCGTAACAATAAAATGCATCGACCTTAATGTTGAGATGTTTTATCGATTAATATGCCGGATATGCATTAAACGGAACAATCCATGCATTTGACATCTCACATTTAGAATCAAAGAAAGCAGGTGATGCCTATGAGGGGTTGAGAGTTTATCTTTGGTGTACATAGATGGATCCGTAACTCGTAGATGGAGCATGATCTGAGGAAGAGGGAAAAATATGACTAAGAATAAAAAGTTAAATCACAGAGAACTGAAGACTATACTGGATAAATTCGATGAGCTGCCGCAAGAGTTCCTGCAGGAAATGGCATCCCAAAATAGCATGTCTATTCCAGAACTCAAGCGCGGACTCCAAGAAACTTGTTATCGCATTGAAGGTCTCAGCTTTGCTTATCGCAGATCATTACGCAGAGAGATAGATCGGATGGGTGCTGAGACGATCGAGAGCGTAGAGCGGGTCAATCGGATGAAAATCTGCGACATCAGAGCAATATTGGACCAAGAGATCGCTGAGCATGATGCGCAGCAGAAAAAGCAGTGCGCCTTCAATAAAGCTTGGGATTCTAGAAGAATGCAGATATATAAAGATCTCATCAAAGAAGGAGTGATCACGGTAGATAGTCATGGTCTCAGGACTACTCAACTCGCACTCATACATGAGAAACTGGATGAAGAAGCGGAAAAACTCCGGGAAGAATTTGAGGCATCTTACACCGGATCTTAGGCTGTTTTAGTAGGATGGCATCAGCTGATACATGATCACAAAAATGATATTTTAACGAAAGAGAGGGTATGACTATGAGATTTAATGAGGATAATATGGATGTCGATATAACGCAAACATCTAGGATACTCAGACGGTGTCCCATATCAAAAAAAGGCCGTGATGGTGAGCTGATGATCAGTGTCCCCATGTCGTTTAAGATGCAGGAAGTCTCTGTTGACTCGGGATCCGCCACTCTATTTATTGAAGATGACTATCTTAATAGGATCTACCATATGGATCCCAGCCACATATTTTACGATATCAGGCTTGGCGTCCATGATGACCCCTTAGGCGTCGGCATATTGGATAACGATACGCGGATCTTTCTCTCGATCCCAGACCATGTCGCTCTCCAACACCGTATAGCGGGGTTATTCACTGTATCTAGAGAGCCTGTGCAAAAGATCATGGACGCTGTTATCCTACAAGCGCCCCAAGATCTCTTTAAGCTCGAGCTGCTGGACGACACGGTCGCCTTAGAGGACCATGATGGCTCCAAGAGGTTGCCATTGAGTTATGCTGCCCTTAAACGACAAGATGGTATATTTACATTCTCGCCAACATACTTAAAACAAAAGATTGCTGCATTTAGATATGACTATATCTCCTTCCGGGTGAGGGCTATTTTTAGCTAGTTGTGATGTTTTAGATAGAGCCTCAAATAAGTGGAGGCTCTATCTTTATATGATTTAATGAGTTTAACATAAAGGCTGAGGTGCAAAAAATACGCACATATGAGAATTTTAAAAAGGATGCTCATGCTTGTATCGTTCCAGATATTCCAAAGGGGAGAGGAGACCCAGTGGCTGCATGGGACGATTATTGGTGTGGATCTGGTGCTTTTTGAGGCGTTTCTTGAAGTCATCCATATCTGTTATCAGGTCCCCTTTGCGGATGATCTCGGAATAGAGCAGCCGCTGGTCTTCACGGTGGCTGCGCTCAACTTTAGCGTTATGCGCGGGATGGTAAGGGCGGATACGTTCCAGTCTGATACCAAAATGTCTTGCCATCTGTTTAAATTCGTTATGGCTATCCGCGACAGGATCAGTCATATCTCCCACAAAAGCCCTCCCGTTATCTGTTAGGATCCGCTCTACCTTAACGCCATGCCGGCCAAAAAAGGCCACGATCTGCCCTAAGAATAAGCTGGATGAACGAAGATCATAGGAATCGGAGGCGGCTAGGGTGCGGAGGCGGGTGTATTCGTCAATGGCGGTATATTGATATAGTCTGATGTGGGGATGCTGCAGGATGAGATCCAGCGACAGGCATTCGTCTGGCACGATCTTCACGTCGACCTGGACGCGCTCTCCGGGATAGGTCATCTGTCTGCGGGGCTTTCTGGGTCTACAGGTGGGGCTCGGGATGATCTTGGGGCAGGTGGGGAGCCCGAGCCGCTCTAAAGCTCTCGCGCAGCCGCTCATACTGCGGATATAACCTTGTTTTCTGGCGAGTGACCAGAGGTCTTGCAGACCGATGTTGGGTTCTTTTACCCTGATCTTACGGAGTAAGGCCAGTTCCTCCTTGGTATGGGCCGTAGCCTGGGTCTTGCGGGCACGCGAGGCGTTCTTTAGGGAGCTGATGTCCTTGCCGCCATCAAGCCAGCGTTTACGCCAGCGGTAGATATTCTTTGTGGATTCATTATACCGGGCGGCGGCTTTGAGGACGGAATACTTTTCCGCATATCTTAGGACAGCCTCTCGATAGATCATCTCCTGGGTCATATATTGCATAAAAGATCTCTCCTTATGGTCAGAGTTTATGGTCATGACTATTCAAGCATAAGGAGAGATGGGGAGGGGCGTTCTTTTCTTATTCCTCTTTTTATTCTCATATGTGGGGGAGGAGGGCTTCGATCGAAACAGCAACTAAGATGTCAACTAAAATAGCATCTATAACAATAGTAACATTAAGCCAGGTTTTATTCAAGTTTGATCTTCACTACATGGTGTTTCTTACTGCCGTCTTTTGCTGTAGCGGAAACCCGGAGAGTTTTGCCTTTGCCGGCTTTTTTGGCGGTTAGTTTGCCAGAAGCGGTAATTTTGGCATATTTGGTGTTACTAACTTTCCAAGTGACCTTTTTATTTGTAGCGTTTTTGGGGGTCACGGTAGCTTTTAGCGTAACAGACTTACCGACCTTTAAGCTGGTCGGAGCGTTGGTGATTTTTACCTTCGTCACCTTGACTTTGGCTGGAGTTGTGAGGACGCGGAACTGGCGGTTATATTTTTGAGCAAAAGACTCAGCGGTGGAACCTTTGTAGCCGTAGATGATGGCATTATCTGGCAGAGTGTAGGGCATATCGGAAATCTTACAGTTCTTGTTGCGGATTTTGATGGTGGAGACTTTGTTGCAATTTGAAAAGGCATATTGATCGATATTCTGAACGCTGTTAGGCAAGTCAATAGAGGTGAGGTTAGCACAACCGCTGAAAGCGCAGGTTTCGATACTTTTAAGGCCTTGAGGAAAATTAATAGTTTTGAGTTTGCTCTTAGTGTAGTTTTCGTAGGGGTTAGTGCCATCGATATGAAATGCGAATTGGCCAATTTTTTTGAGGGTACTTGGTAAGATGACGGTTTTGATATTGGGATACCAATGATAGAAATTCCAGTCACCAATGGCCGTTACGCCTTCCCCAATTACAACTTTAGTAATCTTGTCTTTATAGTTGGGGCAGAGGGTGGTATAGACCCAACCTTTGCCGGGGACAAGTTCGCGCGGTGTGTCGCGCATAGCGCCTTTGCCGCTGATAGTAAGGGTGCCGTTTTTGAATTTCCAGGTAATGTTTTTGCCCCAACTGCCGCTGGCCGTAGCCGCGTGCACCGGAGTAACGCCGAAGTCGGTGAAGCCGGTGATACTGGGGGTTAGCGCCAAAACTAAGGTAAGTAGTAAAGCTAGAAGCTTGTGCCCGGGTTTCCTACTGGAGGGTTCTGATTCGCGAGATTCTTTGTCGAATCCAGGTACCATTTTGCTGCTAAAAGTATGAGTAAAGAATTTACTCATAAAATCACTTCCTTTCTGTCTGTGTCTGAACTATTACAGGTGAAAACAGTTATTAAGTTTCGCTGAACCAAAAATCTACTTCCGCGAGACTAAAATACTCGCGGAAGTAGGCCCGAAATTCTTGGTCAGTTGTAAAGACCGTGACTTAGTCGGTACAGAGAGGCAGGCACAGGGGTCACGGAATGGGCAGAAGCTAGATCATACGGGGTCTTTATCAATATAGTAGGATAAAGAAACGGTCGCTTTATTTTTAGTGTTGACAAAACCGAGTTGGATGTAATATCCGCCCGTATTTTTCTTTAACGCTTTTATCTTATTAAAGATCTTCACCGTAGCCTTAGCCACTGGTTTTTTATAATATTTTGATGACTGGTCTTTATAAGCGGCGTCGAAATAAAAAATGGAGTTGAGCTTCCATCCGTTTGCCGCTGTGATCTTGAGCTTAGGGTTTTTGACGGTCTTTTTCAGCTCTATTTTCGGGGACGAGATGGATCCGTCTGTAAGACTGGCCAGCTCGGTCTTATTTCCATTTTTGATCCCTGTGATAGAAACGGACTTCACTGGATTTACATACTTTTTGATGATGATCTTCGTCTTATATCTCTTTCCATCCATCTTGAAAGAGATAGTCGATGTGCCCGGTTTTTTCGCTATAAAACTGATCCAGGAAAATTTTCCGTCTTTACCTAAGGTTTTTGTAGAGCTTCTGATCTGCAGGATATCGTTGTTCGAACTCTTAACGGAAGCTCTTGGTATATTGTGCCATCCATTGATCCTTATGCCGTTCTCGTAATGGATCTTCGTGAAATAAAAAGTAAGCGTCTTGGGGACTTTTGCCGCAGCCTGTACAGTCGTAGAACAGGGGATACATCCCAGCAGCAAAGCCAGGGTCAAGAATGTTGCGATGAGTTTCTTAGCGGATCTCATTGAAATACCTCCTTAAAAATATTGATGTAGTGGATAGGACGGACTGTTTATGGGCTTACCATGCGCCCATTTTTCCCGTGTGGCCATGAGGACGGGCGTTTACTTAGTCACTCGCATAAAGTGCGCCACAGATCTGTCTTTTTTGCTGTAATATGATGTTTTTCCAAAGACTGCCTTACCGTTAAAGAATTTTGTGTCATTTTTGGTTTTGGTCAGGCTCGTGGAGCCGCCTGCAACGATACAGAGCCCTTTGTAGTTTTGCGGGTAGGTTATCTTTAGTTTTACGCTGGTGTTATAAACATAGATGTAAGAGGCTCCATCCTTGTCAAAATAATAATTTATAGCCCCATTTGTCCAGGTCTTCACTTGTTCCACTGTAACATTCTGTTTATTTTTGACTTCCAGACATTTTCCAGTGTCATTATCCACTATGGCATAAAATCTTTCTCCAGCCCATTTACCCGTCTTGTTGTATGCGATCGTGTTCTTACGCACCGCCGCCGGCTTTATGCTCTTTGGATAGTTGAACTTTAACGTAAATGTCAGTTCCTTATACCCTTTCCGGGAAGAGTTCTTGATCTTATAATCTGTTATCTTTAAGGTTTCCTTGACCAGACCGATCCCTGCATAGTTCCTCTTATATGTTACGCTTTTATTTGGCTTTAGATCCCTGCGCACATTTAGCTTGGACATATAGTTTTTGGATGCTGCCGGCACAGTCGTGATGCATTGCGTGGATAATACGCAGATAGCCAGGAAAACGATACCAAGCTTTTTGATGAGTTTCATTTGGAAAACCTCCTTAATAAAATGTTTTATGGTGTGTTGTTCTTTTGACGCTGCCTACCTCTTTGTAGTCACAGTCTTTACCTTTGACCAGCCTGAATGAAGCCTCTGCCTCACTATCCTATGTGCGGAGCGGGTATATTCGTCTGCATACGGGCACACTGTACTATACTGGTGCCGGTGGTCATAGTTGGTCCTCTAGCCCACCCCCTTTCTGACGCTCTTGCATATAACTTCTCTTTTGATGCTTCAACCACCGCCTCATCCACTCTCTTTGGAACATTTCCATGTTCTTAGGTCATCTTTATGATCTTACTCTCCAATGTAGACACAAGGCATTGTTGGGTACTCTGCTTTTATATATCCATCCGCATAGGAATCTCTAAAACAATAGAATGTCAGACAATCACATCCAGAAAATGCAAATTCCCCAATCGAAGTGACACTCTCCGGAATCGTCACTTCCGTTAAACTCTTGCATGTATCAAACGCAGATCTTCCGATCGAAGTGATGCCCTCCGGGATCACCACATCCGTTAAACTATAACAAAATTCGAATGTCTGCGCTCCTATAGATGTAATGTTGTTTGGTATATTTATGTCTTTCAGACTTTCGCATTCATAAAATGCTCCTTCTCCGATTGATGTGACGCTCTCCGGAATATTTATGCTGACTAGGTTCTCGCACCTATCAAACGCACCGCCACCGATTGTCTGCAACTCCCCTAAGATGGTCACATCTGTCAGGTTGGTGCAGCTAGCGAATGCTGCACTCCCAATCGAAGTGATGCCCTCCGGGATCACCACATCTGTCAGGCTGCTGCACCAAGAAAACATGTAGCTTTCAATATTCTGAAGATTGTTCGGGAGTTTCACAGATTTTAAATCGATGCAATCTCTAAATGCATGCATACCAATAGATGTCACACTGTTCGGGAGGTCTATGGTCGTCAGGCTGCTGCACGAATAAAACGCCATATCCCCAATGGATGTGACGCCATCTGGGATATTTATACTTTCTAAGCTGTCGCAATACCGGAATGCCTCTGCTCCAATGGATGTGATGCTGTCCGGCATAGTCACGTTTATCAGGCTGCTGCATTCACAAAATGCCCTCTCTCGGATTGTATCGACCACCATCCCATCTATCGTTTCCGGGATATGGGCTTCCGTGGAATCTTTGTCCAGGAATTTTGTGATTGTTATATGGCCGTTTTCATTCACGATGTATCGGTACGGGATAGGTTCCGGTTCTGTGCCGGGCATGTCGATATAAACATACGGTATCGCGGGATAATTCGTTTTTATAAATTCTTCCGTATAAGAATCCTTAAAACAATGGATCGTCAGATGGTCACATCCATCGAATGCCTTTTGGTTAATCGATGTGACGTTCTTCGGGATTCTCAGATTCGTTAAATTGTTGCATCCAGAAAATGCAAATTCTCCGATCGAAGTGACACTCTCCGGGATCGTCACTTCCGTCAGACTTCTGCAACCTTTAAATGTATCATGATCGATTTCTGTGATACCGTAGGGGATATCCAGCTTTTTCAGGCTGCTGCAGCCCAGAAATACTCCCTGGCCAAGATCGACCATATTCGCTGACATACGCACATCTGTCAAATCATGACATTCCGAGAACACCCTAGATTCCATCTCCAGCACGCTGTCCGGGATATTTATGCTGGTCAATCCACTGCCGATAAAAGCCCATTCGCCAATAAATTCCACACTATCCGGGATATCTATATTTTTTAGAGCCGTACAAAGGTAAAACGCATCGCGTCCGATGCGCGTCATCCCATCCGTAAGAGTCACATCCGCCAAGTTTTTGCAGCTATGAAATGTAGCGTCTTCAAGCGCTTTCATATTCTTGGAAAGAGTCACGCTCTTCAGACTGCTACATTCTATAAACGCGCATGATCCAAGATATTTTACGCTGTCCGGGATCCTCATATCGACCAGTCCGCTGCATCCATAAAATGCGCTCTCGCCTATATATTCCACGCTGTCCGGAATCGTGATCTTAGTCAGGCTGCTGCATTCGCCGAACGCCTCATTCCCAATCGCTACGACCAGTTGCCCATCTATTTTTCTTGGGATGCTGATCTCCCGGTCATCATTATTGATAAATTTTGTGATCCGTATCCCTTCACTGAGCATTGACATGGAGACAGACGGCGTGTTGACCTCATATTCAAACTGTGATGTGGGAATATCCGTTGGTGCAATTGTTGGAGTCTGCGTCGGGAGCGTTGTTGGGATCTGCGTCGGTGTAGCTGTCGGTGTCTGTGTCGGCGTCAATGTCGGTGTTTCCGTCGCTATCGGGGTCTCCGTGGGGCGCTTCGTCGGCGTGACGGCAGGCTTTTTGTTTCCCTTTACAATCACTGTACAAAAGTATTTCTTCCCCTTACATACGCAATATATCTTGCAGGTTCCTTGGCTCCTTCCCCTGACCACCCCTTTATTATCCACAGAAGCGATGGCCGGACGGGCAGAATACCATGTATGTTTGAGGTCAGTCCCTGTCAGCTTCAACGTTTTCGTCGCTTTGACCTTTATGGTCATTTTTGACATGTTTAGCCTTACTGTCTTTACTGTTACTTTACATGTGAGCTTCTTTTTGCCTACTTTTGCGACTATATTCGATGTCCCGGATTTTTTTGCGCTTACCACTCCTTTTTGTGATACCGCCGCGACTTTCCCATTGCTCGTTGTCCATTTGATCTTCTTTTCCCCAGCTCCAGTCACCTTCAGGCGTTTTGTAGCTCCTACATTCAGCGATAATCTCTTGACGCTGATCTTCAGGGGCGCGGCATTGACCGTGACCGCCGTGCAGGGCGTTAAGCATGTGCTCAGAACCAATACCATCGCCATGATGATAGCGTATGACACCCTGGATATCCTTGCTCTTTTTCTTGACATGATCCATCCCTCCTTTGTCTGATCAGTTGTCTGGATACCATTACATCGAATATTCAAGTAGCTTTGCTTTGAATTTGGTCGCTTGCGGAAGCAGGCCCGAGATTTCGAAAATAACTTGCCGGTCGATTTATTATACTATTTTGTAATAGAAGATATATGGTGCGTAACCATTTGAGCCAAAAGCTATCACGTGGTATAGGTACTTGCTAGATTTATAATCATTCACGCCGATTGTTTTAAGTGATTTCTCTAGGATATAATTTTGTCCTTTTAAAGGGGCTCCAGTCCTTAAACCATGTACAGATTTACCATATTTATTGTATGATAAGAAGTAATCCAGATACATTTGTTTTAAGGCTGGTTTTGATCTATTACTATTAAAGCTGATCTTTGTTCCTTTTGGGACTAAGTATACAGTCTTTCCATTGATCTTTTTCTTGGAGACCTTTTTTCCTTTTGGCGTATTAAAGACCATGCCACATTTCACTTCTTTATTTGGATATGCATAAAAAGTATCAATATTTTTTATAAAAAAGATTGCGGTAACTTTATTCTTTGCATTTAAGTAGAACCGGATCTTATATTGATCACTGCCTTTTTTATAATTGTAGTCCAGATATTTTTTCCAAGTGGAGATGTCTAAACCGTGCCCGCTTGGATCGTATTTATAATACTTATATACAATATCTTTTTTACCTACGTTCACCTTAGTTGCAGTTCCATATTGTTTCTTTACATAGGACTCAGCGCTTCCTATCTTCACTTTCCGATTGATCCTATAGTTGGCGACATTATCCAATCTATTCTTTTTGTCTATTATCTCGGTCAAACAATAATGATATCCTGGATAAGAACTCGCGAGTTTTATAAAATTATTTTTCTTCCCATTTACATTATAAGTAAAGTCTTTTGCGCTGAGTTTGGCTGGACTACTACTTTTAGCTTGGACATTTCCTATCGGGATCAGTGTCACCAGTACAGCTAGCATCACAAAGAATGTAATTTTTCTTTTCATATTGATCATTATCTTCCTCCTCTTGTTTGTGCCTTCCTATCATCTGTTGATCTTAGACTATCCATATTTTTTATCTAGAGATTCCTATCTCTTTGTAGTCACAATCTTTACCTTTGACCAGCCTGGATAAAGCCGGGGAGTCCGTCCGTTTGTTTTAACGCTTTTATATGCGGATAAGGGATATGATCCCTCAAATCTTATCTTTTAGTGTTTCTTTTTATGTAATAATCGCATGAGTGCTATACCTAAAATGATGACGATAAGTCCTAATATCACTACAACAGTCAATAGTGCTTTAGGCGTTTGATCAACAATTCCTTTCGAACTCGCTTTTTTGCTAGCCGCGTCATCTGCCTGTAGCTCCTCCATATCATCCGGCGTCGATCCTGGATCGCTGTCCTCTTCCGTCGCCTGTGTCTGGATCGTATAGACGATCTGTCCTGAGTATTCCTCACATCCCAAGACCAGACCGTTCAGTTCATTTAACCCAATGAAAACCCCTTCAGACGTAAAGAGTTTTTTATCCAGCTCAGTTCCATTCACACCCCAGTCATTATAGATCCTCGCCGTCCCCTCGACATAACCGATCTTCAAGTTTTCTTTCGCTGTAATCCGCGCCTCATCCCATACCGTCTTCGGATCCGCATTCGTCGCCGTGATCACACCGTCAATCTGACCCGTCTCTCCTGCCGCCAGTTTTTCCGGGAAATACGAGACTACTCTCGTATCCTCAGCAACCCCAACATAATTATGCGCCGCATCGTTATAAGTCGCCGAAGCATTATTATGATAATAGATTTCTACAATATATTCTTTATTTGCTTCGATTTCCAGATCACTGGTAAAAGCTTTTCCCGAACCTTTTTCTACAATCCGCACAAAATCCCGCTCGTCACCAAACGTACTATTATCCGTGATCGAATTAAACGTCGGATGATCCGCCGGCGAGCTCATCGTATAAGTCGGTCGCTCTGGACCCCAAGCCGACACTGGCGCGGATTGCAGGAAAGACAGCGTTATCAGTGCCGCCAGCACAAGTATTGATCTTCGTGTTGTCATATTTTTTCCTCTTTCAGAATATAAACAGCTTTATTGATCAGCAAACCACTTCACCTCCTATCCCTTATCCATATGTAAATTAGAATGATCCTGCAAACGCGTTTACATACTGTGCCATATCCTCAGTTGACTGAGCCTCTAAGATATGTATTTCTGTTCTTTGTTGAGACGGACGTTGGCGAAGTCCTGAAAGTGTCAGACCATATGAGAGTTCGCAGACCCAAGGTCATGTGCAGGGATCCGCATAAGATCGCGTTTCGTCTAAGATGTAACATTTTAGTTACTCTGTTACATTCTGGGAACAGACCGTCCATCAGAATCATTAGAAAAAGAAGCATTGACCTCTGCAAACAGACACAAACAGAGATCTTTTTGTTACTTCTTACCTATTTTTTACCAAATCTCACCGAAACTTCTTGAAATGAGGCGTTTTTGGTGTTAATATA
>CAYOWU010000083.1:0-11638 GCA_964407765.1 uncultured Lachnospiraceae bacterium
TTGGACCACGTAAAGGCTCTAGATTTATTATACCTTCAACGTTTTCGTCTTCTTGAATTTTTGCTGTTATCTTTTTTTCGTTCATGTTATTTACCTCGTTTCCATACACCGTTTATTTTTCGCCAAATTAAACAACGTTTCCAACCTAGGATTGTCTTAATCCATGCAAAAGCATTTTTCCAAACATTGCCTTTTCTTATGTGAACAATCACAACAGGGCTAAAAGAAAATTTAAAAGTGTATTCTTGTATATCGTCAGCCATTATATTATTGTTATAATATCCTTGTATCTTTATATAAATCTTAACTTCATTAATGCTTCCATTTTTATTACAATTAATAATATGATTTAAAGTTCTATTAAAGTTTTGTGAAAAATCCATTTTCTCATTAATAATATTTTCATTGTTTATTTTTATTGTTACTTGGCAATATTTATATGCATCCGAATTTGGAAGAGTTGTTTCATTAGAAAGATTTAAATAAAATTTGACTTTATTATTATTTAATATGTAATCATGTTCTTTTAGTGCATATATTGCAAAATCACAACTATAATTACCATGAATTTGATTTTTACCACCTAAATAATAACCTTTATTATCTTCTGAAACACCTGAAATTGGATTTGCTTTTACCTTCATTTTATAACCTCCTACTCATATTGACAATAAATATCTCCATCTTTTCCTAAATCAGAAGTTGGTTCACTTGTTCCACTATAAATTTTTGGAAGTTCTTCAATAATAGAATCAACTTCTTCTTGGGAATATATAGGTATTCGTTCCTTTTTATTATTAAAACCATGATTATTATCCATGGTATTTTCTTCTTCAATATTATTTGTTTCTTCCATTATGAAACCACCTCTTCACTTATTTCGTTTTGTTCAAATGTAGCAACATGCCCTATTGTAAAATCACCAATTAACGCAGTAGTCTTTTCTTTTTTATTTGCACTTCCAAGCCCTGTGTTCCTAACTATCGCAATATCATAAAAATAATCTTTATAATTTAATTCTTCTGTATCAGAAACATCTATTTGTACTACATAACATTTTTTATCATTAGAATATTCAATTCCATCACCTAAATGTTTTTGAAATATATATTCATCTGAACGTGATGTTTCTTTTACAGTAAAATAAACCATTGCATTATCTTCTAAAACAATGATATTGTCGTTTTGGTCTTTGAATTGCACATCAAAGCGAACTGTATTACCTTTATTTATAGCCAAATCTTTTCTTTGTGCTAACATTTTATCCCTCCTAACTATAACTTTCTATTTTATATAGTTTTACTTCTTTATTTGTAGTAACACTACTAGAAACAACTTTAAATTTCCATGTGCTATTATTTATTTCAACTAATATCATTTGTTTACATACACTACCATCATCTAAAACATAAGAATAATCAATCAAAAAAGAATTTGAATTTAATTCAAATGGTACAAATTTATAATTTTGTTCATCACACGCAATTAACAATTCAATACGTTTCCCAGTATACGAACTTAGGCTAGGCATATTAGATAAACTAATTTCACTATTGTTACTATTTGCTATAACCATACCATTTGGTTTGTTATATATTGTATTTTTAGTAACAATACCTTTTGTTTGTACACTATCATTAATGATATTTACAACATCACTATTAGAAATATAATCGTTATTTATTTTATTTAAAGTAACAATTAAATCACTATTCCCTTTATTATTACTAATATTAATATCTGTAAGTGTTTTAAAAGTTTCTCCAAGTGTTATTTTGGTATTTTGTGGATTAGATAAATCCATACTAATTTTCTTTAATAAATATCTCTTATTAATGTTATGTGGGCTACTTAAAATTCTTATATAATCGCAAAAATGAAAACTTTCAATATCTTTATCAACATGGTTTAAGTCTATAGCAGTTAACTCTATAGTATTACTTAATTTTATTTTTTCATTTAACGCTTGCTCACCTTTTGTTAAAAGATTAGAAGCAATAGTTACATCATCAAAAATAACAGGTTCTAATATTTTCCCATACTCTTCAACCATATCATTATCAATTAAGTATTTACTACCATTGTTTACACTTTCAATGGTTAGCCTTGCATTTGTATCATTGCCACTTGAATCTTTTAATTTTGCCCCTAAGGGTATAATCCCTGTTTTTATATTTGTTGCTTCTGTTTTTTGTTTTAAATCAATAAGATTTTCCCCAAATTCAATGGTTTGAGTAGCGGTGTCTTCAAAATCCGTTAAATAATCGATATAGTTTCCATCTTCCTCATATCTAACTCTTAAATATCCACCATTTGTTTCTATAAGTCTACTTTCAATAATTTCTTTAGTTGTTAAATAATCTTCACTTGAACGATTAATATAATCATTAGGGTCAGTAACCGTTACTTGTCCTATTTTAAATTTTTGGAAAGGTTCTACTTGTGAATTATGGTTATTTATCAATTTTGTAAAAAATTCAGTTAATCCACCCTGATATTCAAAAGGTTCATGTATACTATCAAGTAAATAAGCAAGTACCCCTTCAACAGACACTTGCTTTTCATTATAAAATCCTAATTCATCTTCTATAATACGTCCTTTAAAAATAATATTATTATCCTGGTAAATTGATATAACTGATTTTAATTTTTTTAATTGGTCATAGTATGGATGTGATGGATATATTTTAAAACTCGCAGTTCCGTTTTTATTAACTTCTAAATCGAGTTTAGGATTAGTAACATATAAGCTTTCGTATCTAGGATCATGTAATATATAATCATCGCATTTAATAATATACATTATAAACTTGCCTCCTGATATTCAAAAACAATGTTTGTAGTAGACAATACTTCAAATATATTTTCTCCTTCCTGCAAAAGTATATTTAAAACTATATTTTTACCAGTTTTTAAATTATAAACAGAACCATTAAATTTAATATCAGTATCACTATCTACATAAATAGTTGGAACAATCGGCCTTTTTTCGTTGTATAAAGCTATCTTTTTAGGCTTATTGGTAACAGTTATATCAAATGCTTTTTTAGTAATATATTTTCTATATTTATAAGGCTCTGTTTTGCACTTTATACTTATTGTTTTCTGCCCAGATTTACTTGATATTTTATCTATTTGGCATCTTCCAATATAATAATAATCTGGATCACTATATATAGTAATTTTCATTCTAGCACCATGAATAAAATTAAGTATCTCTGATATGGTTTCATCAAACTTTTTATAAGAAGTATTTAATGTAAAATCTAAAGTAAATTCTCTATCATTATATTTAATTCCACCTAACGCTTCGGTTAAATCAAGACTTCCATCTCTACCTTCTATTTCAAGATAGCTTGTTTTAGGAGTAGGAGGACTAATTTCTTTAGGTGCAAATATCAAACCCCAGTCCTTAAATGTATGTATATTAACTCCTGTTGTTAAGTTTTCTAGTAATACACCATGTTTCATTAGTTCCCTCTCTCCCTTCTACGATTTATATTTCCTAAATTTTTATCCACTTCATAAGAAATCGCACCTACTAATTCTCCAGTATCCATCACAACTTTCGTATTCATCATCATTGGTAAATAATTAGTTAATAAACTAATTAACGTATCAAGTTTAGTTTCAAGTTTTTCATTACTACCTTCAACTGCTAACCTAGTATATTTCATTAATTCACTAATTGGTGCAACTGCCTCTGGGCCTGCTTCTCCAACACCTTTAACGCCACTTGAAGTATCAAATAATGTAGGTTTATCAAAGATAGCTCCTTTAGCATACCAATCAATTCCTAGTTTTGGAATTTTACCTTTTAATAAATCACCAATTTCCCAACCTTTTGGTTTGACACTAAAGTGTGGCAATTTTAATTTTGGCCACTTAAATTTAAATCCACTAAACATCTTTCCTAGTTGGTCAAACAACCCTTCTTTAAATGCCTTTATAATTTTTGGTAGATTTTTAATTAATTCAACTACCACAATTGGAATCGCTGTTATTAATCCCATAAATAATTGTATTGCTCCATTTATTAGAACAGGCAAATTTTCTAATAAAACTCTTACTATAGTTGCAATTATAGTAGGAATCATTGGAATTAACATTTGAATAATTACAGGTATAGCTTGAATAAGTGCCATAAATAATTGAATTGCCCCGTTTAAAAGTGCTGGCAACATTGAAATTAAACCAGTAATTATTGTATTAATTATTGTAGGTATTTGTGGAATTAACATTTGGATAATCGTTGGTATAGCCTGGATAATAGCTGTAAATAATTGAATTGCTCCATTAAGTAATAATGGAATCCCATTTATAAAACAATTAACTATTGAATTAATTATTAATGGTATTTGTGGAATTAATGACATAATAATTTGATTTATTAAATTAGGCAACATAATTAAAATTTGATTAGTAATTTCAATTAAAGCGTTAATTAATTCTGGTACCATAGAAATTAACATTGTTACTAGCTGTGGTAATAATTCAGTTAATGCAAGCAAAATTTGAACGATAATTTCTTGTAAAGCTGTTAGTATAGTTGGAAGATTATCTATTAGTCCACTAGCAATTTCCGAAACAATATCAATGATTAAACTTGCGACTGCTGGTAACGCTTGAACTAAAGCATTTAATAAGCTTGAAATACCATCTATAATAACTGGTGTTAAATTTTGTATCATTGGTCCTATTTTTTCTACTAACATCGGTGCCACTTTACTTACTAATTCAATTATTCCGCCAATAATAACTTCAATTCGTGGAAGTAAATTTTTCATTGCTATTTCAACACTATCTACAAATTCACCAATTAAGTTTTCAAAGTCAACATTGTCATTACCTAAACCAGTTAGTAAATTTGTCCAAGAAGCTTTCATAGAAGCCAAAGAACCGCTTATAGTTTCACTCGCTTCTTTTGCAGTTGTTCCAGTTATACCTAATTCTCCTTGGATAACATGAATAGCTTGATAAACATCATTAAGATTTGATATATCGTACTTTTGGCCAGACAACTTTTCGGCGTCTTTTAATAAACGCTCCATTTCTTCTTTTGTACCACCATAACCTAATTTTAAGTTATCCAACATTGTATAGTTTTGTTTTGCAAATCCTTGATAAGCAAACTGTATGCTTTCCATTGATGTACCCATCTTGTTTGCATTATCAGCCATATCGGTTATAGCCATATCAGCAACTTCTGCTGCTTTAGCTGTATCACCGTTTAAACTTTGTAATAATGATGCAGAAAAGCTAGTTACTGTTTCCATATATTCATTAGCAGAAAGTCCTGCAGTTTTGTATGCGTTATTCGCATATTGCAAGACTTTATCGGCGCTATCCTTAAATAAGGTTTCTACACCACCTACAAGTTGTTCATAATCAGCATAAGCACCTATTGCAGATTTTGTTAAAGCTATAAGTCCTGTTGCTGCCACGCCTGTTCCAATTGCAACAGCTTTACCTAATTTGGCTGCTACATTCCCAACTTTAGACAATGCATTACCTAATTTGTTTGAAGTTTTTTCACCTTCATCTACAACATTAGCTACGCCTTTTTTAAAATCTTCATCTTTAAGTAGAACTGACCCTACTATTTTAAAAATTTCATTGTTCATATATTCACCCTCTTCCTACTTATAAGGGTTAAAATTGCTTAAAATATTTTCAGCTTTATTTTTGGCTGTTTCAATTTCTTTTTTAGTAAGCGAGATATTGTTTGAATTTGATAATTGTTCCTTTATGATTTCTTTTTTCCACTCTTCGTAAGATTTACTATTTAGTGGTAAAGTCGCAAGATACATTTCCCACCAACGGTCTTCTCTTCTTTGATGGTTCAATTTATCAATACCTATACTCAAATTATTGTTTTCAATTAAAATATCTAAAAATAAAAGCGGACTTGAGTATCTTTTAAATACTAAGTCCGCAAATTCTATATCGCCTACTTGAAGTATTTTGAAACAGCCTTGATAAAATCCTTATTTTCCTTTATCAAATCGACAATCATTCCAATAAGCACATCAAGATCAAGTTCCTTAACTTCATCTATGGTTAGATTACTTACATTGGATAAAATTGTAAATAATTCATTTTCACACTCGGCTGTACCTTCTAAAATGATTTGAACTGTCTCAATAGCTAGTGAACCAACACCAACTAATTCATCCTCAGCAATTTCTCCTGTTTTTTTATTTCTTATTTTGTTAAAAAGGTCTACTACCTCTTGTTTTTGTAGAAAACATTTAAACCTTTCAAAACCAATTTTCTTAAAAATATTAAGTATTGGAAATAATTCTTTAGCTTTTAATTTTCTAAGTATATATGGTTTTAATTCTTCTAATACTGTTTCACTAACAATTTTTTCGTTTGTATTTATAACACCTGTACTTGTTACTATTGGTGGTACAGGTATTTGGTTTAATTCTTCTTTCATTGTTTATCTCCTTTATTCTTTTTTATACTGTTTGTGTTGGGTAATAAATTTCGTAAGGTAAATGTTCTAAATCATCTTGTTCAAACGAAGCAGTACATTCAGCTGTAACTGTGTAAGTTGCTTGTTCTTTATTTTTACCTTCTAGTTCAAATGCACCTGTGATAATTGCATTTGGTAAAATAATGATAATTTGTTCACCATTAACTTTAGTCCCTACGAATGCAACGTTATCAAGATAGTCAGTATCGTTCAAACTTCTTTTTGAAACAAATTTTTTGTACCCTGTTACATTTGCTGTAGTATCTTCAACTAAATGAAGAGCACTAACAATTAATCCCTCTTTAACTTCGGTTAAATTAACTTCTAATGAGGCTTTTTCAGCAACTTTTTGTTTTAGGCCCCTAACTAATACTGTAGCTCCATCGACTTCTGGGTCAAAATATTCAGGTTCAATAGTTAATTTTCCACCACCAGATGTAGCACCTAAAATTTTTCCATACCATCCAGTTGTTTTTTTAACCTTATCTCCAACTTTTGCATCTTCGAATGTTTTTTTTACGTCTTCTAAATTAACCTGATTACTTGTTGCTTCACTTGCTACTACTGTAAGCGCATTTGTTTCATCAGTAGTTAATTCATAATGCTCACCAAACTTAAGATTTTTATAGTAAGCACCAGCACTTAACATAAGGTTTTTTGCTGTATCTTCAGTTACACCATGACTTTTTAATGACATATTTTATTCTCCTTCCCAATAGCTAAAATCTAGTCTAATTTGTATTTTCTTTAATTCTGCATCGTCTTGTTCTTCAAGACTGCTTATAAAATAAGATATTTGCATACCTGTTTTGTTTTTTACTGTTCTAAAATCTCTAAAATGATTTTTAATTTTATTGTCTAATTCAACTAACCTAGAAAAGGAATTGTTCCTATCCCAAGCTTCAAGCATAAATTCACCTTCTGTAATATGGTCCTCATTTCTATAATCGCTAGGAAAATATTTGCCAACGACATAAGGATATGGAATAGGGATTTGTTTCCAACTTCCATAATCATAATTAATACCTAAATTAGTTAATTCAGTAGATATAACATTTAATAATTCAATCATTCTTGGTTCAACCTCCTATAGTGTTTTGCTGCTTCTTTGGATATTTTGGCTTTTTTTGTGATGTATGCTTGGTATAACATTAATTTGGGTTTTCTACCTTTTGTTCTATGAAAATTTCCCTTTTCATCTTGATATACCCAGCTACCTTTACGCCCATTTCCCTCAATAGCGTATTCTCCTGTTCCTTTTTCAACCCATATAGCATATTTTTTACTTGAACCTATATACGCTGTTAAATTATCCTTGTCTACAAAACTATCATCACCAAAGGAACGTTTTAATCCACCAGTTGGAACAGGTGTATTTCTTTGTGCTTGAGACACTAAACTGTCCTTTACTTCTTCTAAAAATGCAATAGAACATTCATTAAAATTGTTTAAAAATTTAACACTGTTATCTTGAAACTTAAATTTTGCATTCATGTTATTCACCAACATATTTTAAGTAAATTTCTAAATGCTCATGTAATTCCATAGGATCATCAATCAACATAACATCATACATTTTGTCATTGATATATGCTTTTAATTCAGTAGCTTTTTTATCTATTGCAATATAATCACAAATGAATATATGCGTGCTTTCTTGTAACTTAGTATCATAATTAATGTGTTTACTATCACCATTAGCTAAATCAAGAAAACCTGTAAGAACCATATAATCGGCTTCTACAGGCACTTTCTCTCCTATGCTATTATTTGTATACCCAGACTTGTATTTAAGCGTACAAGCTATATTTCCGCCTATTTTTTTCATATGTTAAAACCTTGCTTTCATATAAGGGCCTAAAAAACCAAATAAGCTCACTGGATAACCATTAATTGTATTGGAAGCATCCATATTTACATAAGAAACACTATGTCTTGATAATGTTTCACTAGCAATTCCTACTTTATCAGCCTTTTCTATATCCCATTTAAGTACTTTTATAGCACCTTCAATAACATCTTCTGGATAATGTACTAATGTACATATATTTTCTCCAGTGTCATATAAATTTTTATCAACTTCAATGGTTTTATCATTTACTTGTGTAACAACATATAATCCATCGTTAACCGATTGGGTTATTTGTATTGTGTCATTTACTTTAATAAATGGATGATTGCTATTAATCGTGTTTTCTAATGAACTGCCTTTAAATCTAATTTCTCTTACTTGAAAATTATTATGGCTATGCGATCTAATCGCTTTTTCAATAGCAACCATTTTTCTTTCTAGTGTCTTTTCGTCAATATCTTTAAAATCATTTAATTTTTTTAGTTCTGCGGTTTTAATTATCATATTCCACCTCTTTCTATAAAGAAAAGAAGCGGTAATCCGCTTCTATTACACTGATTGTGCTGTTTTTAATGTTTTAGCAATAACTACTTTTGTTTCGTTAGTTAAAGCAACAACATACATTTTATCACCAGTTACTTCTGTTAAACGTCTTTTAGAAATTCTGTCAGTTTCAACGTTTGTATCACGTTTTAAGTATACTGTTAATGCTGGGCTTTCATCTTCAGTTTCTTCTTCAGTTTCTAACTTAACAATAGGGTTAAGATAGTGTGTACCTGCTACATATTCATAGTAGTTAGCAATATCAGCAACTTTTGGTGTTTCAACTTCTACATATTCATCACCATTTTTAGTGAAATATTTTTTATCTGTTGAAATAGATGTATCAGTAGTTTTAGCATATGTACTATTATCTTTTACCTTTTTAGATGGTACGATACGAACATTTGCAACCATACCAATTTCACCATTAACCATAACGTCATTTCCGTATTTATCTTTAGCAATAAAATCTGGGTCTAATCTTAACTGTGTAGTTTGATTAGGATGAATAAACATAGCTTTTTCACTATTTTCTTCTTCACCAAATACATCAACTGCATTTACTACTGTTTTGTATCCCATAATATTTGAAGATGTATAGATTGTTTTAGCTTTATATAATTCGCTTAATGCATCAGTATCACATTTTGAAGCAATAGATAAAGCCATTTGATTATTTAATTCACCAACTGGATTACCATAACCACTTAAAGCAGCCTCATCTGTGATAGTTCCACCAATACCTGCTTTTTTAATTTTGTGTTGGTCGCTTGATACACTTAATTTACGTACTGGGATTTCTTCACCCTCTGCAACATCAACTGCTTCACCAATGTATCCATACTTAGGAACAGTGATTGTATCCCCTGCTTGTCCTTGTAAAGTTGTATCTAACTTTGCATAAGGCATAATTCTAATTTTCTTTTCTACTTTTGCACTAACCATATCAGCCATTACTTCTGGATTGATTAAGCTAGCTAATTTTGTTGTATTATTATCCATAAAATATCATTTCCTTCCTTTTTTAACTATTTTTTAATGCTTTGTATGTTTCTGGGTCTTCTTGGTATAATTTGTTTTTTTCCATATAACCCATTTTGTCAAATTGTTCTTTAGTAATTGTTGTTTCTTCACCATCAATACTAGGTAGGTTATTGACATCAACCTCTTTTTTACTTTCAACTTCAAAATTACTTGGATATGCCGTTTTGATATCAGAAATTTCAAATCCTTTAATTTTTCCATCTTCATCTAGTTTTAGGTCTTTGTATTCTTGTTTAATTTGAAACATCAAATAATTCAAATCACTTGGTTTTGCTTTACCACTTAATAATTCAAATTTGATAGCACTATCAAGTTTTATTTGCTCATTTTCAGCTTTTAATTGTGCTATTTCGGTATCATAATTAGTAATTTTAGCCTGCAAATCTTCATTTCCTTTACTAGATTTTTTTAATTCTGCGATAAGTTCATTTGCTTTTACTAGCTCGCCATCTTTGGCATCGAAATCGCCTTTTAATTTAGAATAACGTGTATCAAGATTCTCTTCACTTGCTGTAAAGATTTTATTGGTTTTCATTTCTTCTAATAATTCTGTGATTTTATCGTCTTCTAAATATTTTTTTAATAATTCTTGTAAGTTCATACTTACTCTCCTTTCAACTTACGTTTTTTACGTGGATCGTTCACGATTGAATTTCTTTTTTTATACGAGAAACTTTTAAACTCGATTTTTATATTAAAAAAGACACTATTCAGTAGCGTCTTCTTCAATAACTTCTTCTGTTTCTTCTTTACTGCTTTCTTCAATGGCTTTGATTAATTCATCTTTTTTCATATTTTTGAAATTCTCAATTCCCATTTGTTCAGCAATTTCTTTTAACTGTTTTAATGTCATATCAGTAATTTCAACAACTTCTTCTGTTTCTTCTACTACTGCAAAAGGTAAACCAGTTGCATTATTGATAACAGCTAAAATTTCTTCTGCTCTTTCTTTTTTAAATTCGTATGCTTCTCCTGCTACATACTCTTTACCAGTATATTTATCTGGTACATTGTAATTAAATTTTAATTTCATTTTTTTACCCTCCTCTTATTAAAATTTACAGTGCCTTTGTAGGAATTGCACCCACTAATACTATTAAGGCATATAAAAAGCACCTTGTTTGGTGCTTATAAATAAAATTGTCTTGCTTCTTCAAACCTTTCTAGCGGCATTCCAATTATTTTTACTACATAATATTCATATACTTCTTTTTCCCATTTATCTACAGGCAAATCAAAATATTTTGGATAATATTTTTTTAAGAATTTATGAAAGTCTCCATAAGTCTTTGTTTTTTTTAATTCTTTTCTTATCTTTTCTGTCATTTTTTATCCTCCAATATATTTTTTATAAAATAATATAAATTATTATCTTTTTCTTTTAATAAATTAGGATTTTTGTAATATGTTTCTAACCCCACGGTAAAATATTCTTTAGCGTTTTCACAGTTAACCTTTCCATTGCTTTTGAATGCTTTTTTATTATTAACAACAGGGTATAAAGTTGTTTGATATTTCTCAACAAAATTATCAGCCTTTTTATATAAGTCAGATGATTGTGTTCCACGTCCAGAAATAATAAGTGGTGTACGAGCCTCATCAACTAAAATACTATCAATTTCGTCGACAATTGCATAGTTTAATTCTCTTTGCACTAGTTGTTCTTTATAAATAACCATGTTATCTCTTAAATAATCAAATCCAAATTCATTATTTGT
>CAYOWU010000084.1:0-11517 GCA_964407765.1 uncultured Lachnospiraceae bacterium
GAAATCCGTATACGACGCAAAGAATCGAGAGCTGGATATATTCGATTACGTGGACGATGGGCTGTCCGGGAAAGCGGATTTGCAAGACGGGAAGATACCAGAGGGGCAGATCCCCGCACTTGGCTACGTGCCGAACTCCCAGAAAGGGAGCGTTGGCGGCGTTGCGACCCTCGGGTCGGATGGAAAAGTGCCGTCCAGCCAACTGCCGTCCCTCGATTATATACCCGTGACTGAAAAAGGGACAGCGAGCGGCGTTGCGACGCTGGATGCGTCTGGGAAAGTTCCAGCAGGCCAGCTGCCGCCCATGGATTATGAGCCAGTCGGGAGCGTGTCAGAGCACAACGCGTCCCCCGACGCCCACGCAGACATCAGGAATGATATAAACACAAGGTTTGGCTCTTTAAGTGCTGTGGCGACTTCTGGTTCTTACGCCGATTTAAGCGGAAAACCCGGCATACCTGCGGCGGTAAGAGTGAAAGGAAACGCCGAAAGCGCATACCGGATGGGGGACGTAAATATCACGGCTGCTAATATAGGTCTGGGGAACGTGGGGAACTTCAAGGCGGTTTCAACGTCTGCGTCGCAAGGGCTGTCGGAGCCGGAAAAGTCGAATGCGAGGGCAAACATAGGGGCGGGGACTTCTGATTTTAGCGGGGCGTACAACGACCTGTCAGGCAAGCCGACGATTCCAACTAAGACAAGCCAACTGCAAAATGACAGCGGATTCAAAACCACAGACAACAACACCTGGAAGGCAAACACGAAAGACAGTGAAGGGTATGTCGCGAAGGGCACGGGGAATCCCAATAAAGTGTGGGGGACGGACGCGGATGGGGTTCCTGGCTGGCGGGATGCGGAGATTTCTAAAAATCCAATTTTGTACGGGTTCGTCATTGACCAGAACGAATCCGACCCGGACAGCATGATAACTTATATCGAGGATAACGCCAACTTTACCCCGGCGCATATGAACTATGAAGATGATGTGTTTGATTATGGGGATTGGAAAGATGCGTGGTTTATGGATGTGAAGCCGTGTATGTTAAATTATGACGGGACGGTGGCGTATTATCTTAACCCGAACAATTACACGAAAAAGAAGGACGGCATTGCCTCTGACGTGGCGAATGCGGATTTTCCGGGGAACGCCATGGTTCAGTTTCCGAAGGTTTATTGGAAGATTGTGGATAATGGGGACGATACGGCGAATATTTATGTCTGCGACAGAAAGCTGGATGATGATTTTGTGTGCTGGAGTCATATTGATGCAAATGGAAATGAAATAGAATATTGCTATATGCCAATTTATTTTGGGAGCGTAATAAATGGCGTACTTAGAAGTTTGTCCGGCAAAAACGTGTACTCTAATAGTTCAACGTCAGCCGAAATCAACCTTGGATCCGCAAATAACAAGAATGGCGAAAATATTTGGTGCACGGAAGTTTTCGCTGATAGGATGCTGGTGATTTTACTACTGCTACTTATTGGGAAAACGACGGATACGAGAACGGCGTTTGGCGCTGGAAACACTGTGAACGTGACAGGTTCTACAAATCAAAATGGATTGTTCTACGGGGGAGAAAGCGAACAAATCGGGGTAAAAGTGTTTGGAATGGAAGGTTTGTGGGGTGGAGATATGTGGAGAAGAATTGCAGGTTGGTCTATAGTGAATGGGGAAAATAGAATCAAGATGACCTATGGCGTTTCAGACGGAACGACAGCAAGTGGATATAGCGCGAACGCAATAGGATACCTTACGTTCCCAGGGTCAGGCAGTTCGGAAATTGGGTTCGTAGATAAAATGCATTTTGAAAAAGTGGGCCTTTTGCCAAAATCTACGGCTGGAAGTTCAACAACGTATTACACAGATAAGATGTGGTGCCAAAAAAAATCCATTGTTACTGGCGCAATATTGGGAGGCGGTGGCGCGTTTGGTTTATGGACTTATACTTCGCAAACGGATGCCAGGACGGATATATCCGCTTCTATTTCCTGCAAACCCTTAGCTCCAACAGGAGGTGATAGCGCATGACCCTAAGCTACAAAAAATCAGAATCCACAACCCCTCCGCCCCTCATCGACGTTGCATCATCCCAAAAAGTAGTCTACATCCGAAAAAATGTAGAAAAGAAACAGCGGACGGATGAGCTGACCGGCGAGACGTTTACCTACTATGAATATATGGAAGCCAAAGTCCCCAAAACTGAATATGAAAAGCATCTGCTGGAGCAGGTAAGGGCGGACGTTGACTACCTTGCCCTCATGACGGGCGTGGATCTGGAAGAAACGGAGGAATCAGAATGAGCAAAATGTATAGCAAAATAAAGAAATATTATAATGACGGCCTGTGGGGCAAAACGCGGGTAAGAAACATGGTTGTAAAGGGGGTGATTACAAAAGATGAATACCGGGAAATTACTGGGGAGGAATTTGTATCGCCACGCGAATTTTAACCGTTATAATCAAGGCTAGGAAAGGAGAATCCTATGGAAAAATACTTAACTTTACTGCAAATAATCTTCGCAGGCGCGATCGCCTGGGTCAGCGACCGGCTGGGAATCCTCTTTCCCATGCTGTGCGTTCTGTGCGCCCTCATGGCGGTGGACTACGTCACCGGGATGCTGGCCAGCAAAGCGGAGTCCCTGGACCATCCAGGGGACAAAAAATACGGCTGGGACTCCAAGAAGGGGGCCAGGGGAATCCTCAAAAAAGTGGGCTATATGGCCGTAATCGCCGCCGCAATCGTCCTGGACTATATGATTATGGCCATGGCCGGACAGATGGGCCTGGACGTGCAAAAAAGCGCGTTTTTCGGCCTTCTGGCGACGGCCTGGTACATACTTAACGAACTGCTTTCCATTACGGAAAACGCGGGCAGAATGGGCGCGAACGCGCCGGACTGGCTGGCCCGGTACATCGCGGCGTTGAAGGATAAAATTGACGACAAAGGGAACGGGGCCGAGTGAGGCCCCAGCAAAAAAAGGAGGCGCATATGAGCGACAGTTCTTTAGTGAGTTACACGATGATCAGTCCGTGCAGGACAAGCCCAAGGAACCATAAGATCGACACAATCACCATTCACTGCGTCGTGGGCCAGCTTTCAGCGGAGGGCATCTGCGGCTGCTTCGCCAACATGGCCGTGGGGGCCAGCTGCAACTATGCGATCGGCGCGGACGGCCGGATCGGCCTGTGCGTGGAGGAAAAGGACCGCTCCTGGTGCTCCTCCAATGGGGCCAACGACCACCGGGCGGTCACAATCGAGTGCGCCAGCGATCGGACGCATCCATACGCAATCAACGACAAAGTCTATGAATCGCTGGTTAATCTCTGCGCGGACATTTGCAGGCGCAACGGCATAAAGGAATTGAAATGGCGGGCGGACAAAAGCCTTATCGGCCAGCCGGACAAACAGAATATGACCGTGCACCGCTGGTTCGCGAATAAGGCCTGCCCAGGGGATTACATTTACAATCGGCTGGGCCGGATTGCGAAAGAAGTCAACGCTAAGCTGGGAGGAGGCTCCGGCGTGACCGGACGCACAAAGATTGCGGGACCGGCGCAGGCGACGGCGGAACAAATGAGGGCGTACATTAAGGAAAAGAATCCGAACGTGGCCCAGTCTGTCCTCAAAATGATTCCCCTGTACGTTTCCGAGGGCGCGGCGGAGGGAATCCGCGGGGACGTGGCGTTTGCCCAGTCCTGCCTGGAGACGGGGAACTTCACTTTCAAAGGCTCGGCGGTCACGCTGGATCAGAACAACTTCTGCGGCATGGGCGTGACGGCAAACGGCATGAAAGGCAATTCCTTCAAAACCCCCAAAGAGGGGATACGGGCGCAGATTCAGCATCTGAAGGCGTACGCCAATGCGGACGCGCTGACGCAGCCTTGCGTGGACCCGCGCTTCCAGTATGTTGAGCGCGGGTGCGCCGAATGCGTGGAATGGCTGGGAATTCAGGAGAATCCAAAGCGCAAAGGCTGGGCTGCCGGCGCGGGGTACGGGGGAAAGATTCTGGACATACTGGCCCAAATTTTAAATGAACGACGGGAGGGGGGTGCATACATGTTTGAGATGAAAACGGTGCAAAAAGGCGAGAACGGAAACCATGTGCTGCTGGTGCAGGAGATTTTAAAGGCGCGTGGATTTAAGGGCAAAAACGGCCAGGAATTGAATTTGGACAAGGACTGCGGGGCGAACACCGTGTATGCCATTAAGCAGTACCAGAAGGCTAGGGAAAAGGCGAATCCGGGCATTTGCGGAAGCGTGGATGGGGTTGCCGGGCCGAAGACCTTGAGGGATATGATTGCGCTGTAGAAATGGCTTGCCAGCCATTGTCTGAAATGATATAATTTTTTGTCAGGGAGCGGTGGCAAGCCCGCCCCCCTGGTTTGCATAGTCAACTATATTTAAACAACGGCCTTTTAAAATCTCATTTTTTATCCTGCGGGGAAATATACCGTGATGTAAAATTCATTTTATATTTTTGTCATGAATTTTGTCATGGTTCTTTATAAACGCTATGTTTGCTTAGGTTTTGAATTATTTTTACGTGGGTTCGAATCCCACACTCTCCGTTTTTTATAGTAAACGATAAATATGTCGTTTACTATATTTCCATAAATGTTAAAAATGGCCGGAATCCATGGAAGTTTAAAAGTTCAATGGGTTACGGCTTTTTTTAAAATTCTATATTAAAAGATTTGGAGATGTTCTGGAAAGGAATGCCGGTGCGTATGCGCATCACACGCACCGGCGTATGAAAAAGAATTTGTTTGAAAAGGGTTTATCCTTAACGCTCTTTTACTATAACCAGAAAATGTGTAGAAATTGTGAATGGTTCGTGAAAGAAATGTGAAAAGTTATGTGACGGCAAAAAAATTCGGCTATTCATAGAATGTTCATAACTATTTGATAGAATAAACTTGAGTTTAGATTATTCGTTGGCGCGTGATTGCGCGCGCCGGCTGGACGCAGTGCAGCGACAGGAGATTTTTGTATGGGTGACCGGAAAAAAACTTCAAAGTCCGTGGACAGTCCTTCTGAGATGCATACAGAGGAATATAATTTTATTAAAGAAACCATCAAGAACCGGCCGATTAACAGAAAGCAATTATTTCTGCGGGCGGCGTTTGTCGTGGGTGCGGCGGCGCTTTTCGGGGCGGTGGCCGCCGTGACTTTTTTTCTGACCTTTTCCGCCATGGAGAGGTATGAGGAGGAAGGCCGGCAGGAGCGCCAGGTGAAGATTCCTGAGGACGACCCCCAGGAGACGCAGGAGGCGAAGAGCGAGGAGACGCCCACGCCCCAGATTGTGGAGACGCCCCGCAGCGTTACGCTGGCGGACTATGAGAAAGTGTACAACGAGATTTTAAGTGTTTCGGAGAATCCCAGAAAGGCCCTGGTCCACGTATCGGGTGTGCAGAAAAACGAAGATCTGCTGGATAACACGCTTTTGTCTTCCGGCGAGTCGGAGGGTATTATTATAGAAAACAACGGAAGCGAAATATTCATCCTCACCGAATCGGCGGCCCTGTCGGAGGCCGAGGACGTGGAAGTGGAGTTTGCGGACGGTGCCACGGCGAAGGCCATTCAGGCAAAAGGGGACGCGGCTACCGGGCTTGCGGTGATTCGGGTGGCCGCCGCTTCTGTGAAAAAGGAGACGATGGAGCGCATTGCGGTGGCCAAGCTGGGAAATTCCTACAGCCTGGTGCAGGGAAAAGCGGTCATTGCCATCGGAAAGCCCACCGGCTACAACGATTCTGTGGTTTATGGGAATGTGACTTCTGTGACCAACAAGGTTCCGGTGACGGACATGGAATACAATCTTCTGACCACCAATATTTTAGGCAGCGGCCAGGGCAGCGGCATACTTTTGGACGCCTCCGGCAGCATCATTGGGGTCATCGCCATGGACTATGGCCCGGAGGACACCCACACCATGGTCAAAGCGCTGTCCGTATCGCAGCTGAAGCCGCTGATTGAGAGCCTGTCCAACGGAAAGGACATTGTGTACATGGGCGTGCGGGGGCAGGAGGTGTCCGAGGAGACGGCGAAAAAGCTAAAGATATCCAGGGGGATTTTCGTGGATAAAGTGGAGGCGGATTCGCCGGCCATGGAGGCGGGCGTCCAAAGAGGCGACATAATCACTGCATTTAATAAGAAGAATGTGCACACCATGCAGCGCCTTTACGCGGAACTGCAGAAATGTGAAAAGGGACAGAAGGCGGAGCTTGTGGTTATGCGCAAAAGGGCCGAGGACTACGGCCAGACGAAAATAAGCGTCACGCTGGATGTCCAATAGAGAGGGAGGAGAAATGAAATTTATTAACGATTTGCACGAGGGAGAGAGGGTAAGCGAGATTTATCTGTGTAAGCAGAAGCAGTCGGCGGTGACGAAGAACGGGAAACCCTACGACAGCGTGATCCTGCAGGATAAGACCGGCGTGGTGGATGGAAAAATCTGGGACCCCAACTCTCAGGGAATTGACGATTTCGGCGCAATGGACTACATCGCCATCGTGGGGGACGTGAACAGCTTCGCCGGCGCTTTGCAGATCAGCATCAAAAGGGTGCGCAGGGCCAAGGAAGGGGAATATAAGGCGGCTGATTATCTGCCTGTCAGCGAGAACAGTGTGGACGAGATGACGGGGAGGCTGCGGGAGTACATCCAGTCTGTGAAGAATCCCTATCTATCCCGGCTGTTAAATCGGCTTTTTATAGAAGATGAGGAATTTTACGAAGCGTTCAAAAAGCATTCGGCGGCGAAAACCGTACACCACGGCTTCGTGGGCGGCCTTTTGGAGCACACCATCGGCGTGGCCAGGCTGTGCGATTTCTACGCGAAAGTCTATCCGGTGCTGAACCGGGATTTGCTGATGACGGCGGCGCTTTGCCATGATATAGGAAAGACCCGGGAGCTTTCGGCCTTTCCGCTCAATGACTACACCGACGATGGACAGCTGCTGGGGCATATTGTGATCGGGACGGAGATTGTTCACGATTTGATTCGGGAGATTCCGGGATTCCCGCCGACGCTGGCCAGCGAGCTGAAGCACTGCATCCTGTCCCACCACGGGGAGCTGGAATACGGATCGCCGAAGAAGCCGGCGCTGGCGGAAGCGGTTGCGCTGAATCTGGCGGACAATACGGATGCCCGCATGGAGACGCTGACAGAGGTTTTTGCCTCGGCAGGGGCGAAAAAAGACTGGCTGGGATACAACCGGCTGTTCGAGTCGAATTTAAGGAAAACCGGGGACGTGTAAATCCCTGGTTTTCCTGCGGTTACTTTTTGTTTTTGTCATCGGCGTTTTTGGCCTTTTTCTTTTCCTGCATGTCATCGAGAATTTTTTCCAGAAGCATTTTTTTCACATAGACGTCGAAGCTGAGCAGGCAGAGGAAGGAAAACATCTGCAGGTATTCCCGGTCTTCCTCAGGGGCCTCTGCGAAAGTCTCGCTGGCTACATTGTATCGCTTCACCAGATCTTTTTGCAGATATTCAATCTGCCCTTTCTCCATGCTGAAAACCTCCCTGTAGATATCCTCCAGATTCCAGCCGGCTTCGCTTTTGAAATACTTGTCCGTGATGGGATTTAGCAGGGACTGAATGTCGTTGATGGATAGAATGTTCTTAAAATAATAGATGAAAATCAGCAGCAGCAAATGTTCTTTGCTGTATTTTTTCTTCTCCGGCGGCGGCAGCAGGTGGTTCTTGGCGTAGTTGTTGATCATAGTTTTCGTCAGAATCTTGTCCTCGGGACGCCGCTTGGTGGACTCCAGCTGCGCGTCCATGAAGGTGGTTACCTGGTCCATGTACAGATGGATATTGGGCAGATCCTCCGGCTTGATGTAGTCAATCCTGGAAATGCTGGTTAAAATGCTGTTCATCATGTCTTTTATATCTATTTTCATGTTATTCACCTTGCTTATACGAATGATCAGACGGGCTATAGACACATTATATGGTTTTTAAAACCACAAGGCAAGTTTTTTTGATGAACTTTCCAGTATAATTTGTGAAAAACGATTGACATAAAGTCCGTATATGTGGTATATTCAAAAATACACTACTATGGAAAGATATGCCTACTTTTAAAACGAGGCAGGCGGTCCTCCCGCGGGGATTTGCGTCCATGCGGGCATGGCCGCTCAACGAGAGTGGAACGTTGTAATTATTATAAGAAAACAGGGGTGAAACGTCAATGGAAAAAAACAGGATACGTTCTGTAATTACTGGCAAAAGTATGCGGATGAGTTACCAGCGACAAAAAGAAGTTCTGGAAATGCCGAACTTGATAGAAGTACAGAAGAATTCTTACCAATGGTTTCTCAAAGAAGGGCTGAAAGAGGTATTTAACGATATATCTCCCATTGCGGATTACGGTGGCAAGTTGAGCCTGGAATTTATTGATTTTACTTTATGTGAGGACGACGTAAAATATTCCATCGAGGAATGTAAAGAACGGGACGTAACCTACGCAGCCCCTTTAAAGGTGCGTGTCCGCCTGATCAACAGGGAGAATGAGGAGATCAACGAACATGAGATTTTCATGGGTGACCTGCCCCTGATGACGGAGACCGGCACGTTTGTGATTAACGGCGCCGAGCGCGTAATCGTAAGCCAGCTGGTGCGCTCGCCGGGCATTTACTATTCGATTGCCCACGATAAAGTGGGAAAAACCCTGTATTCCTCCACCGTAATCCCCAACCGGGGGGCATGGCTGGAATACGAGACCGATTCCAATGACGTGTTTTACGTGCGCGTAGACAGAACCCGGAAGGTGCCCATCACGGTGCTGATTCGGGCGCTGGGCGTGGGGACCAACGAGGAGATTATAGAGCTTTTTGGGGAAGAGCCGAAGATTCTGGCCAGCTTTGGCAAGGACACATCGGAGAGCTACCAGGAAGGGCTTTTGGAATTATATAAGAAGATTCGCCCGGGCGAGCCGCTGGCGGTGGAAAGCGCCGAGAGCCTGATTATGTCCATGTTTTTTGACCCCAGAAGGTACGATCTGGCGAAGGTAGGCAGATATAAATTTAATAAGAAACTGGCCTTAAGAAACCGCATTGTCGGTCATCCGCTGGCGGAGGACGCAGTGGATATGGCCACCGGGGAGATTTTGGCGGAGGAAGGCGCGGTTGTGGACCGGAATCTGGCCGATCGGATTCAGAACGCCGCCATTCCCTATGTGTGGGTTTATGCGGAGGAGCGAAAAGTCAAAGTTCTGTCCAATATGATGGTGGACATCACCAGCTTCGTGGATATAGATCTCGAGGAAATGGGCATAAAAAAAGACGTGTATTATCCCTGCCTGGAGAAAATTTTAGAGGAAAATAAAACGCTGGAGGATATCAAGGCGGCCATTAAGCGGGACATCCATGACCTGATTCCGAAGCATATCACTAAGGAAGACATTCTGGCTTCCATTAACTACAATATGCATCTGGAATACGGCCTGGGAAACGACGACGACATTGACCACTTAGGCAACCGTCGTATCCGCGCGGTGGGCGAGCTGCTTCAGAACCAGTACAGGATCGGCCTTTCCAGGCTGGAGAGGGTGGTGCGGGAGCGCATGACCACCCAGGATATTGAGGGCATATCGCCCCAGTCGCTGATCAACATTAAACCGGTCACTGCGTCGGTGAAAGAGTTCTTTGGCTCCTCCCAGCTGTCCCAGTTCATGGATCAGAACAATCCGCTGGGCGAGCTGACCCACAAGCGGCGTTTGTCCGCGTTGGGGCCGGGCGGCCTGTCCAGGGACCGGGCCGGATTCGAGGTGCGCGACGTGCATTACTCCCATTATGGAAGAATGTGTCCCATAGAGACGCCGGAAGGCCCCAACATCGGCCTGATTAACTCTTTGGCGTCCTATGCGCAGATCAACGAGTACGGTTTCGTGGAAGCGCCATACAGGATTGTTGACAAGACCGATCCGAAGAATCCTCGGGTTACGGATAAAGTGATTTATATGACCGCGGACGAGGAAGACAATTACCATGTGGCGCAGGCCAATGAGCCTTTGGATGCGGAAGGCCATTTCGTCCGCAAAAATGTATCCGGCCGCTACAAGGATGAGACGCAGGAGTACGAGAAGCACATGTTTGACTACATGGACGTATCTCCGAAGATGGTGTTCTCCGTGGCGACGGCGCTGATTCCTTTCCTGCAAAACGATGACGCCAACCGGGCGCTGATGGGTTCCAATATGCAGCGACAGGCCGTGCCCCTTCTGATTACCGAGGCTCCCGCTGTGGGAACCGGCATGGAGACGAAGGTGGCCGTGGACTCCGGCGTCTGCGTGGTGGCCCGTCATTCCGGCGTGGTAGAGAGATCCACTTCCAAGCAGATCGTGGTAAGGGCTGACGACGGAACCAGGGATGAGTACCGCCTTACCAAGTTTATGCGGAGCAACCAGAGCAACTGCTACAACCAGAAGCCCATTGTGAGCCAAGGTGAGCGCGTGGAGGAAGGCCAGGTCATCGCCGACGGCCCATCCACGTCCAACGGAGAGCTGGCGCTGGGCAAGAACCCGCTGATCGGATTTATGACCTGGGAAGGCTATAACTACGAGGATGCGGTGCTCTTAAGCGAACGTCTGGTGCAGGAGGACGTGTACACGTCTGTGCATATCGAGGAGTACGAGGCAGAGTCCCGGGACACGAAACTGGGACCGGAGGAAATTACCCGCGACGTGCCCGGCGTGGGCGATGACGCGTTGAAAGACCTGGATGAGCGGGGCATCATCCGCATCGGCGCGGAAGTGCGGGCCGGCGACATTTTGGTGGGAAAAGTAACGCCAAAAGGCGAAACGGAGCTGACGGCGGAAGAGCGGCTTCTGCGGGCGATTTTCGGAGAAAAGGCCCGTGAAGTTCGGGACACCTCTCTGAAAGTGCCTCACGGGGAATACGGAATCGTGGTGGACGCCAAAGTGTTTACCAGGGAAAACGGCGACGAGCTGTCCCCGGGCGTAAACCAGTCAGTGCGCATCTACATCGCTCAGAAAAGAAAGATTTCCGTGGGCGATAAGATGGCGGGCCGCCATGGCAACAAGGGTGTGGTTTCCCGCGTGCTGCCGGTGGAGGATATGCCATTCCTGCCCAACGGCCGTCCGCTGGATATCGTGCTGAATCCGCTGGGCGTGCCGTCCCGTATGAACATCGGCCAGGTTCTGGAAATTCACTTATCCCTGGCGGCGAAGGCCCTGGGCTTTAACATTGCCACGCCGGTGTTCGACGGCGCCAACGAAGACGACATCATGGACACACTAGAAATCGCCAATGATTATGTAAACATGGATGATTTTGAGGATTTCCGCAACAAATACAAAGACGAACTGCTGCCGGAAGTCATGGATTACCTGGATAAAAACCGGGATCACCGCAAGGTCTGGAAAGGGGTTCCCCTGTCCCGGGACGGAAAAGTGCGCTTAAGAGACGGGCGCACCGGGGAATACTTTGACAGTCCGGTCACCATCGGGCACATGCATTACCTGAAGCTGCACCATCTGGTGGACGATAAGATC
>CAYOWU010000085.1:0-11435 GCA_964407765.1 uncultured Lachnospiraceae bacterium
GCGCACCGCAAAAAAGAGCGTATTTCTTGACCTTTTTCAAAATAAGAGTTATCTGTTAAATCTGTATAATGACTTAGGTTTTATTGTCAACAATAAACTGATGATCCTCATAGAAGCGCAGTCTACATGGACAATGAATATTTTGGTAAGGGTTTTGCTGTATTTGGCGCAAAGTTATCACGAATATTTTCAGCGCACCTGCCAAAACTATTACAAAAGCAAGAGTGAAAATGCCGAAGCCTGAACTTTATGTAATTTTTACAGGAAACAAAGGGAGAAAACCGGATACAATATCGTTATCAAAAGAATTTTTTGAAGGTGCGGATATTGATATTGAAGTAAGGGCCAAAGTTATTTATGAAAGTGATAAGGACGACATTATCAATCAGTACATTATTTTCTGTAAAGTTTTTAGCAAGCAGACAAAAAACATGGAATGACACAAAAAGCCGTTACGGAAACAATTCGTATATGCAAAGATAAGAATGTATTAAGGGAATATCTGCTTGACAGGGAAAAGGAGGTTGCAACGATTATGATGAGTTTGTTTGATGAAGAACAAATCATGAAATCCTATATCAAGAGTGAGCGTTATGAAGCGGTGCAGGAAAGCGCAAGGGAAACCGCAAAAAGGTTGATTAAAAAGGCAAAATGTCACTGGATGAAATTGCGGATTGTGTCCCGTCATTGTCATTTGATGAATTAAGAGAACTTGAAGCCGAAGTTATGCAGCTGACATAAAGCAACGTAAAGGCGCATGGAACGATAAATTGTAAACTATGCGTCTTTTTTGCGTTTCAAAGGAGGGGCATGGGAAATAACGTTCAGCTAACGGCTATATCCGGAAAATGGATATAGAAATCATCGTAGATATTGACTTTAATTGTGGAATCGAAAGAATACTGGACATTCAGCGTATTTCCCTCAAAATGGTTGACAGTCACTAGCTTGCGGCGGGGGTCCACGATCCAATACTCACGGACTCCTGCGTTTTTGTAGTAGTAGAGTTTGCGGATATAGTCATCTGCCGGATTGCCGGGAGAAACAATCTCAATAATGAAATCAGGGGCGCCATTGCAGCGCTTCCCATCCAGTTTGCTTTTATCACAGACAATCATAAGATCCGGCTGGACGACAGTAAGCGGCTGATCGGAGAGTTTTACATCGAATGGAGCCGGAAATATACGACATTGGTCGCCCTTTTTTCGGAGATAGTTGCGGATGGAGACAAGTAATTCCGTAAGGATTGTCTGATGCTCCTGTGACGGGCTGGCCATGTAATAGATCTGTCCGTCAAAGACTTCTGCCCTTATATCGCCGGGAAGATTTTCATATTCTTCTAAAGTAGTGATGAGGGAATGCGATTGCGCTACTGACATGGTGATTCTTCCTTTCTGGTTATTGTGTGGGTTTAGTGTCAGGTTATGGCAAAACCCATTCACGGAACCCATAACGGAGGTGGCAGTCTTCCAAGCCAGCGGCCCGGATTCCCAAAGGTTTCCTTTGGAAGCTGGAATACATAGGAAGTATAGCGTTGCCTGCTTTTCTCGATAGAGACAAAGATTGCAAGCGAAAAAAATAATGCCCACCCTGTCGGAACCAGGATGGGCGCCTCTCACTGAGAGGTAAGCGCCACGCTTGGAAAACTCCACCTTTGGAGTGGAACCCCTAAAAGGCATATGTAATCAGCAGATGCCTTCCTTTAGTTAAAGGATAACACATGCTTTGGAAAAATTCAAGAAACTTTTCTCCAATATTTCGCGACGTATTTTTGGGCTTCTTCACTGGAAACAGAATATTTCGCCTGTATCTGGGATATGGTATCCTGCTTGTTTTCGCCAAATTCCTGGCAGGTTTCGATTAATATTTTAATGCCGTCCTCCCGTTCTTCCTGTCTGCCCTCTTTTCGCCCCTCTTCTTTTCCGATCTCGATATTTTCCAGATCGCGCATGTACAGAGTCACATATTCCCGCCTCCAAAAAGAAAATCGTTGTCTAAGCCGATATCTTCCCACCTTGCCCGCATTTTTTTGCTGTTCTCTTCTATCCGGCTCCTCCTCTGCCCTCGTATCTTCTGCCTCTATTATACACAGAGCCGTCTGAAAAAACAACGGCTGCCGCATGATCTGTGTAATAATGTGTAACAGTTCAGCCTTCCGGCTTCACTGTCACAAAAATATGCGCACAAACTGCAAAAAACGCAGTTTGGCGCGTGGCTGTCTCGGGATCGTCTTGCAGGTGCAAGCCGATGCCTCGCGGGATAGCGCATGGCTGAATTGTTACAATAATGTTCAATAAAAAGTGGGGATAGGGCGCTTAGGGTATAATTATCATTGGCAAAAAATAAAAGAAAGAGGCCGATACCTCTTCCCAATTCATATCCTTGAAAAGCGCTTCCGCAAATGTTATCATATTATTAGAATACGCGAGAAGTGAGGGGGATGAGAATTTGAAACGAACATGGAAACGAATGCTGTCCATAATGCTCATGGCCGTTTTATGGATGAGCGCGGCCAGCCCGGCCACGGTTTTGGCTGTGGGGCCGGAAACTGTCTCTGGGGGTTCGGTAAGTGAAGATGTGGCGGCGGACAAGGCCAATGCGGCGGACAATGGCCTGCATTCCATAAGAAAAGGCGCCACATACGCTTCCGGCGCCGTTTTGCGGTTTTACGCCACCGGGGCCGGGTATGGGCCGGAGGCGCCGCAGGAACTTCAGCCGACGGCCGGATCCACCCGGTACCGCCCGGTCAGCTGGAGCGCGGGCGCAAAAAGCGGCATATGGATCAGATATTCGGAAAAAACGGCGGGAAGAACGCAGAACGGCCGCTACATTCCGGGGGAATATCGATTCAATGGGTCTTTCCAGCTGACGACCCAGGCGTTTGGCGCTGTGCCATATACGCTGCAGGTGAGATACCAGGAAGAGATTTACGACGGGGAGTCGCAGGCCTGGGCACGGACGGGCAGAACCGATGTTAAAAGCGTAAGCTTTTACATAAAGAATGCGGAAATTAAGAAAAGGCAGTCCCTGACGGTGCGGCCATCGTCGCTGTCGCTGACGGAATACGGGGGCTCCAAAAGCATAAAGACATCCAATGCTATAGGAAAAGTCACGTATGTCAGCAGCAATCCGAATGTGGCGAAGGTGAACGCCAAAGGGAAGGTGACTCCGCTTTTGCACGGTACGGCTGTCATCACGGTGAAGGCCAAGGGCAATTCCAGCTATTACGCGGCCCAGCGCTCGGTGGAGGTCAAGGTTGCACGGGCCAAAATCAGCAAAAACCGCCTGACGCTCGTGCTGGGCGAGAAAAAGACCTTGAAGGTTCCAAAGGTTGCCCAGAAAATCCGGTGGCGCAGCAGCGACCCGTCGGTTGCGTCGGTAAACAAAAAGGGCAAGGTCACGGCCAAACGGCAAGGCGCTGCGGTCATCACGGCGAAGGTGGGGAAAGCGGAATATAAATGCCGTCTGAAAGTGAAACAGTACAGGAGCATTTCCCACCGGTACATTACAATGAAAAAGGGGAGGCAGAGCCGTTTCAGCACATCCCTGACAAGGGGCGCCATCTGGGAAAGCTCCAACCCAGACATCGCCAGCGTTTCGGAGTCCGGACAGGTTACGGCGTTAAAAGAAGGCTCTTGTAAAATATACGCCACAACTCGGCAGGCGCGTCGGTATGTTTTTCATTTAACGGTGCGGCCTGTGCCCGTTTACAATCCGGCTCCGGTAAATCCGGTTCCGGCGCCTGCGCTGCCGTCCGTAGTCTGGCTGCCGGCCACCGGCGAGAAATACCACAGGATACCCAACTGCGGCAACATGAATCCGGACAGGGCCACCCAGGTGTCCTACGCGGAGGCGGTACAGCGGGGGTATCAGCCCTGCCAGAATTGTTTTTGACGGGCAATAGAAAATACAACACAGAGCCGTACAGCAAAATAAAGCTGCGCGGCCCTGTGTTTTTGTTTTAAAATAACCAAAAGTCATTGACTTACAGTCAACAGTGGGGTATAATTCCAGTCAAAGGAGGGAGGATGCGATGACGAACCGTCAGCTTGCCGCGCTGGAAACCAAAAAAAGGCTGCTGGAAGCGGGCAAGGCCCTGATTTGCAGAAAAGGCCTTTCCGGCACGTCCATTGAAGAAATCACGGAGGCGGCCGGTGTGTCCAAGGGAACTTTTTATACGTATTTTGGCCGTAAGGAAGACATTGTGTTTGCGCTTAGCCAGAGTATGTTCGGGGAAATCCTGGATGCCGCCAAAGCTGCAGAAGGCGATTTTATCGCAAAATTGAGTTTTTATATGGTGGATTTCTCGGGGTATATCGAGCAGGGCAGCGTGAAGCTGGCGCAGGAATGGGTAAAAAATGTTGTGAATCCCGACCTGGTGGAAAATGAATTTGACCGGGGAAAATTAGAGTACGATTTGGAATCCGTCCGGGAGCTGTTTTTGTTCGGCGTGGAAGAAAGGATGCTTGCAAGAAGCGTTTTGGCGTCCTATTTGCCGGAAACGCTGGTGGATTTGCTCTACGGGCAGATGCTCTGCTGGAGCATGAGCGGAGGCGCCTACAGTCTGCGAAAGCGGACCCAGGACTTTTGCGCTTTGCATCTGCGGAAACTTTTGGAAGAATATATGGAGTCAGTCATTTAAGACAAGGAGGATATGGAAAATGAGTGTTCTGGGAGAAGACATTAAAAAACTTGGATTTGGTTTGATGCGCCTGCCGCAAAAGGACGGCGTGATTGATGTGGAGCAGACCAAAGAAATGGTGGATCTGTTCATGGATGCGGGTTTTACATATTTTGACACGGCCTGGGCGTATGCAGGGTCAGAGGATGCGATCCGCCAGGCGCTTGTGGAGCGTTATCCCAGAGAGAGCTACCAGCTTGCCACCAAGAATGCGGCGTGGATCGACTGCAAGACCAAGGAAGAAGCCTATGCGCAGTTTGACACGTCCCTGGCGCAGACCGGCGCGGGGTATTTTGACTTTTACCTGCTGCACAACCTGGGTGAGCATCGGACGAAATATTTTGACGAATACGGCATGTGGGACTGGGTGCAGGAGAAGAAGGCGGCGGGGCTGATTAAGCATGTGGGATTTTCCTTCCATTCAACGCCCAAGGAGCTGGAGGAAATCCTGTCCGCCCATCCGGAAATGGAATTTGTGCAGCTGCAGATTAATTACGCAGACTGGGAAAATCCCGCCGTGCAGTCCAAAAAATGCTACGAAGTGGCCAGAAAACATAAAAAGCCGGTGATTATCATGGAGCCTGTCAAAGGCGGCATGCTGGCCACGCCTCCGGAATCCGTGGCGGAGATTTTTAAGAAAGCGGAGCCGGAATCTTCCGTGGCCTCCTGGGCGGTGCGCTTTGCGGCCAGTCTGGAAGGAGTCATCACGGTTCTGTCCGGCATGAGCTGTGTGGAGCAGATGAAGGATAATCTTTCTTATATGAAAAATTTCAGAGGCTTAAGCCAGCAGCAGGCGCAGACGCTTCAGGAGGCCTGGGAGGAATTGAGCCGCATTCCCCTGATTCCCTGCACCTCCTGCGATTACTGCGCGAAGGTCTGTCCCAACGACATCGGCGTTTCCGGTTCGTTTACGGCCATGAATTACTTCACGCTGTATCACAACAAGGAGATGGCCCTCGGACAGCAGGACTGGCTGGTGACCGGCCATGGGCGGAAACGGGCGGACGAGTGCAGCAAGTGCGGAAAATGCGAGGAGGTCTGCCCGCAGCACATCTCCATCCGGGATATGCTGGAGGAAGTCTGCGAAAAATTGTTATAGGAATTGGCGGCAGTCAGCGAGTGCGTTTAACATAGGCGCGTCTTCGGCTCCGTCGCCCGCCGCAGCCGCCTCTGTGGGAGAGATTCCCAGCCATTTGCAAAGGGTCCGGACTCCGTTGGCTTTATCGGCGCCTTTGGAAACAATCTGCAGGCAGCGCCCTTCGGTGAAACGGCGCAGGGAGCGCCGAAGCTGTCTGGGAATGGCGGCCCAGAGGGCGTCGGTTTCCCGGGGAAGCCAGGGCTGCTTCCGGGGGCGAAGCAAGGTTATTTTATAAATGGATTCTTTAAAACGGGCCTTTTCGTCCCGATAAAGCAATATGCGAAACTTCCATTCTTTTTGCAGGGAATGGAGCCAGGGAAGAATTTCTGCGGAAAACGTAAGAAATTCTTCCTTTTTTTCCGAAGGATTTTCCAGAAGCATGTGGGCGCCTCCGGCGAAAACGCCGCCGTCAAACAAGTGCAGTATTTTCGCGCAGCGCCGGACGGCGTCTTCATAGGGCAGGGTGGTGGCAAAAAAAAGCGGAATGTTTTCCCGGGCCAGGGCGGTCAATTCCAGTTCGGTTCGGCGGGGGATTTCCCGATGGCCGTTTGGAATCAGGGTTCCCTGGATGTCCAAAAACACGGCTTTGGGGCGGCGGGGAATCCGAAAGAGCGGAAAATCTCCGAATAATATCCGGTTCATGTAATCCTCTCGGCCGCCGTACGCCAGATAGCAGGAGCAAGTTTTTCGACTGCATTGCAAGACAGCGCCGGCGTTAAACTGCCCGTACCAGTTCTCCTGGGAAGCGGGGGCGATGCAGCAGGCGCGCAGGCGGCCGTCGCTTTCCACAAACAGGCGCCCCGCGCATTTTCCGGGAGCGCTGCGGGGATAAGCCAGCTCCCGGACGAAATAGGGGTCGATTTCCAGAAAGGCGGCGCTCTCGTCTCCTGTATAAGGCGCGCTTTGGTTGTCCATCCGGTTGATCCACAGGTAAATTTCTTTCGGCAGCAGCGCGCGCAGCTTTTGGATCAGCGGCAGATGTTTTGGCGCGCCCACCGCTCCGGCGCAGATGGAGACGCCGGCCTCATGCAGAAAAATGCATTTTTCGGCGAACGCATCCAAAGAAACCATCTCCGGGTGAAAAGTGGCCCACAGCCGGAGCTTGCAAGGATCGCCTCCGGCCCGGCGAAAGCGCTCGAAAGCTTCGTCGGCGGAGAAACTTAAATTGGTCTGGGCGCCCACCGCCTCCATATATGTCTGGGCGCTGAGCGCGGCCAAACCGTCCCAGTACCAGGGGTGGAGCAGCGCCTCCCCATAGGGGGCGACCAGCAGTGCGCCGATTTGCAGAGAAGCGGCCCGCCGGGCCAGGTTTTCGGTGAAGCGAAGCCACTGGCGTTTGTCTGAATCCAGCTCCTTTTGGGTCATTTTGTGTTTGGAGAAGGGGCAGTAGGAGCAGCGGTAGTTGCAGCTTTTCAGGCTGCCCCGGTAGACGATGGTTTTTTTATCCATAAAGCGCCTCCCATTTTTCCATTCGGCTGCGAATGTCCGGGGAAATCAGCTGCGGGCCCAGGAAGTCGGACAGGCCTAAGCCCTTTTCGGTGGCGGAGAGAACGGGCCCCTCGGTGAGAAAGCCGTCCCGCGTCCATTTTTCCAGCACAGGGAAATCCTCCGTTGGAAGAGAGCCGAAACGCCGGCGGTACTTTTCCGTATCCAGCCCCGGATAAATGAACAGATGGCGGATTGCGTACCGGCGTTTTTCCTCGTCCTCGGAGAGCAAAATGCCGTATTCGATGGCGGTGAAGTCGCGGACAGACTGGAAAGCGTCCAGCTGCCGCAGGCAGGCGGCCGGGTCGGTGGCGTAAGGCGTGCAGAAGTGGAGCCGGCCCAGATAGCTGCGTCCGCCGCAGCCCAGGGCCAGCGACGTGGAAAATCCGCAGTCGGGTGTGCGGCGCGGGCAGGTGCGGGCAAACCGGCGCATGGAAATCTGGCAAAAACCCTGGGAGCGCAAAAATCCGCTGGCCTCCTGGTACTGGCGAAACGTCTGCTCCGGGTCCAGAACCGCGCCGTCCCGGCATTTTTGCAGTCCGGCTCCGTGCTTGATGTAGAGGGGATACAAAAAAAGCTCGTCCGGCTCAAAGGCCAGCGCTTCTTGCAGGCTGGCCAGCAGAGAATCCACGGTCTGTCCCGGGATGCCGTAAATAAAGTCCAGGTTTATGCAGGGGAAATCAAAAGATTTCAAAAGCCAGAGCGCCTCTTTGGCCTTTTGGGGGCTGTGGCGGCGCCAGAGGGTCTGCAGCTCCTGCCGGGAAAAGCTCTGGACGCCCATACTGACGCGGGCCGCGCCGATCTGTTTTAAAAGGTTTAATTTTTCCGAAGTCGTCTGGTTGGGCGCCGTCTCCACGGCGATTTCCGGCTTTTCGCCCAGGCGCAGGCGTTTGCCGACCGCAAAAAAGACCCGTTCCAGCTGCCGTGCGCTCAAAAACAGAGGCGTCCCGCCCCCGATGGCAAAGTCCGAAAACCCGGTCTGGCAGGAATCCAGGATTTCCCCGTACTGCGCCAGCTGCCGCTCCACCGCGTCCAGATACCGGTCTGCCGCGCCGCTGTCCTGCCCGGTGATGGAAAATAGGTTGCAGTAGCCGCATTTTGTCTCACAAAAGGGAATGTGCAGGTACAGGCCGTGTCCCGGCCCCTGAAGCTCTTGGGCGTAGTCGGCCAGGGAGATTCCCTCTAAAGGCCCATATGCGGTTTTGTGCGGATAGCTGTACATATATTGAATATAAGGATTCATAGGCGATTCTTTAAGAAAAAATGCTTGTAAGGGACAGTGGTTACCAGCGGATGGTTAATGCCGTGGGAGTAAAAGCCGTCCTCCCCGTAGCAGGTTCCGTGGTCGGAACAGCAGATGACGAAGGCGTCGCCCCGGATTTTTCGCCACCCGTCCAGCAGCCGGCCCAGATGGCCGTCCACGTAACGCAGCGCGGCGGCGTGGCTGTCCGGGCTGTCCGCGCGGGCGCCTTTTAAGTAGAAATAGTTGGGGTAGTGGATGGCGGACACGTTTAGGTAAAGAAAAACCGGATTTTTTCGGGGAGCGCGGGCGATTTTTTTTAAAATAAAATCCACCTGGTTCTTCGTGCTTTCTTTCACCGGGCAGGCGAAGGACGGGTTCCAGTAGCTTTTCTTAAAATAGCTGGGAAAAACCTTTCCCACGTCGGAGCGTTTGTCAAAAAAAGCTACGCCGCCCACGCACCAGGTGTCATAGCCTGCGTTTTCCAGCCCTTCCATAATGGTGCTGCCCGAGAAACCGAAAGAGCCCTCCGGAACCTTGCGCCCCAGTCCGATATGGGTGGGGAAAAACAAAAGCTCCCGGTCGGCCAGCCTTTTCACATCATAGGCGCAGGGCAGGAATCCCGCGAACATGGCATGGTGGGACGGGTATGTGAAATTCCCCGGCGCCTGGCATTTCTTCCAGGGGCCGCAGCGGTTCAGCGCCGGCGTGGTCTGCGCGGCCTCCTCCTGCACCGCTATATCGTACCGAAGGGCGTCCAGGCAGATAAATAAGATATCCTGGCTCCCCACGACCTGGTTCATATCAATGGAATTACGAATCATGCTTTCATTTCCTCCTGCATCAGACGAATCTGGTGGGCGTAGATGGCGTTTTCCCGGTAAATGTCCTGGTAAATCAAATCGCCCTGTCCGTTCATCTCAATGATTCTGGGCTTCAGGGTTCTTTTTTCCAGCAGAATGTCGATGCCGGCGCTTTTAAGGCCGGGAAAACAGCGCATCGCCTTTTGGCACAGGCGCTGGATCTCGTCCATCTTGGCGGGCGGGATGCGCAGCGCGTCTGCGGACAGGGGCCGGTTGTTCAGATGTAAATTCGTAATGGGGCCTTTGGAGAGCCGGGCCAGAAGGAAGTCCAGGCGGCCGTCCTGAACGACGGCACGCAGATCCCAGGAAAACCCCTGATAGGCCGGTTTGGCATACCACCGCTCCACGATGCAGTCCAGCTTCAGAATGCGGTTTAAAAGAGGGAAGATCTGGTCGGGGCGGGAAAGCCGCAGGAGCCGCTTGACATTCAAAAGCCGCCCGCTTTCCGGCTCCAGGGCGGCGCAGGCGTAAAGCGCCATCTGGCCTTGTTTTGGCTGGATTCGGAAAGCCGCCGCGCCAGCCGCTCCGGAGCCCCAGGCTGGTTTGATGAATGTTTGAAAAATCCGCCGGGCGGTCATTTTCGCGATTAGCTGTTTGCTGTCCCAAACAGGGGGCGCCTCCAAAGGCTCCAGCGGCTCCGTAACCGGAAGGCCCGCCTGAGTAAGCGTTCGTTTGCACCGGCGTTTGTCCAGCAAAGTCCAGATGGTTTCCGGCTGGTTGAGAAAGCGCCAGCCGTTTTTTTCGGCCAGGCAGGACAGCTCCTTTAACTTTCGTTGGTAGCCGCGGATGCAGCCGTCCATCTCGCCTAAGTCGCAGGAATCCCACACAGGCGGGTCGATTTTTACAAGGCTCCCCGCAGGAAGGGCGGGCGGCGGCTGGCCCCATTCCCACAGAAGACAGGAAACCCCGGCCCGGGCGGCGGCCTTTTGGAAATACTCGGCCCGCTTTGTCCCAGGGGTTCCCAGCAAAACCAAGGGCGTCATTCTGTCAGCATGGCGTTCATCCAGACATCGCCGTGATAGTTTTCCGGCTCGTTTTGCTCCGAAAGATCCATCTCTACGGGCAGCTCTTCCAGCTTGCGCATCATATCGTCACTTAGGTAATGGTAATGCAGGTCGACGGTCTTGATATTGGGGCAGGCCGGAATTTTTTCCAGAAGCAGCGCGCCGCCCTTGTCCGTTAAGGTGCCGGCGGAGAGATCCAGCGTATGTATCTGGGTCATAAATTTGCTCTCCAGCACAACTCTGGCAAGCTCGTCCTGAATCTCGCTGTCGGTGATTCCCAGGTACTGAAGCCGCGGGAAATCGGCCTTTTCAAGCAGCGTCCGGATGGTGTTTTCGTCGCCGTCAAATCCATAGTAATCGCTGCCGATGTAGAGAAGCAGTTTTTTCAGGTTGGGCAGCTTGGCATTCTGGATGGCTTCGATGACGGATGCGGGAAGCCCTCCGCAGATAATGGTCAGGGATTCCAGGCCCTCGTGGCGGACATTTCCCAGCTCCAGATCCGTGGAACCCTTGATGGTCAGTTCCTTGAGCTGGGGCAGAGCGGCCCACAGGGCGTCATAATTCCCCTGTACAATCCAGGATACTTCACATTCTTCAAAATCCATGTCGCCGACGAATAATTTCCGAATGTGGGAAAAGCGCTCCGCGTTGGCTGCGATGGCGTCCAGGATGGGCTGGCAGGTTCCCTCCCAGGCGCTTCCCCAGCTTCCGATTCGCAGCTCGGTCAGGCCCGGGAAATCCGGATCCGCTAAAATATCGTCCACCATCGTATCCGCGCCCTTGTCCTCCTCCTCGTATTCATCGTAATCATACATATACAGCTTAGATTTTTCCATGATAACCTCCTGAAAATGTTCCTTTATAAAATGAAAATTGATAGCTCCTCGCTGCTCATTTGCGCTTGCCGCCCGGGCTTTTCACAAGAAACTTTCATAGTAAATCATTTGTTTATAAGTAACTATTCAGTAAGTGTTGTCCCGCGAGGCGTTTTGCCACAAAATGTGGCAAAATCCCGAGACATACG
>CAYOWU010000086.1:0-11332 GCA_964407765.1 uncultured Lachnospiraceae bacterium
ACCAGCATCCGCCAGAGCCGGGAGACTGTGCAGCCGAAAAGCTGCGGTTTCAATTATTTCAGAGAAGAGCGCTAAAGAATGTATCCAAAGAACAGGGAGGCGATTTACAGTGGAATTTTGTATGGATCTGCACACGCATACGCTGGCCAGCGGCCACGCTTACAATACCATGCGGGAGATGGCGCAGTCTGCGGCGGATAAGGGCTTAAAGATTCTGGGGATTACGGATCACGCGCCGGATATGCCGGGAACCTGCCAGCATTTTTATTTTCATAATTTAAAGATTGTGCCGCGTGACATGTGCGGCGTGGAACTTTTTCTGGGGGCGGAGGTGAACATTCGGGATTACGAGGGTCATGTGGATTTGCAGGATAAGGTTCTGGCCAGCCTGGATGTGGTCATCGCCAGCATGCATCTGCCCTGCGTCCGGCCGGGCAGCAGGCAGGAGAACACCCAGGCGTATTTAAAGGCCATGGAAAATCCGTATATCAACATCATCGGCCATCCGGACGATGGAAGGTATCCGGTGGATTACCAGGCGCTGGTAAAAGGCGCCAAGGAGCGCGGGGTGGCGCTGGAGCTTAACAACCATTCCTTAAATCCGATTTGCAGCCGCGCAAATGCCAGGGAGAACGACCTGGAAATGCTGAAATGGTGTGAAAAATATGGGCAGCCCATTGTGGCGGACAGCGACGCCCATATGGACATCTATGTGGGGGAATTGAGCTATGCCAGGGAACTGCTGGAGGAAATCGCGTTTCCGGAAGAGCTGATTTTAAACAGAAGCCCGGAAGCCATTCGTCCCTATGTGAACAAATACAAAGGCTGTCAATAAATAAGAAGGGGGAGTCATGAGCAAGAAAATCAGCACAGAGGCGGTGGAGCTTTTGTACCAGGCGATTCTGACACTCAAAGACATGGAGGAATGCCACGCGTTCTTTGAGGACATCTGCACAGTTAACGAACTTTTGTCCATGTCCCAGCGGCTGGACGTGGCGAGAATGCTTCGAAAGAAGCGGACGTACCAGGAAATCACCGAGCAGACGGGCGCATCCACCGCCACCATCAGCCGGGTGAACCGGTCTTTGAATTACGGAAAAGACGGCTACAGCATCGTGTTTGACAGACTGGATCCGAAAGAAAAATAATCTTTTGATTGCGGCGGGAAAACACATTGTGCTATAATTGCAGGACAAGATTATTACGAAAGGTTGAACATAATGGAAGTATATTACAAAAGCACAAGAGGAAACGGGGAGACGGTCACGGCTTCCCAGGCGATTTTACAGGGACTGTCCCCGGACGGCGGGCTTTTTGTGCCCACCCGGATTCCCAAATTCGAAAAAAGCTTCAAAGAGCTTTCTAAACTCAGCTACCAGGAGCTGGCCTACGAGGTCATGAGCGGCTTTCTGACGGACTTTACGCCGGAAGAGCTGAAAGGCTGTATCGAAAAGGCCTACGATTCCAAATTTGACACGGCTGCGATTGCGCCTCTGGCCGAAAAAGGCGGCGCCCATTACCTGGAACTGTTTCACGGAGCCACCATCGCCTTTAAGGACATGGCGCTGTCCATCCTGCCCCACCTGATGACGGTTTCCGCCAAAAAGAACCAGGAACAGCGGGAAATCGTGATTCTGACGGCCACTTCCGGCGACACGGGCAAAGCGGCCATGGCCGGATTTGCTGACGTGCCGGGAACCCGGATTATTGTATTTTACCCCAAGCATGGCGTCAGCCCCATCCAGGAAAAGCAGATGGTGACCCAGAAAGGCGCCAATACCTACGTGGTGGGCATCACCGGAAACTTTGATGACGCCCAGACCGCGGTGAAGAAGATGTTCCACGACCCGGAACTGAACCAGGAGCTTTCCCAGGCGGGCTTTATGTTCTCCTCAGCCAATTCCATCAACATCGGCCGTCTGGTGCCGCAGATTGTTTATTATGTGTATGCATATGTCACACTGGTTAAAGAGGGAAAGATCCAGGAAGGGGAAAAAATCCACGCCGTGGTTCCCACCGGGAATTTTGGAAATATCCTGGCCGCTTACTATGGAAAGCAGATGGGCCTGCCTCTGGACAAGCTGATCTGCGCTTCCAACGACAACAAAGTGCTGTATGATTTCTTTTCCACAGGGGTTTACGACAAAAACCGGGAGTTCATCCTGACCTCTTCGCCGTCCATGGACATTCTGATTTCCAGCAACCTGGAGCGGCTGATTTACCGCATCGCCGGCGAGGACTCCGCCAAGTGCCGCGGGCTGATGGAATCTCTGTCCGCCCAGGGCAAGTACGAAGTTACGCCGGCCATGAAAGAGCAGCTGGAAGATTTCCACGGGGATTACGCCACGGAGAGCGAAACGGCCCGGACCATTGCGCGGGTGTTCAAAGAGACGGGATATATGATAGACCCGCACACCGCAGTGGCCGCTGCCGTTTACGATAAGTATAAAAAGCAGACCGGGGATGAAACGCCGGCAGTGATCGCCTCCACGGCCAGCCCCTATAAATTCACCCGCAGCGTGATGTGCGCATTGGACGAAAAGTACGACGCTATGTCGGACTTCGAGCTGGTGGATGAGCTGAACCGGCTCACCAAGGTCGCCGTTCCCAAGGCCATCGACGAGATACGCACCGCGCCGGTTCTCCACGACCAGGTGGTGGAGGCGGCGGACATGTCCGCGGCGGTGAAAGATATTTTAGGCATTCAGTAACCGGCGGCTATTCGATTTCATTATACAGATAGGCATTCAGGATATTCTGAGGCGGTTCATAAAAAAAGCTGCCGCTGTAATCGTCAATCTAATTACTGACAAAAGAATGATAGGCTTCAAAAAAGGGCGTCTACTACGGACAGCCCTTTTTCTCTGGAAATTCCCAGGCTCAGGCGCCTGTAGACTTTTCCGATGGCCCGGTGGCTGGGGATGGCGTACAGCGCGTCCACCACAACGCGGCGCTTGTTTTTGGTCTTTCGCGCGATAAGTCAATCTAGATTAATCATATAGCAGAACCTCTGGTTTGTTAAAGAAGTCTGGAAGATTTTTCTGCAATTTTCCCTGAAATTATGCGGTTATCCGGGCGTCTTTTTGGGGAGGTTAAGCCTTGACAATTATATTTAGAAGTGTGATAATAAAGTAAAATTTTGGATTTGAGAAAACCAGTGATCGAAATTAAGGAGGATGTTATATGTCAACAAAAGCATACTATCCAATCAGTGAAATTGGGGCGGGCAAAACAGGTTTCAGCAAGACGCGTTCCATTATCGAAGCGGCGTTTTATGGAAATAACGTGGTGAAGGTGAACACCTTAAAGGAAGCGTATGAACTGGCGAAGAACTCCCCAGGGACGATTGTGACGGATATGCCTGTATATCGGGGGGAAGAATTTGGTCTGGAAGCGGACGCAAAGGTGCTGCTGTTTAACGATGGCGCCATTACCGGACGTTATGCCGCCGCGCGCCGCATCGCCGGTGAGCCGGGCGTGGACTGTGAGGCGTTGGATAAAGTGGCTATGGACGCCATCTACGAAGCACGCTGGAAAACTTTGTACCATGCGGAAGTGTATGTAGGTCTGGATCCGGAATTTATGGTAAAGGCGCATCTGCTGATTCCGGAAGGGGAAGAGAACGTATTGTATTCCTGGATGCTGAATTTCCAGTATATGTCCGATGAGTATGTGAAAATGTACAAAAGTTCCAAACCGGTTGGCGACGGCAATGAGGCTGACATTTACATCTTCTCAGATCCGCAGTGGACGCCGGTGGCGCATCCGGGGGTTAGCTTCGATTGCTTAAGCGATCCCCAGACTCTGTGCTATTTTAACACAAACCAGAACTGTGCCTGCATTCTGGGCATGCGCTATTTCGGCGAGCATAAGAAAGGCACGCTGACCATGGCGTGGGCGGTGGCCAACCGGAACGGATATGCGGCCTGCCATGGCGGACAAAAAGAATACACACTGTCCGACGGTTCGAAGTTTGTGGCTTCCGTATACGGTCTGTCCGGCTCCGGAAAATCCACGATTACCCATGCGAAACACGGCGGCAAATACGAGATCAAAGTGCTGCACGACGATGCGTTTATTATCAATACAGATACGTGTGCATCCATTGCCCTGGAGCCGACGTATTTTGATAAGACGCAGGATTATCCCGCAGGCTGCCCGGACAACAAGTTCCTTTTGACGGCGCAGAACTGCTCCGCCACTTTGGACGAGGACGGCAAAGTGCAGATTGTGACGGAAGACATCCGCAACGGAAACGGCCGCGCCATCAAGTCAAAGTTATGGGCGCCCAACCGTGTGGACAAGATCGATGAGCCGGTGAATGCCATCTTCTGGATTATGAAAGACCCCACCATCCCGCCGGTTGTGAAGTTAAAAGGCGCGGCGCTGGCAGCCGTCATGGGCGCGACGCTGGCCACCAAGCGTTCTTCCGCAGAACGTCTGGCCGAGGGCGTGGACCCCAACAAGCTGGTGGTGGTTCCTTACGCCAATCCATTCCGTACGTATCCGTTGGCGGATGACTACAGCAAGTTCAAGAAACTGGTGGAGGAGAAGAATGTAGACTGCTACATCATCAACACCGGCGACTTCATGGGTAAGAAAGTGCAGCCAAAGGATACGCTGGGCATTCTGGAAGCCATTGTGGAGAAGAGGGCGCAGTTTAAGCAGTGGGGTCCGTTCTCCGATATTGAAATTCTGGAGTGGGAAGGTTTCGTGCCGGATATGAATGACGCTTCCTATGTGGAGCAGTTAAAGGCGCGTATGAACGACCGTGTAAATGAAATCAAAGAATTTGAGACAGCGAAGGGCGGCTACGACAAGTTACCACAAGACGCTCTCGACGCGATTCAAAAAGTAGTGGACGAACTGGCATAATAGTACAAAAAGGGCATTGCATGCAGATTGGGCAATGCCCTTTTTCCTTATAGAAAATGAACAGGAGGTGAATAAAAGAAATATGTTGAAAACATTGGCCATGCAGATCAAGGAGTTTAAAAGAGACGTAATCGTCACACCCATCTGCATGATTCTGGAAGTGGTTTTTGAAACCATAATCCCCTTTCTCATGGCCTCCATCATTGATTATGGGGTGGAAGCGGGAAACATACAGCATATTTATAAAGTGGGCGGCTGGATGGTGGCTTCTGCGCTCTGCGGTCTTCTGTGCGGCATACTGGGGGGACGCTTTTCCTCCAGGGCGGCCACCGGCTACGCCAGGAATCTGCGGGAGGCTATGTTCGAGAACATTCAGTCGTTTTCTTTTTCCAACATTGACAAATACAGCACGGCCGGCTTAGTCACCCGTCTGACTACAGATGTGACCAATATCCAAAACGCCCTGCAGATGCTTCTGCGCATGTGCTTTCGCGCGCCGTTTTCCATGATCTGCGCTATGGCCATGGCGTTTGTGATCAACGCCCGTCTGGCGGCCATTTACCTTGTGGCGGTGGCAGTTCTGGGGATTTTGCTGTTTCTGATTGTGACTTCGGCTATGAAGTATTTTCAGCAGGCTTTCCCCAAGTACGACGATATGAACGCTTCCGTCCAGGAAAACGTGTCGGCCATCCGCGTAGTGAAGGCCTACGTCCGGGAGGAGCACGAGACGAAAAAGTTTAAGCGGGCCAGCCAGAACATTTACGATATTTTTATGAAGGCGGAGTATAAGGTAATCTGGAATGCGCCGCTTTTACAGATTACGGTTTACACATGCATTCTTTTGATTAGCTGGATGGGAGCCAAGATGATTGTGGGCGGTTCACTGACCACCGGGGAGCTAACCAGTTTGCTTACGTACTGTATGAACATTCTTATGAATCTGATGATGCTGTCCATGGTGTTTGTCATGCTGACCATGAGCGTGGCCAGCGCCCGGCGAATCGTGGAAGTTTTGGATGAGAAAAGCGATCTGACCAATCCAGAAAATCCCGTTTTCCAGATGAAAGACGGCAGCGTCCGGTTTGAGGGCGTGGATTTCGCCTACCAGAAGGACTCGGAGGAGCCGGTTTTGCGGGGGATTAACCTGGAGATTCATTCTGGGGAAACCATCGGCGTCATCGGCGGCACAGGCAGCGCCAAGACCAGCCTGGTAAATCTGATCAGCCGACTGTATGACGTGACCGCCGGGAGAGTTCTGGTTGGCGGCCGGGACGTGCGGGAATACGATATGGATACGCTGCGCAACCAGGTGGCCGTTGTTCTCCAGAAAAATATGCTGTTTTCCGGGACGATTCTGGAAAACCTCCGTTGGGGCAAGGAGGATGCCACGGAAGAAGAGTGCCAGCAGGCGTGCCGTCTGGCCTGCGCCGATGAATTTATTGAAAAAATGCCCGATGGCTATCATACATACATCGAGCAGGGCGGCGCCAACGTATCCGGCGGGCAGAAGCAGCGCCTGTGCATCGCCCGGGCGCTGTTAAAACAGCCCAAGATTTTGATACTGGACGACAGCACAAGCGCGGTGGATACCGCCACAGATGGAAAAATCCGTCAGTCGTTTATTCGAGAAATCCCCGGCGCCACGAAGATTATCATTGCCCAGCGGATTTCCAGCGTCAAAGACGCGGATCGGATTCTTGTGATGGACGACGGCCGGGTGAACGGATTCGGCTCCCACGAAGAGCTTCTCGCATCAAATGAGATTTACCGGGAGGTTTACGAATCCCAGACCAGCGGCGGCGGTGATTTTGATGAAAAGGCAGGTGAGAGCTGATGGCGGGGCCAAAAGGAATGCCGGCCAGCGTCCGGCGAAGAGGATTGTCCCAGGTGGAAAATCCCGGAAAGATTTTCCTGCGCCTGATGAAATATGTTTTCAGGGATTACTGGAAACACTATCTGGCGGTGATGGCGCTGATTTTGGTGAGCGTCCTGGCCAACGTGCAGGGGACTTTGTTTATCCGAAATCTGATCGATGATTATATTGCGCCGATGCTCCTTGATTCGAACGCGTCGTCTTCGATGGCGGCGGAGCCGGACTTTACGCCTCTTTTGAGGGCCATTTTCCGGGTGGGCGGCTTTTATGGGGCCGGCGCGCTGGCTACATACGCGTATAACCGGATTTTGGTGGGTGTGACCCAGGGAACATTGCGCAACTTCCGGGACGATTTATTTTCCCATATGGAGAAATTGCCCATTTCCTATTTTGACGCCCATTCCCATGGGGACATTATGTCGGTGTACACCAACGACGCGGATACGCTGCGCCAGATGATCAGCCAGAGTATGCCGCAGATTTTCAGCAGCTTGATTACCATTGTAAGCGTATTTATCAGCATGATTTTCCTAAGCGTGCATCTGACGGCGGTGACCCTTGTCATGGTGGCGCTGATGCTGTTTGTCACCAAGAAGCTGGCCGGCGCCAGTGGGAGCTTTTTCGCCAGACAGCAAAAAGATCTGGGGGCGGTGAACGGTTTTATTGAGGAAATGATGAACGGCCAGAAGGTGGTGAAAGTCTTCTGCCATGAGAAAGAAAACATGGAGCAATTCCGGGAAGTCAATGGCCGGCTTTACCATAGCGCGGACATGGCCAACGCTTTCGCCAATATGCTGGGGCCGGTGAACGCCCAGATGGGAAATGTCAGCTATGTGATCTGCGCCATCGCGGGCGGCGTCTTAGCTTTAAAGGGCATCGGCGGCCTGACGCTGGGCGCTCTGGCCAGTTTCCTGACGTTTAACCGGAGTTTTAACATGCCCATCAACCAGGTGAGCCAGCAGTTCAACGCCATCGTCATGGCCATGGCTGGCGCTCAGCGAATTTTCCGGCTGATGGATGAACAGCCTGAAGAGGACCAGGGCTATGTGTCGCTGGTCAATGTCCAGGAAGAGGCCGGAGCGCTTACAGAGGCCAAGGAGAGGACGGGCCGGTGGGCGTGGAAGCACACCCATCAGGCGGACGGTTCGGTGGACTATGTGGAGGTGAAAGGGGCAGTTGTCTTTAACCATGTGGACTTCGGCTACGACCCGCGAAAAACCATCCTCCACGACATAGAGCTGTCGGCGGCTCCCGGCCAGAAGATTGCCTTCGTAGGCTCCACCGGCGCCGGGAAAACCACCATCACCAACTTGATTAACCGTTTTTACGACATTCAGGATGGCAAAATCCGCTACGACGGCATCAACGTGAACAAAATCAAAAAGGGCGACCTGCGCCGCTCTCTGGGCGTGGTGCTGCAGGACACCCATTTATTCACAGGGACGGTTCTGGAAAATATCCGCTACGGCAAGCTGGACGCCACCCAGGAGGAAGTGGAGGCGGCGGCGAAGCTAGCCAACGCGGACGGATTCATCCGGCGGCTGCCGGAAGGGTACCAGACTGTGCTTACTGGCGACGGCGCCAATTTAAGCCAGGGCCAGAGGCAGCTTTTGGCCATCGCCCGGGCGGCCATTGCGGACCCGCCGGTTCTGATTCTGGATGAGGCCACCAGCTCCATCGACACCCGCACGGAGCGGATTGTCCAGGACGGTATGGATAAGCTGATGCAGGGGCGGACCACGTTCGTCATCGCCCATCGGCTGTCCACGGTGAGAAACGCCGACTGTATTATGGTGCTGGAGCAGGGCCGGATTCTGGAGCGGGGAAATCACCAGGAGCTTATGCAGAAAAAAGGAAGATACTACCAGCTCTACACGGGAAACGCCCTGGCGGAGTGAAAAATCAATTTCATGCAAAATTTACCGCGTATGCTTCTTGTCAATTCGCATAGAATATAGTATAATCTTAATAACACATAAAGGTTGCCTGAAATGTTCGATATCCCCTATTATTTTGAACCTACATTTACGTTCACGGGATTCCTAGATTGTTAGATGGATGTCAGACCTCACGTCGTGGTAGGCAGAAATTTAATTGCGGTTACCCACCTAGCAGTTGTAGCTAGGCGTCAAAATATAGGACAACGGCATTTCGGGTTTACAAAGGATGAGAAGAGAGTCAGTCATGGCTCTCTTTTCCAGATTTTGATAAACAGGCGACCGCAAAATGGTTATCGTATATTCCAAGTTTATTCAAAATAAACAAAACGAAAGGAGATTTTTATTGAAGAGAAAAATATTTCCATGGGCGGCGTTTTTGTTTCTGGCGGCTTTTTTTCTCTCCGGCTGCACCGGGAGTCAGTCTCTTAAGACGGAGCAAAAGACTGCCAATCAGATGGTTTATGAGGATCAGGCGGCAGAGGCTGTGGCGCAGGGCGCCATGGAAGGAGCGACAGCGGAGCAGTCGATGGAAGATTCTGCGGAAACGGGGCAGGATGGGGGCTCTTTGAAAAAGATTTCCAGGGAGGACATGACAGCGCGAAAGCTGATCAAAACGGCATCACTGTCCCTGGAGACGACGGTTTTTGACAAGCTGAAGAAACAGGTGGAAGAGACGGTGGCTTCCTACGGCGGCTACATCGAGAACTCCGACTACAGTGCGCTGCAGGACGGCACGCAGCTTCGCGCCTATTCTCTGACGGCGCGTATTCCGGCGGACAAATTGGATGCGTTTGTGGACGAAACAGGTTGGGAAGGGACGGTCACGAATAAATCGGAAAGCGTGGAAGACGTCACGCTGGACTATGTGGACAAGACGGCTTATAAAGAGTCTTTGGAAAAAGAGTACGAGCGGGTGATGGAGCTTTTGGAGCAGGCCAAGGATCTGGACCAGATTCTTTCGCTGGAATCTAAGCTTTCGGATCTGCGCTATGAAATCAACAGCTACGAGTCACAGCTGCGGATTTACGATAACCAGATTGATTATAGCTCCGTACATATTTACATTTCAGAAGTGGAGTATGAGAACGGATCCGCCGCTACGGTGGGCGGTCGGATTAGCAGCGGTTTCCGCGGCAGCCTCTACGCGGTGAAAAATTTCTTCGTGAACCTTTTTGTGGAAGTGATTTCCAATCTTCCCATACTGCTGCTGTGGGCCTGCGCCGTGGCCGTTTTGATTCTTGTCATCCGCAAGCTTAGGAAAAAGTTTGTGAAAAAAGACAGGAAAAGCCGGCAGGAAAAAGATCGCGGCGAGAATGATTGACAGAGGTGATACATGAAAAAAACAATGGCAGAGACGGTCAGAACCATCATTGGTTTCAAAAACAGGGCGTTTCGGGATCATGTGAGCGCTTATGCTGCGCAGGCGGCGTATTTTATCATATTATCGTTTATACCGTTTATCATGTTTTTGCTGACCATCGTGCGGTATACGCCGTTGACGGAGGACATGATCAAGCAGGTTTTCGTGGAAATATGCCCGGATAATTTCCATGGTCTGGTGATTGCGGTGGTGAATGAGGTATACAGGAAGACCAGCGCCGTCCTGCCGGTTACGCTGCTTTTGTCCCTGTGGTCTTCTGGGAAGGGCGTGCAGGCCATCACGAATGGACTGAATACCATTTATCATGTGAAAGAAACCAGGGGATGGCTGACCACTCGGCTGTGGTCGGTGTTTTACATGCTGGTCTTTGTGCTGGCCATCGTCGCCAGTCTGGTTTTGCTGGTGTTCGGCAACAGCCTGCAGAAAAGCCTGACTCTGAAATGGCCCTGGATGGGCCGGCTCATCGGCCAGATTATCGGAGCCAGGACGATGGTGGCATTTTTGGTGTTGATGTTGGTTTTTCTGGCGTTTTACAAAGTTCTGCCCAACCGGAAAGCCACGTTTAAGAGCCAGATGCCGGGGGCGTTTCTCACAGCGGTGGCCTGGATGGCGTTTTCCTACGCTTTTTCGCTGTATTACACGTTTTTTCCCAACACGCTGAATATATACGGCAGTTTCGCCACCATCATTCTGATTATGCTGTGGATGTACGTCTGCATGAATATCGTGCTGTACGGCGCGGAGGTCAACGCCTATTTTGAAAAACCCATTCAGGACGCGCAGAAAATTGCCCAGGAATGGCTGGATCGGTAAATTCCGGCAAATTCTCATCTTGACAGAATCGGAAAATGTATATAAAATAAGTAGAGGCGAAAGGCGAAGAAGGTGTTAAAAGGATAATTTTTCCAGCAGAGAGAGGAAATCGCCGGCTGTAAGTTTCCTTTGGTTCAGAATTGTCCTGATTTTCCCACCGGAGCCGCATCTTTGAACAGGGCCGTGCCAGCAGTAGGGGATGACGTGGGACGCGCGTTAAGCGTCAGGGATTATCAGAGGAAGAAATCGGCCTCGGATGATTCTGTCATGAGGCGTCTGCATTTTTTGCAGGAAACAGGGTGGTATCGCGAACGAATTAAGCTCGTCCCTTTTTAGGGGACGGGTGTTTTTTTATCTTATGGGAAATTCCGCTGGAATCCCCCTAAGATAAAAAGGTAACAGTTCAGTCATGCGCTATCCCGCGAGGCGTCGGCTTGCACCTGCAAGACG
>CAYOWU010000087.1:0-1494 GCA_964407765.1 uncultured Lachnospiraceae bacterium
CTCATAAAAAACAATGACAAAATCGTTAACAAGACATTTCTCCAACTTATGGAGCAACTGGGCTATGATGTGGAACTGGTCTATGTGAAAAGAGACGGCGTCCATACTAATGATGTAAGAAAAAATGAATGATGCGGTAACAAATGGATAATTCGTGAAATTTACAAGCGATTTTATACGAGGAGGTACGGGATTTGAAAAAAAATCAGGAAAAGGGCAGCAGATGTGGTAAGGTGGCATGGTTTGGTGTAGGCAGTGCTTTAACAGTAGTTGGCTTTGTTGTAATTCCACCACTCATAAAAAAATATGGGAACAAAGTATATAAGAAAGCCTTAGATGCAGAAAATCTCAATTTCGATAATATGGGGCCGGAGATAGTGCCGTTTGAGGATGAAACTAAGGGGGAAGAATGATGTCAGGAATTGACGTTGATAAGATTGCACAAGAAGCAATCAATGCGATTGCGGATAAAATCAAGAATTTGAATACGTTAAACATCATCGTGGCTGGTAAGACAGGTGTCGGAAAAAGTACGCTCATCAACTCTGTGTTTAAGGAGCATTTGGCTGATACTGGCATGGGAAAACCGGTTACAACGCATATGCGAAAGATTACAAAGAAAGGTGTTCCATTAGCGATTTATGATACAAGAGGCTTTGAATTAGGAAAAGAAGTTCAAGCTGAAGTTAAGAAAGAAGTGATGGGAACCATTAATAAAGGACTTGCTACTCAGGACATTAATAAGGCGATCCATTGCATCTGGTATTGTATTAACACGGCTTCAAATAGAATTGAGCCGGAAGAAGTAGAATGGCTGAGAGAATTATCAATGGATAACCAAATTACTCAGGTTCCTATTGTAGTTGTTCTTACACAGTCGTTTTCAAAAAAGAAAGCCCAGGAAATGCGACAGACATTACTTAATGAAAATTTAGATATCATTCAAGTGATTCCTGTACTTGCTGAAGACTATGAAATAGAGGGCTTAGGTATTGCGAAATCTTACGGGCTTGATATTTTAATCAAAGTAATGGGGGAGGCTCTCCCTGACGAGTTGGTGGATACACTTCAACATGTTCAGATCGCTTGTTTAGAAGAAAAAAAGCGTCGGGCACAGGCAGCGGTAGCAACTGCAGCAGTTGCAGCGGCAGGTGAAGGAGCTGCACCTATTCCGTTCTCTGACTGTGCATTATTGATTCCTACCCAAGTAGGTATGATAGCTTCAATAACTGTAATATTTGGATTTGATGTGAATAAGAGCGTTATTACTGCACTATTATCTTCATCTATTGGTGCGGGAGGTGCAACTATACTGGGAAAGACTGTGGTTACAAATATAATCAAGTTTATTCCAGGTGCGGGAACAGTTGTAGGCGGAGCTATCTCAGCAGGAACAGCTGGAGTGATTACAGCAGCTCTCGGTGAAGCATACATAGGTATTATGGAATTGGTGTTCAAGGGAGATATGAGCATTGATGATCTTGGTACAAAAAA
>CAYOWU010000087.1:1594-11184 GCA_964407765.1 uncultured Lachnospiraceae bacterium
AATTGAAAATGAATAGGTGGTATCATGAAATACACGGGAAAATATAAAGAAATGGCGGCACAATTAAAAAAAGACGGTTGTGATGATTACACCATTGAAAAATTTGTAAGGCAGGCAATGGAAGCTGATGAATTTGCCAAAGGAAGAGGGACAACGGATATTGCCGCTATCAAACTATGGGGAAGTTATCCAGATGAGGCAAAGGCTATGTGGCTACATAATGCTTTTTGTGCAAACTGCGGCGTGACAGCTTTTGCAAAAGGATACCATCTCCGCAAGGATAAGTATGGTATAGTTATTGAAGGCATTTGTAAAAAATGCGGGCAAGTTATTGTGCGCTGTTGTGATTAGAATTTAAGAAATACATAACGGAGGTATTGCTATGGCAAGCTGCGAAGCAGAAAAGTGGACATTGGATAAATTATCAAGGGCATTGATTGATGAAACTACGGATGGAAAAAAGATTGTGGTTCCAATGTTTCAGCGTGGGGAGAGATGGAAGGCAGACCAAGAGAAAACTTTTATAGATTCGTTATTGAAGGGCTATCCGATAGGAACCATGCTTTTTTACAAACGCATCGAAAATGCGAGAGAAGTATATCTCTTGATTGATGGCTTACAAAGAGGCAATACCATAAGAAAATACATGGAAGATCCCACGCAGTTTTTTAACGTCCGAAATATACCTGATGAATCATGTGCAAAAATACTGGCGGAAATTGAATCCGACAAAAGAGAGTGCTATTCTATTCTGAAAGATGAATTGACTAAATTTATCAGGGAACAGAGAACTTTCAAAAATGTGCAGTACACAGATGTTGCCGTAGATATCATATACAAATGCAAGCCTGATATGATGGGGAGAGTTGGGAAACTGGTCAAAGCTATTGCAGCTTTTTTTGAAGATAAACAAGAGGAATATGACCGGATTTCAAATACATCCATCCCTGTTATTGTTTACTCTGGAGAAGAAAAGACACTGCCGGAAATATTTACGCGGATAAACTCCAAAGGAACTCCGCTTGACCAGTATGAGATATATGCAGCATCTTGGCCAGTTGATGAAAAATTTCCCATCAAAAATGATGCCATACTGGGCTTTGTAGCAAAAAAATATGAGACTCTTATTGCAGACGGATATAGTATACAAGGATTCGATAAAAATGATTTGATAAAGACAAGGCATGTTAATGCATATGAGTATTTGCTTGGATTGGGTAAATATCTTAGTGATATCTATCCTGATTTGAGATTTAAGAAAAAACAGGAAACAGATGATATGGTAAATCCGGTGGCATTTGAATTGGTTAATGCGTGTCTTAATGATACTGACAGAATTAGCACGCTTTACGAAAGGATAAATGCCGTTGATATCAACAAATTTGAAAATGCGCTGATAGAAGCGATAAAATTTGTATTGGATACAATATCTGCCATAACGAAATTTAAGGGAAATAAGCACAAAGAGGAAAAGAACAATATTTTTCACAGCAAATTCCAAATATTATCGATGATATCGACCACTTTTAAGGAAATGTATCCTATGGGAGATTATTCGGAATTTGATGAAGAGTGGGATGCAAAGAGGGGTATACTGATTAAAAACATGAGACAGTATTATGTGTATGACATCATTACGAACGAATGGAGCGAAGGCGGAACGGCTAAGATTTATAAAGCGGCTAAACCAAATAGATATATGCGGCCTTTATCAGGAAGAACATGGGCGGTTGCTTTAAATGGCTTTTTTGAACATTCTATGCAGCGTTCAGAAATAACCAAAATAGGCAATCCAGGAAGCGAGGAACTTGTTTTTCTTAACTGCATATATTTGCAGACTTTTTCCGCTATGGACCAGCTTTCGGAAAAGAAATTTGATGTGGAGCATATTGCGACTAAGGAACAGATGAAGGCGCTTATTAAGGACTGCAAGGGTCAGGGACTTCCGATTAGCTGTATTGCTAATTTATGTTATCTGCCGGAATACGATAACCGCAGCAAAGGAAAGAACAATTTTTATCAGGATAAAAAGTATAAAAGTAAAGTCAATATAGAGGAAATTGAAAAGAAATACAGTTTTACAAATGAAAGCGACTTGGATTGGATGAACTTGGGCTATGCCAATCCAGAGGATTTTGATGTTCTGAGAGAAGAGTATGAGAATTTCCTTACAAAGAGATTTGATATATTGAAGCGTAAATTTTGTGCTGCCATGGAGATAGAGTATATACAGGATGTTGATGTTGTAGAAGAAAACGGAGAGCCTGATTCAGTCGGCCAAGAGTGGATTGATGTTTTGGAGGAATATGATTTTTCGGGGAAAAAGATAATAGGCGTACAGATTGGAGATAAGAAAATAAAAACGCGGAATGCCACTAACGCTTACTGTGTTGTACATAAGTTCCTCTATGCAATGGATAAGCAGGCATACACATCGTTGGGGGCAGCATGGTTCAGTAATAGGGAAGATGACAAAATGCGCGATCCATATAAAATTGACGACACTGCATTTATCTCGAAGAATAAAAGTAGCAATGAAAAAATGAAGACAATAAGGGATATTTTACATATCATGCTTGAACCTCCTAAAATAGCGCTCCAGGTTAGCGATACCGATGAAAAAAGCATTTCCGATTCTGTAAGCCTTCCATTTGACATATATGACGAAAGCACCTATAGTGATATTCCCATTGGGAAAATGGCGTACTATTTATTTAAGGATGCTGTAGAGGGCGGTTTTGTCAGCGATGATGAAATAAAACTTTTGATGGATAAGGAATATACTCACAACCTTTTTCGTTTTACGCACTATCCGGTTTTGGCAGATGATGTAAATGCTAACAGAGGAAACAGCGAAACCAGAAGGTATAGGAAAACTGCGATATTACATGGAGGAAAGAAGTTATATGTGACAACACAGTGGTTTGATGGAAACCGAAAGGATGTTATCAATTGGTATAAAAACCATAAGAACGACTAATAGTGCAGAAGGTTAGAATGTACCAATATGCAACGATAAAATACGGATATCCTATTCCGTAACGGTGCATACGGCATCGTTATGAGAGGTGTGCATTTTTGCACCTGTGTGGGTGCATCGTTACGAGGTAGAACTTTCGCTCCGTTATGTTGTATTATTTAAATGACGGCAACCGACCCGTGCATGGGCTCCGGCCATATCCTGGTCTATATGTTCGATGTCCTTATGGATATCTATCGCAGCGAAGGGTTCAGTGAGAGAGAAGCCGTCTTTGACATACTTGAAAAAAACATCCGAGGACTGGATATTGACCGCCGCGCTTATCAGCTTTCATACTTTGCGCTCATGATGAAAGCGCGGGAATATAACAGGATCTTCTTCCGTGGACGTGAAAATATGGACGGAGAAAGAGTACAGGCTGCGCCGAGAGTGTACGCGATCGAAGAGAGCAACTCCATCAATAGAGAACAGCTAAAAAACTTCGGAGCCGGTCTGGATGAGTCGCAGAAAAGCAATGCGATGGAACAGATGAATGGACTGCTGGATGCCTTGAAGGACGCAAAAGAGTATGGGTCCATCTTGCATGTGGAGGACTATGATTGGGGATTGTTGCGGTCTTTTGTATCGAATGTAGATAGTGAAGGGCAGATGTCTTTTGAGAGCGCGGAGGCCGAGCGGTCGAAAAAGTTGTTGGAAAGATTGGTGGATATTGGGGAGTTGCTTGCTGGGAAATATGATGTTGTGGTGACGAATCCGCCGTATATGGGTACAAAAGGAATGAATTCTCAAATATCAAATTTTCTCAAAAATAATTATGCTTGTTCTAAAGGAGACCTATTTGCTGTTTTTATTGAAGTCGCACAGCGAATGGTTAAGTCTCAAGGGTTATACTCTTTGATCACACAAAGAACGTGGATGTTTATAGCAGCGTTTGAAAAATTGAGATTGCTATTGCTTGAAAAAACTATAGGGATTTCTTTCCTCGAATTAGGAGCAGGATCGTTTGAAGATTTGGCAGGAGAGGTAGTTCAATCGCTTGTGTTTGTTATGCGAAATGAAAGAATATTGCATTATAAAAGTATATATCAAGATTTAAGTTCGATAGATGATAAAGAAAAAGAATATCATATAGGAATAATTAAAATTGTTAATATTGATTCTTTTAAAAATATCCTGGGTAGACCATTTGCGATGAAGCTATCATTTGAAGGGGTGAATGCATATGTTGATGGAAAATATGTTAAGAATATAGCAACTCCAAAGAAAGGATTGATTTCTTCGGATAATAACAGATTTTTAAAAATTTGGTTTGAGGTTAAATATCAGGATATACAATTTGGTATGCATTCGATTGATGAACAAGATGACACAAAGAAGTGGGTCCCTCATAATAAAGGTGGAAAATATAGAAAATGGTATGGCAATCAGGAGTACATAATAAATTGGAAGGATGATGGCAAAGAAATAAAAAAATATGCGGGAGAATTGTATGGTTCATATTCACGACAAATAATGAATGAAAAATATTATTTTAAGGAAAGCATCTCATGGTCGTCAATTAGTTCACAAAAAATTGGCGTAAGAATTTATCCCAAAGGATTTATATTTGACACAGCCGGCCCATCATTGTTTATTGAGAATAGTATTAACGATAGGTATTGTGTTTTTGCATTACTGGCAAGTTCTGTTGCTGAATATTACATTCGGGCAATAAATCCGACCATAAACCTTTTAGCTAGTGATATTGCAAATATACCATATATACAACCAGTGAGTATAAAAAAGGAGAAAATCCAAAAGTTAGTCGAGAAGTGTATTTTCATTGGACAACAGGATTGGGATTCTTTTGAGACTTCATGGAATTTTGAACAGCATCCACTGATTTCAGTTATGCCAAAGAATAGTTTGTTTTTTGATGATATTGAACTTGTTAAATGTTATGCTTGCTGGGAGAATGAATGCAATGACCGATTTGCACAATTAAAAGCAAACGAGGAAGAGTTAAATCGCATTTTCATTGATATTTATGGCTTGCAGGATGAACTGATGCCCGAGGTGGAGGATAAGGATATTACAGTCCGCAAAGCTGACTTAGGACGCGACATCCGCTCTCTTATATCCTATGCAGTCGGATGTATGTTCGGAAGATATTCTCTGGATGAACCGGGTCTCATTTATGCCGGTGGGGAATTTGATCCAGGAAAATATAAAACTTTCCCTGCTGACAAGGACGCAATTATTCCCATCACGGATGAAATGTATTTTGAGGATGATATTGTTGGTCGATTTGAAGAATTTATAAAAATAGTGTATGGCGAAAATACATTGGAGCAGAACCTTGATTTTATTGCAGACGCCCTTGATACAAAAGGCACAACATCCAGAGAGAAGATCCGAAATTATTTTCTGAATGGCTTTTTTAAAGATCATTGCAGCGTCTATTCCGTAACAGGTTCCGGCAAACGGCCGATCTACTGGCTTTTCGATACGGGGAAGCAGAACGGATTTAAGTGTCTTATTTATCTGCACAGATACACGCCGGATACAGTCGGGTTGATCCGTTCTGATCACTTAACGAAGACACAGAGTATGATAGAGAATGCCCTAAAAAATGCAGAATATGCGATCAGCGCATCATCCAGTGCGGTAGACAAAGCGCAGGCTACAAAGAAAAAGAATAAATATATCAAGCAGCTGGCAGAGATACGAGCGTATTACCCGGCTCTTTCACATATCGCCCTCCAGAGGATAGCGTTGGATCTGGATGATGGCGTTAAAGTAAATTATGCGAAGTTCCAGGGGATTGAGGTTGGCGGCAGAGGCGAGAAAGGGCAGAAGATTAACCTTTTGGCAAAGATTTAGGAGATGCTCGGTTTATTCTGGAAGATTTTCCCAGCATACAGGAATAAGATTTTGTCGATGATGATCTGATGGATGAAAGTGTTATAGGTGTATAGCTTCCATATATAGTTAGCTTATTTTAAAATGGATGTATGATTGGTGAAAACCAGAGCAAATATGGAGGTAGGATCCTGACTTTAAATTAAGCAAAAAAAGATTTAGCAGCGGGGTTTATCAATAGGGTCAAAGGAGAAGATCATTATGTATCTTAAGAAAATTCAAATGAAGAATTTTAGAAAATATAGAGAAAAGAACAACACGTTTGCTTTTGTTAGTTCAGGGAACATTAGGAAAAATGACATAAAAAATGATAAAAATAATGAAAAAGAAGATGCACTCAAGAAAATAGATGTTGCTTCAGCTACAACGTTGATAGTTGGAAAAAATAATACAGGAAAAACGTCTGTGATACAGGCTTTGTTAAAAACAATAAATAATAACGAAAATTACAAACTGCAAGTAAAAGACATTAATTTTCACTATTTAAGAGAATGCTTTCAGTGTTATCTGGAAAGTTATAGAAGTCCGGCAGGAGATGAAGCTGTAATGTTATTTCAACCGCCGGTGATTGAATTTGTTCTAACAATTGCCTTTGAAGAAAATAGTGATGATGTGGTCACTAATCTTGTTCCATTTATGTTATTGCGTGACATTGAACGCGAGGAAATAGAAATTATTATAAAATATGAAATATCTGAAATGAAAAAGTTTGAAGAAGCCATTATTAGGGCTTGTGAGCAGATAGAGGAAAATGATCACAGATCAATATCAACAGATTTTCAGGTTATGTTAAAGGAGTTAGAGAAAGTACAATTTCAGATAAATTATTATCAAGGATATGTTGAGGAGGGCGAAAAAGAACCGAAAGAAGAGCGTCTTGAGAGGAACTTTAGGTTATCCGATTTAATAGATATTAAGTGTATATCGGCTAACAATGTGAGGAAAGAAAAGACTTTAACAGATGCATTCAATAAAATCATTTCTTATCGGTATAATAAGATTGAGGACGATAAACGGAAGGACTTAGATAAAAGTATAGATCATGTCAATGCCAGATTGACCAATAATATCAGGGACCATCATCATGAGGCGATTAATAATGCAATCGGAAAAATTGTGGCATCTGATGTTATGAAGGTAAATTTAAGCACTGACATTACAGAAGAAAGACTTATTAGAAATTTCCTGTTGTATGAATATGAAGAAAAAGGGATGAATATCCCGGAAGAACAATTTGGCCTTGGATATACACATTTGGTAATGATCATTGCGGAATTAATAGACTATATGGAACATTATCCCAAGGAAGAAAAAAACAGTAAGATCAATCTGATTGCCATAGAGGAACCAGAGGCGTTTATGCATCCGCAGATGCAGGAATTATTTATAAAGAATATAAATGAGGCCTTAAACCAACTGATTGATGATAAACAGCGAACGATAAACAGTCAGCTGATAGTCACTACCCATTCATCTCATATTTTGAACAGTAAGATCCATATTGGGAATTCATTTGATGATATTAGTTATGTGTATACCGAGGATGGAAAAGCCGGTGTCATAAATTTGAACGATGAAGAAATCATGCCAGATAGTGAAGGAGGAGATAAAAAGAAGGATCTTGCTTTTTTGAAGAAACATATCAAGTATAAAGTTTCAGAACTGTTTTTTGCAGATGCGGTAATATTGGTGGAGGGATTTACAGAAGATACCATATTGCCATTTTATCTGGAGCAGAAGGAAAAGTTAAACAGAAGATATATATCTATTTTTGGGATTAGTGGCGCACATGCGTTTTTTTACGAAAAATTATTGATGAAATTGAAGGTTCCTGCACTTATTATTACGGATTTAGATATAAAACGTGAAAAAGATAAGACACAGAAAAACGACCAGGAGCAGGATGCAGAAGAAATACAGAAGGATTTTTCGCAGACAAAGACTTTAGAAGGAAAAAGTACAACGAATAAAACGATAAAGCATTTCCATGGGACAGAGGATATCTCTGATCTGCAGCAACATATAGAAAAAGAAAATATCTATATAGCTTATCAATGGAAAGTAGGGGAGTATTATCCGACCAGCTTTGAGGAGGCATTTATTTTGACAAATGCGAAGAATAAGATGTTAAATGGCGTATTAAAAGACATAAAACCAGGTATTTATAAGCGGATAGTTATGTCAGGTGAAAATATAGATTTTGGACAAAATATAGAGAAATCCTATGAGTGGCAGATGAAATTAGCAGACGTAAAGAGCAAATTTGCCAGCGTATTGTTGTATGCACTGGTTTCAGAAGAGGATCCTGGTAAACGGCCGATTTTACCAGAATATATTGAAAAGGGGTTAGAATGGCTTACTATGAAAATGGGAGAAGGTGATACGAATGGGATTACAGGAACTTGATCAAAAGAAGCGGAGGCAGGAATGGGAAATTACCCAGAAATTGTTTAAATGCATTGATGAAAGAAAAAGTCTAGTTTTTGATGCCGGAGCTGGCTCAGGGAAGACATATGCATTAGTGGAATCCATACAATATGTTATTCAGGAATACGGCGAACAGTTGGAGCATCATAACCAAAAAATCATGTGCATTACATATACAAATGTCGCGGCCAATAATATAAAATTTAAAATTGGTAATTCTAATCTTGTAGTTGTGTCTACGATTCACGAGAGGTTGTGGCAGTTGATAAAAGTATATCAGAAAGAATTATTAGCTTTACATAAGAAGAAAATAGAAAGTGTAATAGCTGATGATATGATGAAACTGACAAATGAAAGCGTTAAAGATGCAAAAATCTTTAAGGTGTTTAGGGAATTATCAGAAAAAGATAGAAAAATCTTTGAAGAGATAGTATGGACGTACAAAGATGAATTTTACCAAGGATACGCGATGAAAAGCGATGATTTTCGTGAGTATTATGGTAGATATGTAAAACAATATCCGGATATTATGAAAAGTGTGTCAAATTTCCGTACGATTGTTAGAAAATTATATGAAATAAGACAAATGAAAGAATGTCTTGTGCAGATTGAGCAGGGAAAGTTGAAAAATGTTAAGTATAATGCGATGTATAACCAAGACCGCTTATGGGCGATGCGGATCAGTCATGATACATTGTTAGAATACGGAAAAACACTTGTATTAAAATATCCGGTTTTGCAGCAGATAATTTTTGACCAATTTCCGTTTATTTTTATTGATGAATATCAGGATACGTCAGAAAAAGTAGCTGAGATAATGGCTGCATTAGATGGACGTGCAACAGAGATAAAACATGAATTTTTTGTAGGCTACTATGGAGATCGAGTTCAGAATATTTATGATGATGGGGTCGGATGCCGTCTTTTAGAAAGACATAACAACCTGGAGAGGATCAGTAAAGAATTTAATCGGCGTTCTTATAAAGAGATTATTGACGTAGCGAATAGGCTCAGATTGGATGGATTACAGCAGAGTTCCATTTATCAAGATTGCCTGGGCGGAAGTGTTGGATTTTGTGATACAAATTCGATAGAGAAAGCAATAGAAAAATGTAAAAATGAATGGAAAGATGAAGGAGGAAGGATACACTGTCTTGTTTTGAGAAATGAAGATGTTGCAAAGAGAATAGGGATTTCTTGTCTGTACAATGTTTTTAAAAAATCAGCTGCCTATTCCGGAGTACGTTTTCGACAGCTAAATACTGAATTATTATCTTCAGAT
>CAYOWU010000088.1:0-10870 GCA_964407765.1 uncultured Lachnospiraceae bacterium
CTCGGGATCGTCTTGCAGGTGCAAGCCGACGCCTCGCGGGATAGCGCATGGCTGAGCTGTTACGCCTCTTCCGGTAAAATTACAGGAGACGGTTTCATTTTCCCTTTTTTTGTGCTAAAATATGAGTAATGTGCAGTCAAGCGGCAGCAAGCCTGCAAAGGCTTAAAGAATATACAATTATAGAAAAGAGGAGGCGGTATCTTTTGATTACAAGGGAAGACGCGGTGGACTTACTGCGAAAATACAATCAGGAGCCTTTTCACCTGCAGCATGCGTTTACCGTGGAAGGCGTCATGCGGTGGTATGCCAGGGAACTGGGGTATGGGCAGGAGGAGGACTACTGGGGCCTGGTAGGGCTGCTCCACGACATTGATTTTGAGCTGTATCCCGACGAACATTGCCAGAAAGCGCCGGAGCTTCTTCGGGAAGGCGGGGTGGAGGAGGACATGATTTACTCCATCTGCTCCCATGGCTATGGCATCTGCTCGGATCTGAAGCCGGAAAAAGAGATGGAGAAGGTGTTGTTCGCGGCGGACGAATTGTCCGGGCTGATCTGGTCGGCGGCGCTGATGCGCCCGTCCAAAAGCGTCATGGACATGGAGGTGAAAAGCCTCAAGAAGAAATTCAAGGACAAACGCTTTGCGGCGGGCTGCTCTAGAGATGTGATTCGCCAGGGGGCCGAGATGTTGGGCTGGGAACTGGATGAATTGTTCGAGAAAACCATCCTGGCCATGCGGGACTGTGAGGAATCGGTTAAACAGGCCATGGAACAGATCGAAGCGAAGTAGGCGGACAAAGATGACAAAAGAAGAGTTAGCGAAAGAAATTATTCAGCGGCTGAAGGAAGAATATCCCGACGCGGGCTGCACCCTGGATTACGACCAGGCGTGGAAGCTTTTAGTCAGCGTGCGGCTGGCCGCCCAGTGCACGGACGCCCGGGTCAATGTGGTAGTGGAAACGCTGTATGACAAATACCCTTCGGTGGACGCGCTGGCCGAAGCAGACGTGGCAGATATTGAGGAGATCGTCCGGCCCTGCGGCCTGGGCAAAAGCAAGGCCAGAGACATCAGCGCCTGCATGAAGACCCTGAAAGAAAAGTATGACGGGAAAATTCCCCGGGACTTTGACGCGGTCTTAAGTCTGCCGGGGGTGGGCAGGAAAAGCGCCAACCTGATCATGGGGGATGTGTTCGGCGAACCGGCCATTGTGACGGACACCCACTGCATCCGCCTTACCAACCGCATGGGGCTGGTGGACGGGATCAAAGACCCGAAGAAGGTGGAGATGGCTCTGTGGAAAATCATTCCCCCCGAAGAAGGCAGCGATTTCTGCCACCGCCTGGTCTTTCACGGCAGGGAAGTCTGCACAGCGCGGACCAAGCCCCATTGTGAAAAATGCTGCCTGGAGGATATTTGCGGCAAAAACGGTTTATAAATGCATTCAAAGGTCACGGGTTTGGCTGTGAAACGGCTATTTCTCCATGACCCATATAAAATAGGACAAATAGGAGGCGTTATGAAAGAACAGGAAAACGGCAAGGTCTGGCTGGTGGGAGCCGGGCCGGGAGATATTGGATTGTTTACCAGAAAAGGCATGGAAGTTTTGGAGCAGGCCCAGGTGGTGGTTTACGACAGCCTGGTGGGCCAAGGCGTTTTGTCCCAGATTCCCGACACGACCCGGAAGATTTACGTAGGCAAGCGGGCGGCTAACCACACCATGCCCCAGGAGCAGATCAATCAGGTTCTGCTGGAAGAGGCCCAGAAGGGTTATCGGGTGGTGCGGTTAAAAGGCGGCGACCCGTTTTTGTTCGGCAGAGGCGGCGAAGAGCTGGAGCTTTTGGAAGAGAATGGCATTCCCTTTGAAATCGTGCCGGGCGTCACATCGCCGCTGGCGGTGCCCGCTTATAACGGCATTCCGGTGACCCATCGGGATTTCTGCTCATCGGTGCATATCATCACCGGGCACAGGAGAGCGGGACAGGAGTACGACATTGACTTTGAAGCGCTGGTGCGGACGAAAGGGACGCTGGTGTTCTTGATGGGCGTGACGGCGCTGCCGGATATCTGCAAAGGGCTTTTGGACGGCGGAATCGATCCGGATATGCCGGCGGCGATTCTCCAGCAGGGAACCACGGCCCGCCAGAAAAGAATCGTGGCCACCGTCTCCACGCTGCCCGAAGAAGTGGAAAAACAGGGCATCGAACCGCCGGCGGTGATCGTGGTGGGCAAGGTGTGTTCGCTGGCGGACCGATTTGTCTGGTATGAAAAGCTGCCGCTTTTCGGATGCAAGGTGCTGGTGACCCGCCCGAGGGGATTGAGTTCTGTGATGGCCTCCAAGCTGCGCCGTCAGGGAGCGGAAGTGCTGGAGCTGCCGGCCATTTCCACCCATCCCGTGGAAGATTTGGAGCCTCTTCGCAAGGCATGCGGCCATCTGGAAGATTTCCAGTGGATTGTGTTTACCAGCCCCACGGGCGTAAAAGTGTTTTTCGCGCAGATGCAGGAGCTGGGCGTGGACGTGCGCCGTCTGGGCGGCATGTCGGTGGCCGCGCTGGGAGAGGGAACGGCCAAAGAGCTGAAGAAGCGGGGAATTTTCCCGGATCTGATGCCGGAAGTTTTTGAAGGGGAAGCCCTTGGAAAAGCTTTGGCCGAGGAAGCCGCGCCGGGCGAGCGCATTTTCCTGCCCAGGGCCGGTATGGGAAATCCGCTGCTGGTGGAAATTTTGGAAAAAGCGGGGCTTGTGGTGGAGGAAGTGGCCACCTACGACACCGTTTATGAAAACCAGGATGTGATTGATCTGGCCGGGGAATTTGAGAAAGGCGCCATTGACTGCGCGGTGTTCACCAGCTCTTCGTCGGTGCATGGATTCTCCAAGGCCGTGCCGGGACTGGACTTTTCCAAAGTGCGGGCCGCCTGCATCGGAAGGCAGACCCAGGAGAAGGCGGATCAGCTGGGCATGAAAACCTGCGTGGCGAAGAAAGCTTCCATAGACAGTGTTGTGGAATTAGTCTGCCAAATGGCGAAAGAAGGAGGAAATTAAGATGGATATGTTAGTCAGGCCCAGAAGGCTGCGGGGGAATCAGACGATCCGCAAAATGGTGCGGGAGACGAGAATCGACAAAGCGTCCCTGATTTACCCTATGTTTGTCATAGATGGAGAGAATATTGAGGAAGAAATCGGCGCTATGCCGGGGCAGTTCCGCTACAGCGTGGATCGGATGCCCTATGAGCTGGAACGGTTGGAAAAGGCCGGCGTAAGCCAGGTAATGCTTTTTGGGATTCCGGCCGTGAAGGACGAGGTGGGAAGCCAGGCGTATGCGCCCGACGGCATTGTGCAAAGAGCGTTAAAAGAGGCGAAACGCCAGTTCCCCAATCTGTATTACATCACCGATGTGTGTATGTGTGAATACACTTCCCACGGCCACTGCGGGCTTTTAAAAGGGCGGCAGGTGGATAACGACAGCACTCTGGAACTGCTGGCGAAGACGGCCGTTTCGCATGTGGAAGCCGGGGCGGACATGGTGGCGCCTTCCGATATGATGGACGGCCGGATTCTGGCGCTGCGCACAGCTTTGGATCAGAAGGGCTATCTGGATATCCCGATTATGTCTTATGCAGTGAAATACGCGTCCGCATTTTATGGGCCCTTCCGCGACGCAGCCGGCTCCGCGCCCTCTTTTGGCGACCGAAAAGGCTACCAGATGGATTACCACAACCGCCGGGAAGGCCTAAAAGAAGCGGGGCTGGATCTGGAAGAAGGCGCGGATATCCTGATGGTAAAACCGGCGCTGTCCTACTTGGATGTGCTCTCCGACGTGAAAATGGAAACCTGCGTTCCCGTGGCAGCGTACAGCGTAAGCGGGGAATACGCCATGGTGAAAGCGGCGGCGCAGGCGGGCTTCGTGGATGAGGCCAGCATTGTCTGTGAGATGGCGGTCAGCACATACCGTGCCGGCGCGGACATCTATCTGACCTATTTTGCCAAAGAACTGGCGGGATTTATCCAGGAAGGGAGGATTGGTTAATGGCGGCAGGGAAATCAGATGCATTATTTAAACGGGCCGTAAACTGCATACCGGGCGGCGTCAACAGCCCGGTGCGTGCTTTCGGCTCCGTTGGGGACACGCCCCGTTTCATCCAGAAAGCTGAGGGAAGCCGGCTCTATGATGTGGACGGAAATTCCTATATCGATTATATCGACTCCTGGGGCCCATGCATCCTGGGCCATAACGATGAGCGAATCCGGGAAGCGGTTGTAGAAGCTGCCAATCGGGGCTTAAGCTTCGGCTGCGCCACGGAGATTGAAGTGGAGATGGCGGAATTTATCTGCGAACACATTCCTTCTATAGAGATGGTGCGCATGGTTAATTCCGGCACGGAAGCGGTCATGAGCGCGCTGCGGGTGGCCAGAGGCTTTACCGGACGGGAGAAAGTGATCAAATTCGCGGGATGCTACCACGGCCACAGCGATGCCATGCTGGTCAGCGCAGGATCCGGTGTGATGACCAGCGGCGTGCCGGACAGCGCCGGGGTTACGCCGGGCTGCGCCAAAGACACCATGACGGCCATCTACAACGACCTGGGAAGCGTGGAGAAGCTTCTGGAAGAAAATCCCGGCCAGGTGGCGGCGGTGATTGTGGAGCCGGTGGGCGCCAACATGGGCGTGGTTCTTCCCGAAGAAGGATTCCTTCAGGGCCTTCGCAGCCTGTGCGATAAGCACAAAGCGCTGCTGGTATTCGACGAAGTAATTACCGGTTTTCGTCTGGGCTTTACCGGGGCGCAGGGCCTCTATGGCGTTACGCCGGATCTGACCACATATGGGAAAATCATCGGCGCGGGGATGCCGGTGGGCGCTTACGGCGGCCGCAAAGACGTGATGGAAATGGTGGCTCCGGCGGGGCCGGTGTACCAGGCCGGAACCTTAAGCGGCAACCCCATCGCCATGGCGGCGGGTCTGATGCAGCTTAAAATTCTGCAGTCCGGTCCGGAGATTTACCAGAAGCTCTCAGACATGGGCGATCGCCTCTACGGAAAAATGGAGGAACTCATAGCAAAGAAAAATCTTCCCTGCCGGCTGAACCATATCCAGTCGCTGGGATGCTTGTTCTTCACGAAAGAGCCTGTGACCGATTACGCCAGCGCCAAGACAGCCGACACGGCCAGATACGCTTCTTATTTTAAGCATATGTTAAATGCAGGCATCCATCTTGCGCCGGCTCAGTTTGAGGCCATGTTCCTGTCCGCAGCGCACACGGAAGACGATTTGAACGCCACCATAAAGGCGGTTGGGGAATTTTTTGACTGATAGGCCATAAAATGCGCGGACCAATTGACAAGCGGTCCGCGCAGGAGGAGGAAAATTTCTATGAGTGAAAAAAAATATGTGGCGTATGTGGGTACGTATTCCCATGGAAGCAGCAAGGGAATCCATATTTACGATGTGGATATGGAGGAAGGCATTCTGACGGAGCGGTGTGAGGTGGCCGTGCGCAACTCTTCTTATGTGACAAGATCCAAGAACGGGAAATATCTGTATTCCATCGAAGACGAGGGCGTGGCAGTGTTTGCCGTGGATCGCATGGGAAATCTCGAGCGCATGAACAGTGTGCGGATCGAGGGCATGCGCGGCTGTTTTCTGTCGCTGGACCGGGAGGGAAAATACCTGTATGTGGCCGGGTATCACGATGGAAAAGTGACCGTGGTGCACACACAGGAAGACGGAAGCCTGGGTCAGGTGATGGACGGGGTGTTCCACAAGGGACTGGGCAGCGTGGCAGAGCGGAATTTTCGCCCCCATGTAAACTGCGTGCGTCCCACACCGGACAACAAATATCTGTGCGCCGTGGACAACGGCATTGACCAGGTGAAGATTTACAGCATCGATCGGCGAACCAATAAGCTGCGGCTGGTGGACGTTCTTCGGTGCAAACGGGAATCCGGGCCGCGCAAGCTTCGGTTCAGCGCCAATGGAAAGTTTGCCTATTTGCTGTTTGAGCTGAGCAACGAGATCAACGTGTACAGCTACGACGGCACAGGGAAAAACCCTCAGTTTGAGCTGCTGCAGACGGTGAGCACGTTGTCGGATGAGCTGGACGAGATGCATGACGCTGCCTCCGGCCTGGCGCTGGCGCCCGACCGGAAGCATCTGTTTTGTTCCACGGCGGGGGACAACTCCGTGGCCATGTATGAGGTGAATGAGGAAACCGGGTTGCTGACCAAGAAATTTGCCCTGCCCATCAGCGGAGAATATCCAAAGGATTTGGCCATTTTTCCGGACTGCCGCCATCTGGCCGTGGTCAATCACGAGAGTAACAGCATTACCACATTTACCATTGATTATGAGAAAAACCTGCTGATACAAAAAGGGCGCCCCCTGCAGGTGGAAACGCCCAACTGCATCATGTTTTGCAGAATAGAAGGATAGGCGTTACCTTTTCCAGATTTTTTCCATATATTCCATGCGGGCGCCCATGCCGCACAGCAAAGCGTCCGCCAGCGTGATGGCGGCCATGGATTCCACTACAACCACGGCGCGGGGAACAATGACCGGGTCGTGGCGGCCGTGGATCTGCAGGCTTATGTTTTCGCCGTTTTTGTCGGCGGTGGCCTGGGGCTTTGCGATGGACGGCGTGGGTTTGATGTAGGCCCGCAGCACAATGGGACTGCCATCACTGATGCCGCCTAAAATGCCGCCGGCATGGTTGGAGGTCTTGGTCAGGGCGCCTGGGGCGTTCCAGTGAAAGCCGTCGTTGTTCTGGCTTCCATAAGAGGCGGCTGCTTTCGTTCCGTCGCCCACTTCCACGGCCTTTACGGCTCCGATGGACATAAGGGCTTTGGCCAGCTGAGCGTCCAATTTATCAAAAACCGGGTCTCCCGCGCCAGGGGGGCAGTTCCAGATGGCGCACTCTGCCACGCCCCCTGCGGAATCCTGGTTTTTTTTGCATTGCTCAAGGTATTCCTGCGCCTTTTGCGCCGCCTGGGCGTCCGGCATGCAAAAAGGATTCTGGGAAATCTGCTCTGGGTCGAAGGTCTTGATTTCCACTGGGCCGATGGCGCGGGCATAGGCCTGGACGCGGATGCCCAGCTGTTTTAGGATTTTGCTGGCGATGGCCCCGGCGGCCACCCGCGCAAGAGTCTCCCGGCCGGAAGAGCGTCCGCCGCCCCGGTAATCCCGAAAGCCGTATTTGGCCTCGAAACAGTAGTCGGCGTGGCCCGGTCGGTAAGCGTCGGCCAGATTTCCGTAATCGCGGGAACGCTGGTCCGTGTTTCGCACCAGCAGGGAGATGGGGGTCCCAGTAGTTTTCCCCTCGAAAACGCCGGAGAGGATTTCCGCCCGGTCGGCTTCCTTACGGGCAGTGGCAAAGGGGCTTTTCCCCGGCTTTCGCCTATCTAAAAATGCCTGTATATCGGAAAGCGCAAGAGGCAGTCCGGCCGGACAGCCGTCCACCACAACGCCTAGGCCGGGCCCGTGGGATTCTCCCCAGCTGGTGACGCGAAATATTTTTCCAAAAGTTGAACCGCTCATAGTTTAAGGATTCCTTTCTTTGATGTTTGATGTATGTACGGTCTTATTATAGCCAGATTCAAAAAAATTGTAAAGATAAGAGCCAAATCGCATTGCAAAAAAGGCGGCCGTTGGCCCAAAAGGAGATTCAAAATGAATATAGGGAAAAAGATTATTTTTTTATGCATATTTTTATTTTACATAGAAAATTCAGAAATAACGCTCGCGACGCCTCTGGAAATCATGCCCGAAAACCAGGCGGAAATTGTTTCAGAGAATGCGGTGGATGTGTGGGAGGACAGTCTGGGAAGCGCCTTAGAGGATATCCCGCCGGAAAATGGTCTGTCGGATAACGTTCTGTCAGACAATGTCCTACTGGATAATATCCTGGTGGACAATGCCCTGCCGGGTGATGGCTTATCGGACAATGGTCTGGAAAGCGTCTCACAGGATGTCCTGTCTGACAACGGGATGGATGAACCGGAAGAGACAGACGCTGTGTCGGCCGCCGTTTCTGCGAATGCGGAGGAAAATGCGCTGGATGGGGAAGAAGAGCAAAAGGATTTTGAGTTCTACGGATTCTGGAACGTGGAGGAGAATGGTCATTGGGTGATGTGTCTTGATGATTATTATAATCCATCGGTAGATTTTTTTTTGCAGAATAACACGAACGCTGTGTTGAAAGGGACGGTCACAAGTACAAATGAAAAGGTTGTGGCCATTAGCAGTGGAAGCAGGAGTTTTACATTGGCGCCCCAGGAAATGGATATGTTCTCCATACATTTTTCTGCAAAAAAAATTGGCATTGCGGACATTACGGTGGAGATAAAAGGGGAGAAGCATTCCTTCCGGGTGCATGTGACGCCGGGTGCCGTGAAGATCACGGATTTGGTGCAGACGGCGTATCAGACGCTGAAGCTTAGCTGGGAGAAAAGCGCCGGGTGTAACGGTTATTATATTGAACGGGCGCCGGCAGGCTCCTATAATTACAGTGTGATAAAGACGGTGAATGATAAAAACATTACGTCTGTATCGGTGACCGCTCCTTGGGGAGAAAAGTACGCGTACCGGGTGGTGGGATTTACAACCGATGGCGGCAAGAATTACCGGGGGATGGAAGGGGATGAGAAAGTCTACACAGCGGATCGAATGGGCGCACCCATTACGTCTGTGAAAAAGTCGGGCGCGTCCTCTTTGAAAATTACCTGGAAAAAGCTGGACGCGGCGACCGGCTATGTGCTTTACCGGGCGCAGAAAGAAAACGGAAATTACAAGAAAGTATATACGGCCCGGAAAGGGACTGTGACCTCCTATACGCAGAAAGTCAGCAAAGGGGTTACGTATTATTACAAGCTGGTGACGATGACAAAGGCGGGAAACAGTCGTGGATCCGCAGTCGTGGCTCAGTTCATTCCCAAGCCTTCCAAGCAAAAGGCGAAAAAAGTAAAGATGCCCCAGCGGTACGGCGAAAATCTTTATTATTATGAATCCGGCGGCAGGCTGTACATTGTGCGAAGAAGCGAAAACCTGAAAATATACGCAGTGACCTCCGATATGCAAATAAAATTCCAGAAAACGGTCAAGCTTGGGAAATATGACCGGTGGGGAGGCTTTTACCAGGGAACGGACGGAAAATTTTACGTGGCGATAGGGTATAACAATTACAAAGAGAGCAAAACCAAAACGGTGATAAAGGTCATACAGTATAGCGGCAATTGGAAGAAGCAAAAAATCGCTTTGATCAAAGGAAATGTGGAAAATGAGTTTCAGGGGATTTACGAACCGTTTGCCGCAGGAGCGTGCAGAATGGATATGCAGGGAGACGCCTTGTATGTGCATACCTGCCGGACGATGTTCGCCCTGGCTGACGGGCTTCACCACCAGTCCAACATTTCTTTTGCCATTGACACAAAAACCATGAAAGTCCGGACATCCAACGACAGCTATGTGAGCCATTCCTTTGACCAGTATGTGCGCTTCAAAGATGGAAGCCTGTATCTTTTGGACCATGGCGACGCGTTTCCAAGGACGATTTTTCTGACGACAGTGGATAATTTTGGCACGGAAAATGTGAGGGAAAACGGATATGCAACGTTTCAATTCATGGGGAAAACTGGCGATAACTTCACAGGATGCGTGATAGGCGGTATGGAGGTAGGTGGTCAGAACGTGCTGGTCACAGGCATTTCAATGCCCCATAAATATAAAGTAAAAGGCGTGACTGGATTTAAATCTTCGTATGAGTATAATTTGTTCCTTACAGTGACCAACCGGCAGACCGGGAAAAATACGGTAAAGTGGTTGACGAGAAACAACCCCAAAACCACGAAGATCCGGCTGAATACGGCGAAAATGCTGAAGCTGTCGGATGACCGTTTCGTGATTCTTTGTTCTCAAACCAAAGGCCGCCGCTCTTCGGTGCAGTATATCGTGGTGGATGGCAATGGAAAGAAGGTTTATGCAAAAAGCTATGCCAATCTGAATCTGGCGGGCGAGAATCAGCCGTTTTTGTTAAATGGAAAGATTTTCTGGCTGGAGGATGGGACACTGTACAGGATTCCTGCAGTATATTAGAGATTCATTTGACAAATGGGCGCTCTTGAATTTATAATGGAAACGATTGGATAAAAATACACAGCGCAAAGAAGGGAGGGATGGTTATGATCCGATGTTTTCGGACTGTGGATGGGGTGATCCGTCAAATCGATGAACCGGAGGAAGGCTGCTGGGTGGCGATGACGAATCCCACGGCGACAGAGGTTTTTCACATCGCGGAGATGTACCACATCGAAGTGGATGACCTGCGGGCGCCTCTGGATGAGGAAGAGCGTTCCCGTATAGAAGTGGAAGATGCGTACACCCTGATCGTGGTGGACATTCCCGTGATTGAAGAGCGCAACGACAAAGACTGGTACGTGACGATACCTTTGGCGATTATTGTCGTCGATAAGGCGATTTTAACCATCTGCCTGGAAGACACGCCGGTGCTGAACCGTTTTATGGAAGGGCGGGTGCGCAGCTTTTACACGTATATGAAAACCCGGTTCATTTTGCAGATTCTTTACAGAAACGCCAGTATGTATCTGCATTATCTGCGGATTATAGATAAGAAAAGCGAGCAGGTGGAGGAAAAGCTCCATGCGTCCACCAGGAATCAGGAATTGATGGAGCTGCTGGAGTTGGAAAAATCCCTGGTGTATTTTACCACATCCCTGCGTTCCAACGAGATTGTGCTGGAAAAGCTTATGAAAGTGGATAAGATCAAGAAGTATCCGGAAGACACGGACCTGCTGGAGGACGTTATCATTGAAAACAAACAGGCCATCGAGATGGCTAATATTTACAGCGGCATTTTAAGCAGTATGATGGG
>CAYOWU010000089.1:0-10170 GCA_964407765.1 uncultured Lachnospiraceae bacterium
ATACTCCTTGGGAAATCGTTTGTCTGCTCTGTGATGATACAGGTATTCCGAAATCAGCTGAGGACAGGCTGAACGTGTTTGAACGCGTTATGAAAAAAGCGAAAGAATACAACATCGCTCCGAACAGATTCCATATCGACCCAATGGTTGAAATGCTTTGTACATCTGAAGACGGCATGAACATGAACGTGGAAGTTATTAAGACAATCCGTGCTCAGTATCCGGATATCCACATCGTTGCTGCTGTCAGCAATATTTCTTACAACCTGCCTGTTCGTAAACTGGTGAACGTAGGATATACTGTACTGGCTATGAACGCTGGTATGGACAGCATTATCTGTGACCCAACAGATAACCTGATGTCAGGTTTGATCTATGCAACAGAAGCTCTTCTTGGAATGGATGAGTACTGCATGGAATACATCAGCGCTTACAGAGAAGGTCTGTTTGGGCCAGTTAAAAAATAGTTTATATTGTAGTTTAACTACTTTATAAAAACATACATTTAATTTTAAGGAGGACTAATACCATGTCTAAGATTGATGAAATTCGCGAATTAATTATGAAGGGCAAAGGCAAACAAATCGCAGCTGCTGTTGAAGAAGCTATCAAAGCTGGCGAAGATCCCAACAAACTGTTGAACGACGGTATGATCGGAGCTATGGACGAAATCGGCGCTAAATTTACAGAAGGCAAGATCTTCGTTCCTGAAATGTTAGTTTCTGCAAAAGCTATGAAGAAGGGCGTTGAAGCTCTGAAACCACATCTGTCATCTGACGCTGCTGCTGGATTAGGCACAGTTGTTATCGGTACAGTTCTTGGTGACCTTCATGACATCGGCAAGAACCTGGTTGCTATGATGCTTGAGAGCGCTGGCTTTGAAGTTATCGATTTGGGCGTTGACGTTTCCCCAGAAAAATATCTGGAAACAGCTAAAGCTAACGCTAACACAAAGATCATCTGCTGCTCTGCTCTGTTGACAACAACAATGCCTAACATTGGCGCAACAGTTAAAGCATTCAAAGACGCTGGCATGAACGATGTTAAGATCATGATCGGTGGTGCACCTGTTACACAGAAATACTGTGATGAAATCGGCGCTGACGCTTACACAGCTGACGCTGCTGCAGCTGCTGCAAAAGCAAAAGAATTGGTTGGATAATTATTCCCAATGCCAAGGATTTATGTGGGGCTGTCTGGATTATGTTCAGGCAGCCCCATTTTTTGATTTCTATAATTCGTAAATTTTTCTAAATTATTTACTAATTTCACAATAACTTCCCATTCTAAAATTGCTCTTTTGCCTCCCTAACACTATTTTTTCCCAAAAAGTATCCATTTATCACTAATTTTTCGCCTCTGAACAAATTTTCTTCTATCATTTTTACCGAAAATAGGGTAAAATAAAAAGGGTCAGAGCATTAATTTCCCTTTTACAGCGAAAGTCCGCCGCCGATTAGGCGACATGAAATCGGGTATGCCAAGTGTGCCCGCACAACTTTCATTTAGAGTGGAGCGCCTGGGCTACGGGCGCGAAGGTTTAAGGAGGTATCCTCAATAATGGATAAAAACAAATACAAGAGCAATATCAGCACGAGAGCTAAATTATTAAATTTCATTGACATAAAGACTTTAAAGGACATTCTGGATGCCTTTACTGAAACCACCGGACTGATGGCAAACATCGTTGACATTGAGGGAAAATCCATTTTTTCCCGCAAAAACCTCTCCAAATGCTGTAAGTTCTGCCAACTCATTTACAGTATGGAAAACGGCTTGCCCCGATGCCGCAGCGCATACAAAAGAGCCGGAAAACAGGCCGCCATGTTCGGTGAGCCTTACATCTTCCGCTGCCCTTCCGGGCTGATTGAATGGGCTTCCCCAATTATTGTGGAAGGCGAACATCTGGGTACGCTCATCTGCGGCCAGGTTCTGATGTGGAAGCCGGAAGAATTTTTCTGGATTGAATTAAGGGAAATGAATCAAGAACTGACTTCAGACTTTACGGAACTGTTCAAAGCTGTAGAAGAACTCCCCATCGTGTCCGCCAGCATGGTCCGCAGCGCTTCCTACCTCATGTATATTGTGGCTAACTATATCATGAAATCCGGCTGGGAAAATTACATTCACACCAAGGAAATCATCTACCAGCAGTCCCTTCTGCACGAAGAGATTGAAAACCGAAAAAACCTGGAGGACAAGCTGCCCGGCCCTTCCGCCGAATACAGCATTTCTTCCGAATCCGACTTGATGACGAAAATAAAACTGGGAGAAGAAGAAGCCGCACGGGATCTTTTTCAGAAGCTCCTCACGGACATTGTGCTCTATGAGAGCAGCCAGATCTCCCTTATTCAGACCAGGCTTATCGAATTAAGCGTAATGATTTCACGCAGCGCCGTAAGCGTGGGAGTCCCTCTGGCCGTGGCCAGCCAGAAAAATTCAGAAATTTTCCGGGAAATTTATGCAGAAACCACCCCGGAAGGCATCTGTGTAAAAGGACAAAAACTTCTGGATTTTTTCCTGGAGGAAGTACAGAAACTCACGAAAAAACCTTCCCATTCCAAGGTCCAGGAAATTCAAAAATACATACAAAACAATTTCAGCAAAAACCTTACCCTGGAAGAGATAGCCCAGGCAGTCTACTTAAGCCCCAGTTATGCCAGCCGCCTCTTTAAAAAAGTCCAGAACGTATCCCTGATGGAATACCTCACCCGGGTGCGTCTGGAGGAAGCCAAACGACTGCTGCGAAATCCACAATACCTCATTGATGAAATTGCTGAAAACACCGGCTACGACGATGCCAGCTATTTCACAAAGGTTTTCAAGCGCTATGAGGGTGTCACCCCCACCCAGTACAGGAAAACGCTGCAGTCCGTTTAATCGGAGGCGCACTTTTTTTGCGCAGCATGATGATTCATGCAATGCTGCGCCAGGTTGTTTACGAAAGGAATTTTGAAATAAATGGAAGATATTCTTCAAGAATTGGAACAAGCGATTTATTCCGGAGACGCGCAGGCCGCAAAAAACGCCACAGAAAAGGCCCTGAACCTGGGCTACAACACCCAGGCGATCATTGACACCGCTCTCCTGCCCTCTATGAAGGAAATGGGAGACCGGCTGCGCAACGGGGATATTTTCATCCCTGAAGTGCTTATGGCCTCCCGTGCCATGCATGCGGCTATGTACGCCTTAAAGCCAATTATTTCCCATTACGCCGGGCGCAGAAAAGGCGTAGTCATAATCGGCACCGTTGCTGGAGATCTTCACGATATCGGCAAAAATTTAGTTTCCATGCTGCTGAGCAGCAGAGGATTTACCGTTATAGACTTAGGGATCGATGTGACAAAAGAAGAATTCCTGGAGGCCATACAAAATTATCACCCGGATATTGTCGCCCTCTCCGCCCTCCTCACCACCACCGTTCCAGAGTTAAAAAATATCATTGATTATATTATAGACGCCGGTGTGCGCCCCCAGATTTCCATCATGGTGGGAGGCGCACCCGTGACTGCGAAATACGCAAAAGAAATCAAGGCGGATGTTTACACCAACGATATGTTTGAAGCCTGCGAAGCCGCCGAAGAATTAATCCAGAGACGCATTAGTAAATATACGCTGAAATAATCTGTCAATGACAATTATTTACTATTTAGTCAGGATATGAAATGTTTTTTTAGAAAAGCGAACCGAATAGTACAAGAATTTACAGGAAACCTCCAAGGATTTTTTTTCTAAAATCCAGTATTATTAACTCAACCACAAAGTGAGCGGTTAATACCAAATAAGGAGGATTTTCTATATGAGCACAAGAAAACCAGTTACATCAATGGCAGTCAACAGCGTTGACGAATTAGTTTATGGTTCCTGTAAACATCCGATTACCACAAAAATGGGTATCGAAATCGGTGGCGGCACAATGTATCCAGAGTTAAACCACACTCTGCCTCCAATGATCGTTAACGATTCCACAATCCAGGAAGCTTACGACATCTACAGAGAGATGATCGAAGGAATCCTGAAACGTGCTGTTGAACTGCATCAGGATGCTGTTACAATCGAGTACGAAACTGTTCCGGATTTCACAGAACATCCGAAATATGGTATCGAGTCCACAAAGATCATTCTGGACGTTATGAAAGAGTACAATGCTAAATACGGCATCAAATCCGCTCTTCGTGCAACACCAAACGATATGCGTGAAATGACTCGTCCTCCAGTTATGAGAAGTGGAAGCTTCTGGGATGGCATGCTTGAATTCTTCAACGGCTGTGGCGAAGTTGGAGCTGACTACATCTCCATCGAATCTACAGGTGGTAAAGAAATTCATGACGAAGCTCTTCAGATGTGCCGTCTGGATCAGAGTATCTTCGCAATGGGCGTTATGGCTGCAAGAGATATGGACTTCCTGTGGGGACACATGGTTGACATCTGCGAAAAACACAACATGATCGCTGCTGGCGACTCTTCTTGTGGTTTTGCTAACACAGCTATGGTTCTTGCTGAGAATGGTTACATTCCTCGTACATTTGCCGCTGTTGTACGTGTGGCTTCTGTTCCTCGTGCACTTATGGCTTATGAAATGGGAGCAACCGGCCCGAGCAAAGACTGCGAATACATCGGTGGATACCTGAAAGCTATCACAGGCGCTCCAATCGCTATGGAAGGTCGTATGGCTTGTGGCGCTCACTTGAGCCCAGTTGGTAATGCTGCATTAGTTCTTCCGGATCTGTGGAGTAATGAGTCCATTCAGCAGGTACAGTTGCTGTCTGGTTCTGCTGTTACAGCTGGTATCGAGCAGTTGATCTACGATTGTAGAATGATGAACACAGCTAAGAAACTTGGCTACCAGAAACAGATGATGGAAATTCTTCAGGAATCTGACTGCCATCTGGATCCACACGCATACATCCTGCGTCCAGACGTTATCATGCAGATTGCTCCAGAAATCATCAAATCTGAAGATCCGCTTGTTCGTACTAAGACTGCTGCTGCTTGCGCTGTTAAAGTACTTAAAGAAGCTGTTAAGACTGGTCAGGTTGCTGTTGACGAAAGAGATGCTGCTTACCTTGATATCATGGAAGAGCAGATCGCTGACATTCCAGATGATGCAAACAAATTCTGGGAAGAAATCAGAGAAGACATCGACGAGAGCAAATTCACAGCTAAGGATTACGATTTAGCTTAATTTTATATGGACGCTCTGAAAATCACAGTGGTTTCCGGCTTCTTAGGAGCCGGAAAAACCACGTTAATCAAGCATTTTATACAGCAGCATGCTTTTGGACCTAACCCCATTTTGGTTGAGAACGATTATGGCTCGCTGGGGATCGATTCCAAGGAGTTATCAGGATTTGGCGTAGAAATTAAAGACTTGACAGCGGGATGCATCTGCTGTTCGCTTAAAGGTGATTTTCTGAAAGCCATATCTAAAGTATTGGAATCCCAACAGTTTAGCCATGTTGTCATTGAACCTTCCGGCGTCGGAAAATTGTCCGATATTCTGGGAATGCTTCGCGAACCATCCTTTGTTCAAAAGTTTGGAATTGGCAGCATCACTGCCATAACCATCGTGGATGCGCGCAGGTTCAAAGAAAACAACCGTTATGTAACGGAATATTTTTGGAATCAAATCCAGAATAGCCGTTTACTGCTGCTGAACAGGACTGAGAGCCTGGATAATGAGGAATTAAAAGAGATCTATGATATTCTCCATGAGAATCACATTTCTTTTCCGATTTTGAATGGCTTTACCCCTGACAATATAGATTTTATCCAGACTTTCCTGGATACGCCTCCCGCCCCATTCCAGCCAATGCGCCAGATGGGCAAGAAGCGCACGATACCAGGGGTACCCACAAAAGAAACACGGGATAATCGATTCAAGTTCTGGAGCACGCCGGTAACTCGGTCGTACACCAGAGAACAGCTTGAATCAATCCTGAAAGAACTAGAAGATACCGAGTCCTACGGAAATGTTTTCCGAGCAAAAGGAATCGTTGACGTTGATGGCGAAAGTAAACTATTTGACTATATTCCCAATGAATCCACGATTCGTGAATTCGATCCACAGGAGGAGGGAATGGTCTTGGTTATCGGGGAAAATCTACAAGATGAGAATCTTTCCCGGCTTTTTCTTCAATAATATATCTTATCTTTTTCTAAAAGGGTGGATTTTCCACCCTTTGTTTCTATTATACTCACCCCGCAGTTGGGGCAGACGCCCCCTTGCCAGAAGTCTGAAATATCTTCGTAAACCGGCTGTAAAAGCGCACGCAGGGCACAGCCATGGGTTGCAATCAATATAGTTTTGTCCTGCAGATCCGGACAATGGATCAACTCTTCAAAGAAATTTCCAGTTCTTTCACACACATCATAAATCGACTCCCCGTTTCTGGCCGGCACAAAATGATACGCGTCCGCAAAGAAATTATAAAAGGGATGAACCGGGTTCACATGGAGCATCTGCACCCCTTCCAGTTCCCCAAAAGAAATTTCCTGAATCCGCTCGTCCGTCTCAATCGGGACATCCCGTTCCCCCAGAACCAGTTCAGCGGTCTGGTACGCCCGCTGAAGAGGACTGGATATAGCCATGTCAAAAGACACGTCCTTTAATTTTTCGCCTGTAATTTTTGCCAGCCTGATTCCGTTTTCATTGAGCGGAATATCCGCGGAACCTTGTATTTTCCGCAGGACATTCCACGCTGTCTCCCCATGTCTGATTACATATAATAACATAATAAAAATTTCCCCTTAACTTCTTAACTCGACGCCTAAACTTTCCAGTCCATGTAATATTTTTTTCATAACGGCGGATACATCTTTTTCCTCCAGCGTCCTGTCCTTGGCCCGCAGAGTCACCGAATATGCCATAGATTTGAAACCTTTTTTGATCTGTTTTCCCTCGTACAAATCAAAGAGATTGTAATCCTCCAGGACTTTGCCGCCCCGCTGCTCGATGACCGCTTCAATCTGCCCCGCCAGCACTTCCTTGGGAACCACCATGCTGATGTCGCGGGTCACAGCCGGATATTTGGCAATGCCCTCATATTTGTAATCAAAGTTTGCGAACTCCAGAACCGTCGGTATGTCCACAACGGCCAAATACGCCCGTTCGCCAATTCCATAGGACTCGGCCACTGTGGGATGCACTTCCCCCAGGAAAGCCACGTCTTTACTCTCGTATTTTACAATAGCCTGACGACCTGGATGTAAGAAGGGATATAATGTGGACGGCTCATATTCCGCTTTGGCGCGCATGCCAACTTTGGAAAAAAACTCCTCCACCACGCCTTTCATGGCGAAGAAATCGCCTTTTCCGTACATGCCTAAGGTAAAAGTCATTCGCTCATCGGGAAGCTCTTCCAGCGGCAGTTTCTCAGGCAGATACACATTTCCCAGCTCGTAGAGTCCTACGCCTTTGTTTCTTCTGTTGTAATTGGTTGCCAGTGAGGTCAGCATGCCGTTTACAGACAGAGTGCGCATAATGCTGAAATCTTCGCCCAGCGGGTTCTGAATCCGAATCGCCATTCTCTTGGGGCACTCCTTGGGCAGCAATAATTTCTCAAATACGCCGGGGCTTTCAAATGAATAGCACATTCCCTGGGAAAATCCGCAGTACTCCGCCACATCTCTGGCCACCTGTTCAATCCGCTGTTTGAATGAAATGCGTCCTGTGGTAGCCTCTCCGGTGGGCAGCGTAGTGGGAATCCGGTCGTATCCGTAAAATCTTGCCACTTCCTCGGCCAAATCCGCCATGCACTGCACATCCTGGCGGAACGTGGGAACGATGATTTCCCCGGAAGCTTCCTCGTACGCCAGTTCCACTTTTTCCAGGTATGCCAGCATCTCTTCCCTGGAGAAATCCGTCCCCAAGAGAGCATTGATTTTCTCCGGCTCAAATTTCACCCGCACAGGCTCACGCTTCTGGCCGTATACGTCCACCATGCCGCCCACAACCTCGCCGGCTCCCAGCTCCTCCATCAGCTGACAGGCGCGGTCAATGGCCGCCTGGGCGTTGTTGGGGTCCAGACCCTTCTCGAATTTCCCGGATGCGTCGGTACGCAGGCCGATTCGTTTGGCGGATTTGCGGATGTTGGCTCCGTCGAAGCAGGCTGCCTCAAAGAGCACCGTTTTCACCTGATCCGTGATCATGGAATTCTCGCCGCCCATGATTCCGGCCACGCCCACAGGCTTTTTGCCGTCGCAAATCATCAGCACGTCTTCATCCATGGTGCGGGTCTGGCCGTCCAGCGTGACAAATTCCTCGCCCTGTCTGGCGCGTCTCACTACAATACGGCGGTCTTCGATTGTGTCCAGGTCATAGGCGTGCATGGGCTGTCCGTATTCTTCCATCACGTAGTTGGTGATGTCCACCAGATTGTTGATGGGGCGTATGCCGTTGGCGGCCAAGCATCTCTGCATCCATTCGGGCGATGGGCCCAGTTTCACGTTTTTCACAATCCGGGCGCAGTAGCGGGGACACAGCTCTTCGTCTTCCACCGTAACTTGGATATAATCTTTGGCATCCTCCTGGTTTCCGGTTTCCTTCACGGCCGGAGGCGCAAATGTTTTGCCAAAAGTCGCCGCCGCTTCCCGGGCAATGCCGATTACGCTGTAGCAGTCCACACGGTTGGAGGTAATCTCGTACTCAAAAATTACATCGTCCAGCCCCAGAGCCTTTATGGCGCTTTCACCCACCTTCACGTCATCCTGGAAAATATAGATGCCGTATTCCGGCGCTTCCGGGTACATCTCCCGGCTGCTTCCCAGCTCCTCGATGGAGCACATCATGCCGTTGGACTCAACACCGCGAAGCTTGCCTTTTTTTATCTTAATTCCGCCGGGCGTCATTTTCCCGTCGTGGCCACCGGCCACCCGTCCGCCGTCCAGCACAATCGGCACTTTATCCCCTTCCTTCACATTGGGAGCGCCTGTGACAATCTGCACCGTTTGTTCACCCACATCCACCTGGCAGACGATCAGTTTATCCGCGTCCGGATGCTTCTCGATTTTCTCAATCCGTCCCACCACAATGCCTTCCAGGTCCGCGTCCAGCGCCTGGAAGCCTTCCACTTTCGTGCCGGACATAGTCATGGCGTCGGCGTATTCCTGCGCTTCCACGTCCAGATCCGGCACGTACATTTTTATCCAGGATAATGAAGTATTCATTTCGTCTCTTCCTCCTAAAATTGCTTCAAGAATCTAACGTCATTTTCATATAACAAACGCATATCGTCAATTTCGTATTTCAGCAGCGCGATTCGCTCCAGCCCCACGCCGAAAGCAAAGCCGGTGTATTTTTCCGGGTCTACGCCGCACATTTCCAGCACATGAGGATGCACCATGCCGCAGCCGAGAATCTCGATCCAGCCGCTTCCCTTGCAGAATCTGCACCCGGCACCTTTGCACTTAAAGCAGGAAACGTCCACTTCCGCGCTGGGCTCTGTAAACGGAAAGTGATGAGGACGGAACTTCGTTTTCGTCTCCGGGCCAAAGAGCTGCCGGGCAAATTCTTCCAGCGTGCCTTTTAAGTCCGCGAAAGTGATATTTTCGTCGATAACCAATCCCTCAATCTGATGGAACGACGGCGAATGCGTGGCGTCCACCTCGTCGGAGCGGAACACGCGGCCCGGCGCAATCATACGGATGGGCAGCTGGCCTTTTTCCATCACCCGTGCCTGTACGGGAGAGGTCTGGGTACGCAGCACAATGTCCTTGTTGATATAGAATGTGTCCTGCTCGTCTTTGGCCGGATGGTCTTCCGGGATATTTAATTTTGTAAAATTGTATAAATCATACTCAATTTCCGGGCCTTCCACCACCTCGTAACCCATGCCGATGAAAATCCGCTGCACCTCTTCCAGCGCAATGGTATTGGGATGCCTGTGCCCGGTTTCCATCTTCACGGCCGGCAGAGTCACGTCAATGACTTCCTCCTTCAGACGCTTTTCCCGAAGCGCCTGCTCCATCCGGCTCTTGGTCTCCTCTAGGAATTCTTCAATATGCACCCGGGCGTCATTGACCAGCTGGCCGACCACCGGCCGCTCCTCGGGGGCTACATCTTTCATTCCCTTTAACACCGCCGTGAGCTGTCCTTTTTTTCCCAGATAGGACACGCGCACTTCGTTTAGCTGTTCCAATCCTTCGGAGTTTTGAATCCGCCTCTCGGCC
>CAYOWU010000090.1:0-10120 GCA_964407765.1 uncultured Lachnospiraceae bacterium
TGTCGCTATAGCTCAGCTGGATAGAGCGACCGCCTCCTAAGCGGTAGGCCGGAGGTTCAAATCCTCTTAGCGACGTTAAGCGCTTCGCCGAAAACATTGATTTTTCAAGGTTTTCGGCGTTTTTATTTTCAAAAAAACTGAACGCGCTGACAAAGGAGGATTCTATGAAGCTGCTTTATGCCGAGGATGAACGATCGCTTTCCGAAGCGGTGGTAGACATTCTCATTTATCATAAATATATTGTCGATGCCGTGTACAACGGTGAAGACGCTTACGATTACGCCCTGTCCGGAGACTATGACGGGATCATTCTGGATATTATGATGCCCAAACGGGACGGGATCGATGTCCTTGTCGCTCTGCGCAAAAACGGGTGCAAAACGCCGATCCTGCTTCTTACGGCAAAGACCCAGATTGACGACCGTATTCGGGGACTGGATGCCGGGGCGGACGACTATTTGCCCAAGCCTTTCGACATGGGCGAGCTGCTGGCCCGCATCCGCGCCATGCTGCGCCGGCGTGAGGAATTCCACCCGGATCTGCTTACTTTTGGCGATCTGACGCTAAATATCCAGTCAGGCACGCTATCCTGCGGGGATACGGAATTTGCGCTGCCCAAGCAGGAGTACCGCCTGATGGAACAGCTAATGGCAAATCAGAGAATTTTTCTTTCTTCCAAGGATTTGCTGGCAAAAGCGTGGGGCTATAACTCGGAAGCCGACGTCAACAGCGTTTGGCTTTATATTTCCTATCTCCGCAAAAGGCTCGCCGCCATGAATTCCAGCGTAGAAATTGTGTCAAAACGCAATATTGGCTACCGTCTGGAGACGCCGCTATGAAGAAAACTTTACGAAAGAAATTCATTCTCTTTGCCATGTCCGCCGTTACGGTTCTTTTGGCGGTATTAATCGGCGCTATCAGCGGATTCAGCTGGATTGCTTTGGACAGGCAGTCGGACGCCATATTGCACACTTTAGTCAATGCCGACGAAATGGAGTTTCATAAGCGGCGGCCACTTGCGCCGTCACCGAATATGGATACTATAAAATCAGCCCCCTTTTTCATGGTTCATACGGATAAACAAGGAACGATCCTCGATATGAACATCGACCGAATTTCTTCAGTGGATGAAAAAAAAGCGTCCCAATATGCCGCGCAGATTGCCGGCGCTTCCGGAAAAATTGACGGATACAAATATGAAGTGAAGCAGCTGGGCACAGACCGATTGATTTTCTTCATGGATACTTCTGAACAATTCAGCATTTTCATTATGGTGCTGAGTATTTCCTCTGCCATCGCGCTAATATGCTGGCTTGTCATTTTACTGTTTGTGGTTCTGCTTTCCGGGCGGGTGGTTCGCTCCATCCTTGCAGGGATGGAAAAGCAAAAGCAGTTCATCACAAACGCCGGGCATGAGCTAAAAACGCCTCTGGCCATCATTCAATCCAACAATGACGCCTCCATACTGATTCACGGAGAAACAAAGTACAGCAAGAACATCCGAATTCAGACGCAGCGGCTGAATGTCTTGATGACGAATCTTCTGACCCTTGCCAAGCTGGATGAGGAGTTGAGGCTTCCCACAGAAACGACGGATATCAGCGAGCTGATCTGCGGGATGTTTCCTGCCTATGAAGATATCGCGGCAGAGAAACAGATTACGCTGTCCGCAAAGATTCAGCCCCATATTTTGATGCAGGCGCACAGAGATACTTTTCTGCAAATGATCTCCATCCTGCTTGACAACGCGGTTAAGTACACCCCAGAGGGGGGCGTGATTCAGATTTCCGCGGCAGATGAAGGGGGGCATATCCAGATTGTGGAAGAAAACACCTGTGAGGAGCTGTACAGCATTGACCCCGAACGGTTCTTCGAGCGGTTTTACCGGGGAGACAGCGCCAGAACACAGAGCGGCGCCTCCTCCGGGTACGGAATTGGCCTTTCCGCCGCCCGCGCCATTGCGGAAACGTTTGGCGGAAATCTGACGGCCGAACGCCCGAAACCAGGAAAAATCCGCTTCACCGCCCGATTTTAACGCAATTTCACAAAATATTCACAAACCTTCCCGTAAGTCTTCACAAACGGGAAGGTTTTTCTAATGTCAGTCATAGGTTCAGCTTTTATAATTAAGACAGGCGGCTGCTATCTGGCAATTATTTAATGCCAGATATATAGCAAATGCCTAATAACAAATAAAGGAGGAACGCCACATGCAGTTCAGACATGAAATAAAACATAAAATCAACGCTCTGGATATGCTGATCCTACGGCAAAGGCTGAAAGCCGTTATGAAGCCGGACAGCCATGCCAAAAACGGGAAATATGAAATCCGCAGTCTGTATTTTGACAATCTGGATGATAAAGCGCTGCGGGAAAAGCTGGACGGCGTGATTGTCCGTGAAAAATATCGGATCCGCCTCTACAACAATGCCGCCTCCGTCATTCATCTGGAGCGAAAATTCAAGCGCGGAGGGCTTGGCTACAAGAATTTTGCCGCGCTCACGCCAGAACAGGCGCAGGCAATCGCAGACGGCGATGTTCGCTGGATGGCTGCAAGCGCCGATGAAACGATTCTCGGGTTCTATACCCGGATTTGCAAAGACGGCCTGGCGGCAAAGGTGATCGTCGACTATACCCGTGAACCATTTGTATTTGGCCCCGGCAATGTCCGCGTTACTCTGGATTACAACATCCGCACAGGGCTTCGCTGCACCGATTTGCTGAATCCAAATTGCGCCACCATCCCTATTCAGGGTTCCCCTTGTATCCTGGAGGTGAAATGGGATAATTTCCTCCCCGACGTCATTCGCGACATTGTGCAGCTTGGGGACAGGCACAGTACGGCATTTTCAAAATACGCCGCCTGCCGGATGTATGATTAACAATTATGGCTTACTATAAGAAAAATATGAAACATAAGGAGAAAACCAACTATGACATTCAACGACATTTTCAAGTCCAGTTTTCTGGAAAAGGTATCTTCCATCAGCGTTTTTGATATGGTTATAACCATCGCGCTATCCTTTGGCATCGGACTGTTCATCTTTCTCGTTTACAAGAAAACTTACCGGGGCGTAATGTATTCCGCTGGTTTCGGCACCACGCTCATCGCTTTGACTATGATTACGGCCACTGTTATCCTTGCGGTAACTTCCAATGTAGTCCTGTCCTTGGGCATGGTGGGCGCCCTGTCCATCGTCCGCTTCCGCACCGCTATTAAAGACCCCCTGGATATTGCGTTTCTGTTCTGGTCTATCGGCGCAGGCATTATTCTGGCGGCCGGCATGATTCCGCTGGCAATCATCGGCAGCGTCTGCATTGGCCTCATTCTGCTGATATTTGTCAATAAATCATCCACCACGCATCCCTATATGGTGGTTCTAAGCTGCACGGATCACGATGCGGAAATAAAAGCAAAAGACTTTCTTGAAAAAAATGTGACCCGGACAACTGTTAAAAGCAAATCCGCCGTAAAAGGCGCAATCGAGCTGAACATCGAAGTCCGACTGATGGACGACGACACCGATTTTGTCAATACTCTCTCAGAAATGCCCGGCGTCAACAGTGCAGTTATTGTCTCTTACAACGGTGATTATATGGGGTAAGCTATGTCAGGAAATAAATATTTTGAAACAGTTGCGTGGATCGTCACAGCTCTGACGCTGGCCGTCACGATTCTGTTCATGAACGGCGGGAAAATTGGGATAGAAGCAATGGCCCACACCATGGGATATGAGAACCGATTGTTTGATAACACAAAGGTTCATACCGTTGATATCATTATGGAGAACTGGAATGAATTCATTGCCAATGCCGCCAGCGAAGAATACTATGCGGCCAATGTGGTCATTGACGGCGAGCCCTACCAAAATGTGGGGATTCGCGCAAAGGGAAACACTTCTCTTTCTACGGTGGCCAGCCTTGACAGCGAACGCTACAGCTTCAAGATCGAATTCGACCAGTACGACAGCGCCAAGTCTTACCATGGGCTGGATAAGCTAAGCCTGAACAACCTAATTCAGGATTCCACCATGATGAAGGACTACTTATCCTACACCATGATGAACCAATTCGGCGTGAACTCGTCTTTGTGCAGCTTCACCTACATCACGGTCAATGGCGAGGACTGGGGGCTGTATCTGGCCGTAGAGGGCGTGGAAGAAACGTTTCTGGAACGCAATTACGGGTCTGACTACGGTAAACTTTATAAACCGGACAGTATGAGCTTCGGTGGCGGCCGCGGCAATGGCATGGATTTTGATATGAAAGATTTTGACTTGAATCTTAGCTCCAACAGCGCCGATTCCCCCAAACCCAGCAAAGAGCCCGGCGGATTTAACCCATCCTCTATGTTCGGCGGCGGAGCCTCCGACGTAAAGCTGCAATATATCGACGATCAGCCGGGGAGCTATTCCAACATCTGGAATAACTCAAAAACTAATATTACCGAAGCAGATCAGCGCCGCCTGATTGAATCCCTGAAAAAACTGTCCAACGGAAAGGAGATTGCGTCTGTAGTCAATATAGAACAGGTAATCCGTTATTTTGTGGTTCATAACTATATTTGTAATGACGACAGTTATACCGGCATGATGGTGCACAATTATTATCTTTATGAGAAGGACGGCCAGCTTGCCATGATTCCGTGGGACTATAATCTTGGCTTCGGCACATTTGGCGGCAAAGACGCAACGAGCACGGTCAATACGCCCATCGACGCGCCGGTATCTGGCGGTTCCTCCGACAGGCCGATGCTTAATTGGATTTTTGAAAACGAAGAATACACCGAACTGTATCATCAATATTTCTCCGAATTCACGGCGACCGTCGACATTGCGGGCATTATCGACAATGCGTATAACTTGATCAAATCCTACGTGGAAAAAGACCCCACCGCATTTTATTCCTTCCAAGAATTTGAATTAGGCGTGGAAACCCTCCGGCAGTTCTGTCAACTGCGCAGCGAGAGCATTTCCATGCAGCTTGAAAACGGGAAAACCGCCAGCGACATGAATTATGCAGACGCTTCCGCCATCACGCTCTCGGACATGGGGTCTATGGAGGGCGGCGCGGGCGGCTTCGGCGGCGATATGCCGAAGAATATGCCCGAAGGATTCGATCCCTCAAACATTCCGGATGGTTTCTCCGGCAATTTTCCCGAACAGCCATCCGGCAGCCAAATGAAAAGCGCTCTGTCCGATAATTCGGCCCCAGCGAGAAACGCCAATGCGAACCGCCCTTCTGGCGGCAATATGCAAAAGCCCGGCGGCGATTTCCCCTTAAGCGTGAACCAAATGGGGACTTCTCCGTCCAATGCCGCCGGATGGATCTGGATGGCGGTTTCCGCAGTGATACTCGGCATAGGTTTGATCGTAGCAAAAAGATATAAGAGCTGAAATTTTCTCAACGGTGATTTTCCGGCAATATGACTGAAAATAAAACTCTTCATTCCTTCTGCCCCAAATCTATAGTATAATAGTAAAATAAGCTTTTGATATACTGAAGGGAGGAATACCAATTTGAGTACCTATACTGTAACATTTATGCCAGATAATAAATCCATAGAGGTGGAAGCGGGCACAACGCTGCTGGAAGCCCAGCGCCAGGCCGGATATTCACCGGAGGCGCCCTGCGGCGGCAAGGGAAAATGCGAGAAATGTACCGTGGAGATTCTGGAAGGGGGAGAGCCCGGCGTTCAGAAATCCTGTACCATTCATGTGGAAAATGACATGACCATCCGCCTGTCTTCCCGCACCATGCGCAACCAGATTCTGGAAAAAGGCATGGGCCGCGAAGTGGAAGCGAAACCATGGATTCCGGATGAGTTAAAAGATTCTTCCGAGCCGGTTTACCTGGCTGCCGTTGACCTGGGAACCACCACCATCGCCGCTTACCTGCTGGACGCTTCGGATGGCCGCCCGGTTACGGTAAACAGCTGCCTGAATCCTCAGTCACCATATGGAGCCGACGTTATCAACCGCTGCGAGTACGCTCTGGCCGGCGGCGGCGACACCCTGGCAAACTGCGTGCGCACCACCATCAACCAGCTGATCCAGGAAATGGCTCAGGAAGTAGGCATCTCCTCGGAAAGGATCGCCGGCGTTTCCCTGGTTGGTAACAGCTGTATGATGCACCTGTTCCTGCACTGGCCCGTTGATACCCTTACTGCGGCGCCCTACTATCCGCACTGCAAAGAGCCTGTGATCGCTCTGGCTTCCGAGTACGGCATTCAGATTCATCCAAACGGACGTTTCTGGGGTCTGTCCGTAATCGAAAGCTTCGTAGGCGCCGACACCCTGGCATGTATCCTGGCCACCGACCTGGAAAAACGGGGCAAAACTTCCCTGATGATCGACATCGGAACCAACGGCGAGCTGGTTCTGTGCAAAGACGGCAAAATGCTTACCTGCTCCACCGCTGCCGGCCCTGCTCTGGAAGGCGCCAAGATCAGCTGTGGCATGCGCGGCGGCACAGGCGCCATCGACCATGTGACATTAGATGAAAATAAGAAATTATCCTACTCCGTAATCGGCGACGTGGAACCTGTGGGGATCTGCGGCTCCGGCCTGCTGGATCTGACCGCCTGTCTGCTGGAACTGGAAGTCATTGACGAAACCGGTTTCATGGAAGAAGACTACCAGATCACAGACAAAGTAAGCCTGACAAAACAGGATATCCGCGAACTGCAGCTGGCCAAAGCCGCCATCGCCGCAGGTATCCGCATCATGAGTAAACTTTGGGGAATCACCCTGGAAGACATCGACGAAGTTCTGATCGCCGGCGCGTTCGGAAACTACATGAATCCGGAAAGCGCATGCGCCATCGGCCTGCTTCCTATGGAACTGTCCGGCAAAGTAATCCCCATCGGAAACGCTGCCGGCGAAGGCGCGAAGATCGCCATTGTCAACGAAGACGAATTCCATCGCTCACACGAGCTGGCCACACAGGTCGAATTCCTGGAGCTGGCAAACCGTTTGGAATTCCAGGATACATTTGTAGACGAGCTGGGATTTGATCAGGAAGATTAATGGTTAATCCGAACATAATTGACCTTGCAGAAAAACACGGGTTTACATATGTTCATGAACTGAATCCGGACACAATGATTCTTATGCCGGAGGTTCGGGACATGTGCTCCGCCAACTCCTGCGGGATGTATGACAGAAACTGGTCCTGTCCCCCCGCCTGCGGGAGTCTGGAGGAATGCCGCCGCCAGGTTCGCGCCTACCATACTGGGATCCTGGTGCAGACCATGGGCCAGCTGGACGACAACTTCGATTACGGGACGATGATGCTGCTGGAGCGAAAGCACAAAAAGAATTTTTACGACCTTCGCGCCGCCCTGGCCGATGATTATCCGAACCTGCTGGCTCTGGGCGCCGGCGCGTGCACTTTATGCAAAACATGCGCCTATCCGGACGCGCCTTGCCGTTTTCCGGAAAAATCCATTTCCTCGATGGAAGCCTATGGGTTGTTGGTCAATCAAATATGCACAGACAATGGGATGCTGTATTACTACGGCCCCAACACAATGACATACACAAGCTGCTATTTATTGGAATAACCCGCCATCACAAAAAGAGCAAGCTCTCCCCCATGGGAAGCTTGCTCTTTTTTAATTCATGGGGAATTACTTATCCCTTGACTTTCCTCAAATAATTTCCTACAATATGTAGGAATACTATCATTTTTATATTATTAGGAGGATCCGATGAAATTAAGTCCGGCTTTTATCATCCAGCGGCTTTCCGACACATACGAAATCATCTGCAGTGGCCCGTTATCTCAGGAACCATGTCTGGATAAACTTTATTTTTACACAGAAGAATCTCATTTAATGGAAAACACCCTTTATCTCCTGGATTCGCTCCATATGCCTCCCCGGAAAATCCCCCTGCCTGCAAACAGCCTGGCGCTGCAAATACAGAACAGCCCGGAGACGCCGCAGACGCTGCCCGTCAATTATTGCCTTCTGAAAAACAATTCCTCCATCCTGTCCTTATTTAACCGGATCCAGGAACTTTTTCAAACCTTCAACCAGTGGCAGAAAGATCTGATGCGCGCCTGCCTAAACGGCGAGCCTGTCCAGAGGCTTCTGGAAATCAGTCAACCTGTCTTAAATATTTCCCCAGAACTTCTGGATGACGATTGGCCCATAAACGCCTCCGCGCCGGCCGACGAAAATGTTTCCGCCGCCGATGCCTTTCGGACCAGGCTTCTCGCACTGCCAGACTTTGAAGGCCGCGGCTTTCTATTGGAATATCTGGCGGAAATGGCACAGTGTGCATTTTCCCATAATGCTATGCTGCATTCCCTGTTTCACGCTGTTTTAACCGGGCAATCCGCCTCCTCTGCCTCCATAAGCCAACAACTAGACGCTCTGGGCTGGAACCCCGCAAACCACTATCTGTGCATTATCCTAGAAAACGGCCGCGCAGACGGCCCAAGCCCTGCCCTGCGCCCCATATGCAGACATATTGAAAGCGCTCTGCCCTACGCCTGCGCCTTTATTTATAAAAATAATATCGTCCTCTATATAAACCAGACAAAATCCCGACTAAGCGTCTCAGCTATTTCAGAAAAGCTGGCTTATTTTATCCGGGATCAGTTACTAAAAGCCGGATACAGCCGCTGTATGCCTGGACATCTGAATTTCTATGAACAATATGTACAAGGATGCGCCGCCCTGGAAATCGGCAAACGAAAACACCCCAGTCTGTGGATCCACCATTTTGAGGAAATCGCTTTGGACTACATTCTGAATGAAGCCACAAAAAAACTTCCCGCGTACATGATTTCCCACGAGAAGTTATTGAAGCTTAAAAATATAGACGATTTACACCACACTGAGTATGTGAAAACTTTACGTTGCTACCTGAATAACCATTGCAATGCAGTCCAAACGGCCAAAGCGCTTTACATTCACAGAAGCACTTTCCTATATCGTTTAGATAAAATCAAGACGATCCTCCATGTAAACCTGAACAATCCAGACGAAACGCTCTATTTAATGCTATCCCTTCGATTTATCGAAATGGAAAATGCCTCTTATGCTTTCACATCCACACCCTCGTAATTGGGATCCGCACTGGGCGGAACATAGATGGGCCCTCCCACATATTCGATCTGAACCTCTGGATACTGGGTAATCTCAAGATTGATATTACCCGGTATAAATTCAAAATTGCCATTGGCAACTTTCATATCAAAATTCATTTTATCCATCTGATATCGAATCGTCAAATCCGCGCTGTTCACAACAGGCGCACTCTGATCCGCCACTGCCGCATGGGCAGCATTCGTTTTGGTCAGATTATCGCTGATTTTTCCTTTTAACAGCAGTTGTCCGTCTCCATCCATGGAAACAGTCGCCTGGTACATGACCGCTGTGCCTGTTCCATTCTCACCCACTCCCAGAGCGGCGCCCAATACGCTATCCCCGGACTCATAGGTGTCCAGATTCAATTTAATGGGCTGGCTCTTAATGCGCATGGCCCCATCTTGGTTTCCGGTAATCTCTAAATTAGCCGTTCCTTCGTGACGCTCAAATCTAGCTCTTTCAACTTGCAATTCGTATGCAATGGGTATCGTCGTAATCTGTATAAGTGGTTTCATATTCTGCCTCCTCTCCTATTTTTTATATCGTACTTTTTTGGAAAAGTATAAGGCATTTTTACCAATTTATCTATAAAAACCTAAAGCGTGTTTGAGAATTAATTTATGTCAACCGTGCATGACAATTTGTACCCACAGGGCATTATAATGGGAGATTTGTTCCAAATGAAGGAGATGTGCCCGCGGGGCATAATATAGCGGGCTACATCAACTGAATGCGGGGCAAATATCACGCAAAATGGGGCGTGCGGGTGGCGTGAATGAATTAAGATAAAAAAACTGCTTGCTTTTATTCCCAAAAGCAAACAGTCTTTCCAGTTCTAAGAAACTCCCCGAGTAGGACTCGAACCTACGACAACGCGGTTAACAGCCGCGCGCTCTACCAACTGAGCTATCGAGGATTATCTATTATAAAAAGGATACCTTGCGCACCCTCAAAACCGCACACGTGATTCCACTTCTTTTCCTGGTCAAACCCTCACCCGATTAGTGACAGTCAGCTCCG
>CAYOWU010000091.1:0-10116 GCA_964407765.1 uncultured Lachnospiraceae bacterium
AGTTGGTAGAGCACTTGACTTTTAATCAAGTTGTCCGGGGTTCGAATCCCCGATGTCTCATTGGAAAGCACTGTTTTTGGCGGGTTGAGGACGCTGGGGACGGTGTTTTTTTGTGTGTAAAGGCGCGTATTTCGCGGGTTTTTCCGATTGGCCTTTATTTTTGCGTTGTAGCTGCGCGTAATGAGTTCTAAATGTGGCATTATCGTGTCAATGCGTCGATTTTGTGTTGTTCAGGTTCCGTAAATGAAGATGAAAATTCTTTGGGAGGCGCGGCGTTTGGGGCGCCATTCTGTAGAGATTGTCGGCCCATTGGACAGGCGGGCGCGGATGGATTTATAATAGCCATTTCTGTATTAGACACTAAAAAAGGACCCGACGCGTCAGATCCTTTTTAAGTGTAGTCCGAAGACATCCACCGCAATTCTTAAATATTAATATACCATAAACGTTTTTTTTATGCAAGGAAAACGAGAGTTTTTTATGTTAAGATTTCGTAATATATTGGTTTAGCATTTGCATATTAGAACGGATGCCTGTTCCCGCTATTTTGTTGCATACATGAATCGGCAAAATTGTGCGTAAAGCGTCAATGTAAGCTGTAAAACTGTTAATAAATTGACGACATTCTGTTTTGGATTGCCTCATTTTTCTTGAAATATACACAAGAAGAATTACGTATGCTTCAATATACTGGAAATTAATATTTTTGAGCTTGGTTTCGTTTTCTAACAGGGTGATTAGACGGGTGTTGATTTTTCCGGTTTGGAACCTTGTGTCAAAAATTATATTGTTGTGTGCGATGGCGTTTCTAAGGTCTTTTAAAGTGTAGATTATGTATTGGGTTAGCTTGCCATCAGCATCCTGATTCGTAGGTAGATGCAACAAACTAGAAGTATGCAATTTTACTTTTTCATTTGAACAGGAGAAGAATGTTCCAAATTCACCCAAAGTCAGTGATTCAAATATAGCCCAAATGGGGATGTTGCGGTCATTGTCAAAAAAGTGGTTTACAATTTGTTGCTTGTGGGCGTAGTCGCGAATTAGAGCGGAATTAATTTTCCCGCGCAGTTGCATGCGTTTTGTGTATGCGTCTTTGTATTGCCTGCTTCCCGGAGAATATGATCGGTAGTCCGTAAGTGCTCTGTTAAAAACCATATCGAGGTTTTCGGACTTACTTTCTGCCAATACAGCCTCAATTACATAACTTTTTAATGCGTTCTCTATAAACATAACTTTTGGATAGAATAGGGATTTTAATTGCATATCAAATTTATTTAATGCAATAATCTCATCGAATGACGTAAAATTGATCGGGCAACGGGGCGTACGTATGAAACGGTATCCCTTAAATCCATGATAATATCCCATATTCCGTAAATCCTGGCTTTGTCTACTTTTTATGGAAATCAAATGTTTTTTCCTCAAATAACGCATCAACTGATAGATTGATAACATATTTATGCTCCTTATATGCGAAGATATAATATCAATTATAACACGAAAAAAGCCGAACAGTAGCTTTATTTGTAAAATAAAGGGAAAATAAATATGTTTGATTGAAGTCTGTTTTTTGCGTCAAAAAAGCGCTTCATCTGGCGGCTGCCCATCATGGGCCGCCCACTGGCATTCCAAAAGCGCCATGTTTGTGAACGCCGCTTTAAAGGAAGAGTCTTCCGGGGAGCAGGCGTATACGCCGAACCGGATAGTTCCTTTGCCCTGGTTCATATGACATATGCGCATCGTATTAAAATTCACGCCGTCCGAGGAATTTTCGATGCAGTAGTCGTCTTCTCTGCGGCTGAAACGATACCACATAGATTTGACGGAGGCGTCCAAGACGGTTGTGGCCCAGTCGGAGTATCCGCCGTTGGTCACGACGCTGCCCAAATGCTGATAGCATTCGTTTTCATATTCAACGGAGGCCTTTATCCAGTTTTCGCTGTCCAGGTACATCACAATGCCGCACTGGTCAAACCGGCAATGGCTTCCGGCGAAGTCCGTTTTCACCACGAAACTGAAATAAGGCTCGTCCGTCTCCATCTGGAACGCCGGGGCGTTGTCGTTTTGGAAATGATAATAGGTCCGCTGCCATAAATCGGTGTGGGGCATGGTGATGATCTCAATCCGGTCATCCTCTATTTTGTATTCTTGGGGTTCTCTTGTCCATTTGAATTTTTTCATGTCCATAATTTTATCATCCTTTTTAAGAATATTTTTTTACGCGGATTTTCTTTCCGGCCCCTTTGGCCTTCACAAGCTTTTTGTAAGCGGCTACTTTCCATGATGGCGTTTTGAACAGGCGCAGCCGCATCATAAGCTTTCGCGGACACGGCGGATCTTGGCTGTCCAGCGGAAGCTCTCATAGAGGCTGCCGGAATGGCCGTGACGGTTTACCAAAGTTTGGTCAAAATAGAAGAATAGGGAGCGAATACAAAACGGTTTCGCAATTACCTATAGTAAATATAACGGAAAAAGAGGAAAATGTTAAGGGAAATTTTTGACATCGGACAAAAGAAAAGCGGCCGGCACGCAGGCCAAACCGCTTTTTGTGTGATTCTTAAATTAGAAAGTCTGCGATGACCGCGGCAGCGCGTTGGGCATTGGTGGCCATTGCGAAGTGTCCGCCTGTCTTAAAAAGGCGGATCGCGCAGCCGCGAATCTGCTGCCGCCTTCGGGCGCAAGCTTAAATGGCGCCCTTTTTCCGAACAGGGAAATAAACTTCCGTTTCCCAGTCTTCCGGAGCAAGGCTGTCAAACTGTGTCTTCACGTAGAGGTCGTAGGGCGCGCCGCATCCTTCGTAGCCGTTTTCGGAGATCCAGGAAACCAGGGCGCCATAGGCGTCCGATAAGGAGGAGTAGGGGCCTCTGTGGACGGTCATGGCGCACAGGCTGCCTTCCATGATTCTGTCCGCTTTTTCCTTCTCCCGGACGCCCACGATTAATTCGACGTCGGAGCATTCCGGGTTAAATTCCTGGTCGTAGTAGACGGCGCCGGTCAGGCCGTTGGGCGTCACCTGTTCTTTGGGGACGCGTTCGTACAGCGTGCCGTAATATTTCCCGAAGTCGTTGACGCCCATTTTGCGGCGGCAGGAGAGCACGTTTCTTGCCGGCGTTTCCATTACCTGAATTTCATAACCTTTCTGATATCCCATTGTGTCACCAGTCCTTTCAAAATCTCGCAGGTGCGCGGACAATTCCGCGATTGTCTGCTGCAATGCCTGCACTTTCTGTGTCAATATTTCCTTTTGCTGCAGCAATTTTTCATAAAACGCCCGGTCCTCCGGGGCGTTTAAGAGTTCCTGGATTTCGTCCAGGGAAAACCCGTAGCGCTTCAAACGCTGGATGAAAAGCATCCGTTCCATCTGCTGCCGGCTGTAGTAGCGGTACCCGGTAAACGCATCCACCTTCATCGGTTTGAGAAGCCCAATCCGATCGTAGTGGTGCAGGGTTTTCACGCTGACCTGGCATATTCTGGAAAATTCTCCAATGGAGAGCATGGCGTTCCTCCTATATCTTTGATCCGAATCTGCAATCAGTATAAAGCATGCCCTAAGGGCAGAGTCAAGCGCAAAATTTAAATCTTGAGATTCTATCAGTTTTGTGACATTTGGGAAACCGGTTGGAAACATTTCTGTGTTAAGGTCTGTAGCAGAAGACGCAGACGCTTTTAAAGGGGAAATGGGATGAAAAAATACTAAGCATATATTGACAAAATTGCAGAGGGGGGGGGTAAAATAGATTTTAAAATTGACATTTAAGAGTGTGAGGGGGAACCATGAATGTTATTTAATTCGATTCATTTTCTGGCATTTTTTCCGGTGGTCACAGTGGCTTATTTTCTGATTCCGCCGAAAAGAAGATATATATGGCTGCTGCTTGCCAGCTATTATTTCTACATGTGCTGGAACGCAAAATACGCGCTGCTGCTTTTATTTTCCACCGGAGCCACCTACTTAAGCGGCTGGCTGATGGATCGGGCAGAGATTCGGTTTGCGGACGCGCCGGATGAGGCGCTGCGGTATAAGAAATGGTGCGTGGCGGGATGTTTTTCTCTGAATCTGGCGATTTTATTTCTGTTCAAATATTTTGATTTCGCAGTGGCGAATATAAACCGCGTGCTGGGAAAATGCGGCCTTTCGCTGCTCAATCCTGATTTTGACGTGATCCTGCCAGTGGGCATTTCCTTTTATATTTTCCAGGCGTTAAGCTACACCATGGATGTGTACCGGAAGGAAATAAAGGCGGAAAAGAATTTCCTGCGATACGCGCTGTTTGTTTCCTTTTTTCCGCAGCTGGTGGCCGGGCCCATTGAGCGTTCCAAGAATTTGCTGACGCAGCTTCGTGAGGATCATGTCTTTCGCTTTGAAAATATGCGGGACGGGCTGCTGATTATGCTGTGGGGCTATTTTCAGAAACTGGTTCTGGCGGACCGGATTGCCATTGTCGTAGATCAGATTTACGGACATCCCAAAACATATCCAGGCGCCTACTTACTGGCCGCCAGCGTTTTGTTCGCCGTGCAGATTTACTGTGATTTTTCGGGCTATTCAATGATCGCCATCGGTGCGGCGAAGGTAATGGGATTTTCGCTGATGGAGAATTTCCACTGCCCATATCTGGCCAGGAGCGTGTCTGATTTCTGGAAGCGGTGGCACATTTCCCTCACGTCCTGGTTCCGCGATTACCTCTACATTCCCCTGGGCGGCAACCGCAAAGGCGCGGCCCGGAAATATGCCAATGTGATGGTCGTGTTTTTAGTCAGCGGCCTGTGGCACGGCGCCGCGTGGACTTATGTCATCTGGGGATTTTTAAACGGGCTGTTCCAGTCCGTGGGGCTTTTGACGAAGAAATTCCGGGAGAAGTTTTATGGGAAAATAGGGCTTCATACGGCCAGCGCCGGCCACGCCTGTCTGCGGATTGTCACTACATTCATTCTCGTGGATTTGACATGGATTTTTTTCCGGGTAAAGAGCGTGGGGCAGGCGTTTTATGTGATTAAGAGCATTCTCACCGTGCGCAACGAGCGGATTTTTTTCGACGGGTCTTTGTACAAGCTGGGGCTGAATACGAAACAGTTCTGGCTGATGCTGCTGGCCATTGGGATTTTGTTTGCGGGCGATATTCTTAAGGAATGCAGGGTTCCTGTGCTGGATTTGGTTGCCCGCCAGGATTTGTGGTGCAGATGGCTTATTTACATCGGCGCGACGCTTTTTATCCTGGTGTTTGGAATCTGGGGCGCGGGGTACGACGCCCAGGCATTTGTATATTTTCAATTTTGACAGAGGGGATAGAGAATGAAACGTCAGACAATAAAAAATATGATCGGTTCCATTTGTTTTATCGTTGTATTTGTGTTTGTCTTTGGCAAAGTCAGCGATCTGCTGGAGCGGAAAAACAGCCGGATCGGGTATGCGGAATTTTGGGCGGAGCCGGAAGGGTATGATGTGTGGCTTCTGGGAACCAGCCATATGCGCCAGGGCGTGCAGGCGGTGGAAATGTACCAGGATTATAAAATCACGTCTTACTGCCTGGCCTCCACCAGCAATCCCATTCCCCAGACGTACTGGACGTTTTTGAACGCGCTGGCGTACGCGGAGCCGAAAGCGGTGGTTCTGGATTGTTTTCATGTGGCGAAGGATGGGAAGCTGCCGGAAAAAGTAATGAATATGCACAATGGCATGGACAGCATACCTTTTTCTCCGATGAAAATCCGCATGGTCAACGATTTGTTTGCGGATAAGGAGAAGCGGATCGAGCATTTATTTGATTTCTACGTGTATCACAATCGCTGGGACCAGCTGGGGGCGGTTGATTTGTCGCCAAAAGAATCCCTTTTAAAGGGCGGCGTCATCATCAGCAAAATACAGGATATGTCCGCGTACCGGGTTGTAAAGGAGACGGACGTGTGCGGGACGGATTCCACTGGATTTGAATACCTGCGCCGAATCATTGAGGAATGTCAAAAACGGGACATCCCGCTGGTTTTGACGGCCATGCCCTGCTGCATTGGCGACGAGGAGCAGCGGGGCATGAACGCGGCGGCGAAGGTAGCGGCGGAGTACGGCGTTCCCTTTCTCAATATGATTTACGAGGAAGAGCTGGACATCGACTTCCAGACGGATTTTCACGATGAGGGCCACTTAAACTGGGGCGGCGCGCAAAAAACAACCCGGTATATAGGCGAATATCTGCTGGAGAAATTCCCCTGGCTTACACAGGGCCGGGAGGAGGCGGCGGACAGGGAATGGGAAGCCCATTGCCGCTTATATAAAAAAGAAAAGATAAGGTGGTTAAAGGGGGAGAAGTCTCTGAACAGATTCCTGCTTCGTCTGTACGACGACGACTTTTCCTGTCAGATGTACCGCCGAAAAGGCGCGGGCGGCGACGATGACGTTTTGGAAAAACTGCTTGCGCAGATCCCGGGGCTGCGCTGGATTTCCTATGAAGAGGCTGCAGCTGCCGTCGGGGCCTGTCCGGAGGCGGACTTCGCGGTCGTTGTAAAAGATAGGGAGAGTGAAAAGACGGTGGATACGGCTGTTTTTCAGGATGGGAAACGGCGGAAATGACGCTGCTGGGGGAGGTTTTCCCCTGGCGGCGTTTTTTCTTAAAACCTTTGTGCGCCTAGAGGGCAGGATTCTTTCTTAAATTCCGGGTGGATGTCGTTTTGGGGGCTTTTTATGTGGTATAATTAAAAAGACAGGTAATTGCAAGACTACTTTCAAATCTCATAAGCTTGGCTAAAATAAACAAAACAGAACTTAAAACCGTTTTGAATTTGCTTCTGATTTGTTTATTTTGTTCAAACGCTGGATATTGAGCTGAGTGTTTTGTAAGTGATTGACTAAAGAAAAAAATGGAAAGGAATTAAGGAAATGGAAGAAAAAGACGTTAAACAGGAGGTACAGGAGCTTCTGAACTATACATTTACGGATGAAGGGACAGAGGAACAGCCGATTGTTGTCGTGGGGCCGCAGGGAAGCACTCCCACGACGATGCTTCGGGTATACGCTTACGGAGGGAGGATTGGGCGTGTGGCGACAAGAGATAGCGATTACAACCAGCTGGCGGCAAAAGCCTATGCAGAGCATCTGAAAAAAGCGGATATGAATTATTTACAGGAGATGTTCCGTAAATATCCGAAACTGGAAGAGCGCCCTGGAGAGAATCCAGGTGAAAAATTAAGCGGCGAACTGGAAAAAATGTTGAAACTGGGGACTGGAAATGAAAAACATGAACTTCTGTGTAATCCTGAATATCTGGATTTGATTTTAAAAGCGGCAAAGATAAGATTTTTGAAAAAAGAAGGAGAGAAGCAGGAGCGAAGAATCCAGACAAAGATCGTGAAAACATATATGTCCGAAAAACAAAACGACGGCTGGTGTATTGTGGATATGGAATTTGCCATGGTGGAGGAAAAGGAAGAAGATAAAAAGAAATCCAAACAGTTTAAACCGGATATAGTCGTATTTGACCAGGAGAAAGGATTCGGACTGGTAGAACTGAAATATGAGAACAAAAGCGCAAAAAACCTGGAGAAGCATTATATCGATTCCTGGCAGGCGCTGGCCAGCGGCCAAAAAGACGCCTGGGCGGGTGAGTTAGAGAAAAGATGCGGATTTTTAGTGCAATATGGCTTGATGAATCCAGAACTCTATGAAAAGTGCAAAGGAGTGAAAGCAATGTGGTATGGCTTTTTGTTTGTGGGCGGAAAAAAGGCGGAAGCCGTCCAGCTGACGAAAAATTTGGCCCAGGAGCATCCCGAAGCGCGGCAGGATGAAAACTGCCGTTTCTGGCATTTCCCGGAAGACGACCTGGAACACATGGATTTGCGTTTTGATTCGGCGTATACATACGAAGAATTTACAAAATAAACCAGCATGCCCCCAGTTGGGCGCTCCACCATATAAGAAAGTTGCTGGGCGCATTTGGCGTCCCTGAATGCATGCCGCCTGGCTGGCGGCGGACTTTCATAGTAAAAAAACGTGTCGTTGTGGGAATTTCCTTCATGTTATACTTGTTTTGCCATAGAAAGTTTTTACGGACGTGGGAAGTAAGGAGGAGAGATGATAACGGTAAAGGGAACCTACAACGAGGCAAAAATTTTCACAGACCATGCAGAGGCTTCCTGTCTGGAGCAGATCCAGGGACTGCTCAACCTGGAGGCCTTTGCGGGTGCGCAGATCCGCATTATGCCTGACTGCCACGCGGGCGCGGGCTGCGGCATTGGATTCACGGCCGATTTGGGGGAGAAGATTATCCCCAATATCGTGGGCGTGGACATCGGCTGCGGGATGCTGACGGTGGAGCTTGGAAAAGCGGACATTGATTTTGAAAAATTTGATCAGATTATCCGGAAATATGTGCCGTCGGGACGGGATGTCCACGAGGGGCGGTTGACGCGTTTTGAGAAAATGCAGCGGATGCATTGTTACCGGGCGCTCAAAGATGCGAAGAAGATCCAGCGCGCCATCGGATCTTTAGGCGGCGGCAACCATTTCATCGAGGTGGACGCGGACGAAGACGGGAACCGTTATCTGGTCATCCACACCGGAAGCCGCCAGTTGGGAAAACAGACCGCCGAATATTACCAGGCCATGGCCGTGGGCCTGCACACCGGAAAAGAAGCCATGTGGGAGGAAGAGGAGCGGATCAAAGCGGAATATAAGGCGGCAGGCAGGAGAGACGAGATCCATGAGGCGATCAAAGAACTGCACCGCAATTTCCGCCAGACCCCGCCGGACGTGCCCCGGGAGTATTGTTTTCTGTATGGGAAATATAGCGAGCAATATCTGCATGACATGAAAATCTGCCAGGAGTTCGCCGACGAAAACCGGAAAATGATTGCGAAGCTCATACTGGAGCATTACGGGCTGGAGCCGTTGGGAAGCTTTACCACGGTGCACAATTATATCGACCACGATTCCAACATTATCCGTAAAGGGGCGGTCAGCGCGAAAAAAGGAGAGCGGATTCTCATTCCCTTAAACATGCGGGACGGCTCGCTCATCTGCGTGGGGAAAGGCAATCCCGACTGGAATGAATCCGCGCCCCACGGGGCGGGTCGGCGCTGTTCCAGAAGCGAGGCGAAACGGCTTTTCTCCGTGGAGGAGTACGACAAGGCTATGAAAGAGGCCGGCGTTTATTCCACGTCGGTGAACCCTTCCACGCTGGACGAATGCCCCATGGCCTACAAGGATAAGGGAGACATTCTCAAATACATCCAGGATACGGCCAAAGTTATAAAGTTTCTGAAACCCGTTTATAATTTCAAAGCGAGCAGCGCCAGCGTGAAGCGAAAAGAAGAGGTGGCGATGTCATGAGCGTTTATGTGATGAGCGACATTCACGGATGTTACCGGAAATTTCAGGAGATGCTTTCTGAAATTGGATTTTCCCCCGCCGATCGGCTGATTCTGGCGGGGGATTGCATTGACCGGGGAAAAGACACTTACAAAATGCTGCAGTGGATAGAAAACTGCCCGGAAAATGTAGAGATTATCCGGGGAAATCACGAGGAAGAATTTGCGCGGACGGTGGATTTTATGCTGGCGTTTGACCAAGAAAAAGACCTGCATTCTGATTTCACATCCAATGGGGACGCGGCAAGCCTGTACCAGACCGTCCAGTATTTTTTGCGGAAAGAAAAGCTGCCCTCCCTGTACTTTGACGTGTACGGAACCATCTATCAACTGCTGTGCGAAAAAGGGGCGGCGCTGGAAGACCTTGGCCGGTGGGCGAAGCGGATCCGCGAGCTGCCCTATTATTGGAAAGGCGGGATCAAAGGAAGGCCCTGTGTGGCCGTTCATGCCGGGTACGCCGAACATTTGGAACAAATTGAAGATTTTTATTCCAGCCTGGAGGAGTTCTACCTGTACGCCAGGGAGGAAAGCTTAAAGCTTGGCGGAATCCCCCACGGAATGGTCATTGCCGGACATACCCCCACCGTGGCCCGCTGGGAATTTGCCTACAACCGGGGAAACATCTTCCGGTATTACGACGCGGACAAGGACTGTGTGTTCTATGACATCGACTGCGGCTGTGCCTACCGCGCGCAGGACCCCGATGGGAAACTGGCCTGCATCCGGCTGGAGGATGAACGGATTTTTTACGTATAAATG
>CAYOWU010000092.1:0-9662 GCA_964407765.1 uncultured Lachnospiraceae bacterium
AAGTTAAAATTCATGTTCATCATAGATACCTCCATCATCATTTATTTTTTATTTGTTCCTTTTTCATTGAGTAAACCAGATAGTCAAGGCAATCAATCATGCTTTGGCTGACATGTAGTTTATCCAAAAGATTTGCCCTGTGCAGGGCTAGTAGTCGGAGCTGTTCCTTCTGTCTCCCTTCTTCTTTCAGATTGAAAAACCTCTGAATCGTATCACTGTCACAGCCCGCATCCTTTAAATTACGAAGAATCCTTTCTTCTTCTGTCATTTTACCTGACCACCTCCTCTTGACAATAAAAGTGTAACACCTTATATCTCGAATAGCAAATACCTAGTTTTTATATCACTAACTGCTTGACAGGCATATCATCAAATGCTACGCTCGTCTTAATAGACGTACAGCAAAGGAGGTTTTCCAATGGAAATACGCGTACTCCGCTATTTTTTAGCAATTGCCAGGGAAGAAACGATTACCGGGGCAGCAAATTATCTCCATATGACACAGCCAACCCTTTCCAGACAAATCAGGGACTTAGAAGAAGAATTAGGGCAAAAACTCCTGGTCAGGGGAAGCCACAGGGTAAAACTGACTCCGGAAGGGATGTTATTCCGGAAACGGGCAGAAGAAATTATTTCTATGGTAGATAAAACCGAAGCAGAATTTACCTCTATGGAACAGACTATAAGCGGCGATATTTATATCGGAGGAGGTGAAACGGATGCAGTCCGTCTGGTAGCAGAGATTATAAAGAATATTCAGAATACCTACCCCGGCATCCACTATCATCTGTACAGTGGAAATGCAGAAGATGTAACGGAACGGCTTGACAAAGGGCTTTTAGACTTTGGTATCCTAATTGAGCCTGCAGATTTTTCCAAATATGATTCCATCAAGATTCCTGCTAAAGATGTGTGGGGCGTTGTCATGCGCAAAGACAGCCCGCTTGCCGGGAGGACTTCTATCCGAAAGGAAGATTTACGGAATGTCCCGCTGATCTGCTCCAGGCAGGCCATGCAGCATGGACGGTCGGGTGAATTTGCCGAATGGTTTGGAGATGATTTTGAAAGCGCAAATGTAGTGACCACGTTCAATCTTGTCTACAATGCGGCAATTATGGTAGATGCCGGAATCGGATATGCCGTTACCATTGACAAGCTGGCAAACACGACGGAATCCAGCAGTCTTTGCTTCCGTCCATTAGAACCGCAGTTGGAATCCGGACTGGTTATTGTCTGGAAAAAATACCAGATATTTTCCTCTGCCGCCTCCCTGTTTTTAGAACGGCTACAGGATGCATTTGGCGAAAAATAAACTTAAGGAGCTGTATTGCATTCATCAATAACAGCTCCTTCATCTATTTCATCTTAATTTTAGGACATTCCTGATATTATATATGGTTTGCTACCTCAAACGCATCCCATATGCCATACATGATATTGCCAACCCTCTTTGCATCACCAAGCAGATAGATTTCCGGCACATCAAATTCCAGTTCATGATACAGAATGTTATTCTCCCGATACCCTACAGACAAGATTACACTGTCACACGGAATCTGCTTTTCCCCTTCTTTCAGTTCCGCCAAAAGAATACCGTCCTGATAACGCTTCACTTTTGCGCTGGTTATTACTTCTATATTGTGATATGGGATCAGCCTTTCCAGCATATCCTTGTTGGCGCTGCATAACGGTCCGTTCATTGCAAGCAGCTTATCAAGAGCCTCCACAATCGTTACCTTTTTACCATGCTGGGAAAGCCACAGGGCTGTTTCACAGCCCACCAGACCACCGCCTACTACTACCGTACTTTCACCGCAGTCTTTTTCTTTCATCAATACCTGCTCCGCCGTATATACACGTTCATCATCTCCAAGCGGGAAGCGTTTTGGCGTAGAGCCTGTTGCGATAACAACCGCATCATATCCTCCATTTATCACATCTTCTTTTGTAATTTCTTTATTCAAATGAACTGGAACACCCAATTTCTCCATCTGTATGCCATACCAGTCCGCAAGGGCAATATCATCCTCTTTAAACTCAGGCGCACCTCCCGGAAGCAGATTTCCGCCCAGACGGGAACCTTTTTCAAATAATTCCGGTTTATGCCCACGGATCGCCAATACCCTTGCAGCTTCACATCCGGCTACGCCACCGCCCACTACTAACACTTTTTTCGGTTTCAGTATTGGTTCATAAGAAGTAAACCGTTCCCTTGCTGCCTGGGGATTTACTGCACAGTTAATCATAGAATACTGCTGCAGTCTGCCCATGCACCCCTCCTGGCAGGAAATACACGGACGGATTTCATCCTTTCTGCCAGAGCGGAGCTTATTCACATAATCTGGCTCTGCCAACAGAGGACGCCCCAGATTCACAAGGTCACAGTCCCCGTTCTCAATCGATGCAAGCGCCATATCAGGATCATCCATACGTCCGGCACAAAGCACAGGGACGTCTACCACTTCTTTTACCATCTTACAATATTTACGGTACAATCCTTTTTCCTGATACATCGGCGGATGTGTCCACCACCAGGAATCATAGGTTCCTACGTCGGTATCCAAAGCATCGTAACCATACTGTACCAGAAGCTGCGCTGCTTTTAAACCCTCCTCTATGTCACGTCCTTTTTCCTCAAAATCCTCCCCTGGAAGTCCGCCTTCACGCCAGTCTTTAATCATGCTTTTCAGTCCAAAACGGAGGGAAACAGGAAAATCAGACCCACAGCGTGATTTAATTTCTTCTACAACTTCTTTTGCAAATCGGAGGCGATTCTCCAATGTACCGCCATACTCATCATTCCGCAGGTTAAACATGGAGATTGCAAACTGATCCAGAAGATAACCCTCATGCACCGCATGGATTTCCACGCCGTCAAATCCTGCCCGCTTTGCATTGTATGCCCCATCTCCGAAAGATTTTACGATGCTTCTGATTTCTTCCACCGTCAAAGGACGACAGGTTTTATCCAGCCAGCGGTGAGGAATTGCAGAAGGCGCAACCGGAGGGAACTCTCCCAAGTTAGTTGGTATTGTCACACGCCCAAAACCTGCAGACATCATTAGAAAAATCTTGCTTCCATATGCATGGATGCGTTCTGTCATCTCACGGCTTGTTCGTACAAAGTGTACCGGATTATGAGTGGAATTAGGGCAGTTCGGCATACTCTGTGTTTCCACTTTACAGTCAGAAAATGTTACACCCGTAATGATCAAACCTGTGCCGCCTTTTGCACGTTCCGTATAATAATCTATCCCTCTCTGATTCCATCCGCCCTCAGAATCCGAAAGGCCAAGCGGCCCCATCGGAGCCATCGAAAAGCGGTTTTTTATCTCACAATTCCCGATTTTTATCGGTGTAAATAATTTTTGGTATTTCATCTTATCGCTCCTTTTCTATTTTTACATGCATTTCAGCATTATATTTAATATGTTTTTTACGCAAAACTGGAGGTCTGCCAGAGTGATCTCCGTTCCTGCTTCTATCCCCTCAATAATATCTGTTACATTCTTCGTGCATCCGGGCATCTGCAGATCATTTCCTGCCTTTATACACTGCACACTGGAGGAAAAGGGATATACTTCTGAGGTTTCCCCCATAAATGAAGTATCCTGCGAGCTGTACCAGTCTGTTACCACCAGACCGTCAAATCCCCACTCATCTCTCGCCACAGCAAGCAGTCCGGCATGGTTTGCCGCATGGATTCCATTTACCAGATTATAAGAACTCATCAATGCGTAAGGCTTTGACTCTTTTACCGCAATCTCAAACCCTTTCAGATAAATCTCACGCAATGCCCTCTCTTTTACATGCACATTGACAAACATACGGTTATCTTCCTGATTATTGCAAACATAATGTTTGATCGTCGTTCCCTGTCTGCCATACTGCTGCACCCCATTCGTACATGCTGCAGCACACCTTCCCGTCAAGAGCGGATCTTCGGAATAATATTCAAAGTTCCGTCCGCATAAAGGATTTCTGTGGATATTCATGCCAGGCGCAAGCCACAGATGCACATGGAATTTCTTCATCTCCGCCCCGACAACAGCGCCCATTCTTCGGATCAGCTCCATATCCCAGGACTGTGCCAGTGTGCTTGCGATCGGAATAGCCGTACAATACTGGTAGTAATCTATGGCATCCTTCGGTGTGTCCTCTGGAAATGGCTCCACATTCAGCCCAAATACCATACCGCCCTTTAACAATTCCCCTTCCTGTGTAGCTTTAAAATGGGGCTGCAGTCTTAACCCTGCCGGCCCGTCGGCCAAGATCAAAGGAAAGATCCCCCGCTGTTCCCACAGGGCATCGTCCGTATCGCCTGCCGCTCCGGGTACATACTTTGATGCAGAGCCAACCACATTCCCTCCGGTTTCTTCCAAACGCTCTGTACCGACACACAGACGGGCCATTTCCTCTTCCGTAAGCTGTGCGATCAGTTCCTCTGTCACTGCCTTTCCTGCTTTTACATCCTGAAGTGTCAGTGCTTCCTCTTTCCTCTTATCCTCATAAAGCGGGCGTTCACTCTGATAGCTTACATGCTCCGTTTCAATGCTCTCTGCTGATACGAATAAATATTCCGCATCCTCCAATACCTCTTTTTGCACTTCTATGTCTTTTAGCCTTACAGCCTTTGAGGATAATTCATCTATTTCCTCCTGTTCTTTTAAGGCATCTCCAAGCTGTACCGTCTTTACTGAACGGTCAAGCTTTATAACCGCTGCAGCTTTCGTATTTCTTGAGCTGTTTCCAATTCTTATCACATATTCCCCGGCCTCTAAAACCCACGCCTGATCCTCTGTGTCATAGGAAGCCATCTCTTTCATTCCAAACCGGATCATAAGTACCTGTTTCTCTCCGGGATTCAGCAGCTCTGTTTTCGCAAATGCCGCTAATTCCTGATACGGTTTTTCCAAGCGTCCGTCCGGTGCGGAATAATAGATCTGCACAACCTCTTTTCCTGCATACCGGCTGCCGACGTTTTCTACTTCTACATCAATGCTTACTTCGCCATCTTCAACAGAAGCATATAGCACCCGGATATCAAAATCCGTATAGGCAAGCCCATACCCAAAACAGTACGCAGGCGTGATATGGAATGTATCAAAATATCTGTATCCCACATAGATTCCTTCGCTGTAGTATTCATCATCCAAATTCCCATTATTGCTGCCGAATTCTCCTGATGACGGATAGTCTTCATAAGATAATGCCCATGTGTCTGTTAATTTCCCGGATGGAACCGTCTGCCCTGTCAGCACATCCGCAATCATCCTGCCCCCATGATTCCCTGTCTGCCCTCCAAGCAGTATCGAATGAATCCCTTCTATAGAGCGAATTGCTGATGTGTCTATCATTCCTCCAATATTCAGTACGAGGATAAACTTTTTATATCTTCCGGCAAGATAGCGGATTGCTCTTTCCTCACCATCCGTCAGGAAATAATCGCCCGGCATGGCCTTTCGGTCGCTGCCCTCTCCGGAATTTCTCGCCAGGACATAAACGGCCGTATCTGTAACGTCTGTCTTGTCCTCCAAAATATCAATCACATCCGGTGCCTGGTACTGATCAGAAAGCATAGCGGTTACAACCGAAATACCTTCCTGTTCCGATTTTTTATGGATACACTCCATATATTTTTCCTGGCTGTCTTTTATCACCATATCATATTGATTCAGCCAGTCTTTACTGACAATCTCTGCCCCCGCTTCCTCCAGCCCGTTTTCTACATTTACCATTTCACGGGTATTGACATCGCCGGAGCCTGTGCCGCCTTTTACCATATGACGGACTCCGTTTCCATAAAGCGCTATTTTTAAATTATCTTTACCCAGCGGCAGCGTTCCGTCATTCTCAAGGAGAACCATACATTCTCCTGCAAGCCGCCGGACAGTTTCCTGATTCTCTTTTTCCAGATCTGAAACACTGTCGGTGGTTGGCGCAAATAGTTTCTTCATACTTTCCCACTCCTGTGATTTTCTAAAAATCGTATTTCTTCATTATTGCAAATTTCAGCCTCTTCGGAACGCATATTCAAGTGGAACACATGGGATAAACGGACTGCTCCATCACCAAAAAAACGGAACACAAAATTTATCTCGTTTTCCATCAGCTTGTTTTGCAAAATCGGAGCCTGATCCTTTAGGAAATCATCTATCGCAGTCATAAAATAAACGGGAGGATACTCTTTCGTAATATAATTGACTGTGCTGATTTTATGCAGCTCTTCTTCGGTTCCCTGACCCGGAAGAAAATCCTGCATAAGCTTTTCCGTTAAATCTGAATTTTCACCCGTAAAATCATAATCCATATAATATACTCCGCAATTTAAGACAATGGCATTTAGTTTCAGATTTTCCGGCACTTTAAATTCATACCTTCCCGCATAATCCGGATTCGTACAGACTGCCGCATAAAGTGACAGGATATGTGCGCCGGCAGAATCACCTACTGCAAATACATTATCCGTATCCATAAAAAATTCCTCTGCATGTTCCATCACCCATCCAAATACCATGTTCGTATCCTCTAATGGAACCGGGAACTGAAATTCCGGTGCAAGATGATAGGTAAAATTCACAACCGCAAACCCTTTCTGCGCTAAATACATGCAATAGTACTGATACCTTTCTTTGTCCCCATATACCCATGCGCCGCCATGCACGCTCACGATGACCGGCAGTTTTTTATCAGCCGCATTTTTCGGACGGTATACATCCAACACCTGCCACTTCGGATCAGAGCCATACAGAATGTCATCATACCGTACAATATTTTCCGGAGTCGTAAGCCCTGCATCCCGGACATCATCACCTTTTCCAAACATATCTCTTATCATATCACTCGTTTCTGACATTGTTCTTTCTCCTTAATCTGTACATGTTTTCCTACATACCATGTTTTGCTTCAAGATCTTTCTGAATCTGACCAATATATTTATCAATATTCATAGCGAATACGATAATCAGACAGATAACAGCGAGGATTGCTCCAAAATATCCAAAGGCAAAACGGATTGCCCCGATTGCGGATGCACTCTGTACTGCAGCCGTTCCGTCATACCCTCCAAATGCAAGTATCCATGTACAAACTGCGCTTCCAAGACCAATTCCCACCTTCATACCAAAAGAAGTACAGGAATTTACCAGTCCTTCTGAACGGATGCCGGTTTTCCATTCACCATAATCTACAACATCAGAAGTCATAGCAAACACGCCAGACTGAATCGGCCCAAGACCAAAACCTTTGATTGCAATTCCAAGTAAAACTAATGGGACATTTGTTCCTGCTGCTCCGATAATAATTCCGCCAATAATCATCAGCACTGCGCCTGACATCATGACCTTTCGTTTTCCAAACTTTCCTACCAGGCCAGGCGCTGCAAAGTTCACAATAATAGAGGGTATCGTCTGCGCCATAGATGTATAGGTAATAATGGCAACGCTTCCTAATACCGTATTGCAGAAATAATAAGTTGCCGAACCCGTACATACCGTATTAACAAATAAGATCAAAAACATTAACGTCTGCAAATAAAAATATTTGTTCTTCAGCAACGCCGGAAATGCTTCTTTCAATGGAACCGCCTCTACACTTACCGTTCCTGTTTCATCTTCCCCGATATGTTCCCGGCATCCGATAAAACAAAGAATCAGCATGATAAACTCCACAATGGCATAAATAACTGCAAGCCAGAACCATCCAACCGTCCCAAGAAGATTCGCCGTAACTGCATTTACAATCAATGTAACTGCCTGTGTCATAATAAAACGAATAGAAGCTGTTGTTGCACGGTCTTGTACATTTAATGTCATACGGGACAGCAGCGCATTGTATGGAAGATTGTTTGCCGTATATATAATACAGTTCAAAAGTATGTAGGAAATATACGCATAAGCAAGTTTTCCGCCATCGCTTAACCCTTCCGGAACATGAAACAAAGCTACCAGCCCAATCGCCATAAGCGGAGCTGTCCATAAAACCCACGGTCTGGCCTTTCCATATTTGCTCTTTGTTTTGTCAACAATCGCTCCCATAATCAAATCCGTTACACCGTCAAAAAGACGTGCCACCAACATCATTGTCCCAATCGCGGCAGCAGCCAGTCCCACAGTATCCGTATAATACCCGGTCAAAAATGTCATTGCCATTGCCACATAGATATTTGCTGCGCCATCTCCAAGGCCGTAACTGATTTTTTCTTTCATACTAAGTCTGTTTTCTTTTTTGGTTTCCACCTTTCGCTTCCTCCCTTGTTCTAATTATTTTTGATAATTTCATTATAATCAGGGAGGATTTATAATTCCTTACAATTTTTGACACAAAATTGCCATCTGATGACCGCTTACTTGTTTCATTTCTCTGTTTTACCCGTTATAATTCTCATTTTTTCCTTTTTACGATATTGAAGCGGTGTTGTTTGATATTTCTTTTTGAAAGCGAGAATCAGTCTGCGGTCGTCAGAAAACCCATTTTCCCCTGCAATCTCCGTCACGCTTAAATCCGTTATCAGCAAATCCTTTTTTGCATTTTCTAACCGATAGTCCAGAAGATATTCCGAAAAAGTAATGCCCATGCACTTTTTAAAATATCTGCTGAAATAATCTTTGTTAAAATAGAATTTTTTCGCCACCTCTGCCTGTGTAATGTGTTCCTGGTAATGATTCGCAACGTATTGAAGAACACCCTTCATTCGATAGATATTTTTATCATAGTTAATATCCCGAATATCCTCTTTCTTTGCTACCCCTTCTGCACACACCAAGGATACAAGCTGCAGCACCAGTCCTTTTGCATACAGATACCCATATTCCCATTCACTGCCTCTCTCATAATCTGATAGTTTCATAATGATCTGCTTAATCCCCTCTGTTGTTTCCGCCTTTTCATTTAAAAAGTGAATGGTTTGATAAGCCGGCATATTTTCAACCAAAAATTTTTGATGTATTAAAATAATAACCGCCATAGGATCAGAACCCTCATAACAGGTATCCGCAAGTATATTATGTACGCTTTCACTATTGATTGTGATTAAACGTCCGGGCTGTGCCTGAATATGAGTCCCATCAATATAGTAATCACTATGCCCATGAAGCGTTAATATAATTTCCAGCTCCTCATGCCAATGCGGACGAAGCGTTTCTTCTTTTATATTCTGCACCCAGGCGTGTTTGATTAAAAATGGCTCATCCTCCTTATACTCTACAATTTCATGGTTTATAATTGGCTCGCTCATCCATTTTTCCTCCTATAATAAAGAATAAATAGCTACTATATTATGATTTCTTCAAATTTCTTATTGTATCTATCTGATATTATAACTAACTAATGTTTTTATCGTATCATTGCCCCGGAAGATTCGCAATAATTCCTTTTTCTTTTTGAAAACGGCTTCCCACTATGTGCTGTATATCGGCTTTTTTTATAGAGGGCTTTTCACATCTCGAAGAGCCAGATTCGCCTCTGTGACACAAAAAACCCTAAAAGGTTTTTGCACACAGGTCAATCCGGATGGGGATTTCATTTCCCCATACCCTCGATAACCGCACAGGAACTCCCTGTGCATGATTGGCTTCCACACAAGGTGTGGGCGCAGCGTGATACCAGTATCACGAAAAATATCTCTCAGTCATCCTGTATGACTGAAAGCAACAGACAAAGAA
>CAYOWU010000093.1:0-1733 GCA_964407765.1 uncultured Lachnospiraceae bacterium
GTATCCCGCGGAGGAAGCCTTTGAAATGACGGCTCTGGCCGGCGCCGCCGGTTTGAACGGCTTGGGCGTTTTCGTGACCGTCGGAGACGGCTCTGGCGTTTCCGTCACTGGCGGAGTCGGCCTGGGCGTTTCCGTTATGGCCGGCGTTGGTTTGGGCGGCTCCGTCACTGGCGGCGTTGGATCTGGCGTCTCTGTGAGCGCCGGGGTCGGTTTCGGCGTTTCTGTAACCGCTGGGGTTGGCTTCGGCGGCTCCGTGATCGCTGGGGTCGGCTTCGGCGTTTCCGTAACCGCTGGGGTTGGCTTCGGCGGCTCTGTGAGCGCCGGGGTCGGCTTCGGCGTTTCTGTAACCGCTGGGGTTGGCTTCGGCATCTCTGTGAGCGCCGGGGTCGGCTTCGGCGTTTCCGTAACCGCTGGGGTTGGCTTCGGCGTTTCCGTTATGGACGGCGTCGGCCTGGGCGTTTCCGTTATGGACGGAGCTTTTTGGATGGCCTCCAGGGCGGCCTCTTTGATCGCCTTGGAGACGCGGGTCGCCCCGCTTATCGCGTCCCAGCTCTGGATCGTCTCCTCCGTGGCCGGCCGGTATTTGACTGCGGACTGGAACCCTTTTACGCCGTTGGCCCCGTCCACGCAGGCCAGCTTCCAGTAATACCCACAGTTGGCTTCGTAGCCTTCCCCCTGCTCCATTCTGACGTCCTGTATGTATCCGCCCCGGACAATGAGCGTCGCCTGTAAGTCATATTCCCGCCAGTTGAAGGAATCGTCCTCCTGTGTCCGACAGACATGGGCGGACCCTTCGTATCTCCCATTGGCGGCCGTTTCCCATCCGGTCACGGCCAGGGCTTCCCACGGGCGCGTCCCGCCTATGGCCAGGGCCGCCAAGGCAATGGCGGCGGCGCTTTTTATGATCCTTTTCTTTTTTCGCATGGCCCCTCCTTCTTATTTCGCCTTTACGCGGCTGACCGGGGAGAAGCCTCCATAGACTTTCTTTTTGCCCACGGTTCGGTACGCCCTGACTTTATAATAATACGTCTTTTTTGCGGTAAGCTTCTTATCCGTGTGGAAAGCGCTCCCCGCTTTCTTGTCGGCGATCTTCTTATAGCCGGAAGATTTTTTCACGGAACGAAACACTTCATAGCCGGAAGCGCCCTTTACTTTGCCCCATTTCAGGGACGCTTTTTTCTTTCCGGCTGTGGCCCGCAGGGTCGACGGCGCGGCCAGGGCCGGCTTGGCGCTTTTGGCCTCCGACCAGGGGCCATAGACCCTCTGGGAGCCTTCGTTGGAAAACGCGCGGACTTTGTAATAATAGGCCCGGCCGACGGTCAGCCCGCCGTCTGTGTGACTGGAGGCGCCGGCGCCTAATGTGGCGGCTGCCGCGTATGTCCCTTTTTTGGACGCGGCGCGGCTAATCTGATAGCCAGAGGCGCCCTTCACTTTTTTCCATGTGATTTTCACTTTATTGTGTCCGGCGGAAGCCGCTTTTGAAATGACGGCTTTGGCGGGCGCCTTCGGCTTGGACGGCTTTGGCGGCTCCGGCTTTCCGGGTTTGGGCGTTTGTGTGGGCTTTGGCGTTTCCGTGGGCGTCGGCTCCGGCGTTTCCGTTATGGACGGCGTCGGCTCCGGCGTTTCCGTTATGGACGGCGTCGGCTCCGGCGTTTCCGTTATGGGCGGCGTCGGCTCTGGCGTTTCCGTTATGGACGGCGTCGGCTCCGGCGTTTCCGTTATGGGCGGCGTCG
>CAYOWU010000093.1:1833-9507 GCA_964407765.1 uncultured Lachnospiraceae bacterium
CGTTTCCGTTATGGGCGGCGTCGGCTCTGGCGTTTCCGTTATGGACGGCGTCGGCGTGGGCGTGGCTTCCGCCGCCTGCTTCAGCGCGTTGAGCGCCTCCGCCACGGCGCTGGGGCCGGCGTCCACTTTTTTCAACGTCTGGAGCGCCTTGCCATAGGCCGCCTGCAGCGCTGAGTCGGACTGGAGGCGGCCCGGATCCTGGTTGACCTGGCCCATCAGGCGCACAAGCTCTGTCTTGTCCCCCACTTTGTAATGGACGCTGAGCAGGTTTTCGTGGTTTGCGTCCCAATGCTCCCCGGTCAGGTCGTCCCCGCCGATCAGGGTGAACATGAACCGGGCCACGTCGCCCTGCCGGGGATATTCCTGGGACATTCCCATCATATAACTGTTGTTCACGTAATACATCCACCCGGAGCCGGAGGCGTAATCCATTTCAAAAAGGCCGCCGCCGCTGTTGTTCGCCCCGAAGGGCATGCTGAACTTGTTAAAAATGCTTCTCACGCAGCCCGGCGCGTTGTTCCCGCAGTCCACGCCGCTGATCCCCTGCAGGTAAAACCCGCTGGCGGCCGTCCCGCTGTTCTCGTATTTGTACCCGCGCCTGTCAAGCTCCCGGGTGAAGACCTGCGCGTAATTTTCGCCCGGGGTGAATTCCACCGCTGCAGGCTCAATCAAAAGATCCCCGCCTAAAACCGACCGCTCCAGCGTCATCGTCAGCGTGTCCGCCAAAGCCTCCGTCCGGCACAATGCGGCCAGGCCGGCCGTCAGGCAAAGGGCCGACAGCGCTTTTATCCATTTTTTCTTCATGATCTCTTTCCTTTCCTTCTTTTTTTGAAAAAAGGCGCCCCCTTTTGGGGAGGCGCCTCTTTAAAGGGCGTTTCTATTTCATTTTGACCGCTTTTGCGGCGGAGAAGCTTCCGTACGCTTTCTTCTTCCCAACCGTGCGGTATGCGCGGACTTTGTAGTAATAAGTTTTCTTGCTCTTTAACCCTTTATTTACATAGGAGTTCTTTTTAACGTCCGCGATCTTTTTATAGCCGCCGCCTTTCTTGGCTGAGCGGTACACCTGGTAGCCGGTGGCGCCTTTAACGCCGCTCCATTTGACGGTGGCGGAGCGTCCGCTTTTCTTAACGCTCGCTTTCGGCGCGGGCAGGGACGCTTTGCCGCTCTTAACGTCTGAGTGTTCCCCGCAGCCGGTCTCGCCGCTTACCGTGCGGTATGCGCGGACTTTGTAGTAATAGGTGACTCCCGTGGTCCGCCCCGCGTCTTCATAAGTCGTCGCATTGCCTTTTTTCACCTGGGCGACGGCTTTGTATTCGCCGTTTTTCTTCGCCGCGCGGTAAACCGTGTAGCCGGTGGCCCCTGCGACTTTCTTCCAAGCAAGCTTCAGCGTGCGGAAATCTTTGGATTTCACGGATGTGAGCGTCGTCTTGCCCAGCTTCAGCGCGCAGTTGGCGATGGAGCTTTCCCGGCTTAGGGCCTCGCCGCCCCATTTGCCGGAAACGCCGGCCACTTTGTAGGCGTAGGCCTTGCCCACGGCGGCTTTATTGTCCTTATAGGCGCATTTCGCCACTCTTGCGATCTGGCTCCAGGCGCCTCCGGACTCCCTCCGGTACACACGGTAGCCGGCGGCGTCTTTTAAGGGCTCCCAGGAAAGCTGGACGGCTGTGCAGGATATGGCTTTCGCCGTCAGCCCCCGCGGGGCGGATTCCTGGAACGCCTTCATTTCATGGTTCACGGAATTGTACTCTCTTAAGAATTCCTCCGCGTTTTCCAGGACGGCGCGGTTGCTGACCATAGCTTTGAGCCGTTCCGTCAGTTGGTCGTACATAGCCCTCGCTTCTTTTGTCAGAGGCTCTTTTTCCTTGCAGTTGGCCTCGGTCAGCGCGCCGATCTGATCGATCTTGGCCTTCACGGGGTCAACCACGTTTGTCTGGATGAACTCTTCCGCGGCCTGCAGCTCGGCGTAATTGGACGCCAGCGCCTTTTGCTCCGGGGCGAGCGCGTCGTAGGCCGTCCGCGCCTCCGCCACGGCCGCGTCTTTTTCCTTCCAGTTGTCGGCGTTGATCTGGCCGATGGCCGCGATCCGATCCACGACGGCTTTCACAGCCTGGGCCTCCGCCGCCGTCCGCTCCGCGGCCTCCAGGGCCGGATAGTTCGTCACCAGCGCTTTTTGTTCCGGGGTGAGCGCGTCGTAGGCCGTCCGCGCCTCCGTCATCGCCGCCTGCCTCTCGCCTGCGTTCTCAATGGTCACTTCGCCGATGGCCTCGATCTTGGCGATGGCTTCCGCCAGGGCCTCGTCCATGGCCTGGATGAGCCGTTCCGCGGCTTCCAGGGCCGCCAGGTTCGTCACCAGGCTTTTGGCGTTGTCGGAAAGGGCGTTGTAAGCCACGCGCGCCTGGCCGACGGCCGTCCGCTTCTCGCCTGCGTTCTCGGCCGTCGCTTCGCCGATGGCCTCAATCTGGGCGGCGACTTCCCTTGCCGCTTCCCGATCCACGGCGGCTTCCGCCGCCATCAGCGCGTCTGCGCCGGCAATCTGGGCCTTTTCGTTTGCGCTCAAGCCGTCGTAGGCCGCGCGCGCCTGATTGACGGCCTCTTTTCTCTCTTTCCAGTTGTCCGCCGTCACGCTTCCGATGGCGTTTATCTTATTTACGGCGTCGCTCACCGCCGCCGCCCTGCTCTGGACGGTCGCTTCCGCCGCCGTCAGGCTTCCCAGGTTGTTCACCAGCGCCCGGGCGCTTTCGGGAAGGGCGTTGTAGGACGCTCTCGCCTGGCCGATGGCCGCCTGCTTCTGCATCCAGCTGTCCGCCGTCACGTCCCCGATGGCCGCGATCTGCGCGATGACTTCCTCCGCCTGGCCCGCGCTTACGACCGCTTCCGCGTCCGTCAGCGCCTTCAGGTTGGAGACGCGCGCCTTGGACTCTTCGCTCAACGCATTGTAAGCCGCGCGCGCCTGGCCGATGGCTTCCTGTTTCTCTTTCCAGTTGGCCGCCGTCACTTCGCCGATGGCCGCAATCTGATCCTCAACCGCCGCCATGGCCGGGTCCGCCGCCCGCAGCAGCGCCTCCGCCGCTTCCAGATCCGGCAGGTTTGTGACTTTTTTCCTGGCACTCTCGCCAAGGGCTTCATAAGCCGCGCGCGCCTGGCCGATGGCTTCCTGTTTCTCGATGCAGTTGTCGGCCGTCACAGCGCCAAGATCCGTGATCTTGTCGATGACTTCATTGGCCAGGAGCGTGTTCAGTCCGTCCACTAAGCCGCTCAGCTTGTCGCTGTATTCCTTCGGGATAAGGACCGTGTTTTCTTCTCCCAGCGCGTCGAATTTCTCCTTGGCTCTTTGGATCGCTTCCGCGCTTTCTTTGTCCGCAGTCTCCGGCAGCTTTTGGATATCCCGGATCACGGCCGCCATGCGGCGCACGATGTCCGTCTCGTCCTTTCCGTAATAGGCCTCTGTCAGGACGTCCGCGTTCGACACGCGGGGCTTCAGCGCGTCGTCCAGCGCCTCATACGCGTCCAGCGCGTCCAAAAGCTCGATCATGGTGTAGCGGGGATCCTCCTGATCGACCTTATCGATCAGCTCTTCCACTTCCCTGACGTCGGCGTCCTTCTCCTCTTCCTCGGTAATGGGGCGGGCCGTGAACGTGATCTCCGGCAGGATGTTAAACCATGGGGAATTGGCTCCCGTACCTGCGTTAAAGTTGTGATTCAGTCCATTAGATGGAATCTCTGTGTGGGCGTACAGGCCGCTTCCCATATGGGTGCAGTGGATCTGCCCCTGGCTCAATGTGTTCTTGCCTTCCGCCGCCTTGAATTCTATGGTGTTGATCGTGGCGATGGGATACTGGATATGGAAACTGTCCACCGTGTCTTTCCCATTCAATGTGTATTCCACCCAGGTCTGATCCCCCCGCTGGGCCCATCCGGGATTGTAGATACACGACATCTTGTAGACCGGAAGCTCCAGTCCGTCGAAGCTCACGCCCACCCTATCGCGCGCCGCGATCTCCTTGCCTGGATGCGTGAAGTTCTCAACCTTCACGTCTAATTTCTTCGCGTTGATCACGGTATAGAAGTCGCTGTCCCCTTTGATGATCTTGATGGGGTTGCGCCCGTTTTTCAGAGCCACTGTGCAGTTTCCCTCTGCATCTACAGCACATTTCCTCCATGCTTCATTATCGAACGTCGTGTCAGTAGCTTTCACGGGGTCGTGGATGAACACCTGCGTCCCTTCCCCTGCTTTGAATGTATAGTCTGTGCTGCCTTTTCCCGGCACCGGATCCTTCCCCGGCAGGGAAGTCGTCCCCAGGAAATAAACCGTGTCAAAGTCGTTTCGGAGAGGACTCTGACCCTTTGTTCCCCGGTCGTACTGGGTCATGGAAGGCGTAATGCCCTCGGAGGTTCCCCCTTTCCGCAGGAAAACAATCCCAGTATCCGCGTCATCAATAGCCGGATAATGGGTCCCGTCTTTATCCATCTCATCATAGGTGATCTTGACCACGGCAAGGCTGTTCTTTGTTGAAGTGTGACTACCAAGAGTGATATTTTGTGTATAGTTCCCAAATTCACCCACATTGCAATTCGCTTTAATAAGAGTTTCCTTTTTATCGGCTTCTCTATATAGGATCTCACATTTCATTTCCGGCTCTATAAATTCATTTGTGGTCTCCGTCATGACTGTCTGCGTCATACGGTAAGCCTCAAGTTTAACTGGCTGATTATACGATGACGGCACCCTTACAAAACCGTCTCTGACATTCGTATACAGATCATTGTTTTTATTCGTTTTGCCCGGGGATACGCTCCCCTTTGGCACAACATCTATCGTTCTTTCTGACCCCGTTGCACCTGTGCTAAAAAAGCCCGCCGTTCTTTTAAAGCCAGTGCCTTCTCCGCCTGTAACATAGACGATCCTATTATATGGGTTAAGCTCGCCTGTATATACATCGTAGTCGCCTTCTGTTGCCGTTTTACTAACAGTCTGCTCTTCCATGCCTGCATACGCCATGCCCTTATGCCTGTATAAATGCAGACCGGCCCCCTTCGGAACCTTGATTGTATGATTAAAAATCTGCGTTTGTATAAGCTGTATTTTACGACTTCCTACAAAGAACGAAGTATCAGAAAATCTAGGAAGTGAGTCATTCGTATAGTCAAATCCTTCTGGCGCTTCAACCTTTAGCTCATATCCACCGCAGTAATAGTTTGCGTCGCCAACAAAATCCCAAGTACGGCCTGTTCCTATATGATCTATTATGTAGAACGCTTCTTTGATCCCCTGGCCATTCTCAGAAGGCACCGTCTTTTCAGGCACAAGCTCTTCTCCATCTTTGATCACGGTCATATTTATTCCTGGCAATCCGTTCGGAAACAGACTTTCATCCAACTCTGAAACCACTTCTAGCCACCATAGAGCAAACGATATATAAAAAGCTCGATCACCTTCTTTTATATCAAAAACACCCTGTCTGGTGTATTTATCTTTTATCACGAGCTTATTTTCATCGTTGTCCGCATACTCACTTATCTTGGCCATATACTCATATTGACCAGGTTCAAGATAAACAGTATACGTATTGTCTGATCTTTCCATTTCTGTCCATTCTTCAGTCCCGGTTTCCCTGTAAAAAGATTGGGACACTCTATAATTAATCCAAACGTTCGCGCCAGTTACGCGCACCTCCGCCTTCCCTGCTTCCGCTGCCGCAGCATAGACCGGATAAAGATTTCCCACGCCTAAGAGAAACAGCATGGCAGATAAAGCTGCAATGATCCATAATTTTTTTTTCATTTCAATTCTCCCGCCTTTACTAAAAAGGGGGGAGCACTTCAAACACTTTTAAAGCGCTCCCCTTGTAAGATTATTTATTGCTACATCTGTTTTTTCCAGAATAAACTGGACTGTCCTGATCTTCGTCCGTCTTGCTGGTTCCTTGTAAGACGGGCTGTATTTATAACGGACTTCGCATTCCGCCATAAACAATTTGATGTGGAAGTCCGCCGCCAGACTGGCGGCATACCTTCCGGGACACTAGGCGCGCCTGCACAACTTTTGTTAGGCGTAGAGCGTCCGCCCCTGGAGCGCATGCAGATTATTTCGCAAATAACCTAGGAAATATTCACAGAGGACAACTGCGTCTAAGTTTGCGCACCATGTGTAGAAATTAAGGAGACGTGCGTGAGCAGATCGGTGCCAGAGCGGAGGATTTATGTGTGAATTAGGAAAACTCTTTTCTCTGGATGCTTTTTATATAGATTCTGACAGACACACATCTCCTGACTTAAAGTTCAAACCTACTCACTGCCCTTCCAAAAACATCCATCGGCGGACACCCTCGTGGCCTGTGCAGATTTCGTCCCTTATTGGCAGTGAAGCAGCCGTCGTCTGGACGCTCATAATCATATGGTAAATGCCGATCGCCACTGATCGTCGCATGATTGGCGACCAAGATTCATCTATTCTTCTCTTTCCTATCACCCCCGCAATAAATCAGGATTTGCAGCTGAATCATAAAATCCAAAAACGTTCCTTATGTATGCCCTATAAGTCAATTGTTGATTCGTACGGAAGTATGCGAAAAGATCGGAAAACAAATCCTTGATTCGCCAAAGAAGGTTTAGAAAACAACGTTTCTCCGCTTTATGCCTCCGGATACTCCTCAATCGGCGCGATGGCTGCAAACGCTTGTGTCTGACTTAAAGTTCAAACCTACTCGCCGCCGCTTCCCGCCCGCTCCCGCTCCATGCCGGAACAGAAAAAACGGACTTAAGAAACGCAGCTTTCGTCCTTATTACAGTAGGGATAAAGCTGACCCGGACTCTCACCGGACATTCCAAGAAGAGCGCGAAGGCTTACTGCAAGGAGGAATTTCATATGCGTGATTGGCCGCCTCCGTCGGGTGGGGCGGGCCGCCGCTGCGAGCGCAAGCCGGCGGTTGTCGCATCCACATATATTCCAGTTTCAAAAAAGCCTTTTCGCGTCTTGCTGCGTCTGAGCCTTGATTTGCACAATTGATTGTTTTTAGAATTTGGCTGTCATTATATTTTTCAAAGTTTATGAATCGCCTGCATCTTTATTACATCTCCTATTATACCCCCCCCCGGTAAATGTCAATATATATTTTTATTATTCTGAAAATTATTTTTTAAAAGCAATTTATTAGACTGCAAATAGTGTCCCTCCCCATAAAAAGAACGGACGTTCTGCGTGAGATGCGCCTGCACACAATGCGTCCGTTTCCTTAAATATCAGACGCCGCTTGCCTGCGGGATGCTCTGATGGCTTCCGGGCGCAGGTCTCCTGACTAAAGCTCTAACCTACTCGCCGCCCTTCCCAGATTGCAATCCAGTGGCTTATGCGGCTTTCGCGCTCATTACAGTGGGGAATCGTTTCCGACGCGGAATCTCACCGCAGCATTCCAAATATATTAAGAAATATATTTTTGCGCCCAGTTTCACCAATATGAAATTATATCTATAATATATGAATTCCATCAGAAATGTCAAGCGTTTTTGAATATTTTCAGAAATTTTAATATTTTTCCGCGAATTATGTCAGCCCGCCCAGTCCCTAAAAGACATCCAGAGCGTCCAACGCCGCCTCATAACTGACTTCCTTTTTAAAAGGGAAACGGCGTTCAAAATGGACGCGGTTGAAATTCCCGTCGGATTATGGTAAAATCC
>CAYOWU010000094.1:0-9421 GCA_964407765.1 uncultured Lachnospiraceae bacterium
CCCCTATGTCAAAAGAGCCGTCGGAGGACACTGCGTCCTCCACAGACAGGCCGCCTCCCGCAATGGCGTCGTCCTCCGGGTCCATCTTGCCAACGTCCAGCGTGACGCCGTTTAAGAGCTCTATGTCCACATCCACCAAAAACTCGCGGCTCTCCATCACTGCACGTCTAAAATCCATGCTTACGTTTATCACGATTGTTCACCTCTGAATAATGTCAACGCTTACGCTTCGATACCAAAACTCTCCACCCACCCAGCCAAGCTGCTCTTTGCTCAACGTCCCGCGATAGGCGTATATTGTGAAAAGCGCGCCATCGTCGCGGAAACTGATTGGAAAAAATCCCGGAACCAAACGACTCCTTATGGTTGCAACGTCACCCTCCAGCAGGCATCCCCACTTGAGCCCCACGTTCTTTTTCTCCGCCACTGCATGCACACATACCCGATCCCCCACGAAAACTTGATCCGTCAAATGTGAAGGCAGCTCCCATGCGTATAACCTGCCGTCCGGATTGTGACGCGCCTTTATGACCTGCCGTCTTCCGTACCGGACGGGCATTTCCGCAAGCCCGCATTCCACGGCCAACAGATATGACGTAAAGCCGTCAATCAGGTAATTTGCGCTATTTACCGTTATGTCTGACTGAAACGTTCCGTTTTCCTTTAAATACTGCCGTTTCCGCTCCATCTTCTCTGCGCCTGGCGGCGTTTTCAAAAAACATGGGTATATCTTTATGTCTTTTAATAACATCTTACATCCTCCCTCTTATACGACAACTTTATGCTGACATACTTATGCAATATCGCCCCCATGGCCTTATGATACAGCCTGGGCGGCAACGCAGGGGCAAGCGCGCTTGCCCACAACTGCACCCTCAAAAGATACCTACCTGGCTCCGGCGAAAAGCACAATAACCTTTTATCCTCATGGGAAAGCCCCTTGAACGCTTCCCGAACAGCGTCGTGCAATTCTTTATCCCTGTTCGCGAACATGCACCCTTCCAGAGTGTCATAGAAAGCCGGCCCTGGGTTAACCACAGGCGTTTTCACGAGCACTTGAATCTTAGGCTCAAGCCCGCACTGTCCCCCCCTCTTTTCCCTCACGCTATCTATCGTGGACAAGACTGCGCGGAGAAATCCTTTTGCCCGCGCGTCACATTCTTCCATAACGTCGTTCTTGAACTCTTCATAATCCTGCACATCCATAACCACACATTCTGCCGCCAGCTCTTTTAGAGTTGGCATTACCTCCCGGAAAAGTTCTGCTTTTGACATTTTCCCTCTACCCTTCCGCCGGGTTCTATGCTATACTCTTATACGGTTGGATTTGTATAGCTTCCGGCTATGCTTGCCCCTGGCCAGAATTGCCGTTCTGCTGGGGGCTGTTTTTAGTTTCCTGCTGGCCATGGCGCGTCCCTCATACCGCTATGTTAATTAACGCGCCAAGATTCTCTTTCCATCCATAGCCTCCTATAATTTGCATCAGGGAAGCCTTTATCTGAATGCCTTTATCAATCACTTTGGAAAGCTCATTTGCAAGCCCTTTGGGAATATACCCCACAACCGTCCTCCGACGGATAGGCTTGATATGCACGACTATTTGAATAGCGTTGCCGTCGTATCTGTTCTTTGGTTCCCTCTCCAGCGTCACGCTCAAGTCCTCTGGTCTGAATTGTTTTAAAAACTGCAGGCGTTCCTGTCTGTTCTTAAAAGTCGTTCCCGCCGCCCGGACGGTCATGCTCTGCTTTACCCGCTTCCAGGATTTACGAAAAGCGTCTGATAAAGAATAGCCTGACTTTTTCAGTTGGTTCGCCATAACGCATACGGCTTTTCTTATGCTGGTTATCTGTTTCATGTGGTGTACCTCCTTTATTTGATACACTTATTATAGCATTAGTCCCCTAATTTTGTTTGTTTTTACTATAGTCCCCTATTGTAAAATATGCTATAATTCTGATATGGTGGAGAAGGTGTCTTTATAAATAGCCGCCCCACCAAAAACTTAATGAAAGAAGGTGCTACCCGTGACGTATAATGAAAAGCAAAAAGAATACACAATGAACTACATGAAAGAAAAACTGGACGAAATAAAGTTCAGAGTTCCTAAAGGTCAAAAAGCAGTTATTCGGGAACACGCTGAAAAGCAAGGGGAAAAACTTACTCCTTTTATCATCCGCGCAATCAACGAAACAATGGAGCGTGACAACCAAAAGCAGGAATGACCGCCGCCCTTGCCCCGGCTTACCAGGTAAAAAGCAAATGTCCGTTAATGTAGTTACTGCGCTGCTATCAACAATTACCACACAATGAGATTATGCCGTGTGCACGAAATTCGTACAGGCCACTATATTGTGGCGAATGGCAGCAGGACAAGCATCCTAATTTGTCAGGCCCCTCTATAAAGGCTCTATTCGCCCCATATCAGGGTTGTACTGCCTTACCTGATATAATTTACCATCTATATGTTACAATCCAAGATAGGGGCCTGTGGCGCGTCATTGCGTGTATTCTGGAAAACAGAAATGACCGCTCTTGTCAGCTTACCGATTTCAAATCAGAGAATTGCCGGAGGGATGCCCTCGTGTCCTGCTGCCAGTCCGTATACTTTCTCGGTATCTGTGTATAATATCTACGTAAAACACGTATATTTTCATGTTATTCTCTTGACAATACGTAAAATACGTGTTATTATATGATTGTAAGGAGGAAACATACATGAGATTCAGAGAAGCCGACCGGATGCTAAAGGATGATGGGTGGTACGTGTCAGACATAAGCGGCTCACATTACCAATACAAACACCCAACAAAGCCCGGAAAAGTCAGCGTTCCGAATCATCCCGGTGACATCCCGAAAAGTATTGTTAAATCCATACGAAATCAGGCGGGGCTGAAATAAGCCCCCGCTTAAAATAAATCACGGAAAGGAGCATTGATTTATGAATTATGTGTACCCGGCTGTTTTCTATGAGGAAGAGGGCAAAATATCAGTCATTTTTCCTGATTTGGGAAACCTCGCAACTTTTGGAGACAATGTGGCGGACGCTATGCGCATGGCGGGGGATGCCTGCGGTCTGTATCTGTTCACGGCCTTGCGTGACGGCGAATCCCTTCCGGTTCCCAGCGCATTAAGCGAAATCAATCCTGCCGCCATCCTGAAAGATTTTGAAATGGAATCCGCCGTGGACAGCGCTTTCGTCAATATGGTGCTGGTGGATATGACCGAATATGCAAGGCGGCACAGCGATAAAGCCGTGAAAAAGACTTTAAGCATTCCCATGTGGCTGAATACTCTTTGTGAGGAAAAAAGCATTAATTTTTCAAAAGTATTGCAGGATGCCCTATTGACAAAAATACAATCGCTATAATTGGCGGCAGCTTAAAACAGAATGCGCTTTGCCTGGCAGGAAAACGGCTTCAACATTCGCACAAGCCGACAAATTGTCGCCTCGATCCGCCGCCGTCTCCCGCAGCCCTCCAGGCATCCTGCTGCACCCCTAAGCGTATAGGATACCCGGATGGGGCAGCAGGACGGTTCTCCATTCAGGGCATCGCCAAACGCTGCGCCCTGCCGCCCTTACCGCTAAAACAGAGGCTTCCCCCAAAAAGCTTTGGGCGGATAAAGCGGAAGGAAGTATCTTAAAAATTTTGCCACTACAGTCAAAAATGCCGGGCCTTCCCCGCCCCGCACAGGGGGCGCCGCCTGGGAAGTGCCTTGCAAATGCCTTTGTATTCAATCACGATCCCGCTAAACGTGGCGTAAAAGGCCCGCGTTCGTCATAATTTCCTCTGACTTTCCGCCGGAAATATGCTATACTTTTATGTACGCTAAGTTTATGTATGGCTTCCAGCTATGCCTACCCCCAGCAATGTTGGCGCATTGTTGGGGGCTGTTTTTCTAATCGCGCATCAATTCGCGCATCACTGCTATTCTTTTCGATAAAAGCTTACCTTGTTCTTCCTGTATTCTCAAATCTTCTTCCAGCAAACGTTCAAATTCTTCTGAAAAAGGCTCCACCCTTTTGTATGCCGCCCGAATACAAGATAACCGTGCCGTGTTTGCGTAACGTTGTGATTCAATCTCTTTTAAAGTCATAATGCACCCCTCATCTCAATAATTGATTTTTTAACGCTCTGTGCCAAAGGGACACTTCTTTTCCTGAAAACAATACAAATGCTATTTATGGTGTACATTTACCCTATAAGCCACCATAATCAGCATTTAAACTTTTTTTAATAATAATCTGTCCCTTTTTGTCCAAAACAGCCTAAACCCTTGATTTTACTGTATTTCTTGTGGGACAGATTGCGGGACATTTTGGGACACTTGAACTCTTTGATTTTTCGAGCGGGACACTTCTGATTTAAACATCTGTCCCGCTGGTTTTTGTCCAGAAATCTTTATAAAAACCCCTCTGCCGTCCATAAGCGCCCCCAAAATATGTTCTGTCCGGCTTCCAATCTTTAAGCAGGCGTGTAAGGATTGCGTTGATTCTCCGGGTTTCTTTCTGCGACAGCGTGCTAAGCTGATAGCCGAAACACTCAACCCATATCTCCGCCGCGCATATCCTCCGGCGTTCCATAGTTTCCCCCTGACGGGCTATCTGGCCTGCAATGTAATATTTCCGGGTCTGCAAATCCAAGGAATACCAGTCCACCGGAACAGGCTTTTTCAGGAACTCGGCGATCATGCCTTCCCGGGGGTCTTCCTGCATATGGGCCTCCTGCTGCCTTCTCGCCTCTTCCTCCATTTCCTTATCGGGGTAAAGGCTTTCGCCCATCCTCCAGCGCACGACAGCTTCCGCCCATATCTGATCCATTACGGGCTTTAAATCTGTAAACACTGATTTCGCGGGCTTGTCCACGCCAATGTCCACAGGCAGAAAACGGCGGTTCCCGGTTTCATCCACCAGAAAATTCTTTGTGTTGGACGTTCCAATCAGAATAGACTGCCTGGGCCGGTTTACCGTAAAACGCCCGTAAGCCGGGCGGAACCTGTCCGCCGCCGTTGACAGGAATGATTTCACCGTCGTGGAATCCACTTTGCTGAACCCGTCCATTTCGGCCAGCTCGGCCACCCAAACGCCCAGCAGCTTTTCAGCCGCCGTTTTGTCTCTCATGTCTACCACTTTCAGGCTGTCCGTAAACCAATCCTTTCCCATTATCCGGGCAAGCGTGCTTTTGCCTGCGCCTTGCGCTCCAATCAACACCGCAAGATAGTCGTATTTGACCCCCGGATCGTATATCCGGGCAACGCCAGCGCAAAACAGCTTTATCGTTACTTTCCGGACATACGGCGTGTCTTCCGCCCCCAGATAGTCAATGATCACGCGGTCAAGCCTCTCCACGCCGTCCCACTGCAAGCCATCCAGATAGTCCCTTACGGCGTGCGTGGCGTTCTTGTGTATGAAAGTGTCAAATGCGTCCTGTATCTTCTCTTTCCCTGTCAGACTGTATTCCGTTTCCAGGAACACCCTAAGCCCGGCCATATCCGAGTCTGTCAGCTCTCTTTTCTTCGTTTCCGCATTCCATGGCGTTTCGCCCATTACGGTGACTTTTTCTGAGAAACGGTCATATTGGAATTTTCCTGTAAGGCGCGGGTCATTCTCCAGCACGAGCATGACATTCCGCGCACTTCTTAACAGCCTGTTCCCATCCATTTCCAACCGTTTGAGCCATTCGTCATTTTCCTGCTGGGAATCTTTTGAGAACATAGCCCTCGCGTGTTCAAGCCTTACATCCTCCAAAGCAGCCGCGAATTTCAGCATTTCCGCATTGCTTGGAAGTTTATGTCCGGGGGTGTCCGGTTTTGCCTCATCGTCCAAATGGCCGAATTTATGGATGCGCACCAGGTCAAACGCGTTACACAGCCTCTGCCCTGCCGGGTCTGTCGCATGGTGGCTGAAAAGAAAATCCCCGTTATCATACAGCACGGCTCCGCCCGTGGTGGAACCCCCTGTGTATGTATACCTGTTTTCTCCGCAAGGCTCATATACCCCAGGAAGGAACGCCTCCATCGCCCCCGGCACGTCATAGACGCGGCAGAACGCTCCTATAATCCCTTTTTTCTCCCTTGGATTCCGCTGCCTTTTATGGTTTCTATTCAAACGCTGGGCCTCTCCTGGAGCGACGGGCCATTCTTGCACTCTGCGCCAGTCCTGATACTGATTCAAAAGCCAGTCCGCCTGGACAAACCCCGCGTCGCTGTATGCGAATACATATTCGGCTCCCCGGCACTTGCTGGGCCAGTACATGAACCGCTCCGGCTGGAAAGTGGAAGGATCGCAAAAGCCTATCCCTATCATTTGCGCCATTTTTCTGGCGGCCGGCTCGTATTCGTCCGTCGTAAGGTCCCGGTCAACGGGCACGATTACCCTTAAACGCGGGGCTGCGCCTTCGTGCTTTCTCGTAGAGCTGACCGCATAGGCGCAACCCAAGCCGCCAACCCTTTTCAGTATATCGTCCGTGCGGCCTGGGGGTATGTTATCCAAATCCAAGGTTATCAAGCGTCTGCTTTTTACGCTTCCCCCCTTGCGGCGGCTCCCTTCCAGAACGCCGCCCACATAGCCGCCCACATCCTTAAGATCGTCCTGCTGCGCTTTGGCCAAGGCCATGTACTCCTCCAGGGTTTCCGTTGACTCCACAGGCATGGAAAGCCTTTGTATAAATTCAGACCACCGGATTGTCTGCGGCTTCCAGTCCGTTTCTTTCCGGCTCCGGCCCACAGATATGATTATTTCTTTGTCATTCTGCATCCGCATTCACCCCGTATGTCCTTTTTTCAAAATATGCCCTGGATACCTTGCCTCTTACGGTTATGTATCCAGACTCGTCCAGTTCTTGGTTTAACCGCCTGATTACGCCATAGGCCGTGCTTTCAGACACGCTTAACGCCTCCTGAACGTCCCGAACGTCCATCATCTGCCTGTGCCTGCGCTCGGCTTCGTCAATGGCGGCTGCAAGCTCTTTATAGGCTTCGGATTCCTTCACCTTGCCTATGCCTAATTCGGCCTCGATTCCCTCGGCCATCTTGTCCATCTCTTCCAGTGTAATAAATGGCATTTACGCCCTCCTTTCCATTCATTCCCACGTCCGCCCGGCGTGTTTTTTACATAATAATTTCAGTTACGTTGCATTCCAATGCCTTAGCTATCTTTCCTAAAGTGGCTATTTTGCAGCCCCCTGCCTTCATAATCCTGCGGTATGATGCATAGCTGATTCCAGCGGCACTGCACAGATCATAGGGATTCATGCACTTTTCAGCCATCTTTAACTGTACCTTGTCCTGGCTGACTTGTAAGTTGGTCATTACTGTTGCCATTTTGTTTTTACCTCCTTTGGGTAATAATTACAGAATATTTTTCTTCTGTTTCTAACAGAATAACAGAATATTTTCATTCTGTCAACGCAAAAAAAGAATATTTTTCTTCTGTTATTTTTATTACAGTTATGCTATACTAGCCTTGAAAGTTGGTGAACTCAAATGTCTGAGACAGGAAATAATATAAGGCGCGCTAGAAAAGCAAAAGGATTAACTCAGAAAAAATTAGGCGAATTATCTGGCATAAACGAAGTCCAGATTAGACAATATGAACTGGGCAGAGCCAACCCCAAAATAGAAACTTTAGAAAAAATAGCGGATGCGCTGGAATGCTCACCGGAAACTTTGCGCCATGAAAAATTCAAAATGCCTCAAAATCTAACCAGGTCTTCCGCCCAATACGTTTTTGGCGATTTAGAAGAGTCTACAGCTATCGGAATTTTAGCAGATTTAAAAAAATTAAATGATAACGGAAAAAAAGAAGCAGAAAAAAGAGTTGAAGAATTAACCCGTTTAGAGGAATACCGCTTAAAAGACGAAACCTCACAAAAATAAAAGGGGGCGTTAAAACGCCGACACCCTCACGCGGGTATACGGTAAAACGCCGACACCCAAATAACGCCGTATTCAGGTCATATTACAGCCTAAACCGCCCAGCCCTATTTATTTACCAGCAATGGCGTTTTAGGCGGCAAATGAACCGAATTTTGAATCAATTTCCGCTTCTGGCAACGCGCCCACAAGGCTAACCCAGTACGTCGCGTATCGCTACCCACCGTTGCAACAAACAGCAACGCGCACTAAAAAACATGGGTTCAAAAAAGAAGAGCAAACCGTCAGCTTTCAGATATTGAGGCATCCGAAAAACGGACGCTTCCTAGATACGGAGCAAATAGTTACCAAGTTCCAAAAAAGAAGGGGACGGATCGGGGATGAAACCTGGAAATTCATCATTTTCGGAATTTAAGATTCCGAAGGTAGGCCGAAATTTTCGACCTACGTATGTCCTCTACGCCGGTTAGGTACGGGACAATTTGTCACCTTCCATCGCAACAAACTGCGAAAAAGGCAACGCCTGTGCGCCCCCACAACCGTACCTGAAGTACGCTTGTACGCTATCGGCGCTTGTGCCGAAACCCGTCCCCCCATTGGCGGGGCGGTTAGGGGTCACATCTATGTGAGGGGCAAATCTTCTCAAATTCTCACATAAATGTGCGAAAAGGGAGGCGGCGAAACGCCGTGCCCTTGAACCCGTAGATATTTTTACGCTCTTCCCCACATGTGTGGAAAGGAACCCATTCGTACCATATGACGAATGCAGCAGGACGCAATATGGGGATTCCGAATCATGGAATAAAAAGGCAGCAGGACACAGCAGGAACGCCTAAAGCGGATGCCCTCCTGCTGCCCCCGCCCCTAAACCGGCAACGGCAACCGTAATAAATTTTATGTAAATCTAGGAAAATACCGGGCTTCCCCGACCCGCTTTTCCAATATGCGCCTGAAAGTACCTTTTCTTTCACATGTGGAGAACGGAACGTTTTCGTACTACGGGACGAATACCCAGGACAGAGGGAGTAACAAATCGAGACTCCCCACAGCGGCCCTGCTCGTACTGCAGGACGAGCAACAACCATTTGGGGGGCCAGTGCCGCTAAAGGACAAATGCCCTTGAGTGAACCAGGGGCAAATGGCCCCCGTTGACTCAGGCCCAAATGGGCTTCACCCGCACCATGACAACATAATATGCTTACCCAGGCAGCCGGGGGACGCGCTCCCACCCGTTCCGAGTCTTGCGGAAGGGGTGGTGTTTATGAGTACATACGAAGAATTTATGATTATCCTGACAACAGTCAACGTAATCATTGCTATTCTGACTTATCTGCATAAAAAATAGCCGTCCCGCTCTCTGGTAAAGATTGGACGACTATTCTTTATAGTTCAAAACTTATTCGCCGGGGCGGGTGAGACGCATTCACCTTCCGGCTGTCTTGTTAAGCATATTATACGCCACACACACGGATTTTTCAACTGTTATTTAATCGCTACAGCTCTGACGAGTAAATTTGTTCCTGTTCCATCATCAGGAAATTTATTTGAT
>CAYOWU010000095.1:0-9248 GCA_964407765.1 uncultured Lachnospiraceae bacterium
TTTTATTGCCTGCATCCTTGTTTGGTTACTTTGATGGTTTTCAAACACGCTCTAGACTTTGACGGCGGCATTGACTTAGACGCGTTCCTATCCAGGGCGGAGCGGTATAAGGCGTTGCCGGCGTTCGCATATGAAACTTTCAGCGGTTCCGAAGACAACCCCAGATTCAGGGCCGTGTTCATCAATGACTGCGTCATTGAAGAGGAGAGAGTCTCATTTATCATAACGAAGCTTCTCCTTCATATTTTTCCGGAATCGGACAAATGCTGCAGTGACGTGAGCAGGATGTTTTTTGGAGGAAAAGGGATTCTCTATGAAAATATAAATGCGGAGATTAATTTAAAAGATCTGGCGATCAGCGCGCAGGAAAAGACGCAGCGCGAAAACAGCCATAATTATGCAAGAAACGTGAACTCGCTCGGTAGGGATTTGGGTGTGGAAGTCCGGAACAATTCCCTTTGCATACACAGATCCATAGAGCTTGGCGAAAATGAGGAAAACCGGACAGCCACCGGTATAATAAGGGTGAATGCCCAGGATTCCTCAAAGTCATACATAATCGAAAAAAACACAGGCAAACACCCAAAGAGTATACGTTTTAACGAAGGATTTCAAATAATGCGGAATAAATCCTGCAATGAGATCGCCAACGCCTGTCCACTGTTTAGGGACTTTTATCAGTCAGACCTGCATCATAGCCTTAAATTCTGCCTTGCGACCAATTTAAGGTTTATTAAGGGAGGGCGGAAGTTTTTCTTCGATGGCTTAAAAGACGGCCATGAAAAGTGGGAAATGCAATGGAAATACATCAAAGCGCACGGATACAGGCCAATGAGGTGCAAAGCCGCCGGATGCCCGTATGCGGATCGTTGCGGGTGCGTAAGCCTTTACGATAAGCTGGGGCGTAAGATCCAGAAGATAGCGGATCGGGAAAATTACGTCCCGTTGGAAGAAGCCGTTGAAATCCTGCATGAAGCTTTGGAGCGCGCGTTGAGGAGCCGTAGCGACGGCATTCATCTGATAAAGGCGCAGACCGCCATCGGCAAAACGACGGCCTACTGTAAAATGGCGCGATATAGAATAGAAGGGAAGCCTTTGATGATCGCCCTGCCCACGAATATGCTTCAAGACCAGGTGCACAGTCGCTTGCGCGCTTCCGGCGTGCAGTCATATAAGACGCTGAATATAATCAACTTGCTGGAAGACGCTGGACTGGAAAGTTTAAAAGCGGAAGTGGAGGATTTGTACAGTAAAGGGTTTGGCAACCGGGTGAAAAAAGTCATAGGAAAGCATTTTAGAGAGAACAAAGAATTTATGAACGTCATTCACCGATTGGACTTTGAAAAGTATTTGAAGTCACAGGAAACATTGGATGGGAGCGAATGCGTGGTGACAACGCATGCCATGCTTTTATGCCTTCCGGAAAACGTGTTGAAAAAAATATGAGATTATAGTGGATGAAGACATTCTCATGACAATATTCAAAGGGACAGGCTCCATTTCCTTCCAGGAGATTGGCGCGCTTTTGAAAAAGGGAGGGCTTTCAACATATACAGCGGACAGGTTGCATGAAATGCTCGCCATGGAGGACGAAACAGTGGGGCATACCGGCTTATGTGGGCTGGACATACAGGGCCTGGAAGAATTGTATGAAAAAAGCCTGCCGATCCAATTATCCGCGCCTGATTTCCTGTCCAGCTCCACGTTTTATGTGGACGCGCAAGCGGAATGGATTCATTACTTCAACGCGAAAAAAATCCCCAATGTGAAGCTGACGGTCGTTTCAGCGTCCACCAATGAAAAGCTTTACAGGGATTACTGTAAGGGCCGGAGCGTCCATTATACGGAGGTTCCTCTGTCTGCGTATAAAGGAAAATTAAAACAGCGCACCGCCCATTCCATGAGCCGCAGCTGCATACAGAACATTGGGATGGGGAAAGTGCGGGAAAGCATAAAGCGGGTTACAGGCGGATGTGAGGAGAAATGGATTACCTTCAAAATGTTCAGCGGGCAGGCGGCGATCTATTTTGGGAAAACGGAAGGATTCAATGACTATGAAGGCAGGGACCTGGTTGTTCTGGGGACTCCCCACAATGTTCCTTTTGTCTATCATTTGATAGGCACGCATCTTAGCTATGAGACAGGCGGGCGCATGAGCATATCCGAAGCGGAACATAACGGGTATTCCTTCCAGATAATGACGTACAAAGACCGGAACATGAGGAACTTGCAATTTTATTTCCTAGAAAGTGAGCTGGAGCAGGCGATAGGCAGGGCAAGGCTGTTGAGGCGTCCATGCACAGTCCACCTGTTTTCAAATTTTCCATGCCGTCAGGCGGAAATTATTCAGGATGACTATATCATATATTAAAGAAAGAATCCGGTTCATCCAATGCAGTTTATAAGGGCGGGATGTTGAGAAGCTCATCCTAATCCGCCAAAATATTTGCGCGTTCTTGCGTTGTTGCGGATATTAGGGACAGCCATGCCAGCCGTCGAGAAAGATTTTGTGGGGGCATTCCGCCTGGTAAGAGGCTCCAACGATTCAGTATAAACTAAACGGGCCATTGTATTTCTAAGCGGGAAATCCACCAGTCTTCAAAAAAATTAAAAAATTTCCGTTTTTTAGCTGCTAAAATGGATGAAAAATTAAAAAAGTTTTCAGAAATGGGAGGTTTAGCCATATAATCTATTGCGTGGCATATTTTTGCGGGCTACAATATAAAAGAAAAAATAAGTGAATGGGGAGAAGAAAAATGAAGAGGTACTGCATGAATATAGATTGCGCGAGGGAGGGCTTTTTGCAAAATGACAGAAGGGGATATAACTATGAGAAAGATGGGGCCTATTTAAAGGAAATTTTGCAGAAAGAATCCCAAAATTTACAAAATATAGTAAATGAAAATTATTTCAACAGGAATAAAAACTGGGGGAGATCGGAGTGTTTTGAAGAATTGGCGTTTCTTGTTTACAGTGAATCCTCACAATATATTCGGGCCACTAATTTTATCAGCGTCCTCAATTCCAGAAGTTGCCGATTTGACATATTGAATGAAATCTATTTATTAATAAAGAGTATGGAAGACGGGGAGGAATTTCTTTTTACCGAGATAGAAAATACAGGGATAGATGGCGGCACATCTCCTGCTGAAAACTATATAAAAAATTTGAAGCAAAAGCTAAAAAGAGGATGCGGCTCAAAAGAAATCCCCCTGATTTTTGATGTAAGCGAAATATTGACAACAAGCAAAAAAAAGAAAATAAGCTCTTTTGCCGTTGGCTTGCTTAGGCTGTGGCTGAATGTTGATGAATTTAGGACGCTGTTTTTTAGGACGGATGAGGCTTCCCCGCGCAAACATACCATAGAAAATATATATGGGTGCATAGAGAAAGGGGAAAGCCTGGGCATAAAATACCAGGACGATGACTATATCATATTGGAAAAACTTCTTGGGATAAACACGGGGATCTTCTTTGCCTATTATATTATTGGGCAGATGCACGGCCTGAATTATGGATGTTTGGAACCTTTGCTGGACAGTTTAATGAAATGCAAAGGAGAGTTTAGCCGTTGCCTTTTCATAAAATATATCGGGGACGAATTACGCTGTCTGATCAACTCACATGAAAAATATGATGAGGAGGAATGCGTCTGGCATTTCACTAAAGACATAGAAGATATGCTCCCCTATTATAATTCTATATACGAAAGAACGGCGGAAATGTATCTGCGCAGGCATATGGAGTTCTTTTCACGCCAGACTATAAAGGAAGCTGTGGGGATTGAAAGAAACGCAATCCAACAAGAAGCGAAATACGCAGGATATGGGATACAGTGTCTGGCGCAAATGGAGACAGAAAAGGAAGCTGTGGAAAACATCCCAGAATTGCGAAAAACGCTAAAAGGGTGGGGGCAAATACCGAGAGCTATGATAATGGGAAGCGGTGAATGCCCAGGATATTTGAACTTGGGAATAAAAGCCCAAGGGCGGGATAGATTAGAGAGGGAGGTGTGGAAAAAAATTATAGATCGAAATTACGATAAATATAATGGATCGTAAAACGGAAGGATGCCGTAAAAATGCGGCGTTCTTTTTTTATATTATAAAGGAATTTGCAAATGATATTCTGGCAATTCTGCATTAGGAATCCCTAATATTTTTTATTATATTTTTTTTGCTGAAAAAAATTATCTGATGAAAATTGCTTCGGGAGGCGTTATTATGGAAACAGATTTGAAACAATTTTATTTGGGAGAAGGAGAAAATTGGACATTCTGTGGGTAATTTCTTTATGTTTGGAGGTGGTTTTTTACATTTAGAAAGTTTTCAGATTTATGTTTGTTAGGCAATTAGCAAAATCTTAACTTAGGATGCATTTTTTAGTATACGTAAAAATCTGAATGATCTGTGGAAAGGAGCGATCAAAACGAAGCAAAAATTGTTCACGTATGTCAATCATAACGAAATAGGGAATTGTCAGGAGTCGATGTCACAGAATGCGTGCCGGGACAATATTGTGCAGGATTCAACCGATTTTATGGCCTATGATATGGCGCAGCGACAAGATGATTTTATGAAATATCAAACCGACATTTTACACAGGGATATTATTCAGTTAGACTGTCAGGAGCAGTTTCGTTTCAATGAACTTATCAGGAAAATCGATTGTGTAGGGAAAAAACCCAGGAAAAGAAAAGTTAATCAGTCGATGGCGGTTAATGATCAAGGCGAAATTTTGCTCATAACCACTTATAGCGATGGGTCGAAGAAAGCCTGTCAGTTTATGTTGAATGTTTTTGGCGGCTGGAAAGTATATCGGCTAAAATTCGATAGGGCGGAAGGCGTTTCGGAACGATTTGGAATCTTTTTTGGGAATTTTTCGGTTTGTATTATCGAGGAACTGAAAAGAAATAAGCCGGCCAATTTGTATGAAGCATTTGTTAAAGCGGGCGTTAATTTTAATACTGAGATTTCCAGACAGACCATAGCAACCGTATTGTTCCAACAGTTTGCCTCCGAAATCGATAACTGCCAAAATGTATGGAATTTTCAAGCGTTGGCGGGATGGAACGGGAAAAAATTCTTCCACGCGGACAGTCTTTACTTTTTCAAGAAAAGAGAATTTCAAAATTTACCAATTGTGCGAAAAACTTTTATTTTTCAGCAAGATGAGGAAGCGAAAAAAGAATACTTGGAATCCTTAAAAGACGTTCCTTATTGGCGGTGCAGGCTTCTGTTTCTGGCGTATCCATGCGTGGGGATGCTTGCCAGTATTTTTTCGGAATTTGAAATTGAGAAGACGCCCTGTTTGAATTTTATGCTTTCGGATGGCTACGGGAAAGATGTTTTGGTGAATCTTTTGCAGGTCTTTAATCGGGGGAAAAATGAAACCATTATGGCGGATGCAAACGATAAGAATTTGGGGAAACAGATGTTGGAAGTTAATGACAAAGTGATGTTTATTGATGCTTTTATTGCGGACGAAAATTCGTATAAAAGAGATAAAATTAAGAAAAATGTGGATCGGATAAGGCGAGAATTTTTTGCATTGAGCATTTCCGATTTTAACATTGGATGGGAAATAAATGCGGCCCTTGTGTTTTTTTCAGATTACAGAATGGTTGGGAAGAATGTATATAATATCGCGATCAAAGAGGAGCTTTTTGGTGAAATGAAAAACATGCAAAGAGTGCAAAAGCGAGATGTTGTCGGCGCAATTTTTTCGGAATTTATCTGCTTTGTTGAAAAAAATTATGATACAGTAATTTCCATAATTCAGAGTTCTAGCGTCACAGAAGGCGCACTTCCAATTGCGTTTTCAATTGTCGAATTTTTTTGGTCGAACGAAGGCGTAAACTTGCGCGAAACTTTAGATTTGCCACAGCAAATAAATTTTCTGGAATTGTTTTCTGAAGATTTTGAATGCGATGAAGCGAAAGAGGCTTTTGTCGAAGCAGTAAGAAGGGAAGCCTCGCAGATGTGTATGATAGAAAAGCGAAGGAATGCAAAAATGCATGAGGCTTGCTATTACAGTAATGAATATTTTTTAATGCCTCCCGCTATCGTAAAATCTGTTGCAGAACGAAATGGTTTGGCTACATATTTGGCGGAAATACTTTCGGAATTGAAAATATCCGGAGAGTTGCAAACTTCCGGTGAAGGGTTCAGCAAGAGGTTCCAGACAGGTGGAGAAACTTGTGAAATGTACTGGTTCCATCGCTCGTTGTTTTCGCCTTTAGGATCAGTGGACATTATTGATTTAGGAAAGAGGTTAGACGAAAATGATTAAAGATAAAGATGGAAATAATATAAGTATTTGTGAGAAACCAAACGGACATTTATTGATATTGGGAGGATCCGGATACGGAAAAACATATTTTATATGCAGGCGGATTGAGGAAAAAATTAAAACTGGTAAGAGAATTCTGGTTTTCGATTATTCAGGAATTTTTACAGAATCTGAAATGCAAAAAAATCAGATTTTTCAAGAAAAAGTCAATATGCTGAACCCGAATGATAAAGCGGTTTCCTGGATATTTTGCGGGAATAATTTAGCAAATATTTTGGTGGACGCGATGCTTAAGGCGGGGAATATTAGCAGCTACTTTCAAAGGAAAATTTTGCAAAAATCCATCGAAACACTCTTGCAAAGGCGCGGTGAGTTTTCTTTCTCTGGTCTTTTAAATGAATTGGAAAATATTTTTTATCACGACGAAGAGCGGGATATGCATGAAAACGCCGGACGGCTTTTAACTAGGCTTGGACCTATTTCTATATCTGATGAAATTCGCATAAAAGAGGGAAAAGATTCATCCCATGAAGCGATGATTACAGCCATACAACTTTCTGGATATCCGGAGATGACTCGAAAATTTCTGACGGAGTTTTTGTCTGAAATTACGTGGGCGGAAGTGCGTAGTGGCAACAAAAGAGCCGATATAGTTGTTTTCGATGGGTTCCAGAATTTGTCAATGAAACAGCAAGGATCCTTTGCGTCAATATTGCGAGAAGGCCGGAAATTTGGGCTATCCGCATATTTTTCATCACAATTTGTGACTGGCTTAGATAAGGAAAAAATAGACACTTTAATGCAAGCGGGCAGTATATTTTTCTTTCACCCGACAATAAAAGATTTGCGAAGCACGGCAGAATTGATTGATTTTGAACATATGGGAGAGTGGAAAAAAATTCTGGCAAATCTTCAAATAGGGGAGGCGGTATTGAAAGGCGCATATAGAGTGAACGAAGGGAAAAAATTGTGTGAGCGTCCCATTATATGCAGGATTCAGGCTGATGATCCCATTCTTTGTGAAATAGACAAGGACGAATGCACAGGGAACAAAGGAGTAAGGGATCATAAAGATTATAATTCGCAGAAGAAGTCTTTTGAAGAAATTATGAGGGAGCAGTTTGAACTCTATCAAGATGAAACCCATCAATGGATTTCTTCATGAATAAGATGAAGAAATTGATGGGCCTCAAAAAATTGTGAATGGGAGGAGTGGACGCATGGATAAAAAGGAAGTCCCCATTTGGGAAAAAAGCAACTTAACGCTGGAAGAGGCGGCGGCGTATTTTGGCATCGGGATCAACAAATTAAGGAAAATGTCAGATAGCGAAGACTGTCCTTTCGTTCTCTGGATTGGCACAAAACGCCTGATCAAACGGAGGAAGCTGGACGAGTATTTGGAGGCCGCATTTTCCGTTTAGGCAAAAAAGCGACTTGTCGAAAAGGCGTAGATTTGGTAGAATAAATATCGTAATGCAGCCTTTTCCACAATACGGAAAAGGAGAAAAAAATGGGAAAAATCAGAAGGAAAGACAAGGACAGGATCGTGTTGCGCAAAGGGGAATCCCAGCGCAAAGACGGCGCATATGACTACCGTTGGACGGCGCAGGATGGAAAACGGCATTCTGTGTATGCAAAAACGCTGGAAGAACTCCGGGAAAAGGAGGCGGCGATACAAAAAGACAAAAGCGACGGCATCAAGGCGGAGGCCAGGAACGTGACGGTCAATGACATGTTTGATTTGTGGTGCGACTTGAAGCGGGGGCTGAAGGACAACACCTTTCAGAACTACAAGTATATGTACAATCAGTTTGTCAGGCCGGATCTCGGGAGGAAACGGATCTCCACATTGAAAAAGACGGACGTGAAACGTTTTTATAACATGCAGGCGGATAAGCGTATGCTGCAAGCGTCCACGATTGATGGGATCCATACGGTCCTCCATCAGGTGCTGGACATGGCGGTTGACGACAATTATATTCGGAACAACCCATCGGAAAGGGTCTTAAAGGAATTAAAGCAGTCCCACCAGTTTGACACAGAAAAAAGGCGGGCTTTAACGGTTGATGAGCAGAAATTGTTTCTGGACTATTTGAAAGGCGACAGGGGCTATAATCACTGGTATCCAATTTTTGCCGTTATGCTTGGAACCGGACTCCGGGTAGGGGAAGTGACCGGGCTTCGCTGGTGTGACATTGATATGGAAGGGAAAACCGTAGATGTGAACCACACACTGATATATTATAATCATGCGGAGGATGGATGTTATTTTAGCGTAAACACGCCAAAAAGCAAAGCGGGCGTTCGGAGCGTGCCTATGCTGGATTTTGTCAGGGAGGCCTTTTTGCAGGAAAGAAAATATCAGATGGCCAACGGCGTTCGGTGCAGCGTCACCATAGACGGTTATACGGATTTTATTTTCTTAAACCGTTTTGGCGGAACCCAGCACCAGGGGACTTTGAACAAGGCTCTCCGGCAAATTATTAGAGATTGCAACGATGGCGTGTTGTTAAAAGGCGAAAAAGATCCTGTGTTGCTGCCGAGATTTAGCTGTCATACGTTGAGGCATTCTTTCACGACAAGGTTATGCGAGGCCGGAGTGAACATCAAAGTCATTCAGGACGTGTTGGGCCATTCGGACATTTCCACCACCATGAATATATATGCGGACGCTACGAAGGATTTAAAGAAGAAAGAGTTCGGGGCCATGGAGCGGGACACGGATATTTGGGCGGTGTAGGCTTACGCCAATTTACGCCAAAGTTTACGCCAATGTGGACAGTACATACAAAGGATTATGAAGGCTTATGGGTATGGATCATCACGGAAGCCTGTAAAAAATAGGGTTTTGAAGAGTAGGGTGGAGAATTAAATGGCGTGTTCTTACAATTCCCACGATGAAAACTTTGGGTAAAGAAAACCAGTAAAATCAAGGGTTTCAGCGATTTTGAGTTGCG
>CAYOWU010000096.1:0-9054 GCA_964407765.1 uncultured Lachnospiraceae bacterium
GGAGACGATTACAGCGTGTACATTGTCGACTGGCTGCTGCCGGACATGAACGGCCTCGAGATCACCCGCAGAATCCGCAAGGAAATGGGCGAAAGTGTTCCGATTATTGTGCTGACGGCCTACGATTGGGCGGATATAGAAGAGGAGGCCAGAGAAGCCGGCGTCACGGCTTTTTGCAGCAAACCACTGTTTTTGTCGGAGCTGCGGGAATGCCTGCACTCCATTGTAAGCGCAGACGACCAGGGGGCGAAGGCCGCTGCCCAGGAACAGGAGAATTTACACACCGGGCGAATCCTGCTGGCCGAGGATAACGAGCTGAACCAGGAAATAGCCGTGGCGATTCTGAGCGACGCGGGATTTACCACAGAGGTTGCGGAAAACGGCCAGGAGGCCGTGGAAATGCTGGGCGTCTCCCAGCCGGGGTATTACCAGTTGGTGCTGATGGACGTGCAGATGCCGGTGATGAACGGCTACGAAGCCACCAAGACAATCCGCAAAATGGATAATAAGGCTCTGTCGGCCATACCGATCATAGCCATGACGGCTAACGCCTTTGAGGAGGATAAGCAGGAGGCCATTAAGTGCGGAATGGATGGCCATATATCCAAGCCCATAAATGTGGAAAAGCTGCTGGAAACGCTGGATCAGGCGCTGCAGCGTGCCTGAGACGAAAAAAGAATCCCTTTTTGGAGGGATTCTTTTTTGATTACTATATTTTTTTCCCAAGCATATCCGGATTGGTAGCGTGGGTCAGCGCGGTCTCCCGGCTGATGACGCCGCTTTTGCATAATTTCATCAGGCTTGTATCCATGGAAATCATGTCTTCTTTTACGGAAGAGTAAATGAGGCCATCGATCTGGTGGACTTTATTGTCCCGGATCATGTTGCGGATGGCGGGGGTCACGGTCATGATTTCAAAGGCCGGAACCATTTTCCCGTCCACGGTGGGCACCAGCTGCTGGGAAACCACGGCATTTAACACGGTGGCCAGCTGGACGGCGATCTGCCGCTGCTGATTTGCCGGGAAAACGTCGATGATGCGGTCGATGGTGTTGGCCGCACCGATGGTGTGCAGGGTGGACAAGAGCAGATGTCCGGTTTCGGCGGCGGTCATGGCCACGTTGATGGTGTCGTAATCCCGCATCTCGCCCAGGAGAATCACGTCCGGACTCTGGCGCAGCGCCGCCCGCAGGGCGGTCACGTAATTTTCCGTATCCACATTGATTTCCCGCTGGCTGACGATGCTTTTGTCATGGCGGTGGAGGAACTCCAGAGGATCTTCCAGGGTGATGATGTGGGATTCTTTCGTCTTGTTAATCTGGTCGATGATGCAGGCCAGGGTGGTGGACTTTCCACTTCCGGCGGGGCCTGTGATCAGCGCCATGCCGTTTTCCATGTTGCCCAGGCGGATAATCTGCTCGGGAATGCCCAGCTCTTTGGGATCCGGCAGCCGAAAGGTGATGATTCGGATCACGGCGGACAGCGCGCTTCTCTGCCGGTAGGCGCAGACGCGGAAACGGGAAATGCCTGGGATGGCAAAGGAAAAATCGTCGTCGCCGCGGAGTTCAAAGGCAGCCAGATCCCGGTCGTCGGCCAGCTTGTAAATTTCTGTGAGCAAGGCCTCCGTATCCGGCGGCAGGAGACGGTTGTCGTCGACGGTGTAGATAACGCCGTTTTTGCGGAACGAGACGGGACGTCCGGCTACAATAAATACATCCGAAGCGTTTTCCGATACAGCCTTCTGTAATATAGTTTGAATATCCATTTCAAAAACTCCTTTGATTGGTAGCTCCATTTAAGGTATGGGCATGAGTTGCAGGGTATCGTCGGTTTCCCATTTCTGGGTATTTATCGTCTGCCATTTCTCGATCCGGTAATAACCGGTTTCCGGCGCGTCTTCCGGGTTGGTGACGGTCAATGCCACGTCCAGGGCCTGCTTTTCATTGATGGGAACCTGGTAAGAAATGGTTGCCTTCTGGGGATCGTAATGAATCTCTGCGTTGTTGGAATCTATTTGGTCAAAATCCAGTTCTTTCAGGCTCTTGCCAGGCTGCCCGGACGAGGCGGCGTGGGCTAAAACGCCGTCAATCTGCCCTAAAATCTTCTCCGCGTGATTGGCGGCCGCGTAGTATTCAGTCTTCCGGTCGGCCAGCCGCTGGCTGAAATTTTTGTCGCTCTGGGCGCTGGAAAAGGACAGGGTGGCCAGCGTCACCAGACAAAGCAAAAGAAAGACAACCAGAAGGAAGGACGAACCCACATTGACGAAAGGCGCCTGTCGTTGGTTTCTATTCATGGGCGGGCCTCCTTTTTAGATGGTGTTTAACGGTGAGCCGGTAAATAGGACTGCCGGACGCGGTTTCCGCCATGGAAATATCCGCGGTAAGCATCCCGTTTTCTTCGGAAAGCACGGCCAGCAGCGAATAGGAGCTGTCCACCGGGCTGCAGGGAGTAAATTCGTCGCTGTAATAGACGCAGATGGAAGAGGCGTCGTCTGTCTTTGCGCTTTCGTACAGCTGTCCAATGAACGCCAGTGCATCTTCCGCGCCGTCTGAAGCGTTTACGATCTCGGCGATCCCGGAACATTCGTTGACAGCGTAATTCAGATTCCGGGCGTCGCGGCTCAGAAGGTGAGATTTTACAAAGAACTGCACACAAACAGCGCTTGCAAGTGAAAAAAACAAAATTGCGAGAATCAGTTCCAAAAGAAATAAACTGGATGACTGTGCCCGGTTTCTGTGTTTCATAGCTTCGCCTCTCCTTTTTAAAGAATGCCGCCGGAGCGGATTCCCACAACTGTAGATGCTTCCTGGCCGTTTGCGTCGGTGCAGGAAAACTGGAACGTCCCATCTTTCACGGCGCGCATGGAGAAGTTTTCCACGGGAAGGATGGTCTTTCCCATGGAAGCTGTCAGCTCCAGGCCGTCTTTTACAAACAGCTCCTTTAATTCATTCTCGTAGACATAGATATAAGTTCTATAGGCGGCCCCGTTGTAATTGTGCTGCAAAACCAGCGCGTCGCAGCCGTCCAGGCTTCCGAGGGAAACGTCCCCTTCGGCGTCGTTTTGATGGATTTTCTCGCTTATGTAGGACAGGGATGTCCGCGCGGTGTAGTTCAGGGAAGAATTTTCCGTCGTGGCGCGATATACTTGCGTCGCCAGTAGGATCACGGTCAGCGCGGACAGCGCAAATACGAAAAGCAGCGCCACCGGAAACAGAAAGTCGACCATGTGATTTTGTCTCGGTTTGTTTTGCACGGGTCAGTCTCCTTTCTCGATAATGGTGATGTCCGGCAGGATGTTCGAACCGGATGCCCGGTAATCCACGAAAAATAAGTCTTCGTTGTAGTGCAGGCCGTAATGCTCTTTTAAATATTCCAGGCTTTCCGGGTATGCGCCTTCCACCGTGTAGCAGTAGGTGATGCTGCGGGTCAGCGCGTTTTCCAAACTTTCCCGCTGTCTTTTTTCGGATCCGGAGGAAAGCGAAGCAATCTGCTGGTAAAACGCGCCTGCGATCAGCAGAAACACACCGAAGGAAAGAACGAATTTCCGGTATGTGCGCTTTTTTTCCCCGTATTGAAAACGAGCCATGAAAATCCCTCCTTTATAAGCTTGACATGATACCCGTCAGCGGCAGCATCACCGATAACAGGATAACGCCTACAATCAGGGACAGGATAATCACCAGCGCGGGCTCTAAGACGGCCAGTGCGCTGTTCATGCGGCTGTCGATGTCGTCCTGGTATAATTTGGCCAGACGGTTCATCACCTGCTCCATGGAGCCGGTTTTGGAGCCGATGGAGGCCATACGGGCGTATACGCCGGAGAAAATCCCGGCGCTTTTTAGCGCTTCTGAGAGATCCTCGCCTTCCTCCATCTTTTTCTGGCAGGATTCCAGCTTTTGGAGGAAAACCGGGTCGTCGTTTAAGGCGCGAACCAGTTCCATGCTCTGGTCAGGATTCAGGCCGCTGCTTAAAGTCAAGGCCATGCCGCTGGCGAAACGGCAGGCGGCGATTTCCTCATAGATGGGACGGATGAATTTCAGATGGTATCCCATCCGGCGGAAAAACTGCCGTCCCGCCTGGGTGTGGGCGCCCGCAAGGATGGCCGTCACAGCCGCCAGCAGAAGGACAATCAAAACGATGGAATACCGGTTGATGGCGTTTCCTGCATTCATCAGCATACGGGACACGCCGGTCATCTCCGTTCCCAGCTGTATAAAGACCTGGTTAAACATGGGCATGACTTTTACCAGAAGCAGGATAATCACCACGACCATCATCCCGCCCATGACCAGCGGATATGTAACGGCGCTTTTGATGCTTTTTTTGATGGCGTCCTCCTGTTCGTAGTGGACGCTTAGGGATTCCATCACCTCGTCCAGCGTGCCGGTCTCCTCGCCGATCTGTATCATGTGGGTCATATAGGAGGGAAACAGCCCGGTTTCCGACAGGGCCTGGAACAGGCTGCCGGTTTCCTGCATATTTTCAACTATTTTTTCTAATACGGCTTTTTCCTCCGCAGAAGAAGTGTCTTCCAGCATAATCATCACGCCTTCCAGAGAAGAGATGCCCGACTTCAGGATTAAAGCGATCTGACTGCAGAAGGCGGAAATCTCTATATTCGAAAACGGCCTTCCCTGTCCTTTTTTCCTGTTCATAATGATCCTCCACTTTAATAAGAATATTTTACCGTGTAGTTGCTTCCGTCCCCGATGTATTCTCCCACGGAAGAGCGGTTGTTGTTGGCGGCCAGCGTGGGATCCATCAGGGTCCAGCTGTTTCCGTCGAATTTTATGATTTTGTCCACCCATCCGGATTCCTTCAGATAGACATCGATCCACGCGTGATAGGCTTCGCCGGAGTAGCCCACCTCAAGCTTGGTGGGAATCCCCTGGCAGCGCAGCATGGAGGTCATCAGCGACGCGTAGTCGAAGCATACGCCTTTGCCGGATTCCATGGTCCGGTCAACATCCGGGATATAGCCGGCCGGGATGTTGGCGGCCAGCTCCTTGTCGTAAACGATGCTGTCGGTCACGTACCGGTAGACGTTTTCCACGTAATTTAAGTCGTCCGAGGATTCCTGGGACAGCTCAAGGGCGTAGGCGGTCGCCTTGCTTTCCTGGGTGTACCAGGCGTACTGATTGGGGTATAAAAATGGCTTGAACTCGTCGTTTAAAGTGACTTCCATGTCCTGGGCGAACGCCAGCGCGTACATGTCGTCGTAGGCGTTTTCCAGCACATCTATGTGATAGGCGCCGTTCCCGCCGGGAAGGGGGAAGGTCTCGTAGTCGCCGTTTTGGCCCAGGTTGTAGGTGTACTGCGTCTGGTCCGGCAGCGTAATCTGCATCTTTGCCTTGGCCGCGCCGCCCGCGTAGCGGACCATCACATAGCCTTCCGCTGTGTTGGAGGCGTCTATGGAGGCGATGTCATTTCCGTAGACCACGGCGCCACTGGCCTGGGGCAACAGAAACTGCTGGACGCTTTTCCTTTTTTTTCCGGAATCCTTCTTAGCTGTATCCTCCTGCGCCGCCGCTTCGGAGCCGAACGCGTCTTTGTCCGAGTCGGACCCGCCGCACCCGGTAAGGAAGAAGGCGGCCAGAAGGACGAAAATCAATATGTGAAAAAAGAAAGGCTTCTTTGCATTCACCTTTGCGAACCTCCGTTTCCCCACTGGAACGTGTTTGAAAATTCGTTTGCGCCGTCAGGCGGCTTGCTGATTCTATTTTGCCATAATTCATTTGATTTATCAAGAAGTTTTTGGCAGCGCGCGTTTGCCCTGTGAATATGTGGATAATGTGGATAATTTGGTGGATTTTATATTGCGGAAGTCGAAAAAACGGGGAAATACGGGACAGAAGTCGGATTTGGAAATATCCACAGATTTTCCCGCGGGAAAATGTGTATAAATATGTGGATAATGTGGATAAATAATAGAATCATTCATAAAACGGGCGTTGCGGGATGTGTATAAAAATTCGTAAAAAAGAATCCCGCCGCGCAGGATTCTTTGCATGATAAAACAGCCACAGACGGGATTGCTCCGTCCATGGCTGTACAGAGGCGGTCAGCCGCCCAGCAGGCTTTCGCCCACCTTTACAATGTCCCCGGCGCCCATAGTGATGACCAGGTCGCCCGGTTCGCAGTTTTCCAGCAGGAAATTTTCGATTTCGTCGAATGTGGGAAAATATTCGCAGGGGGTTTTAAGCTCCAGGACTTTCGCCTGCAGCTCCCTGGAGGTGATTCCGATGTCGTTTTTCTCCCGCGCCGCGTAGATGTCGGCCAGCACGACGCAGTCGGCCAGGGTCAGCGCTTCGGCGAAATCTCCCAGCAGGGCGTGGGTGCGGGTGTAGGTGTGGGGCTGGAAGACGCACCACAGCTTTTTGTGGGGATAATTGTGCGCCGAGGTCAGGGTGGCGCGGATTTCCGTGGGATGGTGGGCGTAATCGTCGATGATGGTCACGCCGCCCACTGCGCCTTTTTTCTGAAAGCGCCGGTCGGTTCCGGGGAAGCTGGCCAGCCCTTTTCGGATCACGGATGCGTCAAGGCCCAGCTTCTGTCCCAGCGCGATGGCGGCCAGGGCGTTGGATACGTTGTGCCGGCCGGGAACGGACAGGGTAAACTCCCCCAGCGGCTGGCCGTCTTTTAGGCAGACAAAGGCGGGATTGCCCATCTCGTCAAACCGGATGGAAGAGGCCGTGTAGCGGCCGGGGCTTTCCAGAGCGTAGGTGATGACTTCGCAGGGAAGGTCTTTTATAATCTCCTCGTATTTTGGCGTGTCGCTGTTGATGATCAGGCAGCCGTCTTTGGGAAGCCGCTGGGCGAACTGCCGGAAGGACTGGCGGATGTGGTCGATGTCCTTGAAAAAATCCAGATGGTCCGCGTCCACGTTGAGGATGAGGCTGATTTTCGGAAAAAAGCTTAAAAAGCTGTTGGTGTATTCGCAGGCTTCCGTCACGAAGCATCCGGAATTTCCCACCCGGATGTTGCCGCCGATGGCGGGAAGGATGCCGCCCACGGTCACGGTGGGGTCACAGTCGCCCTCCAGCAGAATGTGGGAAATCATGGAGGTTGTGGTGGTTTTTCCGTGGGTGCCGGAAACGGCGATGGGCGTGTCGTAGCTGCTCATGATCTGTCCTAGAAGCTCCGCGCGGGTCAGCATGGGAATGCCCTTTTCCACTGCGCAGGCGTATTCCGGATTGTCCGGGTGAATGGCGGCGGTATACACGGCAAGCGCCACGGAGTCGTCGATGTTGGAGGCTCGCTGTCCGATGAAAACGGTGGCGCCCTTTTCCTCCAGCCGCTTGGTCAGGGCGCTTTCGCGGGCGTCCGAGCCGGAAACCTGGAAATTCTTGTGAAGCAGGATTTCCGCCAGCCCGCTCATGCTGATGCCGCCGATGCCGATAAAGTGCACCCGCAGCGGGCGGTTAAAGTCTATTTTATACATAAATGATGCTCTCCTTTCAGAGTTTTAAAATCAGGATGCCATATATTTACTATATTATAACCTTTACGAGAGAAAATGAAAAGAGTGAAAACGTCTAAGAGGGGCCGCTGTCCGGGGGATGCGCGCGATATGTGTAATTTATACAATAAATGAAAAAAATATGAAATTTTCGGCGGCATTTGATTAGACAATTCGATTAAAAACGCGAAAAAAAGTACGGTTAAATTGTAAAAAATGTTCACTAATGGTAAAAAGTGTGGTATAATAAATACATCATAATAGACAAGAAGACAGAGGTGATTGCATGATAAAAAAAGAAATGATTGCCATGCTCTTAGCGGGTGGACAGGGCAGCAGACTGGGCGTTTTGACCGAGAAGGTAGCGAAACCGGCTGTTTCTTTCGGCGGTAAGTACCGGATCATTGATTTTCCATTAAGCAACTGTATCAATTCAGGCATTGATACGGTTGGTGTGTTGACCCAGTACCAGCCGCTTTTGCTCAATACCCATATCGGTATTGGCATACCCTGGGATTTGGACAAAAACGAGGGTGGCGTGACCGTGCTGCCTCCCTATGAAAAAAGTACAAACAGTGAATGGTATACAGGTACGGCCAATGCCATTTATCAGAATATGGACTACATGGCGCAATACAATCCGGACTACGTGCTGATTCTCTCCGGGGACCACATTTATAAAATGGACTATGAAGTGATGCTGGATTTTCACAAGGTAAATAAAGCGGATGTGACCATCGCCACAATGCCCGTGCCCCTTGAGGAAGCCAGCCGCTTTGGCATTGTGGTGACCGACGAGACCAACCGGATCACCCAGTTCGAGGAGAAGCCGGAGAAGCCCAGCAGCAACCTGGCTTCCATGGGAATCTACATTTTCAGCTGGCCGATTCTCAAAGAGGCTCTGCTGGCAAAGAAAGACCAGAACAACCTGGACTTCGGCATGCATGTGCTTCCCTACTGCCATGAGAAGAAGCAACGCCTGTTTGCCTATGAATATAACGGATATTGGAAAGACGTGGGCACATTGGGCTCTTATTGGGAAGCCAATATGGAACTGATCGATATCATTCCGGAATTTAACCTCTACGAGGAATTTTGGAAGATCTATACAAAAGGGGACATCATTCCGCCTCAGTATATTTCTCAGGAGGCGGTTATCGGCAAGAGCCTGATCGGAGAAGGCAGCGAGATCCACGGGGAAGTGCAGAACTCCGTTATCGGGCCCAACGTGTACATCGGGCCAGGGACTGTGGTGAGGGATTCAGTGATCATGCGCAACACGTCCATTGGCAGCAATACAACCGTGGACAAGTCCATTATGGCGGAGAACGTGAAGATCGGAAATGGCGTGACGCTGGGAGCGGGCGAAGAGGCCGAGAATGTGGCCAAGCCGAAAGTGTACGCCTTTGGCCTGGTGACCATCGGAGAGCGCTCCGTAATCCCGGACGGCGTAACAATAGGTAAGAATACGGCCATTTCAGGCGAGACGACAATGGAGGATTATCCGGGTGGGACGCTGGAAAGCGGCCAAGTGATAGCAAAGGACGGTGAGAGCGCATGAGGGCGATAGGGCTTATCTTAGCAGGCGGCAGCAA
>CAYOWU010000097.1:0-8482 GCA_964407765.1 uncultured Lachnospiraceae bacterium
TTATAAATTCCATGTATTTTTAAACTTTCTTGCATCTTTTTTCCTCTCCTTTTGTGCACTCAACGGCTCATACCACTCTATGGTATCATTTTCAATTCTATTCGTCAAGAACATGGATATTTATGTAGCCTAAATGGGCAATTCCAGGCTAATTCCAAGGGCATGGTTCACCTTGTCCAATATGGTTTTGTCCAAATGGCACACTTTATCCTTCAGCCTTCTCTTATCAATGGTCCGCAGCTGTTCCAGCAAAATAACCGAGTCCTTTACAATGGCGTACTCCGAAGAGTCAATCTCTATATGGGTCGGAAGCTTGGCCTTATTCATCTTAGACGTAATCGCCGCACAGATTACCGTGGGGCTGTGCTTGTTTCCAATATCGTTCTGTATAATCAGGACAGGCCGGATTCCCCCCTGCTCGCTGCCCACTACCGGTCTTAAATCCGCATAAAAAATATCCCCTCTTTTAATGATCACTCCATTCACACTCCGATTCCTATGTTTTAGCCATAGTATTTCCCAATTTTTTCCGGAGTATACGAAAAAAGACAGAAGGCGGATTCTGCGTTTGCGCACAGCAAAAACCGGCGCAGGAAACGCCATAAAGAAAATTTTAGGCCGTTTCACATATGTATCGGCGGCGCACCGCCAACTCTAGATATTCTCCTGGATGGCCCGGGGGATTTTCCCGAGGATATCCCGGGCGGTCATGCCGTGCCGGCCTTTTTCGGCCGCCGCCAGATCCCCGGCCCTTCCATGCAGATACACGCCCAGCGCCGCCAGCTGTCCCGCTGCGCCTCCCGCGGCCAAAAGTCCGCCTATAAGCCCCGCCAGCACGTCGCCGGAGCCGGCTGTGGCCATGCCGTCGTTTCCGCTTCGATTCAGGTAAATTTTTCCCTGCCTGTCCCGAATCAGGGTGCAGGCGTCTTTCCAGACGAGAATTCCCGGAAATTCCCCGGCAAACCGCGCCGCTGTCTCCACCGGATTTTCTCTTAACTCCTGCACCGATTTTTTGGTCATCCGGCTAAGCTCCAGCGTGTGCGGCGTGTACACGCAATTATCATAAAGCCTGTCCCTAAGCTCCGGGTGGGCGCTAAGTAAATTCAGCGCGTCCGCGTCCAAAACCATGGGCAAATCCATCCGCCTTCCCAGTTCCAATATATGTTCCAGCATATGAAAAGCTCCCATATCCTGTCCAATGCCGGGGCCAACCGCCACGGCGTCACACCACTGCATCCCTTTTTCCAGCTCCTCTTTTTCCCAGGTTCCGTATAGCGCCTCGGGAATCTGGGTCTGAAGAATCTGCCGGTTTTCGGGCGCCGTGCAAATTTTTACCATGCCCGCCCCGGCCGCGTAGGCCGCGCTTCCGGCAAAATAGGCGGCGCCGCTCATCCCCAGGCTTCCGGCCAGCACAAGGATTTTTCCAAACCTACCCTTATTCCCCGCCGGCTCCCGGCAAAGCAGACTTTTGCAGTCCGACGCCTCCAGAGCGCGGGCGTATCCATCCTCCTCTTCGGCCACCGGATAGATGCCGATGTCTTTCACCGTCAAATGTCCGGCGCAGGCCCGGCCCGGGTAGAGGACGTGGCCGATTTTGCCAAAGGCGAAGGTGACCGTCTCATGCGCACGGATGGCCGCCCCCAGCGCCCGGCCCGTATCCCCGTCCACGCCCGAAGGTATGTCCACGCTCCAGATCCACGCCCCGCTGTCGTTCATCGCCTGGATTTTCTGCCCAAATACGCCCTCTGCCGGGCGCATCAGGCCCACGCCAAACAAAGCGTCTACTATAGTAGTATATTCTCTATAGTCCGGGTTATTGACAACCGGTATTTGATAATTTCGGACAATCTCATACTGCCGCCTGGTTTCTGCCGTCATTTTATCGGGATTTCCCACGCATTCCACGCAGACTTTGCAGCCTTTTAGATAAAGGAGTCGAGCGATCGCCAGCCCGTCCCCGCCGTTATTTCCCATACCGCAGACTGCCAGAACGCGCCCGTGGGCGCAGCCCGCGTTTAACATCTCCTCGGCCACGGCCAAAGCGGCCCGCTCCATAAGAACCATGGAAGGAACCCCGATTTCCTCTATGGTGAAGCGATCCGCGTTTTTCATCTGACTGCAGTTTAACAGATACTGCATCCTCATCCCTCCAATCCCTATGATTTTCCATTCTACACTTATTTCCCAGCGATTGTCAACGGAGGCTTTTTATGCAAATTGCCTTGATTATTCCCGTTTTTTCTGATAAAATTAGGGCATAGTGGTTAAATTTACACACAGTAAGGGGAGGTGAAAACTTTGAAAATTCGGGAATCGGCTGAGGACTATCTGGAAACCATACTGATTCTGCACAACCGTCTTGGACAGGTGCGGTCTATTGACATTGTCAATGAGTTGTCTTTTTCTAAACCCAGCGTCAGCGTTGCCATGAAAAATCTAAGAAACAACGGGTACATCCAGATGGATAAGGACGGATACATCACGCTCTTGGACAAGGGGGCCTGTATTGCGGAAAAAATATACGAGCGCCACATTCTCCTGACCGAATGGCTGACCGCCCTAGGAGTCGATCCAGAAATCGCCGCAAAAGACGCCTGCCGAATGGAACACGTAATCAGCTCGGAAAGCTTTGAAAAGCTAAAGGAGCACGTCAAAAAAAACAAAAAATAAACAAATGAGGACACGAAAATGAACAATTTATTTCAGAAATGGATGGACATCAGCCTGGTGAAGAGGATTCTGGTGGGGCTGATCATCGGTGTAGCGCTGGGACTTTTACTGCCAAAGGCGACGGGAATCGCCATCCTGGGGGACATATTCGTGGGGGCCTTGAAAGCCGTCGCGCCCATCCTGGTATTTTTCCTGGTTATCAGCTCCCTGTGCAACGCGGGGCAGACCCACGGCGGAGTCATCCGCAACGTAATTATCCTGTATATGTTCAGTACGCTGCTGGCCGCGGTCATCGCCGTATTCGCCAGCATGTTCATACCTATTACATTGACGCTGTCGGAAGCGCAGCAGGACATGGCGGCCCCCAGCGGCGTGGCCGATGTGTTAAAGTCCCTGGTGCTGAACGTGGTGTCTAACCCCATCAACTCCCTGGCAGAGGCCAATTATATCGGCATCCTGTCCTGGGCTGTGCTGCTGGGCATCGCTTTTCGCGGGGCTTCCGATTCCACTAAGCAAATGCTTCAGGATATTTCCAGCGCCGTTTCCACGCTGGTAACCTGGATCATCAACCTGGCTCCTTTTGGCATTCTGGGGCTGGTTTTCAACACGGTGTCCACCAGTGGACTGGAGATCTTCACCGAGTACGGAAAACTGCTGGCCCTTTTGGTTGGCTGTATGTTGTTCATCACTTTTGTCACCAACCCCATACTGGTGTACTGGTGCATCCGCCAAAATCCTTACCCGCTGATTTTCAAATGCTTAAAGCGCAGCGCCATCACGGCCTTTTTCACCAGAAGCTCCGCCGCCAATATTCCCATTAACATGAAGGTCTGTGAAGAGCTGGGACTGAATAAAGACAATTATTCCGTGACCATCCCGCTGGGAGCCACCATCAACATGGACGGGGCCGCCATCACCATCACCGTTATGACCATGGCCGCCGCTTACACCATGGGCGTTACCGTGGATATCCCCACAGCCATCATCCTCAGCGTTCTGGCGGCATTGTCGGCCTGCGGCGCGTCCGGCGTGGCCGGGGGATCGCTGCTTCTGATCCCTATGGCCTGCTCGCTGTTCGGCATCTCAGACGATATCTCCATGCAGGTGGTAGGCGTGGGATTCATCATCGGCGTTGTCCAGGATTCCGTGGAAACCGCCCTGAATTCATCCTCTGACCTGTTGCTGTCCATATCGGCGGAGTTCAGAGAATGGAGACGGGAAGGCCGGGAAATTAAATTTTAGATCAGAATGATAAAAAAACTGCTGCACCGGAAACACAACCCCTTCCTGCGCAGCAGTTCTCTATTTATCCTCTTTTCTCCGACAAAATGTATTTGACAAAGCAATTTATAGCGCTTTCAAAATCCCCCGGCAAGCCTTTCCCCGTATTTTATGTTAAGATTTCTGTACTCCCGCGGCGTACGGTTATAAAAGCGCTTAAAAGTTTTAGAAAAATTGCTTGGGCTGTCAAAGCCGCATAATGTCGCAATCTCCGAGATGCTGTCCGACGGATTCCCCAGCAGCATTTCAGCCCCCTGCATGACCCGGTATTTTAACAAATACTGGATGGGGGAAAGCTGAATGGTTTTTTGAAAACAGCGCAGACATTCCCTTTCGCCAATGTCCGCTGCGCCGGCAATTTCCGACACGGACAGAGCATCGGCAAAATTTTTATGGATGAACGCGAGCATTTTTCTAATACGGAGATGATCCTGATTCAGCGGAATATTTTGCGCGTCTGCCTGCGGGTTAAATTCCCCATATAAGAAAAAGCAGATACGGGATAAATTTTCCCGCACAATAAATTCGTATCCGTAACAATCTTTCGCCAGGGCTTCAAACGCGCAGTTAAACCACTGCGCCACATCCTCATGGTTCCCCGCTTTTATAAAATATCCGCAAAAATTATTGCAGGTCACCAGCGGCTTCATATATTTTTGGGCAAATACAAAATCTTCGTTTCCCGCAATAAGCGCCGGACTAAAAACAAGGGAACGCAGCTCACATTCCATGACGGCCGCGCCGTAATGAAGCACGTTGGAGTTGATCGCTACGCAGTCTCCTTTTTGCAGAAGAAAAGATTTTGACGGTATTTTTATTTCCATTTGTCCATTTACGACATACGCTATCTCCAATTCTCCATGCCAGTGCCATGGAATAGTATCCTCCTGCCTGTCCGTGCAGTGGGTAAAATACCCGGCGCAGGGAAAACAGGGGCTTCCATGGGGCTGGAGTTCCTTTGACGCCCTGTTTAAATTTAATCCGCATTCCTGTAAGGCCATGTTTCCCCTTTCTGCTTGTTTGGCGTTTTTTTTATATTATACGTCCGAAAATGTATTGTATCAAGCGCCATTTGACGGTATTCTTTTCATAAAGAATAATTTCAGGAGGAGGATAAAATGTTTCAGCTATTGTTGGTTATTATTTATCTCGCTTTTATCAGTTTGGGCCTTCCGGATTCCTTATTGGGATCAGCGTGGCCGGCCATGTATCCGGAGTTCTCCGTGCCGGTTTCCTATGCGGGCGGGATTTCTATGATTATCGCGATTGGGACGATTGTTTCCAGTCTGCAAAGCGACCGGCTGACGAAAAAATTCGGAACGGGAAAAGTTACGGCGGCCAGCGTGTTAATGACTGCCGCAGCGCTGTTTGGTTTTTCCATCAGCCATTCCTATGCGGCATTGTGTTTGTGGGCCATCCCTTACGGACTTGGCGCGGGAAGCGTAGATGCTTCTTTGAATAACTACGTCGCGCTCCACTATGCAAGCAGACATATGAGCTGGCTTCACTGTATGTGGGGCGTTGGCGCTTCGCTTGGCCCGTATATTATGGGCTACGCGCTCTTGGGCGGACAGGGCTGGCATATGGGTTATCGTCTGATTGCCATTCTTCAGATTGCATTGACCGCTGTCCTGATTTTCAGCCTGCCCTTATGGAAAAAACAAGGCGCAGATGATACAGGGCAGACCGACGGGGAGAAGAAAAACGAGCCGCTTTCTCTGCGCCAGATTGTCAAAATTCCAGGGGCAAAAGAAGTTATGATCACATTTTTCTGCTATTGCGCCCTTGAGCAGACAACCGGCTTATGGGCAAGCAGCTACCTTGTGCTGCGCCGGGGATTGTCGGCGGAAGCCGCCGCAGGGCTTGCAAGCCTGTTTTTTATCGGGATTACGGCAGGCAGGGCTTTCAGCGGATTTCTGACAATGAAACTGAATGACACACAGATGATACGGCTTGGGCAGGGATTTACACTGTTTGGCATTGCGCTTTTATTCCTGCCGTCCGGAAAAACAATTCCATTGCTTGGATTGATTTTTATCGGGCTGGGCTGCGCCCCGGTTTATCCTTCCATCATACATTCCACGCCGGAACATTTTGGGGCGGATAAATCACAGGCTATGATCGGCGTACAGATGGCATCCGCCTATGTGGGGACTTGTCTCATGCCGCCGGTTTTCGGATTTATCGCAAACCATATCAGCGTTTCTCTGTTCCCGGTTTATTTGCTGTCCATACTGGCTCTTATGGCCGCCATGCACGAAAAAATGCTGCCGAAAGTATCAGTATATAAAGGTTGATAATCTTTCACAAAATTCATTGCTTTTTCACGGAAAGCCATATATGATAGAATTCATCATATGTTATAAGGAGGCGCCTATGCATCAAACAGTTGTCCTATACCAATCCCATTACGGCTTTACCAAGCGTTACGCCCAGTGGATCGCCGAAGCCCTGTCCTGTCCGGCCTGCGAAAGCAAAAAATTCCCTGTGCAGGAGCTGTCCCGCTATGATACGGTGATTTTCGGCGGAGGCCTCTATGCGGGCGGCGTAAACGGCGTAAAATTCATCCGCAAGAACTGGAAGCTTCTCTCCGGCAAAAGAGTCATCCTCTTCACCTGCGGCCTGGCGAACCCGGACAGCCCGGAAAATACGGCCAATATCCGAAAGTCTTTGGCCAAGGCCCTACCGGATGAAATCTTCCGTCATCTGCGCCTGTTTCACCTAAGGGGCGGCATTGACTATTCCCGGCTGAATTTTCCGCACAAGTCCATGATGGCCATGCTCAAAAAAATGCTTTTAAAGAAAGAAACCGACAGCGGCCTCACTCCGGAAGACCGAATGGTTCTGGAAACTTTCGGAAAATCCCTGGATTTCACCGAGCGGGAGAGCATTCAGCCGCTGGCAGATTTCATAAACTCTTCCCATCCTTAATCACCGTGTGCACTTTCAGGGAAGTGTCCAATAGAACCAGATTGGCTTTTTTCCCTGGAGAGACGGAGCCATATTGGCCATAAACGCCCAGACTTTTGGCCGGATTGGCCGTGGCGCAGGCCACTGCTTCTTCCAAGGGAATGCCCATCTCTCTCACCGCCGTGCACAGACAATCCATCAGATTGGTCACCGACCCGGCCAGTGCGCCGCCGGACGCCAAGGTGGCCCGCTTTCCAGCCACGCGCACTGCCTGTCCGCCCAGGCTGTATTCCCCATCGGGCATGCCTGTGGCCCGCATACTGTCGCTTACCAGTATAATCCGCCGGCTGCCGAACATTTTAAAAGCGGCCCGCACCGCCGAGGGGTGCACATGAATCCCATCGCAGATCAGTTCCGCCATCACATGCGCACTGTCCGCCGCCGCGCCGACCACGCCCGGATTGCGGTGGCCAAACGCGGACATACCGTTGTAGAGATGGACTGCGTGGCTGGCCCCCGCATCAAAAGCAGCTTTGGCCGTATCGTAGTCGGCGTCTGTATGGGCCAGGGATACGACTGCCTCTTTCGCCGCCTGCCGGACGAAGGCAAGGGCCCCCGGCTCTTCCGGCGCCACGGCGATGTATTTCACAAGCCCGCCCGCCGCCTGCTGAAAACGGTGAAATGCCTCCAGACTGGCGGGTATGATATGGGCCCCGTTTTGCGCGCCTTTTTTCGCCCTGCTGATAAAAGGCCCTTCCATATTGATTCCCAGCAGATCCGCGCCGCTTCCCCCAGCCTTTTTATACGCCGCCGCCACGGACAAAATCCGCTTTAGCTCTTCAATCGGCAGGGACATTGTGGCCGGCGCCATGGCCGTCACGCCCACAGACGCCTGATAACCCGCGAGTGTCTCCAAAGCCTCCCAGGTTCCGTCGCAGAAGTCATGGCCCATGCAGCCATGGAAATGAATGTCGATCAGTCCGGGGATGGCCAGGCAGCCTTCGCCGTCCAGGATTTCCCCCGGCTTCTCTTCCTGCCGGACAAAACGCCCGCCTTCTATGAAAATCTCCCCTGGCCGGAATATTTGCTCTTCGGTATATACTTTCACATTTTTAATCCGCACAATCTCTCCCTCCTGCAGGCTATTATAGCGATCCCTTGTTTTTTATTCAACATTCGCAACTGTTCAGCGCCTTCACAGTTACGAACAAAAATCCATTAGAAATCGCCTTCGGCGATGGGATTTTGCCACATTTTGTGGCAAAACGCCTCGCGGCTGTTTCCGTGGGAAGCCAGGTCATGCACATGCTGACGGTAATGATTATCGGGCCGGCGTGTTCCCTCTCGGCTCCGCAGGGGCGGCTCGCTGTTATCCGTCGTTGTCTGCGTGATTGCCTACTGCTGTCTGAAAAAGCGGCGCGATAACATAAAACCTGCAATGGATGTTTATGAAGCCCAGAACTTGTTTTAAAAAGGACGGGCAAAAAGCAATCGCCTCTTGCCCATCCTTTTTTGAAAAAATCTACTTATGCGTCTTCTTCGGTTTTCTTCGCCAGATGGAAGGAAATCAGCAGGTCGTCCTGATGCACAGAATCGCCTTCCTGCACGTAAATCTTGTCCA
>CAYOWU010000098.1:0-8338 GCA_964407765.1 uncultured Lachnospiraceae bacterium
ATCCGTCAAATGTATGATTGTGTGTTTCGCTGTTCAGTTGTCAAAGTGCGTTTTTCTTTTCGCTGTCTCACAGGCGTCTTCCCCGTGCCAGCTCGACTATAATATCACGGCTTTATAGGGTTGTCAATGCCTTTTTTTATTTTTTTTACAAAAATTTGGGCGTTAAAAATCCTCATTTGTCCTGGGCAACAATATCTGTCAACGATATGACACGTCACCCCAAGATATTGTTGCGCAAGCCTGAAAATTTTTAACGCCCGAATTTGAAAAGTTATGTCCTCTGGCCATTCGGCCATTTCACAAGGCATAAAAAATATTAATAAAGATTTTCACAAATAAATCTGTGTCGTATATAACCGTGAGAAAAGGGTCTGTCTGAATCATTTCCATACAGCTTTTTCCCATGGATGTGTTGCATAGAACGGTGACCGCCAGGCCCAGGATCCACAGCACGACCATTCCTTTGGCCAAGCCCACCGCGCCGCCGGCCAGCCGGTTGGCTCCGCGCAGGACCGGGAGGCGGCTCATGAAGCCCAGCGTGACGACCATAATCCGCATCGCCGTGTGGGACAAGACGAACGAAACGATGAAGCCGACGCCGTTGGTCAAAATGGAAGCCACGTAATCAGCCACATAGTCCGTAAAGCTATCCACAGCCAGGGCTTTGTACACCTCCGCGTTGTTGTTGACGATCAGTCCTTTTTTGATGTCTTTTGGAAGCGGGAGCTGGTCGATCATGTCGATCTGTTTTTCCCGGCCCAGCTGCATGCCCGGCTCCAATTGCTTTTCCAGCGCGTCTTTACAGTAATCCCGCACCTGCGCGTAAAAAGGCGTCTGTTCCTTTATAATCGAACTCACAGCCGGATTGATTACCCAGACAACGCCCACGGACAGCAGCAGAAAAATCATGGATAAAATTTCTTTTATGAATCCTCGTTTGTACCCAATCGCTCCGAAAACCAGCAGCAGAGCCGCTGCCGCCATACCAAGCCATGTCATTTGTAGTCCTCCGTTATTTTAATTTTATAATGCCGATGGCGGCGTCCAGTATGATGGCGTATTTATTTCTTCCCACCTTGAAGAAATCATGTATCTCGCCCTCTGCAATGTTTCCGTTGAACTTTTGCTTTCCGTCTGTGCCGATTACGCATACCTGGGAGTCGTTATTCATCACAATGACCCCTTCACTCATGCGAATATTGGTGTAGGAAATGTCAAAATCCATCTTGAATTTTTCTTTGCCTTTTTTGTTATACACCTGCATGGTGTAGGGCTTTTCCTTCCCGCTGTTCTCATACACGATGCCGATGTTGTCCTCATCGTAAAACGTGCTGGAAATCTCCTGATCAATCATCACGTTGACGATTTCTTTGGGAATCTGCTTCCCCTCATACACACTGAAACCGTCGTCCCGAAAGGCCACCGACGTGGAAGCGTCCAGGTAAACGGCCTGGGGCGCCACCACCCCTTTATACTGATAGCCGCTTACGATGTTGTCAATCTGGTTCTGGCCGGCGGCGCCGAAATTATAGTAGGCCACGTAACTGGTAGTGTCCCCGCCTTCAATGAACTGATAGGCCACCATAATCAGCAGTCCGTCTTCTGACACGGCGATGTCCAGCGGATAGCCGGGGTCGTCCACCCGGGTCTGATTTTCCGCAATTACGCCTCCGTCCGAGTCGTAGAAATTAATCCATGTGTCGTCGCCTCCGTCCAAAATAGCCGCCACCACGCCCTGCTTGGCCACGCATACTTTCACAATATTTTTCTCGGTCTGCGCCGTGCCCATTTCCCCTTCTTTGTTGAAAATCGCCATGCTTGTCCCGCCCTGATCGGCCACCACGATGGTGGAGCCGCATATGTCCACAATGGGATTCTGCATCTCATAGGGATATGTCCAGAAAACATCTCCCTTGTAATCCTGCAGGGACGCGCCCTCCTGGCTGTATTTGAATATATTTCCGCCTGTCTCTATGTATTTCGTGGACACGTCCTTTTCCCGGGCGCTGGTAGCCAGAACTTTGTAGCTGTCATATACTTTATTGTTTTCGTATATATACACGCCCGCGCCTACGACGACCAGAATCGCCAGAAACGCCAGCAGACGCGTCGTCTTCCTTCTGCGGCGGCGCCGAATATTCTCTGACCGGCTTTTTTTACCCCTCCGCCTTCGTGCTTTGCGTATCCATCTCTTTAATAAATTCGCCATTCTTGATATCCCTTATCCTTCGGTAGTTCATCCGTTTTTCTTTTTTGATTATATCACACTCTTTTATGGGAGTAAAATAATTTGTCCCGGATAAATAATGTCGCTCACATTCAATTCATTTAATTTGCATATATTATTTACCTGACTGGTATTTCCATAAATTTTCTTGCTTATTTTGGACAGCGTGTCCCCGTTTTGCACCATATAGGACCCGTTGGGCTTTAATTCCTGCGCCTGGACAGCCGCGTCCTGGCTGTCTTCAGAAACCTCCTCTGTGGGGGCAGCCGTAGGCGTGGGGGAAACCGTCCGCTCCGGCGCCTGCTCTTCTTCGATCTCCTCTGGAGCCTCTGTTTCTTTAAACGCTTCGGTTTTTTCGGCCGTTTTCGTCTCCTGGGGAAGGGCGGTAGCCTCCTTGTCCTGCAGGACGGCCTGTCCCACCCGGGCGGAAGTCTCCTCCATCTTCTTATAGTTATTCAGATACGTAATCCCCACGGCGATGGCCCCCACCGCCACGCAGGCGCCGATGGCGTGGAGCAGGGAAAATCCCCCTTTCTTGCTTTCCTGCCTGTCCGGCTTCCCGGAAATGATTTTCCGAAAATCCTGAACCGCTTTGTCTTTTACAATGTCTTTGTCCTCAATGGGAATGTTTTTGCTCATCTCAATCATGTATTCCTGCATGGGCTTATTTTTGTCGTAATAAATGTAAAAACCTTTCTGTCGGCTCATGCAGCTGTTTTCATACTGAAAAAAAGCCTCCTCCCTCTCCAGAGGCTCCATCATGTACAGCAGTTTATCGTTTCCTCCAAAATAATTCAAGTGGGTCCGGTAAAGCACGTCCGTCAGCTCCATGGAACATTCCTGCAGGATAAAAAACCAGCCCACGATTTCCTGTTCCGGAAAATATTTGTCGATCTTTTCTTCGGCCTGCTGCCAGATTTCGTCCGTAAACGCGATATGCTCCGGCGAAACTTCCATGTTTTCGATCTGAAGCGCGCTTTTGATGAATATATAAGTAACGTTCTCGATCCAGTTGGTTTTTCCCAGTAAAAGCCCGATTTTCGCTCCCGACCACTGCTCGGCGATTCTGGCCAGGAACGTGTGGGCGTAATCTTCCATGTATATTTTGTGGGCGGCGCTGATTTCACCGATTTGGCGGATGTTTTTTGGTATACGAAAGAAACCTTCGTTTCCTACGGCTTCTTTTTTCTCCTCTTTATATACGATTTCTATCATCTCATCACCCCTTTAGGCAAAAGCCTATCATATGCGGGGCGCAGAATTTAGCAGTTTATAGGAAGGGGCGGCAATTATCGTATGACCGCCTTCGACACGGTATGAAGGAATATTTTCCGGAAAATTGGATAAGATGAAACATAGATTACTGTGAAAGCGCCGGCAAGCGGCATGTCCGTTTAGTCAACACGCAAGGGAGGAACGCCCATGACTTTCTACATCGACGCCCGCCAGAAAGACTCTTACGCATCGCTTGGGTCTTCCCTGGAAAAATGCATTCAGAAATACGAGGGGCGCTGGACGGAATTAATTTTTATCTGCATCGGCACCGACCGGATCACCGGGGACAGCTTAGGCCCGTACGTAGGCTACCGCCTGTCGGGATGCCCCATGCTTGAACGGCAGATCTACGGCACCCTGGCCCACCCCATCCATGCACTGAACCTTCAGCGGGCCATGGACGAGATTGCCAGACGGCACCCCCACGGGCTCTATGTGGCCATCGACGCTTCTCTGGGCACAAAAAAACACCTGGGCTTTGTCACCGTTTCCAACGGCGCGCTTCACCCAGGCGCCGGCGTGCAAAAGGATTTGCCGCCTGTGGGGCACATCTCCATCACCGGAATCGTGAACGCCTCCGGGTGGATGGAGCATCTGGCCCTCCAGACCACGCGGCTGTCCACCGTGGTGAATATGGCGGACATGATTACGAAAGGAATCCTTTACACGATGTTCCTGTTGGGATACAATCTCCCCTCTGAGGATTTCTGCGGCCCTCTGCCCGCGTCGGATCCGGAGCCGAACTTCTGCGGGGCCGTGGCCGCTTTTACGGATGAAGCGCCGCGATAGAGCGCAGCGCTTTTCTATACAGCGGAAAACGCCGGTAGAGCAGCCGGTGCCGGTCGCCCGCCGTCTCGCAGAGTCCGCAGTATTTATCAGACAGACATATGATGAAGCCTTCCGCGTGGACAGGCGGAATGATTGTCAGCGGCCACATGTGCTTTAAGATGATGTCTTCCTCCAGAGGCGTAAGCGTAAAATACTTCCGGGCGTTATTTAGAGCCACCCGCGGGTGGGTCAGCCCGTGAAAATGTTCGCCGGTTCTGGCCACGTGCTCATGCCAGTCATACAGAAAAAAGTCGTGAAGCATGCCCGCCCGGGCCGCCCTTCTGGCATCCAGTCCCAGCCGTTTGCACAGGCGGTAATTATAATAGGCCACGTTCAGACAGTGCTGGTAGCAGGTGGTGGTTCCATGCTGGATGTACTTTTTCATCTGCAGCACAGCCGGATGCTGCGCCAGGTCTTTGATGCATTCGTAAAATTCTTCGCCGCCCTCGTCTTTCGGCATTCGTCCATTTTTTCCGATACGAATTCTTTTCATAGTCTACAGTTCCACCCTCCCTTCCAGCGCCCTTAACAGGGTCACCTCGTCGATATATTCCAGGTCGCCGCCCACCGGCACGCCGCTGGCAATGCGCGTCACTTTAATGCCCGTGGGCTTCACCAGTTTGCTGATATACATGGCTGTGGTCTCCCCCTCCAGGCTGGAATTGGTGGCGATGATCACTTCGTCTGTGTCCTGGCTCTGAAGCCTGTGCATCAGCTCTTTTAGGCGAATCTCGTCCGGGCCAATGCCCAACATGGGGGAAATGGCTCCATGGAGCACATGGTACACCCCTTCGTATTTGCCTGTCTTCTCGTAGGCCGCCAGGTCGCGGGTATTTTCCACCACCATAATCTGCCTCTGGTCGCGCCGGGAATTTTTGCAGATGGGACAGAGCTCCTCGTCGGTCAGTGTCCAGCAGTTCTTGCAGTAGCGGACTTTCTGTCTGGCCTGGGTCATGGAGCCCGCCAGCTGCTCCACCTGGTCTTTAGGCATGTTCATGATGTAAAAAGCCAGTCGCTGAGCAGACTTCGCCCCGATGCCGGGGAGCCGGGATAATTGTTCAATCAGGTTACTGATATGTCGGCTGTAGTATTCCATCAGAAAGGAAAGCCCCCACCCAGTCCGCCGGTTAAGCGGGACATGGCCGCCTGGGAAGTCTCTTCCACCTGCCGCATGGCGTCGTTAACCGCCACCATAATCAGGTCTTCCAGCATTTCAACATCGTCCGGGTCCACCGCTTCTTGTGCAAGCTTCACTTTGGTCACTTCCTTCTTGCCGCTGACGGTCACTTCCACCGCGCCGCCCCCCGCCGTGGCGGTAAATTCCCTGGCTTCCAGCTCTTTCTGGCTCTCCTCCATCTGCTTTTGCATCTTCTGGGCCTGCTTCATCAAGTTGTTCATATTTCCGGGCATCCCCATCCCTCCGGGAAATCCACCTCTCTTTGCCATTTCGTCTTCCTCCTATTATTTTTCCGCGACAATTCAAATATCCGCCGCCCCACAGGGGATTTCTCGCGAAATTGCCCAAACGGCGGCTGGCAGCGTCTGAACGGTCACTGATCTTCTATTTCTACATCTATCCCTTGAATCTCTTTTTTGATTATTTCATCCACGGTTAACTCCGCCAGTCCTTCTTTTGTATGGCTATCCGCCAAAAGCATTTCCACCCGCACGGATTTTCCGATTTTATCTAAAATCAGGGCCTGCAGCTCTTCCTTGCCCTCCGGCCCTTCCACATAGGGCTTCGCCAGGTAATCCTGAAATTCCACGTACAGCACAGGCTCCCCTTCCCCGCCGCCTGCCGCGTCAAACTTGGGTACGCTGCGCAGCAGCATCTGTTTAAAGCGGCCTGAGGTTTCCGCGATCAGAGCGCCCCAGCTTTCCATCACCCGCCGCAAATCTTCCGGCGCCGCTTTGGGCGCGTCTTTTGACTGCTCCGCAGGCGCTTCCCAGGGCGCCGGTTTTTCGGTTGAGGACGGCTGCGGCTGTTTTACCAATGTCCCCTCTTCCATCTGTTTTTCCAGAACGCGTATCCGATCCAGCACGGAATCCAGATTGGTTTCCATAGCCGGGCGGCACAGCTTGATCAGCGCAATCTCCACCAAAACCCTTTTCTGGGATTCGTAGCGGATGCGGTTGGACAGCTCCGAGAAAACACGAATGTAGCGCATCAGGGTTTCCGGAGTCGCCATTTTGCTCTCTTCCTCCAGAAGCGCCAGGGTGTGGGAGGAAACGTCGATGATTTCCTCTTTCTGCGGAGAAGTCATCACCAGCAGAAGGTTTCGCATATACCAGATGAAATCGTTGACAAATTGGCCCATCTCCTTGCCCTGGCGGATCATCTCCTCCAGCGCGTTTATGGAGCCGGTCACGTCGGCGGCTATGACTTTGCGCAGCAAATCGCTGAATACGTCCACATCCACCGCGCCCAGCACATCCATCACTTTATCATATGTCAGCGCCTGCCCCATGTAGAATGCGATGCAGCGGTCCAAGAGGCTTAACGCGTCACGCATGGAGCCGTCCGCCGCCTTGGCGATATAGCGGACGGCCTTTTCCTCCGCCTCTTCGCCCTCCGCCTCCAGGAGCTGGGAAAGCCGCCCGGCAATGACGTCTATGGATATCCGGCGGAAATCATACCTCTGGCAGCGGGACAGGATGGTCACCGGGATTTTGTGGGCTTCTGTGGTGGCCAGGATAAAAATCACATAAGAAGGAGGCTCCTCCAGAGTTTTCAGCAGGGCGTTAAACGCCCCCGCCGATAACATGTGAACCTCGTCAATAATGTATACCTTATATCTGCCTTTAGTGGGACGGTAGGCCACTTCATCCCGGATTTCACGGATGTTGTCCACCCCATTATTGGAGGCCGCGTCGATTTCGATTACATTCATGGATGTCCCGGAAAGGATTTCCCTGCAGGTCTCACACTGGTTGCAAGGACTTCCCTCCACGGGATGCTGGCAGTTCACGGCCCTGGCCAGGATCTTGGCCACGCTGGTCTTCCCCGTTCCCCGAGTGCCGCAGAACAGGTACGCGTGCCCCACCCGGTCGCTGATCAGCTGGTTTTTTAAAGTTGTTACGATATGCTCCTGGCCTTTCACATCCGCAAAATTATCCGGCCGAAACTTCCGGTACAGAGCCGTGTATGCCATAACCTTCTCCTGTCCTCCATAAAAATACAACTTTCAACAATCGCAGTTTTTCCAAAATAGAATAAATAAGGGGCAAATAGGCCGCAAAGCGGGGCTTTCAAACACTCTCTAGTCCCCAAAACTGATTCCGATTTGCTTTGCCGCTTTCACCAACTGGTCTTTGGGCGACACCGTTTTCAGCTTGCCCGCGCATTCCTCCAGCGGAATTGTCTGGATTTTGCCGTTTACGATGCCGACCATCACCCCGTATTTCTCTTCGATGATGCACTGCGCCGCGCCTGCGCCGATTCGGGTGGAAAGCACCCTGTCGTACGCGCACGGGCTTCCGCCTCTCTGGGTGTGTCCCGGTACGGTGATGCGCACTTCGTTTCCGGTCTTTTTCTCAATCTGGTGGGCGATTTTATAGGAAACGGAAGGATATTTTTTGGCTCTCTCGGCCAGCTTCGCCTTGTATTCCTTTTTGGGCAGCTTTGCATCTTCCTTGGAAATGGCGCCCTCCGCCACGGCCAGAATGGTAAAGCGTTTGCCCGCTTTGCTCCTTCTGTTGATAGCGTCCACCACTTTATCGATGTCGTAGGGGATTTCCGGGATCAGGATAATGTCTGCCCCGCCGGCCACGCCTGCGTGCAGTGTCAGGCTTCCCACCTTATGGCCCATGACTTCCACGATGAACACCCGTCCATGGGAGGCCGCCGTGGTGTGAATGCAGTCGATGGCGTCCGTGGCCACGTTCACGGCGCTCTGGAAGCCGAAAGTCATGTCCGTTCCCCAGAAGTCGTTGTCTAAGGTCTTGGGCAGGTGTATCACATTTAAGCCTTCCTCCCGAAGCAGGTTGGCCGTCTTCTGGGTTCCGTTT
>CAYOWU010000099.1:0-8264 GCA_964407765.1 uncultured Lachnospiraceae bacterium
AAACATATCAAAATCTTTTTCAAAAAGTTCTTGACATATCACCAGAATGCTTTCGCATTTCCTCTTGTTAAAAATTATCTTACACCCAGTTCATCGCGACCAAATTAAAACGGTGGGAAAATCTTTCTTTTAATTCTGAGGATAATACTTGATCTGCCTACAATAAGGAGATTTATGCAATCTATAATGCTTCATTACAAAGAATAAATCTTTTCAAACCAACGAAATAAGGCTTTTATATAAAAGGGTAGATTTCTTCACAAATATCCTCTATAATACATTGTAGAGACATCCCATAGATTTATATTTACTAAGTAAGATACAGGAGAGAAAGATGAGTATACGGATCTTTAACAAGTTATGTCACCAACTGTTAGTTTCGTTGGAACGTCATTCGATCATTCTTGCACCGGAGGCACGCTCTTCAAGCATAGAAGATCTTTTTTATTTCTTAATCGGATATTATGAGGATCCCAGAATAAGCAATCTTATCGAATCGAAAGATGCTGAACAGGAGAGCAGATCTCCTGACAGTGGCACCTTTCCTTCTGACATCCTCAATGGAAAAATATCTCTCAAAAAATATTTTCCCCAAAAACTATATACGACCATCCTTTCAAAAAAAGACTGGGATATATCTGGTCTGTATATAAGATCAGAAAAGGATCGGCCGACCCTCAAAATAAATAATGCCCTGAACGAGGCTTATATGGATCTGTCGGAGGTGTATTCTCAATATTTTCCCTTTTCTGTCGTCCCCGCCGATGCATATGATGTCTTTGTGAGCCTTCTCCATAACAGTTTACTCTTATTGGATGATCTATCCTTTAAAAAGAGACATCATTACCTGTCTGCAGACACTGTTGGATTTATCACACCATCAAGAGAAGTTGTGGATAACTTCGTATCCACCCTAACGGAGCATCCAAAACTCATCTTAGAAGGTGTGCCTGGGAGTGGGAAGACAACCTTTATCAAATATTTCCTCCAAGAAAATCCGTCTATAGATTCGTTCCTTGTGGATCATAGCTTTTCCCTAGAATACACATTGTCACAGATCTCATATGAAGGTATGGGAAAAGCGTTATCTCATAAAAAGATCCTCAAGAGCTTAAAAGAAAAAACAGGGTGTTCTCTGCTTGTCATAGACGGGATGGATCTTCCCAACGAACGATCATCACAGATACTGAGAACACTCGAACAACTCCCATTGCGTATCATCGTTGTCACACGGAATACTACATATACTGGATCAGCTTTCCATAAATTCCGTCTGCCAGACCATGATGATGATATCCTGCTCGATCTTTATCAAAATATCTCAGGTATTAAAGTAAACTCTAAAAATAACATGCGTGAAAGATTTCTGGTTCTGACACACAGAAATATACTCATCGTTTCATTATTGGCTTATGCGTCAAAACAAGACCCATCCACTCTTGACTCATTATTATCTGGTGAAGGGACACTTACCGCCTCGGAAATGATGACCCAAAAATTCAAACACCCATATGATAGACAGACACAAACGTTTATGGGACATATCAAAAAGATTTATGCTAAAACCTTTTTTGAAACGCAGGATGGGCCGGATCTTTTTCATTACTTAAAAATATTATGCTGTTTCCGCAATACCCTTCTCCCTGTCCCATTATTACAGGAGATCCTCCCTGGAGCTGTTGCAGGATGTCTGAAAACGCTTGTGGAGCTTGGCTACCTGGATCTCATCAATGGGAATTTTATACAAATGCCACCATTGATCGCTGATGCCATATATAATGATACTCCCCAACCATCTTTTTCTGGATTTTCGGAGATAATAGAAAATTTAAATAAATATCTGCAAGATAGTATGGACTTATATAAATTACCTGTTACCAATATACTGCCCCCATTCATCGAAAGATTACAACCTACTGTAAAACTCAAAAACAATCCTGAGCAGAAAAAAGTTTCCCGTGAACAAGACGACTGGTGGGAATTTGTTTATAACTGTATTGAATATTGTCAATCTGTAGGTGATCATCATTCTGCTAAAGCGATTATAGAGTTACTGCAGTACCCAGACAAAACAGATATTCTGTACAGCCGATCCCATACAGATAAACCCATCTTCTCTGCCCTCAATACCTGGCTCGAAAACGCGCCTACCTTTGATAGTGAGATCGACAATGCGATGACAACATTACAAGAACTTTTAAAAGTTTCCAGTTCCACAGGATGCGAGCCTCGTGTATATATGCCTAATATGGTCATATACACTTATTCCATATCACTTATATTTGATAGAATATTGACTAGATATGCAACTTATCAATATTATTTTGATGGATTAGATTACGAAAAAATATACGAAGAACTCTGGAACTCATCTGCACAGTTTCGATGCCAATTGATGCCACAGATAAAACAAAATTATTATGAAAATCTTATGTGGATACTTTTTTCGTCTGATAACGATTTTATAAATGATCATCCAAGATCATTTCATGATGCGGCTTTAAAATATGAAAATATCGAACTCAAGATACGGCTTTTATCTGCTCTTGCTATCCGGAGCTTTGAAGTGATGGGGATAGACCACCTCAATAAAAAATATTTTATAATGCACAGATTCATCAACGATGAACTACTCCCGGAATTAACAGAGGCCGTAAATAAAACTCTCTATCTGCCAAGATACACATTCCATTTATGCTTTTACGCATTATTAAGATATAGGCTCGAACTAGGTGAAACGGAAAGGATCTGCAGCACCCGGTCAGATTTTAAACATTTGATAGAAAAATGTTATGCGTTGTCAGATGATGAACGCACAGATCATCTTTTATGGCTCAACTTACATCCTACCAAAGACCTTCCCTTGTGGCCCTTTTTAAAAAAGCTAGAATCCATGATAGAAGAATATGTTTTATAAACTGTTGATCAAGAAATTCCAGAGGCTTCCTTTATAAAGCCTCTGGATTCTTTTGTTTTTGAATCGTTACACGAAATCTGGCGATATAATCGTAGCATAGATTATATGGTGAAATCCCTTATCTGTCATTCTCCTTTTTTTTCATCCAAAGAACTTAACAGCTTTCTGCATTCTACAAGTTTCGACTCCGCAATGTCCAGAACAATGGCTACGTTCTGACCATCCATCCCAAAACACTCCATATTCCCAATGGCCAAACTCACCGTCTTCACCAATGCAGTCGCCACTCCAAGCTTATCGCTGACAGTCAACTTTATTTCTTTTTCTTCCATATCGCCGCCCCTCTACGCCTTCACGCGGATCTCATCCGCGGCCCTGTCATAATAGTACACGTGATCGGACAGTCTGTCATACGGCTCCACCTGTGTGCGATTGACCTCTTTCACCATCTGATTTAAGTCTTTCTCGTCTGTCGGATTGAAGCCAAGGCAAAGCAGCGTTTCATGCACGCTGGAAGGAATGATATACAAATCCTCTCCAGCTTTCTTGGCAAAAGCGGCGAGTTTGTCCCTGTCTAAAATTCCAGCCGCCCCCAGGACCATTGTCCGATTTGTAAACGCATACATGGAAAGCCCCTCGGAGTTTTCCAAAGAAACCGCGCCGCCAAGAATGCCGTTTAAAACCTTTTCCATAGGCTGAATGGAATACCCGTCCCCGCGCATGTTTTTTATGGCCTGCGCGTTCAAAGTTTTCATAGAAATCCCCCAGTCTTTCAACGCTCCGCGGTTCACCCAGGCGACGCTTGTTCCGCTTTCTCGGCGGCTTTCCAACCGTATGTAATAATAGACGGCCAAATCGAGAAAATCGCTGTGGGCCAACCGGCTCATCCCCTCCGCGCTCATAAGCCCCCATTTGGGCGGCGCAAGGCATGGACGGACATAGCCCTTAACGCCTTCCCATCCCATGCTTTCAATGTCTTTCAACCTTTTGTCCATTGTAATATTTTCTTCTAAAACATCTTTTTGAATCGCGTCATTGCGCATGTTTTTTCACCTCTCGATTATCAAGCCGCTATGTTTAAGCGGCTCCTTTTGTCTTCGTTTTCCTTAAGCCATTCAACGCTTTGTTCAAAGTTTCCTCGGTCATCTGGCTAATGTCCTGAATGCCGTACCTTTCCAGAACCGTTTCCAATGGTATCCCAGTGCGCTCCAGCTCCCGCATTAACGGTTCCGTCTGGATTATTCCCGCATTTTCTGAACGCGTCTTTGGAGGCTCCGGATTCGCGTCCACGCTTTGCCGCGTTTCCGCCATTGACGCGCCTGCGCCCTCCGGCTGCGCATTCAAAGATTTTTGTGACAGCCGAAACGCTTCCCTTCCAGTTTGATCCACGATGACAAGCGAGGAAATCTCCCGCCGCCCGTTATAGGATATAGACTGAACGAAAAAGCGGTCGGTCGTGTAATAATGGCCCTTCTTTTCCGGCTTTTCCTTGACGTGGACGCGCGAAGCCGGAACCCATATGTCCGGCGCGGTGTACAGCTCCCGTCCGATGCCCCAGTTAAAGCAGGCCCTTTTAAATGAATCGGAAGCCTGCCCTTTCTCTTTGTCCGAATAGCTGGGCGTTCCCACGTCCTGTTTGCCGATCCACTGCCGTTTGGAACCGTCCCAGACGGAGACGGTGCAGTACAGGCTTCCGTTTATCTCCTGATGGTCCCTTTTCCACCCAAAGGGCGTGAACAGCTCATCCAGTATCTTCTGGTCAACCCTCGCGTCTTTATATAATAAAAGCCGCAGCCCATACGCATTGACAGTCGCCACCCGACATTCTATTTCGTCCGCCCTCAATAAACGGACGGCCGCGTCTTTTGTTGAGCCTGCGTTTGCGTTTTCTGGAAACGCTTGGCTGGGCGTATCCGCGATTTCTTTTTGATGGCTAAGCCTTTTGGAAAGCTCTTCCTTTATATCCGCTGTGCGCTGCATGTCTCCTCGCCCTCCTGTATGGCCGTAAAAAGATCCGGATGGCTATGCGTCCTTATGTATCCTTCAAAATGGAAAAGGAGAGGCTGGTATGCGCCTCTCCCTGGACCTATTTCATTATAATGGCATCGTTTACGCTGCATTTATGGCAAACCTCCGGCTGTGTATGGTCTTTTGATACTTTGCGTATATCTCCGGTTGCTCTTCTTTTAGCTTGTTCCCATCCACGCGGCTGCTGTCCACGGGCTTCCAGGACACCCGGAACCGTTCATTTTCCGCCGTCTCCGCTTCGCCCATGTAGAGCTTCAGCTCTTGTTCGATTTGTTTTTTCTCTTTTTCCATTTTTTCAATGGAGGAGATAAGATTTTGGCGGCGTTCCAGCCTTTCGTCGAATGAGGACGGCAGGAGAATAGGGGTCGGCCTGGTTTTCTTAAAGTAACTGGCGATCACTGCGTCCGCAGTTTTAGAGCCGTCCGGATCTGGAAGAACGCATCCCAATACGTTCTTTTCCCAAAAATCCTTTTCTATCTGTATTAAGTCCGCGATAATGCCTTCATCCCGTTCTATTCTGTGGAACTTAAATTCTTTTCCGTAAATAAGGACGGCTATATACCAGGCTTTTGCATCGCAGACGGCCATGTAATGGTAACATTGGATTTGATAATGCATGGGGATCTCACCGTCTTTCCATTTGTCGGCCATATAGGGGCTGGCGGTCTTACACTCTAATCCCGCATTCTCCCCGGCTATGAGGCGATCCACATTTGCCAACATAAATGGATGTTCTTCATTATAGAATATGCAGTTGGCCCTCCTCGCCTTTTTTCCTGTGGCTTCCATAAAACGCCGCGCCACATACTCTTCCAGGTCACGCCCCTGACGCATGGCTTCATTGTCCGCGTCATCCGTTGCGTCGGAAGTCTTATCCTGATACACTTGCATGGCTGTCACGTAAGGATTCAGGCCGCATATGGCTCCCGCATCTGAACCGCCTATGCCAAGTTTTCTGTATTTCAACCATTCCTCATGGCTGAGGTTTAAAGTGGACGCTAATTTTTTCATTGCGTTCATCCTTTCCATATTTATAGTGATTATCGCGTTTGAAAATGAAAACGGAAACGCCCGATTAGTCAAAAGAAAACAGCCGTCTGGCTTTTTATGGCCAAAACGGCTGTCTAAAACGAACGCTTCATCCGCATTCAAACGGTCTGTTTTCCAAATTTTTCAAAGTATTCCCGCGCGGATTCATAGGACAGGCTCAGCTTAATCTGCAGCCTGCTTAAAATGTCGCTTTCGGAAAGCCCGCAGTCAAGCCCCGTCTCAATGATGCCCTGCGCCGCGCCAATCTCTATGCCTCGCTTTACGCCTTTTTCTATGTTTTCCTGATCCCGCATCAGCAGCGTCATATACTCCCGCCTCCATTCTCTGTTTTTCCTGGCCCGCTTCACCGCGTCATCCAACTCTTCCACAAAGGGGTCTTTCGATTTCTTTCCCGCCACATAGTCCAGAAACGCCTTTAATTCCACGCTCACGTCATCCTTTTTTCCCAAAGCGTTTAAGAAAATCTTGGCCGTTCCGTCTTCCAAGAATATTTCTTTGTCCTCCCGGCACACGTTCTCGAACGTGTAGATGTGCCTGCCCTTCCCGAACAGGTCAAATGGGCATATGAAAATGACGTAGCTTGGCTTTAATTTTCTGTACGGCTCGCCTTTGTCGATCATCTGCATGTCGATGAGGCTCTGGTAATAGCGGGTCCTCTTTGGCAATTCCTTTGCGCCGGCCACCTGCATCTCTATGTCATAGACCGTTCCCTTGCCGTCTATGACGTACAGGTCAAGCCGGACGCTTTTTGCGTCCACGTCGGGGCGTATGGTTTTTTGCGCCTCCGGGTATTCCACATGGTCTATGGTCAAATCCGGGAGTATCCTTTGCAGAAGCTTCCTGCAAAGCTCCGGGTCCTGCATGACCTTTCCAAAAATGAAATCGTTGGAGATTTCCAGCTCTTCCCACATGGCCGCGTTTACAGTTTCTTCCGTCATTTTAAAATCCCGCCTTTCTCTATGATTATTATAGCATATTCATGGGTTTGGTTAAAGCCGCTTTTGCGCGTTTTAGCCGTCACGCCGCGCGCATCATCTGATACGCTTTGTCAATCAGTGGGTTGCCGTCCACGGTTTTTGCGAACAGGGTTTCTTTGTAGTTGGCTGATTTGCGCAGGGGCTTGGAATGCGTGGCGAAATCTGACACTGCATTGATGAAACGGTAGGCGTTCTTCCCCACATCCTGCAGATCTGGCGCGTCAAAATAGCGGTGCGCCATGTCATCCCGAAGACGCTTCATGTTCTTGATCCGCTGTGGGGTGGAGTTGTTTTCTGTCGGGAGAAGCGTTTCGATATAATCCCTCACTTCTTTATCTGTGAGTTTCTTCTTTCGCAAGGTTTCAAATTCCTGACCGAGGCTGTCCATGTAATCCTCCGCCAACAGCAAAGTCTCTTTCGCCTCCTGGATCTTCCCCTGGATGTTTCCCGTGTGCATCATGGACCAGGAACGCTTTGCGGTTGTAAGCGCGAGATTTAAAGTGTTCTGGCACACTACGCGGATGGGGGTCAGAGCGACCTTGACCGCGCCGGAGCCGTCGTGAGCGTTGGAAAACAGAAGATAAGGGCTGAACCTTTCGCCCATAATCATATATTCACGGGGCATATGGGCCAACAGCCATATCCGCCTGCCTCCCTGCAGGCTCCCGGCGGTTTCATAACGCACACCTTCCTTTAACAAACTGTCCGTAAAGGCAAAGGCTTCCTCATTCTGAACGACCTTGTACCGCTCTGTCACCACGCCTAACGGTTTCCGATCCACGTCCCGGATGTTCGCCCGGTAGCCCTCGATGCGCTCCCCCAGGTTTGTATAAATCGGCTCCTGTGTCACCTTCCAGTCCAATCCGGCAAGCTCCAACGCTTCTTTTGAAACGGGGGCCTCCATCACTTTTGTGCCCAATCCATGCCAGGGCGTTTCCCTTGTGTAAAACATGCTTTCAACATTTGCCGCCATTGTTTAAATTCCTCCTTTGTTTTTATTTTCTTGAGTTTTGTAAATTTGTTTTTGGGAAATAGACGAACCCGTAAGGAGGCTTTTTTGTTATGCAGTCTTACGGGTTCCTGTCTATAGTCCACATACGCTTAATCCGTTGTCTGTTGCTGTCTGTTCATAGACGGGATTTATTCATCATCGAATATCTCTTCGACCACCGCTACAGCCAACCCTAAAATTGCAAATAATATTTTGTCCATTGGCGTTTGACCTCCTTCCGTGAAAGATCGGGTAGGAGGCTACCCATTAGTTGAGCAGCCGACCTCCCACACCACTGTAC
>CAYOWU010000100.1:0-8074 GCA_964407765.1 uncultured Lachnospiraceae bacterium
CCAACGATATCCGCTCCAAACAATTTATCAAAATATTTAAAAGGGAAGACGGCGCTTACGAATCCATGGTGCAGCGGGTCTACCGCCAAATCCGAAAAGCGGTTCCCGACGCCACCGTCACCATCGCCACCGCCAAGACGCAGGTTTCCGCCATCCGCAACCAGCTGGGGGAAGACGTGAATGTCTGCGTGGAGCCCTGCAGGCGAGACACATTTCCCGCCATCGCCCTGGCCGCCGCCTATCTGCGGGATGTAAAAGGCGTGGCCCCCAAAGAGCCGGCGGTGGTCTGCCCAGTGGACCCTTATGTGGACGAAGAATACTTTGAAGCTATCGCCCGGCTGGGGGATTTGGCCGTCTCTGAGGATGTCAATCTGGCCCTGATCGGCATCGAGCCCACCTATCCCAGCGAGAAATACGGCTACATCATTCCCAGGGATTCGGGAAATGTCAGCGCCGTGGAGGCGTTCAAGGAAAAGCCAGATAAAGCTCTGGCCCAGGAATATATAGTGAAAGGGGCCCTGTGGAACGGAGGCGTGTTCGCCTTTCAGCTTCAGTATCTTTTGGAAAAAACGTGGGAGCGGACGGGACTTTCCACTTACGAAGATTTGCTGCAGCAGTATGAATCCCTGACGAAAATCAGCTTCGACTACGCGGTGGCGGAGCACGAGGAACGCATCCAGGTCATGCGCTTCCGGGGAAAATGGAAAGACCTGGGCACCTGGAACACGCTGACGGAAGCCATGGACGAGCAGACGGTGGGACAGTCCCTCTTAAGCGAGACTTGCGAAAACCTCCATGTCATCAACGAGCTGAACGTGCCCATCGTGTGCATGGGCCTGAAAAACGCGGTGGTGGCCGCCAGCGCGGAAGGCATTCTGGTGTCGGACAAAGAGCAGTCCAGCTACATCAAACCCTACGTGGACAGAATAGACCAGCAGGTGATGTTTGCGGAAAAATCCTGGGGAAGCTTCCAGGCGGTGGACGTGGAGGAGAACAGCATGACTGTCAAAATCACCCTGAATCCGGGTCACGGAATGAATTATCACAGCCATGAACGCAGAGACGAAGTGTGGACCATTCTTTCCGGACGGGGCAAAACCATCGTGGACGGCATGGAGCAGCCGGTGCGCCCGGGGGATGTGATTACCATAGAGGCAGGCTGCCGACACACGATTATCGCTGAGACGGAACTGAAAGTCATTGAAGTGCAGCTGGGCCGGGAGATTAGCGTACATGATAAGAAAAAATACAAACTGGACCGCTGAGCCTTTTTTGCTGAAGCCGTCGGGAAAAGATTACCTGTGGGGCGGAACCCGCTTAAACGACGACTTCCAAAAAGGGATTCCCCTATCTCCCTTGGCGGAAACCTGGGAGTGCTCCACCCATCCCGACGGCTTGAGCGTCGTGGCATCGGGGAAACATGCCGGTAAGACACTAAAAGAAACGCTGGACGAACATCCGGAATATCTGGGCGAGCATCCCGCGTATCAGGGGGGCCTGCCCATTCTGATTAAGTTTATAGACGCAAAAGAAAACCTGTCCATACAGGTGCACCCCGACGATGCCTACGCCGCCGAACACGAGAACGGTTCTTTGGGGAAAACGGAAATGTGGTATGTGCTGGATGCGGAAAAAGACACGCAGATTTCTTACGGATTCAATCACGACATCACTCGCCAGACGCTGGAAAAAAGCCTGCGGGAAGGCAGTGTAGAGAAATACCTGCAGAAAGTCAAAGCGAAAAAGGACGATGTATATTTTATCAAAGCCGGCACGGTTCACGGACTGGGCGCCGGTGCGCTGGTGGCGGAAATCCAGCAGTGTTCCAATGTCACTTACCGTATGTACGACTACGGCCGGACTGACAAAAACGGCAAGCTGCGGGAACTTCACATCGAAAAAGCGGCAGACGTGGCCAATCTTCGGGGCAGCGACAAACCCCGTCAGCCCATGCGGACATTGAAATACAAAAAAGGCAGCGCATCGGAACTGCTGTGCCGATGCAAATATTTCCAGGCGGAGCGGATGCTTCTCAATACCGAGCATTGCCGGGAAATGGTAAACTGCCAGACACAGGAAAATTCCTTTCAGGTTTTGCTGTGCTTAAAAGGCTGCGGCAGCCTCTTTATGGAAAAAGGCGGCCACCTGAATTTTTTCAAAGGCGACTGCATCTTCGTGCCCGCCAGGTCTGTGCCAATGAAGCTGCACGGGAGGGCGCAGATGCTGGCGGTTAGTTGTTAGAAAACAGATTGCGCCCGTGGGCCAGGTATGTTACAATTAAGTAGAAATACAGGCAGCTGCGAAATGATTATCGCAAATCTTCCGTTTGTCGAAAAGAAAATTTCGCGCTTGTTGACCTGGCAGACGCACACGGGTTTAGAAAATTAACGGAAATTAACTATGGAAAAGTCTATAAAAGTATTGTATAATGAAATCGCTTTGATTATTTAAAACAGACGAGTGTGTTTGGAATATAGAAAGAAAGTTTCTGTAAGTGGCACACTCATTTTTTTGTATAAAAGGAGAGGTTAAAATGGCGCAGACAAATAAGACAAAAGATCCGAAGAAAGACATCCAGCAGGAAACGCTGCCGGAGACAATCATGATCGGTGGGGTGGCGGTTTTCATATTTGCGATTTTCGCGCTCTATCCGCTTTATTTCCAGGATAAATATGCCAATATGGGAAGCGCAAAATACGACTTTTTCAAGACGGCCTATACGATTTTCATACCAGTCATGCTGCTGGCGTGCGCATGCTATCTGTTCTTAAAACGCAAGGAGCTGTCCATTAAAAAGGTCTGCCAAGAAATGTTATTGACAGATTGGTTTGTGCTGGCCTATATTATTGTTTGTTGGGTTTCATATGGGTTATCCGACTACAGGAACGCTGGAATGTGGGGGGATGCTGGTTCTGCATTTTTAGGATTTGATGGCTGGTTCATGGGAATCATGACTCAGACCATCTTTGTGTTGCTGTACTTCTTTGTGTCCCGATGGTTTTTGTGGCACTGGAGTTACTGGTGGTTCATTGCGGTTCCTTCCGCGGCTGTTTTCCTGCTGGGAATTCTGCATCGATTCAATGTGGATCCTCTGGGGATGTACGAGGGAATTACCGACGAGGCTACGAAGGTTCTGTTCCTGTCCACACTGGGACAGGCCACCTGGTATTCCAGTTATCTTTGTATCGCCTTGCCCATCGGCATGGCCTGTTATTGGTATAAAAGAGAAATGAAATGGTCTGCACTGTGGGGCGTGTTTGTCTGCATTGCTTTTGCGTCAGTGGTAACGCAGAATAGCGATAGCGCGTTTATGGCTCTGGGAGGCAGCTTCCTGGTTCTTTTCTGGCTGTCCTTTGAATCCAATGAATATTTTATGCGATTCTGGGAACTGGCGGTTTTGTGTCTGGCCTCTTTTAAAGTGATCGGGGTTCTGCAGAAGATTTTTGAAGAACGTACGGTGAAACTGGAAGGGTTGTCCACATTCTGTTCCCAGAGCACAGTGACCTGGATTTTGCTGGCAGTTGCGGTTGTGATCTATGCCGCTTCATATTTTGTGAATGCAAAAGGTAAAATGGATATACAGAAATTCCATATAGTCCGGAACATCCTGTATATTTTAATTCCGGTGGGCATTATTGCGGTTATTGTCTGTATTTACTTGGTGACGACAGGCAAGATTATGGGAACATTTTTAAATAATATTGGCTATCTCAATTTTGACGAACATTGGGGAAATAATCGAGGATTTACTTGGAGATTTACCATGCGTATGTTCGGGGATTATGGATTTAAGGATAAGTTGTTTGGCTGCGGCCCGGATGCCTATGCCAGTGCCGCCTATGCCTACGACGCGGCCAGTTTGCAGGGCTTTTGGGGAGGCGCCATATTGGCCTGCGCACATAATGAATGGATGAACTGTTTGGTGGATACGGGGATTTTCGGATTGGTTACATACCTAGGCAGCTTTGTGACGGCGTTTCTTGTATTTATGAAAAACTGGAAATGCCATCCATTTATGGCGGGAGGAGCCATTGCGCTTGTATCTTATTTTCTGCATAATTTCTTCTGTTACCAGCAGATTATTTGTACGCCGATTATATTTGTTGTGATGGGCATTGGGGTGGCGCTGCTGCGGAGAAAAGATGAATATGCGCAAGAGTAAAGTGAGAACGATGGCGGATGGGTGTTTTGAAAAGTGGTGGAGCTTATAAGAGAAAAGTGGATAAGGCGCAGATACCTGTCTGTAATATTTTGGGTGTCGACATTGCCGCTGTGAATATGCGGTGGCTGTTGGATTTTACCCAAAAGCATATCCAGGATTTGGCCGGCGATTATCTGTGTGTGTCCAATGTGCACACAACGGTTACAGCCTATGAAGATGAAGCATACCGTTCCGTCCAAAACGGTGGTATAATGGCTATACCGGACGGTGGTCCGCTGTCTGCGGTGGGGCGCAGGCGTGGTTATCCGCAGATGGAGCGAGTTACAGGGCCGGATTATATGCGCGAGATCCTGAAAATTTCGCCGGAAAGAGGCTATAGGCATTATTTTTATGGCTCTACGGAAGAAACGCTGGAGAAATTGCGGCGGCGCATTATGGCGGATTATCCAGGAATCCAGATTGCGGGCATGTACAGCCCGCCGTTTCGCCCGATGGCCGAAGAAGAGGATGCTACCCTTATAAAAGAAATCAATCGGGCAAATCCGGACTTCCTGTGGGTTGCGCTAGGCGCGCCCAAGCAGGAAAAATGGATGGCGGCGCATCAAGGGCGCGTGGACGGACTGATGATAGGCGTGGGCGCTGGCTTTGATTATCTTGCGGGAAACATTCAACGGGCGCCAGAGTGGATGCAGAGGTTAAACTTGGAATGGCTCTACCGTCTGGTGCAGGAACCGGGGCGGCTGTTTAAACGGTATTGGCATACAAATGTAAGGTTTATTTGGGAAGCAGTAGTGAAGGGAAAATGATTTGCAAAAGAATGAATATAAGCCAACAGTGCTGATTGTACACAATTATTACCAAATTCCAGGCGGCGAGGATACCGTGGTCGCCAATGAAAAGCGAATGCTGGAAAAGCATGGCCATAAGGTGATTCTGTATGTTAGGCATAATTCAGAATTGAAAAAACTGTCTAGACGGCAAAAGCTGGCACTGCCCTTTACAACCATTTTCAATAAAAGGACTTACAATGAGGTGCGGCGGATCATTCGGGAACAGCAAGTGGACATCGTGCATGTCCATAACACTTTGAATCTGATCAGTCCTGCGGTATATTACGCGGCCGTCGCCTGCAAAACGCCAGTGGTGCAAACCATTCATAACTTTCGTCTGTTATGTCCGGGAGCTACTTTTTACCGTGATGGCCATATCTGCGAGGAGTGCCTGGAAAAAGGAATTTTTCATGCGGTAAAATACGGCTGTTACAGGGGAAGCCGTCTGCAGACATTGGCTTGCGTGGTAAATACAAAATTTCATCGGATGACGGGGATTTATAAAAGGTTAAACTATATTTGTCTGACTGAGTTTAATAAAAAAAAGCTGTTGTCTTTTAAACAAATTGCGCCGGAAAGGGTATTCGTGAAGCCTAATTTTGTCGAAAGTTTAGAGGAAGAGATCCTTCCCCCTGAAAAAAGGGAGGATCGGTTTATCTTTGTGGGGCGGTTGGAAAAGCTCAAAGGCGTGGATATTCTGCTTCAGGCGTGGAAGATGATGGGAAATTCAGCTCCCAGGCTGGTGATTTGTGGAAATGGGCCTATGGAAGAGTGGTGCAGAGATTACGTAAGAGAGCATAGATTGAAATCGGTTGAGATGAAGGGCTTCGTTCCCAATGCGGAGGCTCGAAAACTGATTGCCAGTTCGAAAACGCTTATATTGCCGACACAGTGCTATGAAGGATTTCCAATGACGATTGTGGAGGCATTCTTGGCAGGGACGCCGGTGATCGCTTCGGATTTGGGAAATACGGGGGATCTGGTGGAGGAAGGTGTTACGGGGTGTAAATTTGTGTCGGATTCACCGGGAGAATTGATGAAGGCGGTGGGTCAGGTGAAAATATATCCGGATATGCGTAGAAATGCTAGAGCCCAATATTCAGATAAATACACAGAACTGCAAAATTACAAGCTTTTGATGAGGATATATCAGAGAGCTATTTATAAAAAGCATTCTGTGTAAAACATGGCTGCAAAATATTAATAATATTTTAGGTTTTTAGTGGATGGGGTGTATATGATGAAAGAAGCTTTGATTGACGTTTCTGTTTTGATTGTTTTTTTTACAAGGCACGAAATGTTCAGGCAGGTATTTGAACAGGTAAGAAAAGCAAGGCCCAGCGAACTCTTTTTATACCAAGACGGCCCGCGTGAAGATCATCCAGAGGATGTTGAAAACATTAAAAAGTGCAGGGAAATAGCGGAAAATGTCGATTGGGAATGCAAAGTGCATCGATTGTACCAGGAAAAAAACGTTGGGGTGGATCCATCTGGTTACTTGGCGGATACCTGGGCGTTTTCATTGACAGATAAATGTATTGTGCTTGAGGATGATGTCATTCCATCTATATCTTTCTTTTCGTTTTGTAAAATGATGCTTGATAAATATGAAAACGACGAACGTATCATGCTGATTTCTGGATTCAATATGGAGGAAAAAACGGTCGAAATTGATGCCAGTTATTTTTTTTCAACAACCACATTTTTGAGTGGGGCTTGGGCGACATGGTTGAGGGTTGTCCGGCAATGGGATGCTCAGTATCTTTTTATGAAAGACGCAAATAAAAGAAACCAGGTGAAAAAGTATATAAATAGGAAAAGCTTAGATAAAAGTATGTTGGGGCTTTTTCAGGAACACTTGGATTCAGGGATAGAGCATTTCGAGACTATATTAATTTCAAATCAATATCTGCATCAAGGACTTACAATAGTTCCTAGAAAAAACATGGCGAATAATATTGGATTGGGCGAAGGCTCGGCGCATTATACAGGTGAACTTTCGTTGATTCCGAAGGGGTTTCGATGTTTTTTTACTATGAAACGATATGAGATGAAATTATCTGAAATTCATCATCCATATAAAGTGGAGGATTATCCGCTTTATAGGAAAAATTCTTATAGGATTTGCGCTTGGGGACATCCTTTTATTAAAGTTTATAGGCATTTGGAAATAAGTTGGTATAAAATAAAAGAGGGAAATATAAGAGAGGCAGTGCAAGATATTATAAAGGATGCCCGCAAGGTTGTAAGAAAGATAAATAAAGCTTAACTTTTTGGCGTATGTTTGATAAATGGAAGTTAATTTCTGGAGGTTCCAAGTAAGAGCTTTATTAATAATGCGTGGAGGTTTTTGTTTTACATGAAAAAGATTTTGATTATTAGTGAATTTATTGCTCCATTTCAAGCTATTGCTTCAATTAGGTGGACCAAGATTGCAAAATATTTGAAAAAAAATCATGATGCGCATATTTCTGTAGTGACAATTGACAAGCGTTATAAGGGAATAAGTTTGCATTTAACTCAAACAAGAATAGACAAATTGTTAAAAAAAGATTTGATTTATTTTAATAACTACTGGTTGGTGCCAGGAGGAAAAGCATTAGGCTCTTATTTTAAAGTAAAAGATTTATTTTATATAAAAAAAAAAATCAGAATCATATTCTAACGCCAATGATAAAGAAAATTCAAAAATTCTGACAAAAAATGCATGTAAAGAAAAAATCTATGGAAAAATAAAAGATATAGACAAGTATTTATATGATGATATATTGCAATCTGTGATTGCGGAGAAGGTTTTCAGATTATTAAAAAAAGGAAACATTGGAGAATATGATGTTGTGATTTCGACGTATGGTTCAGTGTGGTGTCACTTGGCGGCAGAAAAATTAAAGAAAAAATATCCGAATTTATGTTGGTTGGCAGATTTTCGTGATCCATATGCAACGGATTTTGATAATAAAAAACGTTTTAAGAAACATAAAGGATTTGTACAAAAGCATTGTGCGGATGCAGATTACCTGGTAAGGGTAAGTGATAAAATCTCTTTATTTGAGGCGCCTATTCAGAAAGTTGTAGATATTAC
>CAYOWU010000101.1:0-8067 GCA_964407765.1 uncultured Lachnospiraceae bacterium
CGTATATGAAGAAATAGATGAAACAATATGATTAGGCGAAAAATAATAGGTTAGGCGTAGAGGACAGGAATATGGGATTAATACGTAAAATAAATTACATATTTAATAGGAAACAAAAAATTAGGCTTATTCAATTGTTAATAATCATTATAATAGGTGCTTTTTTTGAGTTGCTTGGAGTAAGTGCTATTTTACCTTTTATAAATGTAGTATTGGATCCAGTGTCTGTAGAGTCGACTTCATATCTAAATTTCATTTATGATTTTTTTGATTTTCATTCTATTAATAGTTTTATGGTATTTCTGGGGGTAGGCTTAATTGCCGTATATATTGTAAAAAATGTATATGTAGCTTTGATGTATGATGCGCAGTATCGTTTTACTTACCGTAACCAATGCAGGATTTCGTCTAAATTATTGGAAACATATCTGCAAGAAAGTTATCTATTTCATGTAGAACATAATAGTGCAGAATTATTGAGAAATGTTAATTATGATGTGACTGTTTTTTTTCAGGTGGTGCTTGGAATTCTTCAATTATTTACGGAAATATCGGTGTGTTTTATTCTTGCTATTTTTTTGATGCTTCAGGATATAGCAATTACCCTGGGGGTATCGGTTCTTCTTGTTGTATTTGCTCTGGGATTTATGAAATTATTCCGGAAAAAATTGAATGATATGGGGATGGAATCACGCAAACATCAGGCTGAAATGAATAAATGGATGTTACAGGCTATGGGTGGAATCAAAGAAATAAAAGTAATGGAACGTGAAAATTTTTTTACCGATAAATATTCGAAAGCCTATTATTTGTATGCGGAAAGTCAAAGGAAATATTCTCTTTTGGGAATACTTCCAAGACCAGTTTTAGAGATGGTTTGTGTGACAGGTCTACTATTGGTTGTGATTGTTAGATTGTTATGCGGCGTTGAAATGGAAAATTTTATTCCTATTCTTTCAGTTTTTGCGATAGCAGCGTTTCGGATGCTTCCATCTTTTAATCGAATAACCAATAATATGAATATAGTGATGTTTAATAGAACTGCGGTAGATAGAATTTATAAAGATTTAAAACATGCGGAGCAATATAGCAAAAAAAAGGATGAGGACAAACAGAAAAAAATAGAAATATCTTATGAAAAAGATATTTTAGTGGAAAAAGTTGATTTTAAGTATCCGCAGTCGGAAAATATGGTATTAAAGAAAGCAAATTTAAAGATACCTAAAAATAAATCTGTGGCTTTTATTGGTCCGTCTGGGGCGGGAAAGACGACTCTAGCGGATCTTGTTTTAGGTATTTTAAAACCCCAGGCAGGCAAAATATTAGTTGATGGGAATGATATACAATTATCTATGCCATCGTGGCATGAAAAGATAGGGTATATTCCGCAATCAATTTATATTATGGATGATACTTTGAGAAACAATGTAGCTTTTGGAATTGATGAAGAACAGGTAGATGATGGTAAAATCTGGAGAGCGCTGGAGGAAGCGCAGCTAAAAGATTTTGTTAAGACATTGGAAAATGGATTGGATACGAATATTGGAGAAGGTGGGATGCGTTTGTCTGGAGGGCAGCGGCAAAGGATTGGAATTGCCAGAGTTCTGTATAACGACCCCGAAGTGCTTGTTTTGGATGAGGCCACTTCGGCCTTGGATACAGAGACAGAGGCTGCGGTTATGGAAGCCATTGATAGTTTTAATGGAAATAAAACATTGATGATTATTGCACATAGATTGTCTACGGTAAAAAATTGTGATATTGTATATAAAGTTGAAAATCAAGAAGTCAATAAATGTAGCCTTAATGTTTGTTAAATGAGGTATAAGTTATGGATAAGCTTTTACAAGATTTTTTGAAATTTGAAGCAGATGAGAAACTTTTTCAACGTAAATATAGGGGAGTTCACTATTGGCAAACAATACGGTTTGACATTGCGAATATTGTTGATAAAATTGTGTCCAACCAATCAATCTATAATAAAGAAAAAAATAAGAAATGGTTAAAGAAAAAACTTTATATATTTAGAAATGCAATGTTTGATGTCAGAAATTGGAATAAATTAAAAAAAGCAGATATCCTATACTTTGATCAATGTTCCTATCGCAATATCGGTGGGAAAAAGGTGGATCCATATTTTAGCTATTTTGGATTTGATAAGGCGTATTCTATACAGCGTTGTTTTTATCTTAATGGGGGAGATGCAAAAAACTATATGGGAAAAGGCGTAGGAACTGCGCTTGCTGAGTTAAAAAGTTATTTTATGATACTTTTTTCAAAGATAATTCCGTTTATTTTTGATGATCCTGAAAAGAGATTTATCTATGAACTTTGTGATTGTATGAATTCAAAGTTTAAAATGGATATTGTTCCGGACCAAGTAATATATAAAGCTAAAAAAGCGTCTATCCTTTATCAGGTTTATTTTAAATATTATAGGGATATGCTCAAAAAAGTAAAACCTAAAGCAATTTTTGTAGTATGTCATTATTCTGATAATTTATGGCCCCTTTATCCAGTGGCAAAAAAAATGAATATACCTGTTATAGAATTGGAGCATGGTACAGTCATTAATCATGTATCTTATAATTATATAGATTTATCTGAGTTAGGAAAACAGCTTCCAGATTATCTATTTACTTATGGTGACTTTTGGGATCAATATATAAGCTTACCAACATGTATGAAAGCTTATTCAATAGGAAATCCCTTTTTAGAAAATAGGCATAAATATTATTCTAATGAAAAAGTGGAAGATAAGAAAATAGTTATTTATTCTGATATTTGGGAGCAAAATGGAAAAAAATTAATGGAGCTTGCTTTATTTATTTCAAATAAATATTATGAAAAAGGATATAGAGTTTTTTTTAAGCTGCATCCATTTGAATATTCAAATTGGAAGGAAAAATATATTGGTCTTAAAAGAGATAGTAAGATAACAGTACTTACTGATGAGATAGAATTATATAAATTATTGTCGATGGCAAGGCATCAAATAGGTGTTTGCTCAACAGTTCTTTATGAAGCGGCAGTATTTGATGTTGATATATATATTTTGGATACAGGGGTTGGGGCTATGTATCAAGGAGCAAAGCCATTGATAGATTCCAAAAGGGCGTGTTTCATTCATGATTTTTATGAGTTTGAACAACTTATGCTACAAGATAGAAAAGAGTATGGAGATTTTAAAGATATGATATGGAAGACGAATGCTCGTATAAATGCACAAGAAGTGTTTCAACGAATTATATGTTAATTATATCCGCAACTATAGATGAAAGCTCTTTTTTTATTTTTTAAGCACGTGCTATAAGGTTTCATAAGGGGGATTTGATCAATGTTTAATCTAGACCAGTTTATTGCGAAATACGTAACCCACAGATCACAGAGTATGTTCTGGCAGGATCTGGAATCCCACCGTGAGGAACTAGCAGGGAAGATAGGGGGCAGATCGATCCTTGTGATAGGCGGAGCGGGTTCTATAGGATCCTCATTTATTAAGGAGGTCTTACCCTTTAAACCATCTTCTTTAGTGGTCGTAGATATAAATGAAAATGCTCTTGCGGAATTGACCAGGGATCTTCGTTCGACAAAGGACATATATGTTCCGGAAGATTATATACCATATCCCATAGATTTTGCGTCCCCTGTATTTCGAAAAATGTTTCGTAAAAGGGGCGGGTTTGATATCGTGGGTAATTTTTCAGCCCATAAGCATGTCCGCTCGGAGAAGGACATTTATTCAGTGGAGGCGCTCATGCAGAACAATGTGCTCCACACAAAGCTCCTGCTGGATCTTTTAGCGGAATATCCGCCACAAGAGTATTTTTGTGTTTCCACGGACAAGGCTGCCAACCCAGTAAATATTATGGGCGCGAGCAAGCGGATTATGGAAGATCTCATTTTTGCGTATTCAGATAAATTTCCTGTGAAGACTGCTCGATTTGCAAACGTAGCTTTTTCGAATGGTTCTCTCCTTGCTGGCTTTTTGGAACGGTTAAAAAAAATACAGCCACTGAGCGCACCATATGATGTAAGAAGATATTTTGTCTCTCCGGAAGAGAGCGGCCAGATTTGTATGTTGGCGTGTATACTGGGTGCAAACAGGGAGATATTTTTCCCCCGGCTGGAAGAAACACAGATGATGACATTTGATAAGATTGCCACTGCGTTGCTTCAGGAACACGGATATCAGGTCTTTCTGTGCAAAAGCGATGAGGAAGCAATCGATAAGGTAGCGGCTCTTAAGGCAGGGAGCAGCCTTTATCCCGTCTATTATTCCCGTTCAGACACATCGGGTGAAAAAGCATATGAAGAATTTTATACAGAGAACGAGAATATAGATCAGAACCGGCTGAAAGCATTGGGTGTCATTACTGGAAAGGAGATTCCGGATAAAGAGAAGATATGGAGCCTGCTCGGAGAACTCGACAAGGCATTTTTTAAGGAAAATGTATGCAAGGAGGATGTGGTCTCTATCATGAAAGCATACCTTCCGAATTTTGACCACATTGAGACTGGCAGGTCATTGGACAGCAAAATGTGAAAAGGGAGTATGAAAATGGGTAGATTTATTCCTTTGTCAATCCCTAATTTTGAGGGAAATGAAAAAAAGTATGTGAATGATGCGCTGGACCAGGGATGGGTCTCGACCGGGGGAGCATATATCACCAAGTTAGAGCAGCAGATAGCTGGATTTCTCCATGTTGACAAAGTGGCTGCCTGTCAGAGTGGGACGGCGGCACTGCATCTTTCTTTAGTGGAAGCAGGAGTCAGGCCAGGGGATGTCGTCATCGTGCCGCCGCTCACATTTATAGCAGCAGTGAATCCTGTGAGATATCAGTTCGCGTCACCTGTTTTTATTGATTGCGATGACAGTCTCTGCATGGATCCGCTGAAACTGAAGGAGTTCTGCGAAAAGGAGTGCGTGTTTGACGGTAGCATGCTCATTTATAAAGGGAAAGTGGTACGGGCGGTGGTGATCGTCCATGTGTTCGGAAATATGGCCGATATGGTATCCATACTTGAAACTGCCCATAGATACAATATCAAGGTCATTGAAGATGCGACGGAGGCCCTTGGAACGAAATATGTGGATGGGCCTTTCACTGGAAAGTATGCCGGGACTATAGGGGATCTTGGTGCGTTTTCTTTTAATGGGAATAAGATCATCACCACTGGAGGGGGCGGTGCGGTCACTGCAAATGATCCTTTTGTTGTTGACCATCTGCGGTATCTGTCTACTCAGGCAAAGGATGATCTGCACTATTATATCCATGATGAAGTGGGTTACAATTACAGGATGACAAATCTCCAAGCGGCACTTGGAGTTGCCCAAATGGAAGAGCTGCCGGAATTTATCCGCCGAAAGCAATCGAACTATGATCTGTACAGACAGTTGTTTGATGGCTTTGGATATGGAAAGCTGGTTCCTTTCCGCAGGGGGACAGATTCCAATAAATGGTTTTATTCCTTGGAGATCGATAGAGATAAAGTTTCCACGGACATGCGTACGATCATCACAAGACTTGAAAAATGCGGCGTACAGACACGCGCGGTTTGGGGCTTGATTAATGAACAGGCGCCTTATCGGAAGGAAGATACTTATGAGTTGGAAAAAGCCCCCTACTATGCTGCAAGGATCTTAAATTTTCCATCAAGCACGCAGATCACAGTGGAAGAGATAAGATATGTTGCAGCCCAGATGATGCAAGTGATTGAGGAGTGTACATATGGATAGGGACCGCATGTCAGGATTTATTGGAAATGCTGCGATGACGATCGTCGATGCGATGGCAAAGATAGACAGCAATGCAAAAGGGATTCTCTTTATCATAGACGGACAGGGATCGTTGTGTGGATGTATCACAGACGGCGATATCAGGAGGTGGATCATGGGAGCGGGAGATATCCACGTCTCTGTATGTGAAGCTATGGCACGTTCCCCTAGATATCTGTTTTATGAAGAAAGGGCAAAGGCTGGGAGTGTGATTCGAAAAAATTCTATCAGGGCACTTCCAATCTTGGACCGCGAACGCTGCATCATTGACATAATCTTGGATAATGAGAGTGGAAATCAGTCTATTTTATCAAAAAAGAAAGATCTCTCGGATGTGCCGGTTGTTATTATGGCGGGAGGAAAAGGGACCAGGCTGTATCCATATACAAAGATTTTACCGAAGCCATTGATTCCGATTGGGGATACGCCAATCGTAGAACGGATCATAAATCGTTTTGTAGAGTATGATATATCGAAATACTATATGACGTTGAATCATAAGAAAGGCATGATAAAGTCGTACTTTGAGAATTTGGATACTGTATATGAGATAAAATATGTCGAAGAGCCAAAGCCCCTTGGCACAGCTGGCAGTATCAAACTTATACCAGATGCGCTGGACAAGCCGTTGTTTGTGACGAATTGTGATGTCTTGATATTGACTGACTATAGCGATATATATGACTACCACGTAAACTCAGGTAATGAGATAACAATAGTTTCTGCGTTAAAGAATATCACAGTTCCGTATGGGGTGATTCATGTCGGTGACAATGGCAATATCCAGAGTATAGATGAAAAGCCTCGATTGTCTTATTTTGTCAATACTGGGATGTATGTTATCAACCCTGAGACAATCGGATTGATCCCTGACGATACTATATTCCATATGACGCATTTGGTCGATGAGGTAATGAAAAAGGGCGGCAAGGTCGGAATGTATCCTGTCAGTGAAGACTCTTTTCTGGACATGGGGGAATTTGGAGAAATGGAGCGTATGGAGGAAAAACTGAACATTGTTTCTGAGAGATAATGTGGAAGATGTGATACTGGCTATGTATGAGGAGATGTCAAGGATGGAAGGAAAATCACATGATAGAAGAGACGGAGAAAGTATGAAGTCGTTTTCAGAGGAGTGGGAAAAAATCCACAGTACACAAGAGTGGGGGAAATATCCCAGTGAACAGGTAATCCGTTTTGTTGCAAGAAATTATTATAATTTGGACAGAGAGCAAATAGAGATATTGGATTTTGGATGTGGAGGGGGTGCGCATACTTGGTTTCTTGCCAGAGAGGGATTTGATGTGTATGCTTTTGATGGTTCTAAAAGCGCTGTTGAAAAATCGAAAAAATATTTGGAAAAAGAAGGTTTTTCCGAGGTGCATTTTTCAGTTCAGGATGGTGTAGATATAGGATATGATAGAGATTTCTTTGATTGTGTGATCGATAGTGCATGTGTGTATGCGAATGAAATACAAGCTATCAAGAAAATGTATGAAAATATATATAGGGTACTGAAAAAGGGAGGTAAGCTATATTCGTCTGGTTTTGGGAGGAATACAGATGGCTATGGGAAGGGAGTGTTGCTTGAAGAGGGAACTTATATAGATATAACGGAGGGCGTGTTGTCGGGCAGAGCAGTGGCACATTTCTATTTACAAGAGGAAATGGAAACAATACTAAACAGGATAGGGTTTTGCAATATAAAAATAGATCATATGTTATACACAGATAATGGTTCAAGAGTGGAGATATTTTATGCCGTTGCAGAAAAGCCAAGGTGAGTCTATGGAATTAGGAAGTAATTTTGGAATGGATCTATCACAAATAACTTATGAAGAGGCAAATGTAGACGAATATCTCAAAGAATATAATGCAATGTATTTTGATTGTGGGCGAAGTGCCTTGAAATTTTTATCACAAAAATTAAAACAAGGTAAAATACTGATTCCATCGTTCATATGTAAGTCAGTTGTTTTACCTTTTAAAGATTTTAAAATAGATTATTATCTTATTAATGAACAATTGGAAATTGATATAGAAAATTTTGAGAATAAAATAGACGAATCTGTTACGGTAGTTTATATCATGCATTATTTTGGTATTTTACAGAAAACGGAAGTTCTGGATTATGTAAAGAAAAAACAAGAGGAGTATCAATTTGTTATTATTGAGGATAGTACGCATAGTTTTTTAACAAAGAAATTTACGATTGGGGACTATCAAGTATGTAGTTTGAGAAAATGGTTTGCAATTCCAGATGGAGGGGTTCTTTATACAAAAAAGGA
>CAYOWU010000102.1:0-8052 GCA_964407765.1 uncultured Lachnospiraceae bacterium
CCACAAAATGTGGCAAAATCCCGAGACATACGCCAAAAATCCCATCGCCGAAGGCGATTTTCAATGGATTTTTGCTCGTAACTGTGAAGGGACTGAACAGTTACAAAATTTGAATAAAAGGTACATGGATGATAAATGCAACTTCTCCATGTACCTTTTAAATATAGCCGCTTTGCTTATTATATAGGTTTTCCGCCAACAAATAATTTTTTTATATTTGCCAATCTTTTTTCGTTTTCAGGCTGATGCAGAGGAACGCATTTTTCAATCTCTGTTTTTTGGCGGCTGAGTTTTCCGGCAAACGCCATGCAGGATTTTTGACCGCATTCGCCACAATTTGTTTTGGGAAGTTCTTTGTAAATCAGGGGCGGCGCAGGGTGGATAAATGTGCGGTAATCAGGGGCGATTGCATTTTTGCGGGAGTCGATGTCGTTTAAAAAGTTCATAATCCAGTCAAGGAGTTCCCGTAAATGGGTGACTGTATCAAATCGCGTTACGTTGATATTGTTTTTCATAATTGTAAATTTTATGGAGCCTTTTTTAAATGAAATGCTCTCAGATTCTTTTTTGTAATCTGCTTTTGGCATCTCAGCGTTGATATAGGGGATTAAAGGCGTCAGGTCACAATCTGCCGCGGTAATTCCTTTTAGTTTTGATTTGTCTGCCATACAAGGCGATGTTTCTATAATATCTATTTTCTGGATCATTTTAAATTCCTCCATTTGACATCTGTATAAGCGCCTGTGACAGTTCATTTATTTCCGATTCTGTATTGAACCAGCCCGTGCTGATTCGCAGCGTTCCGGTCTGGAGCGTTCCTAAGGTTTTGTGCGCCTGCGGACTGCAGTGAAGCCCTGCGCGGGCCATAATCCCATATTTTTGATCTAATATTTTGCAGGCCTCATATGGATTCATTCCTTTGATGTTTAGGGAGAGTAGGCCAAGACGTTCTTTTTCTGCTTCTGGTCCATACAGGGTTATATTGTCTATATCTTTTAGAGCAGACATAAGCTGTTTGATTAACTTTTGTTCATGGTTATAAATTTTTTCTATGCCGGTTTCCAGAAGGTATTTTACTGCGGCGTAAAGTCCGGAAAGCCCAACGATATTGACTGTGCCAGCCTCATAGCGATCGGGAGGATCTTCGGGGGCATAAGGGGAAATGGACATGCTGCCAGTGCCGCCTTCTTTGAGTGTGTCCAGAACGCAGCCGTCTTTTATGTATAAGCCGCCCGTTCCGGTGGGGCCCATAAGTCCTTTATGGCCAGTAAATGCAACGAAATCGGCGTTAATATCCATGAGATCCATGGGAATGGCGCCCGCTGTTTGTGATGCATCCACTAATACGAAAGTCCCATATTGATGGGCCAGTGCGACCAGTTCTTTAATAGGCAAAATATTCCCGATTACGTTGGAGCCATGTATAAAAACGGCAAGGCGGCATTTTTGGGATAGGATTTGTTCTGCGCTTTTTAAGTCCAATGTGCCATTTGCAGAAACGTTGATTGTATGAATGTGTATATGATGAGATTGTTCTAATTTTTTTAATGGGCGCCATACAGCATTATGTTCAATGTTTGTGGCGGCTACGTGATCATTGGGTTGGAGGATGCCTTTAATCGCTAAATTGAGCGCCTCGGTGGAGTTTGGCGTAAAAATAACATTTGAAGCTCTGGGGATATGCAGGAGCCGGCAGATGGATTTTCGGGCGTCATATAAGAGCTGATCCGCTTCCAGGGCGGATGCGTAGGTTCCCCGTCCTGGACTTGCGCCAATGTTTTCCATGTAGTGCAACATTTGTTGCGGCACGCATTTGGGTTTTGGAAAAGAAGTTGCGGCATTGTCAAAATACATAGTTATTTTCTCCTTTCTAAATTGAATTTTATAAAGTAAAATCTATGCTTATATTGTATAAAGCAATTTTTTTAAAAGTTCTTCGGCTTTTTTGCATCCGGTTTCGTTGATGGAATAGTACGTCCATTTTCCGGCTTTACGGGCTGAGACAATTCCAGAATCACATAATATTTTCATATGGTGCGACAGGGTGGATTGTCTGATTTGCATTTTTTCCAGTAGTACACAGGCACATTTTTCGCCGCTTCTGAGCATTTCTAAAATTTGCAGGCGATTCTCGTCACAGAAGGCTTTGAATATTTGTATGTAAGCAGTATAATTTTCCATATTGGCGCCTCAAATCTATTTTTTTCGATGTATCTTAGATAATTATACCTAATACATAGAAAAATGTCAATGTATTTATAAAAGGGACTGGCTGAGAATAGAGTTTTTATGCTAAAATATGAATTAGATAGTATTGTTAAAAGTTAGGGAGTGCGAAATGCCCGGTTGAATAACTAGAGGTTGGGAAAAATAAATAAGGAGCGAATTTAAAATGATTTTGAGCTCCGTCTTGTTTATTTTGTCCAAGCTTGTGAAATTTGGAAGTGGTTTTGCAATCGCCTAATTGTAAAAGATTATTGGGAGGTAAAAGGCCATGAAGGATGAATGTCTGATTTGTGGGGAAAAGCTTGAGTATCTGGCTGCAGATGAATTTATGGAGTGCGCGATCTGTCATAAAAAAGAAAAAAGTAAAACCAGATGCATAAAAGGACATTATGTATGTAACGACTGCCATACCAAAGGAATGGATAAAATTATCAGTATATGTCTGTGTGCCGCGTCTAAAAACCCTGTGGAAATTTTTGAAGAAATGGTTGCGCAGCCTTTTTGCCATATGCATGGTCCGGAACATCATGTGATCGTTGGAGCGGCATTGCTGACGGCATACAAAAATGCCGGCGGGGATATTGCGCTGGGGGAAGCCCTTGAGGAAATGATGAGCCGAGGAACGAATGTTCCTGGAGGCGTTTGCGGTTTTTGGGGAGCTTGCGGCGCGGGGATTAGCGCAGGGATCTTTGTTTCCATCATCTCTAAATCAACGCCGCTGACAATAGAGCCGTTTGGGCTTTCCAACCTTATGACCTCGAAGGCTCTTGAACGGATTGGCGCAGTAGGAGGGCCCCGATGCTGTAAACGGGATTCATATTTATCCATTCTCGCTGCGTGCGATTTTGTAAAGGAAAATTATGGAATAGAGATGGAGCGGCCCCCAATTATTTGCAGGCATTCTTCGCAGAACAATCAGTGCATTGGAAAAAGATGTCCATTTAAAGAAATGGATCAGGCATAAATTTGTTTGGCAGATTTGTAAGAAGCAGACGTAACAGTTCAGCTATGCGCTATCCTGCGAGGCGTCGGCTTGCACCTGCAAGACGATCCCGAGACAGCCACGCGCCAAACTGCGTTTTTTGCAGTTTGTGCGCATATTTTTGTGACAGTGAAGCCGGAAGGCTGAACTGTTACAAGCAGACAGGAAGACGCGTATAATGAACTTTACACTTACCAGGCGATACGATATAATTATTCTATATGCCGCAGAGCGGCCGCGCTCGGCGCAGATGGCGATAATTAATCGCCATCTATATAATAACATATCGATAGCGATATATTGTTAGCCATATAAAAGGCGGTGGATATATGGAGGCATTGCAGAGAAATGTGGAACAATTTGAATAGCTGCAGGACTATATGATTTCCACAGACAAAGATTCGGAAAGCTGCAGGAAAATGAAAAGAGGAGGACAGAGCAAATGTTATTGATTGGCGTGGATTTGGGGACTTCGGCTGTTAAGCTTTTGCTGATGGACGAGGAAGGGAAGATTTTGAACATCGTATCCAAGGAGTATCCGCTGTATTTTCCGAAGCCCGGCTGGTCGGAGCAGAATCCGGAGGACTGGCGCCGGCAGGCCATGGACGGAATCCGGGAGCTGACAAAGGACTGTGACAAAAGCCAGGTGGCCGGAATTGGCTGCGGCGGGCAGATGCACGGGCTGGTGGCGCTGGACAGGGATGACCAGGTGATTCGCCCGGCCATACTGTGGAACGACGGCCGCACTTCTGAGGAGACGGATTATCTGAATCAGGAAATTGGCAAGGACAAGTTATCCCAGTATACGGCGAACATCGCCTTTGCCGGGTTCACCGCTCCGAAAATCTTGTGGATGAAAAAAAATGAGCCGGAGAATTTCGCCAAAATCTGCAAAATCATGCTGCCCAAGGATTATCTGGCGTACTGCCTGTCCGGCAGCTTTTGCACGGACGTGTCCGACGCTTCCGGCATGCTGCTGATGGATGTGCAGCATAAGCGCTGGTCGGAGGAAATGATGGAAATCTGCGGCGTTTCCGAGAAGCAGCTGCCTCGGCTGTATGAAAGCTTTGAGGCGGTGGGGACGCTGAAACCCGATGTGGCTGCAGAGCTGGGACTGCCCGCCACGGTTAAAGTAGTGGCCGGAGCCGGAGACAACGCGGCGGCGGCTGTGGGCACTGGAACGGTGGGGGATGGCATGTGCAATATTTCCCTGGGCACATCCGGCACGATATTTATTTCCAGCGAGAAGTTTCGGGTGGACGAATACAACGCGCTGCATTCTTTCGCCCACGCGGACGGCTATTACCATCTGATGGGCTGCATGTTAAGCGCCGCTTCCTGCAACAAATGGTGGATGGAGGATATTTTAAACACCCGTGAGTATGAGAGGGAGCAGTCGGCCATTGAACGGCTGGGGGAGAATCAGGTGTTCTACCTACCCTATCTGATGGGAGAGCGCTCACCCCATAACGACCCGAAAGCGCGGGCCATGTTCATAGGCATGACCATGGACGCCACGAGAGAGGAAATGACCCAGGCGGTGTTGGAGGGCGTTACATTCGGCCTGCGGGATTCCCTGGAAGTGGCCAGGAGTCTGGGGATTTCCATCGACCGGACGAAGATCTGCGGCGGCGGAGCTAAAAGCCCCCTGTGGAAAAAAATCATCGCCAACGTGATGAACCTGAAGGTGGACGTGATGGAAAGCGAGGAGGGGCCCGCACTGGGCGGCGCCATGCTGGCGGCTGTGGGCTGCGGCGCTTATTCCAGCGTAAAAGAAGCGGCGGAAAAACTGGTGAAGATTGTGGATACCGTGGAGCCGGATGCGGAGTTGACGGCCAAATACCAGGAGCGCTACGAGAAATTTCGTCAGATTTACCCGGCGGTGAAAGAGCTTTACAAAGAATTGGCAAAATAAGAAAATTTTCCTTATATTTTTGTTCATAAAGTTTTATAATTTCTTTAACAGGGAATAATTTCTATGAATCATGTGTAAAGAAATGGTGAAGTTTGGAAGTAAACTTCCAAATCTCCCTGGATGACGCGGCAAGTGCGTAAGGAGGAGGAAAAAATGAACAAATTTCTGGAAAATTATTTGGCTGATATTATACCCGTGGCGTTCCGTCTGAAAATGCCGGACGGGGAAAGCGTGGTTGGCCAGGGAGCTCCGCAGTTTACGGTGACTTTGAAAAAAGACATCAGTAAGAAAGAACTTCTGACCAGCACTTCCCTGGCTCTGGGAGAAGCGTACATGCGGGGGGATCTGGAAGTGGACAGCGATTTGTTCCAGGTGTTGGATACATTTCTGGGGCAGATGGGGAAATTTACCACAGATTCTTCCGCACTGAAAAAGCTGCTGCATACAGCGCAGACCAAGAAGAATCAGAAGCAGGAAGTGTCGTCTCACTATGATATCGGGAACGATTTCTACCAATTGTGGCTGGATGAATCCATGAGCTATTCTTGTGGATATTTCAAGAACGAGGAGGACACTCTGTATCAGGCGCAGGTGAATAAGGTGGATCATATTCTGGAAAAGCTGCATCTGAAAGAAGGCATGACTCTGCTGGATATTGGCTGCGGATGGGGCTTCCTGCTGAAAAGGGCGGCTGAGAAATACAAGGTAAAAGGGTATGGCATTACCTTAAGCCAGGAGCAGTATGAGAAGTTCAGCCAAACCATCCGGGAGGAAAATCTGGAAGCCTTCCTTACGGTGGAGCTGATGGACTACCGGGAGCTGGAGACAAGCGGCCTTACCTTTGACCGGGCGGTGAGTGTGGGGATGCTGGAGCATGTGGGACGGGGGAAATACGAGGAATTTCTGCAAAACGTCCACAGCGTCTTAAAGCCCCAGGGGCTGTTTCTGCTGCATTACATCAGCGCACTGAAGGAACACCCGGGAGACGCCTTCATTCGGAAATATATTTTCCCCGGCGGGACGGTTCCAAGCTTAAGAGAGATTATGTATCTGCTGCCGGATTATGATTTTTATACATTGGATGTGGAGAGCCTGCGCCGCCATTACAGCCGGACGCTGCTGTGCTGGAGGGAGAATTTCCTGAAACACAGGGAGGAAATTGAGAAATCCAAGGGCACAGAATTTACGCGCATGTGGGAACTGTATCTGGCCTCCTGCGCCGCCACGTTCCACAATGGCATTATTGATGTGCATCAGATTCTTATGTCAAAAGGAGTGAATAATGATCTGCCCATGGTACGGACCGTATAGAGATTAAAAAACTGCCAGACAAGCGCAATGTTGTCTGGCAGTTTTTGGCGGTTTGACCGCGTGTCGATCTTTATTTGTCTTCGCTGTCGGCCTTGCCCATGGTGTAGCCGTCCAGTGTGCCGTATTTTTCCCAGTAATCGAAACGATTGTTGATCTCTGTGTGTGTGTCTCCGCTGATGGAGGGAAGTTTTCCGCCCCACTGCTTTTCGGCAGCGGCGAATCCTTTTTCCACAGCGTCACGCAGTACGGATAATTTCTCTGTGTCGCCGCCGGAAAGAGCAACGGCCATATCCATAATCCGGGTGGCCACTGCGTTTACGCCCCATTCGCCGTCCTCGGAAATTGCCTGCGCGGCCCTTGCGGAGTCGGCGGGGGTGATGTTCAGCTTGGAGAACAGGTCTTTGGTGATCTGAATCTGTGAGCCTTTGGCCACATTGTTCATGCCGACCTGGGAATTGAGCATGTTTGCCAGCATATTGTTGAATGAGGCCATCTGCTGCTCGTGGATGGCTTTTAACTCGTCTGCGCTTAAGCCTTTGTTCTTGGAAGCCTGTTTCTTGCCTTCTTCGCTGATCTCAATGGAGTCTTCGTTGGCCTTGGCTTTTTTGACTTCCTCGCCCTGGAGGGCCTCTACGGCGTTATCCACTTTGGACTGCGGCATGGCTGCGTATACAGGATTTGAGGCAAAATTGCCGGATAAAGCTTCAATTGACATAATAATCCTCCTCTCAGATAATGACGTATTAAGTAATTGCGAAACAGTTATGCGTATTTTGCCCGAACTTTAGTTGCTAAGAAGGATGTTCCGCAGTTACCTAAATGATGTATTCATGAAATGTTTATTTTTTTCCACGAATTGCCTTCATATAATAATATCGTAAGAGAAGAGTGTTTTCATAAGTGTCTTTTGAAAATTAGCTGGATTATCCCAGAGCCACGTCCAGGATCATCATAATCAGAAAACCGGCCATCACGCCCAGAGTGCCCACATTGGAGTGTTCTCCCAGATGGGCTTCCGGGATCAGCTCTTCCACCACCACGTACATCATGGCTCCGGCGGCGAAGGCTAAAAGCCAGGGCATCACGGGTTTAATTCCGCCGGCCGCCAGCACGGTGAGGATGCCGAATGCCGGCTCCACCAGCCCGGTCAGGCTTCCGATGCAGAATGATTTTTTCACAGTCAGGCCTTCCTGGCGCAGGGGCAGCGAGATGGCGGCGCCTTCGGGAAAGTTCTGGATGCCGATGCCGATGGCCAGCGCCATGGCGGCGGCGTAAAGGGCGGGGTCATTGCTGTGCTGGGCGGCCAGCGCGAAGGAAAGGCCCACAGCCATGCCCTCTGGTATATTGTGGAGCGTCACCGCAAACACCAGCAGGGACGTACGCCGCCAGGACGCGGAAATGCCTTCGGTTTTGTTGGTGTTGGGATGCAGGTGCGGCATAAGTCCGTCCAGGGTCATCAGAAACGCGATTCCCAGAATAAAGCCGCCGGCGGCGGGCATCCACCCAATCATGCCCATGGAGACGGCCTCCTCGATGGCCGGAATTAAGAGGCTCCAGACCGAGGCGGCAATCATGACGCCGGCGGCAAATCCGAGAAAAATCTTCTGTATTCCCATAC
>CAYOWU010000103.1:0-7834 GCA_964407765.1 uncultured Lachnospiraceae bacterium
ATCAACTGCAGGCCGTCCTCGCAAGCGCGCCTGTGGCTTATATCAAATGGGACATGAACCGCAGCCTGACGGACGTATGGTCTGCCGCCCTTCCGGCACAGCGTCAGGGGGAGGTGTATCATCGGTATGTCCTGGGGGTTTACGATTTGCTGGAGCGTCTCCGCAAAGACTATCCGCACATCCTCATCGAGGGCTGCTGTGGCGGCGGCGGCAGGTTTGACGGCGGAATGCTCTACTATACGCCGCAGATCTGGTGCAGTGACGACTCAGACGCCATCGACCGCCTGCGGATACAATACGGCACTTCGTTTGCTTATCCCACATGTACCATGGGCGCCCATGTCTCCGCCGTCCCCAACGAACAGAACGGACGGGTCACGCCCCTGGAAACACGGGGAATCGTGGCCATGAGCGGCGCTTTTGGCTATGAGATGGACTTGGGTAAATGCACAGCGAAAGAAAAAGAAACGATCCGCCAACAGATCGAGACATACCAGGCGCATTATGAACTGCTCTGCCAGGGTGACTACTATCGGCTGAGCGATCCCTTTGCAGATGGTCTGTTCACAGCCTGGGCGCATGTATCCCCAGATAGACGAGAAGCGCTCGTCTCCCTGGTCACCGGCAGCGCCCGTCCCGCCACGCCATTTCTTTGGCTGCACCTGAAAGGGCTGGACCCCGCCCTGCAGTACCAGGTCAACCACGGCGACAAACTTTATTGCGGCAGTACGCTGATGCAGGCGGGATACCCGCTCCCAGTGATCCAGAAGGATTACCAGGCTGTCCAGCTCTATCTCAGAGCGGTCGGATGATAAAAAGGCAATTCAGCTATTTTGTTTGCGCCATTCCCGCGGCGGCAGTCCATAATGCTTCTTGAACGCCTGTGAAAAGTGCAGTTGATTGGGGTATCCACACTGGTCTGCCACATTTTTGATGGGCAGATCGGTGAGCCGCAGCAATTTTGCCGCGTTGGTCAGACGCTGCTGGATCAAAAATTCCTGCGGCGTGCTGCCCACCAGCTCCTTGAAACGGCGGCTGAAATAATTGCGGTTTAGTTTACAAAAACCTGCCACTTCTTCTACGGACAGCTCACGCTGATAATTTTGCTGGATATAGACCACCGCCTCATGGATGTAATAATCGTATTCTTTCTTTTCGTTGGTTTCCCTCCGGTTCGCCGAAAATTCAATCAAGTCATCCAGGAACATGAACAGCCGTCCCACCAAATGCAGCGTAGACCTGGAGGCGTTTTGGGTAAAATAAAGCATTTGATCCCGCAGCTGCTGTCCCTGCTTGGCGCTTTGCGGAGAATAGATCGGAGAATCCTGCGCCAGTCCCGCCTTCAAGAGATTTTCCTTTACCCGCATCCCGTCAAATTCCAGCCAGACATAGGTCCACGGCTGTGTCTCATCGGCCGTGTAGAGATTGATCTGTCCAGGGCAGATCAAAAATCCCTGGTCCTCCCCCAACCGATATTCGTGGATCTCCCCATCCGAGTCATGTGAATACAAAGTCCCATATCCGCTGATCACATAATGGAACAGGAAATGCTCCCGTATGAACGGGCCGAAGGAGTGGAGCGGCGCGCACGCCTCCCAACCGTACTGATAGGGCCTCAGATCTAGGTAATCATCGTTGGGAAAGATCGCGTGAAAATGATCCTTCATGGTCAACACCCACTTTCGCTTTTGCGGATCTTCCAGAGCCGGGGAGTCTGGACTGTTAAAATAATGTCGGCAAAGGTAACTTTTTTGATTTCATAATAAAGAGTATAGCAAAAATGGATGGGGAAATCAATCAGGTGCGTATTTGTATAAATTGAATAAAAATCCCCCTCCCAAAATAGAACATACGCTGAATCTGCAATTAAGGATTGACAATTCCAGGGAGGTATATTAATATTATTTTAAAAGTAACCGGTAACTTAACCGATAACGTTACCGATTATCAAAGGAACATAAAGGAGGAGAGGGAATGAGAAAACGGTTGTTATGCCTGGCGGGAGTTCTTTTGGCCCTGGGCGCTCTGACGGGATGTCAGAAGAAGGAAGTAAACCCAGGCGACATAGCAGGCTACGACCAGGGGGAAACGTATCTGTCCATGTGGGTGCATTCCATTGAGGAGACGGAAGAGGGGCAGGCGTACAAAGCGTCTGTGGAGAGCTTTAACAAGGAGTACGACGGGACCTATTTCGCGGACATTGAGTTTGTGCCCCGAAATGACAGCGGCGGCGGGTATTCCGATAAAGTCAACGCCTCCGTCATGTCGGGCGGTCTTCCGGATGTGCTGACTGTAGACGGGCCCAATATCGCGGCCTACGCGGCCAACGGGATCATCCAGCCCCTGGCGGAAATTTCCCAGGAGGAAAAAGACATATATCTTCCGTCCATCATTGAGCAGGGAACCTGCGATGACAAGCTGTATGCTTTAGGCGTGATGGAATCCAGCGTGGGGCTTTATTACAACAAGGCGATTCTGAAGGAAGCGGGCGTTAAGGTTCCGGAAGCGGGCCATCCCTGGACCTGGACGGAATTTCTGGAGATTCTGGAGGAATTAAAGCCGTTGATGAATGAGAAAAACGGCTATCCCCTGGACATGACGTTCCCGGTAGGGGAAGCCAGCATTTACTATTACGCACCGTTTGTCTGGTCCAATGGCGGAAACCTGGTCAGCGACGACGGGCTGGCGGTGGACGGTTATTTCAATTCCGGGGAAAATGTGGAGACTATGAAATTTTTCCAAAAGATTGTGGAAAACAAATATATGTCCGAGGCGAAGATTGAAAATCTGTTCGAGAGCGGACGGGCCGCCTTTAAATTCGACGGCGCGTGGGAGGTTAATACGGTTTACGGAAGCTACCCCGATATCGACCTTGGCGTAGCGCCTTATGTGGTTTCCGATGACTGGGACGGCAGGCGATACACCCCCACCGGCTCTTGGGCCTTTGCCGCCTCTTCCGAGACGGAGAACATTGAAGGCGCCACCAAGCTGGTGCAGTGGATGAGCGGTGTGGAAAGCGGCATACGGATTTGGGAAATGAGCAAGACTTTTCCGTCTACATACGAAGCCTTTGAAAACATCGATGTCTTCCAGACCGACGACAATTACAAAGCGTTATATGACCAGTTAAGCAACTACGGCCATCCAAGGCCGAAAACGCCTGTCTATCCGCAGGTGAGCACGTACTTCCAAGAGGTTTTGGAGAGCGTGGCGCTGGGAGGCAAGGACGCCCAGTCGGAAATGGATAAATCTGTAGAAAGGATGAACGCGAAACTGGAGCGTTATACAAGAGAATAATGAGGAAAAAGAATTCGATTATGGGAATGGCATTTTTTGCCCCGGCGCTGATACTCCTCACATTGTTTCTGTTTCTGCCAATGCTTCTGACCTTTGGGTTCAGCTTCACCGACTATTTCGCATTGAGCCCGGAACTGACGCATTTTGTGGGAATTAAGAACTATCTGGATTGTTTCAAGGATGAGCTTTTTGTGAAATCGTTTTTGAATACGGTGAAATTTGTCATCATCATCGTGCCGTGCCAGTGCGGCGGGGCCATGCTGATGGCCATCGCCATCAACCATGCGGCCCACTGCAAAAAATATTTTAAAGTGGCTTTCTTCGTGCCGGTGGTCATGTCCCTGGCGGTGGTTTCCACCCTGTGGCTGCAGATTTACAGCCCGGAAGGGATTTTAAACACGCTGCTGGCCCGCTTTGGCGTCGACGCGCAGCCCTTTATCCACAGCGCAAAGCAGGCGCTGCCCTCTGTGGCCATCATGAGCGTGTGGCAGGGCATGGGCTATCAGATGCTGATTCTCTTAGGCGGCCTGCAGAACATCAACCCGGCCCTTTACGAGGCGGCGGAGATGGATCACGCCACCAGCTGGCAGAAATTTAAAGACATCACCCTGCCGGAAATGAAACCCTTATGCGTGCTGATTTTCATCACAGTCACCATCGGCGCGTTTCGGATGCTGGTACAGCCCATGGTTATGACCGGCGGCGGTCCGGACCATTCCACCTACACCATCGTGTACGATATCTACCAGACCGGCACGGTGAACTGGGAAATGGGCCTCGCCTCCACAATGGCCGTCATATTTACCATATTCGTGGTGGTCCTGACTATCATCCAGAACATACTGACGAAGGACAAGGAGGACAAATAAATGCTGACGAAAAAGCAAAAGCGGATAAACTGGATACTGGTAATCTTCCTGCTGGCATTGTCGATTTTCTTTTTGTTCCCCGTCCTCTGGATGCTGGCGAACTCTTTTAAGCCGGACGCGGCGATCACGGCAGACATGAATTCCATTGCGGCGTTCATTCCGCCCATGCCGGGAGGGAATTTCTTTGAAAATTATGTATCTATCATCAAGGATACCAGTTTCCTAAGGTATATGGGCAACACACTGTTCTATGCGGCGGTGATGATCGTGCTGGGCATCGTGGTAAACGGCCTGGCAGGGTACGCGCTGGCGAAGATTCCGTTTCCGTTCAGCGACAAATGGCTGCTGATTATCCTAATGCTTCAGATTGTGCCCACAGAGACGGTTATCACCATTCACTTTCTGATTATTGCGAAAGCGGGGCTTTTGAATACCGTGCTGGGGTATGTGCTGCCCATGATTGTGAATCCTTTTAACATTTACCTGTTCCGGCAAGTGTTTGTCAGCCTGCCGGACGACGTGTACGAAGCGGCGCAGCTTGATTTCTGCGGCCCGGTGAAATACTTCTTTACCATGGTGCTGCCCATGTCCAAGACCGTGGTGGCCACAGTGGGCGTGTTCACATTCCTGAACGTCTGGAACGACTACCTCTGGCCGGCGCTGGTTTTCACCTCCGGCGACCTTTTGACGGCCCAGATCGGCTTAAACGCCATTACGTCCAATGAAAACACAACTATGGGACAGACCCTTGCAGTCATTACAATGATAACGATTCCGGTAATCATCATCTACTCCCTGTTCTCCAAACAGATTGTAGAAGGCGTTACCTCAACAGGTTCAAAGGAAGGATGATCGTATGAGCTTTATAGAGTTTAAAAATATATGCAAAAAATATCCGGGAGCGGACCACAATACTGTGGACGGCTTCAACCTGGAGATTCAGGAAAAAGAATTTATCGCATTCGTGGGCCCTTCTGGCTGCGGAAAATCCACCACGCTTCGGATGGTGGCCGGATTCGAGGAAATCACCGGCGGCGATTTGTACATAGACGGAAAACGGGTCAACGAGATGGCGCCCAAAGACCGGGGCATCGCCATGGTCTTCCAGAACTACGCGCTGTATCCCCATATGACCGTGGAGAAGAACATCGCCTACGGCTTAAAGAACATGAAGGTCCCCGCCGCGGAGATTAAGAAAAAAGTGGACTGGGCCGTGAAGATTCTGGGCCTGGAGGAATACCGGTTGCGTAAGCCCAAAAACCTCTCCGGCGGTCAGCGTCAGAGGGTGGCCTTAGGACGCGCCATTGTGAAAAATCAGAAAGTGTTCCTCATGGACGAGCCGCTGTCCAACCTGGACGCGAAGCTGCGCGTCAGCATGCGCACGGAGATCAGCAAGCTCCATCGGGAGCTGGGCGCCACCACGATCTACGTGACCCACGACCAGGTGGAAGCCATGACCATGGCCGACCGAATTGTGATCATGAAAGACGGGATCGTGCAGCAGGTGGGCGCGCCCCTGGAGCTCTACAACCATCCGGCGAACAGGTTCGTGGCCGGGTTCATCGGCTCCCCGCAGATGAATTTCTTCGACGTGACGGTGAACGGAAACGTTATTGAATTTACCGACGGCAATAAGCTGATTTTGGAAAAAAGCGCACTGGCCAGGTTAAACGGCAAGAGCGGCGAGATGATTCTGGGAATCCGCGGCGAAGATTTGAAGCTGGACGCCCAGAACATGGAATTGTATGGAGAGAACAGCCAGAGGGCGGTGATTACCAACACGGAAGTCATGGGAAATGAAAACAATCTGTACTTTACATTTGGGGGCAGCCAGGCGGTGGCCAGGGTTTCCAAATATGAAATCAGCCAGATCGGCGATGAGATTGAGTTCGTGTTCATGCCGTCGAAGATGCAGTTCTTTGACAAAAAGACCGGAGAAAATTACATAAAAAACGACGCGGAAATAGCAGGATGAGGGAAGAATGAGCAGGCAGAAATTACATTTGAAGGCACCGGATAATTGGGTCAACGACCCCAATGGCTTTATTTACTACAAAGGACAATATCACATGTTTTACCAGTATTTTCCTTATGGCCCCCGGTGGGGGACCATGCACTGGGGTCATGCGGTCAGCGAAGATTTGGTGAATTGGGAGCACAAAGGAATTGCCCTGTTTCCTACGAAAAGGGAGGATCAAAACGGCTGCTTCTCCGGAAGCGCGGTGGAAAAGGACGGGAAAATGTACATCGCTTACACGGGGATTCGCTACGAAGGGAGCAATCCGGAGGATATCCATGTGCACCAGGAACACCGTTTTGAGGCCACGCAGATGATGATGGTTTCCCAGGACGGCCAGACTTTTGACAACTGGGCGGATAAACAGGTGATTATTCCCCCGGTGACGGACAGCCGGATTGGCCACCGGATGCACACCCGGGACCCAAAAATCTGGCGGGGGCAAAATGCGTGGTACATGATTCTGGGAAGCACGCTTCACGAAAAGCAGGGGACGGCCCTGTTTTACCGAAGCGAGGATTTGCAGAACTGGGAATATGTAAACCGGGCGTTAAAGCCTTCGTTGCCTGGCTGGATGTGGGAATGCCCGGATTATTTTGAGACAGAGGGCGGCAAGGTCCTGCTGTTGTCGGTGATGGGAATTGTGGAAAACGGCGGGCGAAGGGAAGAGCATTCCATCTGCTTTTTGGTGGACTTCCAGGAGGATGGCTGCTGTATGGACATACCGGATGATTATCAGTTCCTGGACTACGGCATGGATTTGTACGCGGCGCAGACTGCCGTTGACGAAGCGGGCAGGCGGGTGATGATGGCCTGGCTTCGGATGCCGGAGAAGACGGACGGCGGCTGGATTGGGATGTTCAGCTCGCCCCGGACAGTAAGCGTCCGCGACGGCCACATTTATTTTTCCATGCATCCCAATATCCGCCGGGCCTATTCTCGGAAAATCGCAGATCCGTCGGAAGCGTCCCCGGAAGGCTACATGGCCCGCTTTGATTTGCAGGAGGGGGAGGAGGTCGACCTGGGCGGGTTTCTCATTTACAGAAAAGGAAACCGCGTCTGTACGGACCGGCAAAAGGTTTTCGCGGCCGTAAACGGCGGCTATTACGCCCAGCCCGCCCGTTTGATTTCCGAAACCCCCGAGATTAAAGGGGAGGCGCATCTGGAGGTTCTGGTGGATGAAAACATGGTGGAAGTCTTCGTCAACGACGGCGAATATGTGATTACCAACGCTGTGTATCATCTGGGACGCTCCATAACCAGTAGCGCGCCCAAAGACATTCAATTATATGCCGCAGAGGAGGAATGATTTTGACAACCGCAAAAATTCTGTTAAATACCATTGAATCGGTAAAAGATTTTGTAAATATAGTATCCAAGTTTGACGCCCCCATGGACCTGGCGTCGGGACGGTATGTGGTGGACGCTAAATCCATTATGGGCATTTTCAGCATGAATTTGTCCAACCCCATGGAGCTGCATATCCATGCCGATGAGGCGGAGGCCGGGGAGATTTTAAAGAGGATGGAGGCGTATCGGGTAAAAGAATAAGAGGCGTTTGTTTGTGGACAGCGTTCCTGCGTGGGCAGGGCGCTGTTTTTGGTGTGCCCGGTGGGCACACGTTCTAACGGGTGAAAGTCCCCAATCCGCC
>CAYOWU010000104.1:0-7448 GCA_964407765.1 uncultured Lachnospiraceae bacterium
AAGACTACATTTTATCAGGTTTTAGGAAATTTCAAAAGTTGTAAACTGGTGTATACCATGTAATAGATTTTGAATATCCCAAAGGAATTTCAGCAAACTTCGTATTGTCCTGCAATGTGTTAAAAACCTGCTTTATGTAGCTTACCCTGCTGCTCTTTATATCACTGTCTTCCAGAACATTTTCTATAGCGTTTTGGATGTTTTGCATCACCAATTTATAAGATGTCAGCATGGAATAACTCTTGGAAAAATCCTCATCGTTCAGCGCAATCAGGATTCCTGCGATAAAAATTGGCTTATGCGCCTCCGTCACTTTTATTTCCCTTAAAGAATTATGCATATCGATAGCGGTATTTCTAATTTCATCCAGGGAATAAGCCTTTTTTAACCGGTTTCCTTTTATCAATTCAATATAATTTTGCGGCTCCAAAATAATGTCTTTCGCTTTTTCCAGTATTGTATATTTTTCCTGTCCGCGCATCCAATAAAAAGCGTCTGCCTTCATATTCTGGGCGGCGGTTCCACTCACAGCAACGGCAATTACATTGTACTCCCTCTTTAAAAACTTAGCGTAGTACAAAACGCCGTCCACAGCAAACATACTGGGTTTATCCATATTTTCACTGCAATGCTTCTTAATGCTGTTTTTACACTCGATAACAATAATCGTATTGACATCGTCATTAAATGTTATAATATATTCTGGCCTGGCTTTCCCTTTTCCCCCAAGGGAATAATCCGTAAGAGCGCATTCTTTTGGCTTCCCTCCCGCCTGTTGCAACAATTTTTCTATTTTATCTACACTTGAAACATCGCCCTGTGGAAGAACATAGCCGAATGCATTCTCCCCAATCACGCATTTCATTTCCTTTAATGTCAGACTCTCTGTATATTGTTCAACCGCCACTGCGCATCTCTCCTTTTATATGCTTCGCTATCATCGGCATCCGATTCTCATGTTCTTAGATTATATCATATATAAATACATTTATCCAGAATTTTTCCGAACATTCATTCACTAAAATTTCATTTTAATAACAGACAAAAAATCCCTATTGACTTTCGTCCGAAATCATACTATAATACATGTACGATTTCGGACGAAAGGAACTTTCCATGAAAGAATTAATGACCGCAGAACTGAAACGCTTCAATTATCTGTCCAACGAGATTGACGCCGCCTACCACGAAGCCGCTCTGCAGCTGGGCTTTTCGGACAGTGCATTGATGATTTTATACACCCTTTGCAATTACGGCGGCTGCTGCCTTCTCACCACGATCCACCGGCTATCCGGCATAAGCAAACAGACCATCAACTCCGCCCTGCGCAAGCTGGAGGCCGACCAGATTCTGTATCTGGAAACGTTCGACGGGAAAAAGAAAAAGGTGTGCCTTACAGACAAGGGCCGGGAACTGGCAGAAAATACAGTCGCCCGTCTCATAGAAATTGAAAACGAGATTTTTGCTTCCTGGCCGAAGGAGGATCAGGAAGTCTATCTGGAGCTGACGCAGAAGTATCTGGAGATTTTCCGGGATAAAATAAAGAAACTGACGAAAGGAGACGAAAGAAAATGAAGATCCAGCTGTCGGATCACTTTGGTTATAAGAAGCTGCTGCGCTTTACGGCGCCCTCCATCGCCATGATGATTTTCACTTCCATCTACGGAGTCGTAGACGGCTTTTTCGTCTCCAATTTTGTGGGGAAAACACCCTTTGCCGCTGTCAATTTCATTATGCCTTTTCTGATGATTCTGGGGGCCGTGGGCTTTATGTTCGGCACCGCGGGAAGCGCGCTGATCGCTATCACCCTAGGCGCCGGCGACCGGGACAGAGCGAACCGGCTGTTCTCCCTTTTAGTCTATGTATCCGCAGCGTTGGGAATTGGAATTGCCACGCTGGGCATTGCCTTCCTTCGCCCTGTGGCCTCTCTTTTGGGCGCAGAAGGCGCAATGCTGGAGCAGTGCGTGGCTTACGGCCGGGTGATTCTGCTGGCGCTGCCCGCTTTTATTTTACAGTACGAATTCCAGAGCTATTTCGCCACAGCGGAAAAGCCCCAGCTGGGGCTTGCCATCACCATCGCCGCCGGCGTCACCAATATGGCGCTGGATGCTTTATTCGTGGCCGTATTTCAGTGGGGGCTTATAGGAGCTGCCGCCGCCACCGCCCTCAGCCAGGCGGTGGGAGGCATTGTGCCGCTTATCTATTTTGGCCGTCCAAACGCCAGCATTCTGCGCCTTACCAAAACCAAATTTGACGGAAAGGCCCTGCTGAAAACCTGCACCAACGGCTCCTCCGAACTGATGTCCAACCTGTCCATGTCCCTGGTCAGCATGCTGTACAATGCGCAGCTGCTCCGCTATGCCGGTGAGGACGGCGTGGCGGCATATGGCGTACTGATGTATGTCAACCTTGTTTTTCTGGCCACTTTTATCGGATATTCGGTAGGCGCGGCCCCCATTGTGGGATACCACTTCGGCGCGGCCAATTACGCAGAGCTAAAAAACCTTCTGCGAAAAAGCTTGACGGTTATCGGCGTTTTCTCCATTGCTATGCTGTTTCTGGCGGAAGCGCTGGCGCAGCCTTTTGCCCGATTCTTCGTGGGGTACGATCCGTCACTTCTGGCGCTTACCCAGCGGGGTTTTCAGATTTATTCTTTTTCGTTTTTGTTTGCGGGCATTGCCATCTACGGATCTTCGTTTTTTACGGCCCTGGGAAACGGTTTGATTTCCGCCCTGATCTCTTTTTTGCGAACGCTTCTGTTTCAGATGGCGGCCGTCCTGATCTTCCCTTTGATCTGGGGCATCGACGGCATTTGGCTGTCCATTGTGGCGGCGGAGCTGATGGCGGCAACCGTGACGGCTTTATTTATTGTTGGCAAACGTTCCAAATACCATTATTAATTCCGAAACCAGGCTTTCATGACATCCAGTACTTTTACCAGCTGGTCCTCGGAAATTACATAGGGGACCATGGCATACAGATATTTCAGAAACGGCCGGCTGAACACGCCCCGCTGACAAGCGAACTGCTGGTATCCCTCCAGCACGGCCTCGTCGGTCACTTCCAGGCAGACGCAGCCGCCCATAATCCGCAGATCCCGGATGCGCGGGTCTGAGAACCCGTCCATTTCCCGGCGGGTGATTTCCTCAATCCTGCGGATTTTCGCCATATAGTCCTGGGTTTCAAAAAGCTCGATGGACGCAAGCGCCACGCTGCAGGCCAGGGCGTTTCCCATAAAAGTGGGGCCGTGCATAAGGGCGTGTTCCGGGCAGTCGTCGTAAAATCCCTGGAATGTTTTTTGGTTGGCCACGGTGACGGCATGGCCGATATAGCCGCCGGTCAGGGCCTTTCCCAAAACCAGAATATCCGGCAAAACCAGATCCGCCACAAACCGGTTCCCCGTCCGCCCAAAGCCGGTGGCCACCTCGTCGAAAATCAGCAGCACGTCATACTGGCTGCAGAGCTCGCGGGCCCTTTTCAGGAAAGAAACATCGTACATCCGCATCCCCCCGGCGCCTTGCAGCAGCGGTTCCACAATGAAGCAGTTGAGCCTGTCATGATATTTTTCAAAGGCTTGCTCCAGGCTTTCTATGTCGATGGGAATGTGCGCCACATGCCTGCTGGGGCCATAGGCTTTTAAGACAAAATGATAATCTTCGTCGTCACCCGCCTCCATGGCTTTGAAAGTGTCCCCATGATAAGCATGTTCTAGGGCAAGAATCATCGTGCGCTCTTCTTCGCCCCGGTTCATATAATATTGCAGCGCCATTTTCAGCGCCACTTCCACGGCCACGCTCCCTGAATCGGAGAAAAAGCAATAGTCCAGATCTCCGGGCAGCCAGCTCTGCAGCTTTTCTGCCAGCTTTTTCACCGTCTCGTGGGTAAGCCCGCCCAGCATCACGTGGGAAAATTTTTGCGCCTGTTCGATAATCGCCTGATTCAGCCGGGGATGCTTGTAGCCGTGAATCACGCTCCACCAGGAAGACACCGAATCAATCATTTTCCCCTCCCTGGTATACAGGTAAACGCCCTTAGCATCCACAATTTCATAAGGCTCTTTCATGGTTTTCATCTGTTCATATGGGTACCAGATCATTTTTCCTCCTTGTTGTTCAGATGACTCCGTACAGCGACTGCAAGGTTCTTGCCGGAATATCCAGTTCTGTATCGCCTTCCCGGATGCAGGCGATTACCTTCGCCCCGGTCAGATGCTCGCACATTTTTAAGTTGTCCTCCTGCATAGCGTCCCCCGGCTTAAAATGGTTGAACACGATTCCCTTCAGGGGAATGCCCTGTTCCTTCATATAGTAAGCGGTCAGCCCCACATCGTTGATGGTTCCAAGCCCGGCGTCGGCCACCAGCAGACATCCCAAGCGGCAGGCTTTGATGACCTCCGGAAGCCAGATTTCAGCTTCGTCAAAACAAATCGGACAGAGAATGCCGCCGGATCCTTCCATGGTCACATATTCATATTTTTCGGATATTTCCCGGAATTTTTCTAAGACAATTTCCAGACAAACCGGATTCCCTTCCATGCGCGAAGCCAGATGGGGCGACACTGCGTTTTCGTACACGTAGGGGCACATCTCCAAAAGCGACTGGGAAACGCCCGCTGTCTTTTTCACAAACAGCGCGTCCCCCGGAATCAGTTCCCCGTCCTCTCCCCGCCCATTGCCGCTCATGGCCGCTTTGAAATACCCGGCGGATGCGCCGTTTTCCTTTAGTTTTTTCAAAATCAGGGCGGCGGCGTAGGTTTTTCCCACGTCCGTTCCCGTTCCCGTGATAAACAGTCCTTTGCTCATTTTCCGTACCCCACCTGATAGCCCAGCTCTTTTAAAAGTTCCAGATCGGTCTGCACGGTGATCCCGGCCGTGATCAGCATGTCGCCGGAAATGGCCGCGTTGGCGCCGGAGCGAAAACAGCTTCTGCCTTTGTCCCCCAGCAGGCCCCGGCCTCCCGCCAGACGAATGGACGCATCCGGTAAAATAAAACGATAGACGGCCACAATCCGCCGGACTTCTTCCTGCGTCAATCTCTCATTGCTCTCTAAAGGCGTTCCGGCGATGGGATTTAAGACATTCACCGGCACGCTTTTGACGCCCAGCTCTTTAAGGGCAAATGCCATGTCAATTCGATCCTCTTTTGTTTCCCCCAGCCCCATAATCCCGCCGCTGCACACGGAAAGCCCGGCGTTTTGGGCGGCCCGGATCGCCGCGATTTTATCGTCGAACATATGGGTGGTGCATATGTTGGGGAAATTCCGACGGGAGGTTTCCAGGTTGTTGTGCACCCGGGAAACCCCGGCCTCTCTTAATTTCCGGTACTGCGCCTCTGTCAAAAGGCCAAAAGAGACACACACGGAAATTTTGCTTTCCTGGCAGATTCGGCGGATGGCCGCGCACATTTCATCCACCTCCGCATCGGAGAGCTTTTTTCCGGATGTGACAATGGAATAGCGCAGGACGCCCTGTCTCTCATGGACCTTGGCCTGCGCCACAATTTCTCCGGCGGGAAGCAGCGAATACTCCCGGACGCCTGTGTGGTTATGGACCGATTGAGCGCAGAAGTGGCAATCCTCCGAACACCGGCCGCTTTTGCCGTTGATAATCGTGCAGATATCAAATTGATTGGAACAGAAATGCCGCCGAATCTCATCCGCTTTTTGACACAGCGCCTCCAGGGGCTGCCCGTACAGCCAGAGGGCTTCCTCTTTTGCAATCTCTTTTCCCTGTATCACCTGGTTTCCTATAGTTTCCACATTCATTTTTCAAATCCTTCTTTCTTTAATCAGCGGAATCAGCCTTTTTCCCAGCATCGCTGCCGCAATGCACAAGAAGATGTCGCCGGGAATGGCCAGGATAAAGCAGTATAGAAACAGCGGCCAAAGGCCGATGGGCGTCCCCAGATAGACGTCGCTGATAAAATAATAGTACGCCATCCCGAAAAGGTACACGATTCCAAGTCCTGTGAAATTGGCAGCCAACAGCCATTTGTATCCCGGCCTGCTCTTCTTATTGGCCATGGCGCCCGTGACGAAAGACCCCACGGCAAAACCCAGGATATAGCCGAAGTTGGGCTGCAGTATGTAACCGATTCCGCCGCCCTGGGCGAAGATGGGCAGGCCGGCCAGTCCCAAAAAAATGTAAATGCAGACGGAAAGGCAGCCTGTTTTCCCGCCCAGAAGCAGCCCGGCCAGCATGGTAAACAAATATTGCAAGGTGAACGGAACTGCCGGGATGGGGATTTTAATAAACGCGCCCACGGAAATCAGGGCCACAAACAGGGCGCACAAAACCATTTTCTTTGTCTTTTCATTTCTCATGCTCTAACCTCTGCCGTACGGGAAAGACGGATGCGGATTTCCCCGGAGGAGAGCGCTTCCTCTGCGCCGTCCTCATACCGCACCAGCAGGCGGCAGTCTTCGTCCACGTCCAGCGCTTTCGCCCTTTTAGCGCCATCGGGGGCCAGAACTTCGATCCTTTTTCCGATTGCCAGGCTTTTCACCCGATATTTTTCCACATAGCTTTCCGTCTCCCAGCCCGCGTAGTAGCCCATAAAAAAATTTAAGAATCCGGCCGCCAGCCGATTCTTCCCGTCGTTTTGCCGTTCTTTAAAAACAGCGCCGGCCACATCCTGTATAGCGGGGGGAAATCCGTCTTTGGGCAGATAGGCATTGATCCCGATCCCCAGCGCCACATAGTCCAGACTTCCGTTTTCCAGCCCCAGAGAAGCCTCCGTGAGAATGCCACTGACTTTCTTTTCATTCATGTAGATGTCGTTCACCCATTTAATCCACGCCTGCCCCGACGACGCTTGTTCAATGGCTTCGCACGCTGCCACCGCCGCCATAGTGGTAAGCTTCACGCACTGACTGGGTGAAAATTTCCTGGGCCGCAGCAGCAGGCTCATGTAAATGCCTGTGTCCTCCGGGGAATAAAAGGCCCGCCCCAGCCTTCCTCTTCCTTCCGTCTGGGCATTTGCCAGAATCACGCAGCCCTCCGGCGCACCAGCGTCCGCCTTTTCCCGAACCAGCGCGTTGGTGGACTTCGCCACGGAAAGCACATGCAAGTCCAAATTCTCACAGACCGGCTGCAGATATTTTTGTATTCCCTGGGCGGAGAGAATGTCCGTCTGCTCAGACAGCCGATAGCCTTTGTTCTGTATGGCATCGATCTCATAACCTTGACTTCGCAGGCTGTTGACAGCCTTCCATACGGCAGTGCGGGAAACAAAAAATCTCTTTGCCAGCTCCGCGCCGGAAAAATAGGCGCCTTTATTCTCCTCCAAAAATGCCAGAAGCTTTTCTCTGGTTCCCAATATTTTCACCTCCCTATTAAAAATACACCAGTTTACAACTTTTTGAATTTTGAAAAATAAAAATACAAACTCAGTTTCTTTACGGTATAATTTAAGGTGACCAAACCAAAATCCACACGAAAAGAGATGAG
>CAYOWU010000105.1:0-7356 GCA_964407765.1 uncultured Lachnospiraceae bacterium
AGAATAAGTTCATAAGCAATATTTCTTGCTTACAAACTTATTATACGAGGGGGATGTGTATGGTTTGTAAGCATGTCGGCCGTTACTCATATTACGGGAGGGGGATCGAGAGTTATATTTTGGTGGTCGATATGTTTATCTGCGCTGCCGCAGCTGCTGGCTAGAAAAATAGTGCGGTATCTAAAAAAATAGTTAGGGAAGGATGTGATTGAGGAGTATATCAAGGGTCAAGAGCTGCAAAAAAGAGTAACTTCGAGATAGGATAAAAGGAACGCGTAGGGATAATGTTGAACAGAGATAACCTTGGGCTGCTTTAGCAGCGCATTGACGATCCAGAATTTTTGCAAGGAGATGATACGAAATGAAGGAAATACTGAGAGTTGAGATAAAGGACAAGCTGAATCTGACGATCCAGGAAGCGGCGGAGTACAGTAATATCGGCGTGAACAAAATCCGGTCTATGGCGGATGAACCCAGTTGTCCATTTGTCTTATATATAGGAAAGCGGAAAGTGATTAAACGCAAGGAGTTTGAGCGGTATCTGGAAAAAGCGGTCGAGGTGTGAAGGTCTGCTCTTGTTTGAGCTTTGAGTTTTTTCGTAGTGGGATACCAGCGGCATCAAAGCCCTTTTCCGGATGTTAAATGATTGCGAAATGCCCTTTTCATTCATCAGAGTTTAGGCAAAACAGACAAATAAGAGGCGAATCAAAAAAGGTTTTGAGCTTCGTTTTGTCTATTTTGAACAAATGTAAGATTTAAAATAACAGTTTCGCAATTATCTATTTTTGATATAAAAGAAAGGAGACATGTCCAATGGGAAAAGATCTTAAAGGAAAGGAGTTGGGAGTTGGCATAAGCCAGCGAAAGGACGGCCTGTATCAGGCCAGATATTCTGACAGATGGGGAAAGAGAAAAACCATCTATGGGAAGAATTTAAGGGAATTGCGAAAACGGCTTGCAGAGGCGATTGCAGGAAATGAGGATCTGACCAGCGTAAAAAATGAGATCACGCTCGACAGATGGTTTGGGAGGTGGATGGAGATTTACAAAGAAAAAAGCATAAGACCAAACACCAAGAGGGAGTACGTACATATATACCAGAAGAACATCTCTCCATACATAGGTGAGAGGCGCATCAATTCCCTTGTAAAATCGGATATCCAACAGTTGGTTGACCGGGCGAGCGATGAGGGTTATGGGTATGAGCGGCAGAACAAGATCAAAGTCATTTTGAGGGATATGCTGCAGAGAGCGGTCGAGGACGGTCTTGTTATCAACAATCCGGTCAGCGGCATAAAACTTAGGGCAGACAAGAAAGTCAAAGCGAGATCCCTTACGATCAAAGAGCAGGCGATATTTTTTGACCATTGTCGGAACACCTTCTATGATAACCTGTTTAATGTGGCGGTCAATACAGGGCTGCGGCCGGGAGAACTGTTTGCCCTTCAATTATCCGACATAGACCTTCAAAATGGATTTATCGATGTGAATAAAACGCTTGTTTACCAAAAATATCTTGAGGACAGTGGGAAGACATTCCACATCGAGCCGCCGAAGACAAAGCAGAGTTATCGGAAAGTGCCGATAAACAGTGTATGCCGGACATATCTTGAAAGGCAGATGGAGCTGAAGACGATCGTGTCGCAGAAGAGGCCGAAACAGCAGAATGATTATCTGTTTGTGACAAAATTCAACACACCGCTCAATTCCCAGATATATGCAGATGCGATAAAAGCGGTCATAAGACAGATAAATCTGGTAAGACCGCTGGACGACCAGTTTGAGGCATTCAGCGGTCATACGTTCCGGCACACATTCGCCACACGATGTTTTGAAAATGGCGTGGACGCAAAGGTGGTGCAGAGTTACCTTGGGCACGCAAGCCTGAAAATGACAATGGACTTGTACACGCATGTAACAGACGAAAGATCCATGACGGATATTGAGAAAATTGTGCCGCAGGTCGGGAGCGAAGCAGTTGACATAAGAGGTAAGATGGTCTGAGATCCACTACACCATCCATTACACCATCCATTACACCATTACTACACCATTTTGCCATGAAAAATCGTGAAATCATGTGAAAAATTGTGAAATACATAAAACCGTCCGATGGGGAACAGAACCCAGTATTTTCAAGCGTTTGCCCGAATCAAAACGGCGTGCCGTCCAAGTCATACGGCGTCGTCTGGTACACATAATAATTCAGCCAGTTGGTGTAAAGATTGTTGGCCGTGGCGCGCCACAGCAGGTTGGGCGCGTGGGTCGGGTCGTCGTCTTTGTAATAATTGGCCGGAATCTGTATGGGAAGGCCCTTGGCCAGATCCCGCCGGTATTCCGAATCCAGCGTCATGCGGTCGTATTCCGGGTGGCCCATGACGAAGATCTGCCGCCCCTCGTGGGCCATGGCCAGGAAAAGCCCGGCCTCGTCCGATTCCGCCAGCACCGTCAGCTCTTTGCACTGGCGGATGGATTCCATGGGCACGTCGGTGTGCCGGGAATGGGGAGCCAGAAAAAGGTCGTCGAATCCACGCACCAGCGGGATTTTCCGGTTGGCCACCCGGTGCCAGTACAGGCCGAAAAGCTTTTCGTCAAGCTGCACCTTGGGCAGATGGAAGAAATGGTACAGCCCCGCCTGGGCGCCCCAGCACAGGAATAGGGTGGAGGTAACGTTTCGGGCGCTCCAGTCCATGATTTCCACCAGCTCGTTCCAGTAGTCCACTTCCTCAAACTCCATCTGCTCCACCGGCGCGCCGGTGATAATCAGGCCGTCAAACTTCTGATTCTTCAGTTCCCCGAAGCTCTGGTAAAATTTGTTCAGGTGACTGACCGAGGTGTGGCGGGACTGGTGGGTGCTGGTGCGAAGAAAAGCCACGTCCACCTGAAGCGGCGTGTTGGACAGGGAGCGCAGAAGCTGCAGCTCCGTGTCCTCTTTTAAAGGCATCAGGTTCAGAATCAGTATCTGGATGGGCCGGATGTCCTGGTGGGTGGCTCGGTGTTCGTCCATGACGAAAATGTTTTCTTTTTCCAGAATTTCCTTTACAGGCAAGTCGTTTTGTATCTTAATAGGCATATTTATTTTTCCTCGCTTTCCATCTAAAAATCTGGGCGCTTCGCAAACGCTTATGTTAGAGGGCCGTTGGTTGAAACCGCCGTCTGCTCTGGGGCAGCCGCGTCTTCCATGACTTCCGCGTTTTCTGGAATTTCCATGTTGTCCGTGAATTCCAAAGCTTCCGTGACGGGGGTTCCCCGGCCGTTTTCGTCAAAATCATAGGTCTGCGCTCCGTCTGCCGTGGAAACGTTGATTCTCTGGCCGGCGGCCATGGCGCCCCAGTTCATTTCCGGGCCTTCTGTTTCCTCTGGCCGCGGCAGGAAATAATAGTCGTAGAGATTCCCGTCGGATGGGTCATCCCAGCCGGGCAGGCTTGCCAGGCCCGTGACCATGATTCCGTTGTCGGGGTTCAGGTAATACCGAAGCGTCTTGGGTGCGGCGTTTTCAGAAATTTTCTCCAGCGCCAGCCAGCCGGTGTGCAGGACGCTTTCCGTCTCAAAATAATAGTAGTCGGCTCCGTTGAAGCTATGCCACCCCGGCGCGGGCGCCTGCAGAAGCTTTCCGGATTGGTCGAAGAGATAGTGGCTGCCGTCCACGGAGCTAAATCCCTGCAGGGCCGCGCCCTGGGCGCTGAAATAGTATTTTCCGCCGGAAATCTCCGCCCAGCCGGTCTGCATGGAGCCGTCGTCTGCGAAATAATAATTTTTCCCGGAGATATTCTTGAGGCCGGTCTGTGTCCGGCCGTTTCCGTCCAGATAGTATTTTTTGCCGGAAATGATCTTCCAGCCGGTCTGTGTTTGGCCATTCTTGTCAAAGTAATATTTTTCGCCGGAGATATTTTTCCATCCGGTCTGCATCTGGCCGTTTTCGTCAAAATAATACTTTCTGCCGGAGATATTTTTCCATCCAGTCTGCATCTGCCCGCTTTGGTCAAAGTAATATTTTTTGCCGGAGATGCTTCGCCATCCGGTCTGCATGACTCCGCTTTCGCTTAAATAATATTTTCTGCCGCCGTAGGTTTTCCAGCCGGTGGCCACGGAGCCGTCGGCGTTGAAATAATACGTATATTTGCCGATGGCTTTTAAGCCTTTTTTCTGATGCAGGGCGCCGTTTGAAGAAAAATAATATTTCTTTTTGCCAATGTTCTGAAAGCCCGTGCGCATTCCCTTTTCCGTAAAGTAATATTTTTTTCCGCTGACGGTCTGCCATCCCACGGACAATTTCCCGTTGGCGGCGAAATAGTATTTTTGCCCATTGATTTTGGTTACGCCGGTGGCCCGGTATCCGTTGGCGTGGAAATAATATCTGCCGCCCTGGATGGTTTTCCAGGTTTTTCTGGCGAAGGAACCGCTTTTGTAGCGCCATTTGTAGCCGGCGTTGTATTTCTGCCAGCCAGATTTGTTGCGGCTGGGAACCCAGCGTCCCTGTTCGTCGTAATAATAGCGGTTGTTCAGCCATCCGGTGAGCATGGAGCCGTCCGAACGGAAATAATACCAGTGGCCGCCGATTTTCTGGTCGCCGGTCTGCATGCGGCCTCTGGCGTTCAGATAATATTTTTTGCCTTTGCTTTGTACCCAGCCGGTGGCCATGGCGCCGTCTTTGCCGCAGTAGTACCAGTGGTTGCCGTCTTTAAGCCAGCCGGTCTTCATCTGTCCTGTGGGGCCGAAGTAGTACCATTTGTTGTTATGCTTCAGCCATTGGTCGGTCAGCGGCTTGTCTGAGCCGGCCGGGAAATAATAGCCGGTTTTCCCCACCCGCTGGAAGCCGCCGCCCACGACCTTTCTGCCGTTTTTCAGATAGACGTAGCCGTTTAAGCCCATGGAGTAGCCGGATACGATTTTGTTGGCCAGGGAGGCGTCCCGGCTGATGTTGCTGGAAATCCGTCTGTTCATATTTACGATGGTGGCCCCGGCGCTTCCGGCGTACAAAGATGTAATGTATGTCCGCGTGTTCGTGGAGGCCAGCGCATTCCACATCTGCTGGCGGGTCTGCCCGGTTTTCCCGGTGAGCACGGCGATTTGGGGGCTTAGCCGCTTTAAGTAGCCTGACGTGTTGGAGCCGTAATAGCCGTGGTGGCCCAGCTTTAATACATCCACATGGCCCAGCTTTTGAGCCAGCCGGTCTTCCGCGCCCCGGTAGTTGTTGATGTCCCCGGAAAGGAAAGCGGTGGAGCCGTTGGCGGTGACTTTCACGCCCAGACAGAAATAATTGGCGTCGGGGGCGGATAATTTTTCCTCGTAATTCATAATCTCAATGGTCATGCCGTCGCCTAGGGTGAACTTCGGTTTGGCCGTCTGAGGCCTGGAATTTCCCGTCAGGGCCAGGGGCGCCGCGTCGTATGTATCGTTTGCGATCATGGGCGTGTAGTCCGTGACCGTTTCCTCCTGGGAAAGCCCGGCCTGGGCCTGCGCGTCGGCTGCGGGCGCGGCGTTTGACACGGTAAGATCCGTTTCTTCTGAAAAATCCGTTTCCGCTGTTTCCTTGGGGATTTCCTCATTGGGAGAGCCGGCGGCGTTTAAGAGAGGCGCCTGGTAAGCGCGAGTGGCGAACTTTTTGGAGGCGCTCTTCTTATTGGAAGAGTTTTTTATTTTCCGCAGCGGATCCACGTATGCGGCATTTTTCTTGAAATACTGAATCAAGGTTATGCCGTCCTTTGTGTCTGCCGCCTGGCTATTCACTTCTTTAATGGCCTTTAGTGTGTTGTCATACACATACAGGTTATCCCACAGGCGGGTCTTGTTGGTGATGTAGGAATCCTTATAAGGGCGCAGGTAAACCCGCTTGGGGCGAAATTTCTTGATAATCTGGTGAGCGTTTCCGATATGGTCGCTGTGGGGATGGGTGCCGATGTAGAATTCCAGCCGTTTTACGCCCACGGACTTAAGGTACTGGATGACGTTTTGTCCCTGGCCGTTTCCTTTCACGATGCCGGCCCGCCAGGGATAGCGTTTATCCTTTCCGTCAGGATAGCCTGCGTCCTCGCCGGAATCCACCATGCCGAAGGCGCCGTTGCATTCCAGAAGGATAGCGTCGTTGTTGGCGCTTAAGTTGATAAAATGGATTTTGGCGCCAGTGGCCCCGGAGGAAGCCCAAATTTCCTGCGACGGTGAGATTAAAAGAAACAGGCACGCAAATGCGAAAAATGTTTTCGGTTTGTTCATGGTCAGTCGCTCCTTGCTATGCTTCGCGTTTTTTCGTTACGTATCAGCTTTTTGATTTTACCACATCGGCGGACGTTTTTCCACAGATTCTTTTTTATGTATTAAGTTGCAGGAAGAAACTGCCGATAATTATAATAGGAATCCAGAAAATGCCGGTCTGAAAAAGACTGTGAAGATAGAGTGTTTTGGGATGGAGGGAACTTGAATGAGGATTCAGCACAATATCAAAGCATTGAATGCGCAAAGGACGTTTAAAATCAATAACTCGCTGGAAAGAAAAAATGTGGAAAAGCTGGCGTCCGGCTACCGGATTAATCGCGCGGCCGACGATGCGGCGGGTCTGGACATTTCCGAGCAGATGCGGGCGCAGATTACGGGCCTGGATCAGGCGTACGACAACGCCATGGACGGAATTTCCATGGTAGAAACCATCGAAGGGGCCATGGAAGAGGTTCACAGCATACTGAACCGGATGTCGGCGCTGGCCACCCAGTCCGCCAACGGCACGTATTCGGATGCGAACCGTCAGACCATGCAGGAAGAGGTGGACCAGCTGACGCAGGAGGTGGAGCGTATTAAGGACACCACCAATTTTAACGGACATCTTCTCCTGCAGGGAGAGCAGGGAGACGGAACGATTCTTTTGCAGGTGGCGGAGACGTCCGAGGGCAGCAGCCAGCTTAAGGTGGAGCTTCCCGACCTGAATATGGAGAATCTGGGGATTCTGGACATTTCTGTAGAGACGGCGGAAGAAGCGCGGGCTTCTCTGGAAGGGCTGTTAAGGGGCATCGATTACGTCAGCGCCCAGCGCGGCAAGGTGGGCGCGTACGAGAATCGCCTGAAGTGCACCGCCAACAACTTAAACGTGATGTCCACCAATACGGCCGCCTCGGAGAGCCGCATCCGGGACGTGAACATGGCCAAGGAAGAGATGATGCGGGTGAAAAACGATATTTTCGGAGAATCCGCCCAGGCGATGCTGGCCCAGGCAAACCAGGTTCCGGAAGGAATCCTTCCGCTGCTGGAGCAGTAGTAATACAACTTTTTATAAAAAATTTATAAAATTATGGGAAATGAGTTGACGTGTGGAGAATATCTGCTATAATATTCTTTGTGCAATAAAATACCCATACAGTTGTATTT
>CAYOWU010000106.1:0-7293 GCA_964407765.1 uncultured Lachnospiraceae bacterium
AGCGTGCATCCCCCGGAGGGTCCATATATCTGGCAATTATTTAATGCCAGATATACAGATGACTGCGAAACAGTCATTTCCTCTGCCCCAGCAGATAATCAATGAACTGCTGAGCCGTTCTGCCGGTCAGGCCTCCGTGGTGCAGTTCCCACTGGTTGGCCGCCAGCAAAAGTTCATCCTTAGGCATATCCAGATGATGCCTTTCGGCCAATACGGTGACAATGTTCTGAAATTCTTTTTTGTTGGGCGCGCAGAAAAATATGGTCACCCCGAAGCGGTAAACCAGGGACAATTTCTCCTGCACCGTATCCGAAGCGTGCAGGTCTTCCCGGCGGCCTTCTTTGTCGCTGAAATTTTCCCGAATCAGATGGCGGCGGTTGGAGGTGGCGTAAATCAGCACGTTCTGGGGCTTTTTCTCCAGGCCGCCCTCAATCACCGCTTTCAGATATTTGTACTCCACTTCAAATTCCTCAAAGGACAAGTCGTCCATATAGATGATAAATTTGTAATTCCGGTTCTTAATCTGGGAAATCACATCGTTCAAATCCTGGAACTGATGCTTGTAAACTTCGATAATCCGCAGCCCCCGGTCATAATACTGGTTCAAAATCGCCTTAATGCTGGAAGATTTCCCGGTGCCCGCGTCCCCGAACAGAAGGCAATTGTTGGCTTTTCTTCCTTCCACAAAAGCCTCCGTATTGTCAATCAATTTCTTCTTGGCCGCCTCGTAACCCACCAGATCATCCAGATGCACATGGGCAATGTTGGCAATGGGCGCAATCACAACCCGCCCCTCCCGGTCGTGGTCCACCCGGAAGGCTTTGTGAAGCCCCAGCCGGCCCACGCCGAAATCCCGGTAAAATTCCACCATGTCCTCCATAAAGACGTCCGCGTCGGGAGCCTTTGCCAGCCTCTGGCTCAAAGCGCAGATCCGATCCCGGATGCGCCTGTTAAACAGCCCCCGGCCCTCCGCCGCGTTCTGGTAATCGGACAGCAGCTTCCCGTAGGAGCCGCCAAACCGCGCATCGAATTCTGTCAGATCATAATCATACAGCTCTTTGAAAATGGCAAAATCATTGCGGGCAATCTCGTTGACGCTCCCCTCCGGCGGGCCCACGATTTCACAGGCCATGCTGAAAGCGTTCTCCTGGCTGACCAGCAAAAAGGTCAGATAATCGTGCCACAGATTTCCCGAAAAACCATAGGCCCCCGCCAGCTCTGCCAGGCCGTGCACGCTGTCATAAAAAAGCTTCTTCTCCTCACAACCATTCATCAGCCGGGACATGTCCTGCAGAATCCGCCCCTGCTGAAAATCCCGGTATAAAACACATTCCTCTATTCTGGCCATTTTTCCTTAATCCTTCTTAATTAGTAATTTCCAAACACGCGCACCTGACTGGCTTCCTGGCGGATGCCCCGCAGCGCGTTTTTCACCGCGCTCTGCTCCAGATTTCCCTCGAAGTCTATGAAAAACCGGTATTCCCAGTTCCTTCCCGGTATGGGCCGGGATTCAATTTTGGTCATGTTCAGCCCGTTGTAAATAAAATGGGAGAGCATGTTGTAAAGGGTTCCGCTCTTATGGGGAAGCTCAAAGCAGATGCTGATTTTGTTGGCGTCCCGGACGTATTCCTGCTTCGCGCTGACCACGATAAACCGGGTGGAATTGTCCCGGTTGTAGTAAATGTCATCGGCCAGTATCTTTAAGCCGTAAAATTCCGCCGCCGCCCGGCTGGCGATTGCCCCCTGATGGATATTCCCGTCCTCTTTCACTTTCTTGGCGGACACGGCGGTGTTTCCCATCTCCCTGGCGTCCCACTGGGGATGCTGCTCCAGGAATGTCTTGCACTGCATCAGCGCCTGGGGATGGGAATAGACCACCTGGATGTCCTCCGACGACGCTTCCGGCAGGCCCAGCAGGTTGTGTTCGCATTTGATAATCTGCTCCCCCACTATGTACAGATTATAGTCCACCAGCAGGTCGTAGATCTCCGCCACAATGCCCGCCGTGGAATTCTCAATGGGAAGCACGGCATAATCCGCCTTTCCCTTAGCGATAAAGTCCATCGCGTCTTTCCAAGTCTGCACATGGCTGCTCTCAATGCGGTCGCCAAAAAATTCCCGCATGGCCGCATGGCTGTACGCCCCTTCCACGCCCTGGAAAACCACGCGCGCCCGCTTGTTCAGCTGCGAAACCATGGAATAGTTTTTCTCTTCCTCCACGCCGTGCTCTGTCAAAAGCTGATACTGCAGCTTCCGGCTCATGGACATGATCTGCTGAAACAGCTCTTCCGTGCCTGTGGCGTTAAAAGGCGTGTGCGCCAGCTCTTTGACTTTCTTTAGCTTGTCCGCCTCCCGCTGCTGATCAAACACCGGTTTTCCCGTGCGGATTTTGAAATCCGCCACCTGTCGGCTGACATCCATTCTTTCCTCAAAAAGCTGAATTATCTGTCTGTCAATTTCGTCGATTTTGTCCCGCAACTCTAATAAATCTGCCATTGTCTCAATCTCCTTCATCTTATAAGGTGAAAAACCCGCTGATCTCCCCCAAAAAAGACAGGGAACCGAATGCCACTGCCACGCCGTTTGTTCCCGCTTTCTCCATGGCCAGAGCCGCCGCCTCCTTTAAGGAAGGCGCCGCGGTCACCCTCTGATGAAATTCGCTCACTTCCCGCGCCAGCTCCTCCGCCGGAAGAGCCCGGGGATTCCCCGGCGTCTCCACGGTAAGAATCTCATGAGCCAAAGGCGCCATGATGGAAGCCACCTGCCGGTAGTCTTTGTCCCGGAACATTCCCATAACATAGACAATCTTCTTTCCCGCAAAGCATTTCTCAAGGGAAGCCGCCAGCTGCCGGGCCGCCTGGGGATTGTGGGCGCCGTCCAGAATCACCGCCGGATTCTCCCGAAGAAGGGTAAACCTGCCGGGCCACGCGGCCTTGGCGATTCCCTCCTGCATCTGCGCCCGGCTCATGGGAAAGCCCGTCTCCGCCAGCGCTTCCAAAACCTTCACGGCCACCGCCGCGTTCTCTGCCTGACACATACCGGACAAACGGATGTCGTAAACATTTCCTTCATAGGAAAACCGCTGCCCGTGCATATCCTGGTGAAGCATCTGCACGCTTCTGTAGTCCGCCCAGATTAAGGGAACCCCCTTTTTATCACAGGCCCTCTCAATTTCCCGGGCGGCTTCCGGCTCCTGCAAGGTGGAGACTGCGCGGCATCCCGGTTTGATAATGCCCGCCTTGCACCGGGCGATTTCCTCCAGGGAACCGCCCAGCGCGTCCATGTGATCCAGACTGATGGCGGTGAGCGCGGCCACCTTCGTATTGGTCACTACATTGGTGGCGTCCGTCTCTCCGCCCATGCCCGTTTCCAGCGCCACAATCTGACAGCCTTTTTGCCGAAAGTGCAAAAAGGCCGCCGCCGTCTCCATCTCAAAGGGCGTGGGATGGGAAAATCCGTCCCGCTCCATGGCATCCGCCGCCTCCGCCACCGGCGTGAACGCGGCGGCAAATTCCTCCCGGCTGATGATTTCGCCATTCACTTCAATGATTTCCCGGTATTCAAATATGGCCGGAGACGTGTACCGCCCGGTACGGTATCCGGCGTTTCTCAAAGCGCTGGCCACGTAAGCCAGCACGGACCCTTTGCCGTTGGTGCCGGCAACATGCACAAAAGCCAGGTCGTCCTGAGGATTTCCCAGCCGCCGCAGCAGCTCCTGCATGCCAAAAAGCCCCAAAACCCGGCCCAGACTCTGGGCATCCTCTATATATTTTCTGCATTCTGCGTAATTCATTTTTCTGCTGTGCCTTCCATTGTATGAAATTGTTTTCCACTGCTTCTAATTATACACAGGAACCCTGAAAAATACAATAAGCAGCGCCGGAATTAAGTTCCTGCACCGCCCTGTTTTCTATTCCTTTATTTCGAGGTTTTCTGTAACGATTCCCAGCGCTTCAAGCTTTGCCTTTGTTGTCTTTAATTGGTATTCAATTTCCTTGTCCTTATCTTCTGCCGCTTTGATTCTCTGTAAATCAATGTATTTGTCCATCAGGTTTGTCGCCTGTTCTTTTTCAGTCATTTCTAATACCTCCATGTGATTTCTCCTTTCCGTTCAGGTCTTTCCTCTCTAAATTATATTTATTATAACTTATGTCATGACAAAAGTAAATGGAGCTTATAGAAAAATCCGCCAGGGATTTGACTCCCGGCGGATTTTTTGCGACTATTCGCTGTTTTTTATTTTGCTTTCGCGCCTTTTGTCGCGGAATAAGATCCGTAGACTTTTTTGCCGCTTACCGTGCGGTATGCGCGAACTTTATAGTAGCAGGTTTTGCCTTTTTTGCGCTTTGTGTCCGTATAGGTCAGCTTCTTTGCGCCTTTTAAGGTTTTGATCGCTTTGTATTTGCCGTTTTTGGAGGCGGCGCGGTAAACTGTATAGCCGCTGGCGCCGTCCACTTTCTTCCAGGCAAGCTTCACGGCGCGTTTGGCGCCTGCGGCTCTGGCGATCTTCGCCTGGGCCGGGACGGGCTTGGCGGACTTCACGGCTGAATAGGCGCCGTAAGCCTTTGCTTTGCCCACAGTGTTGTAAGCCCGGACTTTGTAGCGATAGGACGTTCCGGTTTTCAGGCCTTTGTCCGTGAAGGAGAGGGCCGTCGTCTCGCCCGCTTTTTGGTATTGGCCGTTTTTGCCGGCGGCGCGGTAAATCTCGTATCCGTTGGCGCCGGCCGCCTTGGTCCAAGTGAGCTTCACGCTGTTATAGCCTGTGGAGTCCGCTTTCTTCAAAGCCGGACGGCCCAGGGTGGCGGCTTTTGCGCCTATGGCGTCATACGCGCTGACTTCGCCCGGCCATCTCTCGCTTACGGCTTTGACCGTGTAATAGTAGGTCACGCCCGTGCGGACGGTTTTGTCCGTGTAGGCCGTTTTCTTCACGTCCGCCAGTTTGGCCCACGGACTGCCGGATTCGCGGCGGAACAGCTGATAGCCGCTGGCGCCTGCGCAGGCTTCCCATTTCACCGCGATGGCGGAGCCGGAGGCTTTGGCCTCTTTCATGGCGGGCCTGCCGCCTGTGAACGCCGCTTTGTCGTAAGCCTCCAGGGCGGCCTTGGCCGTCTCCAGCTTAGCCATGTTGTTTAGGTAGGCTTTCGCCGCCTCGCCCATCTGGGAGAGCGTCTTTTCGATGGAGGCCACGTTCGCCCGGATCGCTTCCGCGTTGGCTTCGCTCACTTCCGCGGAGAGCGCGTCCGAGATGTACTGATCCAGATCCGCCGCGTCTTTCGCGTCTTTTTGCACGCGGGCGATCTCTTCCTTTAAGAAGGCCAGCATGTCTGGGACAGGAATCGCCCCTTCGCCCTCGCCGGCGGACATTCCCTGAAGAATGCTCTTTTCCTCATCGGTGAAGCCGTCGTATTTAGCCGCCGTGTCCTGCGCTTTTGCCAGGGACGCGCGGTCCAGAGGCTGGGCTTTGCATTGACTGTAAATCTTCGCCAGCTCCTCCACGTAAGGCTGCAGATGCGCTTCGTTCCAATAGGGGTAGGTCTGGGCTTTTTCGCATAAAACGTTTAATTTCTCCACCAGCGCCGGGTCGTTTAAAAGCTCTTTTTTCTCTAAGGCTTCGTAGGCTTCCCACGCCGCGCGGATGGCTTTGATCTGCGCGTCCTCCAGGGGCGCTTTGCCCTCGGTTGGCTCTTCTTCGTGCGCCGCCACGGCAGCCGGGTCCGGAAGGGCCTCGATCATCGCCCCCACCTGCTCCGCCCGCACGATGCGGATGCATTCCTCAGCCTGCTCCTGGTCGGCCAGGTTTGTGATCTGGCTGATTTTCTCCGGCGTAAGCGCGTCGATCAGGCTCCGGGTGGCCTTCGCCTGGGAAATCCATTCTTCCGTCCAGATCTCCGCCGTGGGCTTGCCGCCGTTCTTTTCGGTTAAGTTCAGCGGGCCTTCTTCAGGGCCTTCCATCCCTTCGCGCAGCTGGCGGATACGGAGGATGATCTCCGCCGCGTCCCTGTCGGCCGCGGCCAGCTTCTGATCCTCAATGAACCGTTTCGCGGTTTCTAAGAGATCCGCATTTGTGACCAGCGCCCGCTGCGCTTCCGTCAGGCGTTTAAACAGCGCGTCGGCATCCAGCGCCGCCTGCTCTTTTTCCTTCCAGTTGTCCGCCGTCAGCTCTCCGATTTCGGCGATCTTCTTGGTCACGTCGTCGGCCGCCTGCAGATCCTGAAGCTTCGCCAGCAGCTGCGTGAGCGTCCCGGCGTTTGGAACTTCTGTCTTTAAGCCTCCCAGCCGGTCGTAGGCGTCCTGCGCCTGAGTCACCGCCTGTAAGTCATTCAGCGTAAGCTGGTCAACGGACGGAAGGGCCGCAATCATGCTTTGCACGTTTTTGATGCTGTTTATGCCGCTTCTTAAGCTCTGAAGCTTTCCGATGTTTGTGACCGCTTTTTTCTGCTGGTCGTCTAACGCGTCGTATTTGGATTCCGCCGCCGCGACATCCAGCTCGATGGCCAGGCTGGCTGTGCCCGGCAGGCCGTCGATAGCGCTGATAACGGCTTCAACGGCCGGAAGGTCGTCCTTGATGGAAGCGAAAGCCGGCTCCAGAACTTCGTAATCCTTCACGTAGCCCTTCAGCCTTCCCTCCAGGGCCGGGTTGTCCGGCTCGTCTTTGCCCAGGCTTTCGTAGGTCTGGATCGCGTCCGAAATGGCTTTCGCGTTCTGAATGAGGCCGGCCTTGTCCTGGGGATCCAGCTTCTTGACTGTCTCGATGGCCGCGTTGACGGAATCTACCTGATCGGACTGCGGTTTCGTGCAGAAACGGATATTCTTCGGCTTCCCTAAAGCTTCTAAAACCGCGGGGTCGATATCCCCGATCGCTTTGTACAGCTTCCAATAAGCTTCCCCGTTTGTCACAAAATTGCCATTGTGTTCCAATGCGGCGGTAACTGGCGTTGCTTGAAGGGCTTCTGCAAGGGAGGCCTTTTTCTCTTCATCGATGCCTTCTTTACCTTGAAGCGTCTCTCCGGCGTTTATCAGATCCAGGAATTTCTGCTCTGACAGCGCATACTGAGAGAATACGGTCTTGCCGTTTCCGTATGCAACCGATCCCAAGCCGATTGTCGTATCCTTATCGAAATTTCCGCTTGGAGAATCCAGCATATACTTAAAACCGCTTTCATCTTGGAAGTTTTTCATTACTTTCAGCGGATTGGTCACGGCGCCGTCCGGCAAAGCGACGGGAAACTGGGAAGCGACGTCCACGCCCGCGTTGGCCAGGCCCGCCAGGGCGCAGCCATGGGTCTGCATGTT
>CAYOWU010000107.1:0-7189 GCA_964407765.1 uncultured Lachnospiraceae bacterium
ATCACTAACAACTTGTTCCCATAAATCCCCAATGCCATCTTTCATATAAACATCCCCACAACTCTTCTACAAATCAAAAAGCGTCATCTGACATTCTTTACATGAAATTACTTTTCGTTCCTTTATTACATCATCCGCTCCAATCTCCCCAAAAAGAAGGGGTGATGCCGAATTATGAATCTGTGTATTTTTCATAACAGTTTTATGACTATAATTTGCGTAACAATACAAACATCCATTTTTACAGGTATTATAGGTTCCAATATCTATACTGGCAATACAGCCACATTCTGTTCGTTGATTCGGATCTTTGCCTATAACTAATTTATATTTTCCAATCCGCTCAAATCTCTCCCTATCGATACAGTGAGCACGAGAAATTCCTAATTTGTCAAATTCTATCGCTTCGGCACAAGTGTCTATATAGAAACCATATTCTTTTGCAATATCAGAAAATCTCTGCATAATTTCAAATTGCTGCTCTCTTGTCTCCTGTTGTATATTTAAAGGTTGCGTGTTTCGAATGGTATTTCGATATAAATCAAGAAAACTTATCGTACATTTTTCAGTATAATCACCAAGTTTTGCTGCTAGTACCTTAAAATATTTACAGTGATATTCCATGGTATATCTATCATTGAAGAAAATAGGATCGTATCTCCATATTACTTTTTCACGCCCAATTACTTGAGATAACTTTTGAAATGCCGGTATAATGACATTGTTTTTTGATGGAATGTTGGGTTCCACATCTCTGTCATATGCATTCAAAGTAAACTGAAAATAGTAATTATATTTATCCAGTTCAGAAAGGCGACCCAACATTGATACAGGATTTTTGGTCCAAAACACGATTCCATCAACAACATCAGGAGATAAATTTATTCTACCAATTTGATGAATATTCATAGGATTTCTTACTAGAACAAACTCTTCTTTGAGTCTATTAAACAACCATTCAGAATAGTATGTTGGAATATCCGTCCTTCGACTTGCACTAATTATCATTCTTTCACCACCTTTTTTATTATCATCTGCGCACTTGCACAAGTATCAAATGGGGCATACTTTTTCCAAGGAGTCAAATCAAAACGATTTTTATTACAGGGAAACTCACCGTCTGAATCTTCCCCGTATGTATATCCTCTGGGATAATAAAAGCTCTTTGAGTTATCATTACAAAATCGGCCTTTTCTATATTTGGAACTTTTGAGTTTTTGCAATAATCTATCGAAGTATTCCCGCCCGCCTCCATATCCACACCCCAAATTTATATCATTAAGAATAATGTATGTGTTCGGATTAACTTTCTCATTGTAATATTCCGCAAATGTATTTATAAAATTATTTATGCTTCTAACTTCAGTATGCTTCTGCATATCTGAAAACACATATTGAAATACAATAAGATTTGGAGTCCAACTTCCATTCGCTATTGTATGGATAAGCTCACAAGCATCTTTATAATAAAATTTGGTTTTACATTTATCGTTTTGAAATGCATTAATGTCTCGGTGAACATACTTCCATACATCTTCGCTATAATCAACGCCTCTGTACTCAAGACTTTGATAAGTCAAAAACCCCTGTTCATGTAGACAATCAACCGCAAATAAATCTGTGCAAGGACCACAACCAAATGATAATACCTTAAAATCATTCACATCACACAAATCTTTGCATCTTTCAAGCGCATACATAATCTCGGAGGTATACCAACAAGAATATTTGCAAGTATAAATATTTGCCATATGAGTGCAATCGTATTTTCTTTCAGGTGAACCAGTAGGTGCATGACTTGGATTATGTATGTAATCTAAACACTTTTCACAGTCATGAGGACAAAAAGAACCATATGAACAATCTTCACATTGCTCACATTCCGGTTTTTCATATCGATTATCACAGTTTGACAAAACAGTCTCAAGCATCATAGTGGTTAATCTCCTTTTTCTAAAAATATTATTATAGAAATATCCACATCCAAGACCGATTTCTAGCTTTCTATCTTATTGGTTATCTATTCTCTTTAGCGTATTCTTCCTATTTTTTCTCCATCCGGTAGCACAAACGCTTGCTCATATCCAATATCCAGCGCTTCTGCTATTGCCACCATTTCTTCAAAAGAAACCGTACCTCGTTTCAACTTTTTATTGAAATTTTGCGGGGTCTGTCCGATTCGTCTGCAAAGCTCCGCAAGACTAATATTCTGTTTCTTACACAACTCTCTTATCATATCCGATGTTGTCATGATCCACCTCCATTAACACATTCCCAATTATAAACCGCATGGTTGATAAATACAAGTTACTATAATGATCCCTCAAACTCCCCGGAAAGTCAACTACGAACGGCAAAGAAAAGGATTTTATATCGCAGAAGATCCTTCAATAAACTTCTCAAATTTTGTGCGTATGATGAGATAGCGGTTCCCGCTGTAAACGGCGAGTCTTCCAAGGTTATCCTCTGCCAGCCGCCTCTTTTTTGTCCCGATGCTGAAATACCCAGCCGCCTCTTTGATGGTCAGCATATATTTTTCGCTGACCCGTACAGCCATTTCCCGATCCTCTATTTTCTGCATAGTTTTCCTCCCATCCGAAAGGCGCTGTTTATAAAAATCAGCCTTTCATAATACGGAGATTTCCACCGGGTTTTGGCGGGGTATATTTTAGAAAAATATTTAGAAAATCTCTGCAAGTATTTCAGGTGATGCTTCGCAGGTTCAAAGGGCGCATCGCCGGGGAAAATGCAGGCAATATAACGCAAAACAAGCCCACAGTGATATAATACTGCGGGCTGTTCTGCTCTCCTTTGATATTCAGTCACATTTTTTTGCGTGATCGGGCGGGGTATCCATGCGCTCATAAAATCGGTTCTATAACCGCCCGAAAATAGCCGTCCAATTCTTCCGGTTTCTGTTTCATATGCCCTTTTATCCACCACAATACCATTTCCACAAAACTGCCAGATATATGATTGATCAGGAAATCCTGGGGGAGATTGGTGTTTTTATTCCTATTCTGGTTCACAAACTGCATCCGTATCAATTCATTCAGGCTATCCTTGAAATAACGCAGAAAAATCTCGCTGCTTTCACAGGAAAGCAGTCCAAGGATATTGTTGTCGTTTTCCTGAAGATGCTGGAGAAGATGGCAGAAGACCGATTCCGGCACATTTCTATTTGAATAAAGCCCGTGGGTATGCGTACAATCCAGCGCACAGTCTATGATATGTCCAAACAGTTCTTCACACAGAGCCTTTAGCAGCTCATCCTTCGTTTCAAAGTGTGCATAAAAGGTTGTCCTTCCCACATCAGCTTCATCAATAATTTCCTGCACGGTAATCCTGCCATAGTTTTTTTGCGACAACAGGGCGCTGAATGCTTTGAAAATAGCTGCCCTTGTTTTTTTCTGACGCCTGTCCATAAGAACCTCCCGAACAAATTTATGAAAATGTACTGTAACGAACAATCCTTAATATCTGCTTATTGAAAACACTGTGCCCTTTTTTGTATAATGAAGCCAGAAACAGAACAATATGTTTTTTATCGAATATATTATACATCACCTTTCAAGCGGTGTCAATCAAGGAGGGATAAGTGTATGTTAAAGAAGATCAACGATTTCCTTGCGGGAATTCTCGCAACGCTGGCCGGCGGCATTTTTTTAATACTCAGCTTTGTGCTTCCCCGGACGGGGGTAATCCTGCCTGTCGATCCGGCCTGGATTACGGTCATTATCAGCGGCATTCCCCTTCTGTATCTCGCGATATGGAGGATCATCCACAATCCGGGAATAAGCAAGATTTCGTCTGCCCTGCTCATCACAATCGCTATGATCGCCGCAATCGCAATCGGGGATTTGTTTGCCGCAGGCGAGGTTGTATTCATTATGGCTATCGGCGCAATCCTGGAAGACATGACAACCAACCGCGCAAAAAAAGGCCTAAAAAAGCTCATAAGCCTTGCGCCAACGCAGGGAAGAAGAATTACCGGCGGCAGGGAAGAAATGATCGCTGCAAAAGATATCCGCAAGGATGACATCCTCCGTATCCTGCCCGGTGAGACGGTTCCCGTAGATGGCACGATCATCAACGGGGAAACCTCTGTTGACCAGTCTGTCATGACGGGGGAATCACTCCCTGTGGATAAGATTGCAGGGGAAGGTGTATTTTGCGGCACGGTCAACTGTTTCGGTTCCATCGATATCCGGGCAACCAAAGTCGGTGAAGACAGTTCCCTGCAGAAACTGATCCGGATGGTACAGGAGGCAGAGAATAAAAAGGCGCCTATGGCAAGAATTGCTGACAAAGCGGCAAGCTGGCTCGTACCCGTAGCTTTACTGATCGCGGTTATTGCAGGCATGGCAACACACAATATTGTCCGTGCCGTTACAGTTCTTGTTGTATTCTGCCCATGTGCCTTAGCGCTTGCAACGCCGACAGCGATCATGGCTGCCATAGGCCAGGCGACAAAGCACGGCGTTATCGTGAAATCAGGGGAAGCGCTTGAAAAAATGGGGAAAGTCGATACCATCGCTTTTGATAAAACGGGGACGCTTACATTAGGGAAACTTGAAGTCAGCGACATTCTGCCTTTTGACGGGGACATGAAGGAAACTGCACTGTTATCCCTTGCCGCCTCCGCAGAAGCAAAAAGCGAGCATCCTCTTGGGAAAGCCATTGTTTCCTGTGCAAAAGAGCGGGGCGCTGATATCACAGAATCCGATGAATTCAAGATGACAGCGGGTAAAGGTGTTTATGCAAAATTATCCGGCAAAACCCTGTACTGCGGAAATGAAAAATTCCTGGCTGAAAACGGCGCTGTGCTTACCGAACCTGTCCAGACTGCATTAGAACATTTGAGGACACAGGGAAAGGCGTCTATCCTTGTTGCAGAGGGCACACGGTGCATTGGCGTCATTGCCCTTTCCGATGTACTCCGCCCGGAAGCCAGAGACATGGTATTAAACCTTTCCTCTATGCGGACAAAAACTGTGCTGCTGACAGGCGATAACCAAAAGACCGCCAGTTATTTCGCAGGCCAGGTCGGTATTACGGAAGTCTCCGCCGAACTTCTGCCGGAAGAAAAAGTAGAAAATATCCTAAGACTGCAAGCCGAAAACAGAAACGTATGTATGATAGGCGATGGCGTAAACGACGCACCGGCCCTCAAAACGGCAGATGTCGGCGTTGCCATGGGCAGCATGGGAAGTGATATTGCCGTTGAAGCGGCAGATATTGCACTGATGAGCGACGATATATCTAAAATCCCATATCTGAAGCGGCTGTCCGATGCCACTGTCCGAACCATTAAAGCAAGCATTACACTGTCAATGTGCATTAATTTTATAGCCGTTACACTTTCCGTAGCGGGACTGCTGAACCCAACAACGGGGGCTTTGGTCCACAACGCCGGCTCTTGTTTTGTGGTCTTAATTGCAGCTTTGCTCTATGACAGAAAATTTGAATAGTTTCATAAAAAAGCCTATAAAAAACAAACCCGCAGCATCGTTTCAAATGCTGCGGGCTGTTCTGCCGTCCTCCGATATTCAATTACACTCTCTGTGCATAATCCAAACTCACCCATCCTGCATTGGATTTGAGTTTCCCCCACTTGGATGCGCCTTCTCCGTCTGCTTCCTCGACAATCGTAAAAGCGCCAATTTAATGCCGACTTTTCTCGTATATCTCCATAAAAAACAGATGGATTACCAAAAAGCCGGCATTTAAAAAATATCGTGATTTCCCTCTTTTATTGAACCGATATATTTATTGCGCAGACATCGCCAGAAATGAAAGTCGCCTGTTTCGCGTTATGGCATTTTTACAGCTCCAACTGCCGGATAATAGCATCCAGCGCTTCCCGTACTGGGGAATCTTCCGGCAATTCCACGGTTGGCCGCCCATCGCAATCATACTGATAGACTTCTTCATCCTGCGAGATAACCCCCAAAAGCTTCAATCCCTGTTTTTCGATCTCTTCTGCCGTTCCCGCGTTTAACTTTCCGTCCGGCGCACGGTTTACGATCAGTCCCATAAAAGATGGATCGATGTCCTGTGCTTTTACCAGCTCGGCAATCCTTCCGGCGGCCTGGATGCCCCGGCGGGAACAGTCACTGACTAGGAACATGGTATCGATCTTCGGCAGGATGCCCCGGCTGATATGTTCCATGCCCGCCTCATTATCCACCACAATGTAAGGATAGTGGTTTTGCAGGGCCTGGATCCTGGCCTGCACCAGACTGTTTACAAAGCAGTAGCAGCCAGCGCCCTGAGATCGTCCCATCACCATCAAGTCATAATCTTTTTCTTCTACAAGTGCATCTTCGATCCGGTATTCCAGATATTCTTTCTTTGGCATACTGGTCGGGATCTTGCTCTGCGGGTCGGATCCTGCCCGCTCGATCTCCTCCCGGATCTCGCCCAAGGTCACAGGCATTTCCACGCCCAAAACTTCGTTTAGATTGGCGTTTGCGTCTGCGTCCACGACCAGCAGGGGTCCTTTCCCGCTTTCGCAGAGACGCTGGATGAAAAGTCCGGTCAATGTTGTTTTTCCCACGCCGCCTTTTCCGGCGACTGCAATTACATGTGCCATGTCTATGCCTCCATCTTCTTTCTGATTTCTTTCACTTCATTTACCAAAGCTGGGCTGTAATCATACGGGGACGCCCCCAATCGGTCCGCTTTTAGAATATCCGGGTTGTAATGGATAAAACCGAGAAGATCTTCTTCCGGGATCTTTTCCCGAATAAATTGTTCGTCCTGTTCGTCCCGCACTTTGCTGGCCACCACCCGCACCTGGGAGACGCCGAGCTCAAGAGCCAGCCGTTTCACATTCTTATACGTCTGGATACTTCTGGCTCCCGGCTCAATCACCGCCACAAACTGATCCATCCCAGAAGTCGTTCCGCGGGCCAGGTGTTCCAGCCCCGCTTCCATATCCAGGATCACCACATCGTCCCGGTGGAGAACCAGGTTGCTGATAATCCGCTTCAGGATCACATTTTCCGGACAAACGCATCCACCCCCGGCGGTATCTACGGCGCCAAGGAGCAACAGCCGGACGCCGTTGTAAAGTTTCCCGTATTTATCCGGGATGTCACTAACTTTGGGGTTCAGGATGTAAAACGTATTGTCTTTGTCGGCTCCCGTTCGTTCTTCAATCATTTTCCGCATCTTGGAGATTGGC
>CAYOWU010000108.1:0-7070 GCA_964407765.1 uncultured Lachnospiraceae bacterium
TGGAAAATTTTGCTTTGCGCTGTTGTTTGATTTTCATTGCTGTTTTTGCCATGAACTTTTCCTCCTAATTTCTTAACTTGCAAATGGCATATTAAATAACCGCAACAATTCACGAGCTTCTTCATCTGTCTTGGCTGTGGTAACGAAGATCACATCCATGCCCCTGACTTTATCGATTTTGTCGTATTCGATTTCCGGGAAAATCAACTGCTCCTTAATTCCCAGCGCATAGTTGCCTCTGCCGTCAAACGCATTGGGATTCACGCCGCGGAAGTCACGCACGCGGGGAAGAGCCAGGTTGATCAGCCGATCTGCAAACTCGTACATCTTTTCGCCCCGCAGCGTTGTCTTGCAGCCGATGGGCATGCCTTCCCGAATCTTAAAGTTGGCCACGGACTTCTTGGCTTTACAGGAAATGGCTTTCTGCCCTGTAATCAGCTCCATATCCGCAATGGCGGAATCCAGGATCTTTGCATTCTCCTTGGCTTCACCAACACCCATATTCACAACAATTTTATGAAGCTTCGGCACTTCCAGTACATTTTTATATCCAAACTTTTTCATCATGGCGTCTACGATTTCATTTTCGTAAATCTCTCTAAGCCTGCTCACTTATTTCGCCCTCCTCTCCCTTAATCAATAACGTCTCCGGTTTTCTTGGCCACGCGGACTTTACGGCCATCCTCCAGAATCTTGAAGCCAATCCTGGTGGGCTGTCCTTTATGCAGATACATCACATTGGATATATCAATGGGGGCTTCCTTCTGGATGATCCCACCCTGCTGATTCATTACAGAGGGTTTCGTATGCTTGGTCACTTTGTTTACGCCGTCCACGAGAACTCTGTGTTTCTCTCTGTCTATGGCGAGAACTTTTCCCTCTTTGTCTTTATCTTTGCCGGCAATAACCCTTACGGTATCGCCTTTTTTAATTTTTAACATAAGCCTATGCACCCTCCTATAATACTTCCGGAGCGAGAGAAACGATCTTCATGAAATGTTTCTCACGCAATTCACGAGCTACCGGTCCAAAAATACGGGTTCCCCTGGGGGTCATATCGTCTTTGATGATTACGGCGGCGTTTTCGTCAAACCGAATGTAAGATCCGTCTGCACGACGAGTCTTATTTACCGTACGCACGATCACGGCTCTTACCACGTCACCTTTTTTAACAACGCCGCCTGGCGTTGCATCTTTAACAGTGGCAACGATGATATCGCCAATTCTTCCATATCTTCTTGTGGAACCGCCTAATACGCGGATACATAAAATTTCTTTTGCGCCTGTATTATCAGCAACCTTCAGTCTGCTTTCCTGTTGAATCATGCGGATTTTCCTCCTTATATTATTTTACTTTCTCGACGATTTCCACAAGTCTCCACCTTTTTTCCTTGGAAAGTGGCCTTGTCTCCATGACTTTTACGGTATCGCCGATACTGCACTCGTTTTTCTCGTCATGCGCTTTTAATTTATATGTTCTCTTTACGATCTTTTTATAAAGAGGATGTTTTACATGATCTTCGATTGCAACAACAATGGTCTTGTCCATCTTATTGCTGGTTACTTTGCCCACGCGGGTTTTTCTAAGATTTCTTTCCACGACTAATACCTCCATTGTTATTTCGCAGCGGCTGCATTCTGAGCGATCACTGTCTGAATCCTGGCAATATTCCTGCGAACCTCTTTGATTCGGCTGGTATTGTCCAATTGGTTGGTTGCATTCTGAAACCTCAAATTAAAAAGCTCTTTCTTGGCAGCTACTAATTCTTCTTTTAATTCCGCGTCTGATTTTGCTCTTAATTCCTCTAAAAACTTATTAATTTTCACTGAGATCACCGCCTTCTAAGTCTGCGCGAGAGACAATTTTACATTTACATGGAAGCTTATGCATTGCCAGACGCAATGCCTCACGTGCAATTTCTTCCGAGACGCCTGCTATTTCAAACATCACACGTCCCGGTTTCACAACTGCTACCCAATATTCAACGGCTCCTTTACCGGAACCCATACGTGTTTCCGCCGGTTTGGCTGTCACAGGCTTATCCGGAAAGATTTTGATCCATACCTGGCCGCCCCTCTTAATATATCTGGTCATGGCAATACGGGCCGCCTCAATCTGATTTGACTTAATCCAACATGGCTCCGTGGCAACCAATCCATACTCGCCATAATTAATTTTGTTGCCTCTCATCGCTTTTCCTCTGATGGATCCACGGAACTGCTTACGATGTTTTACTCTTTTCGGCATTAACATAATTATTTATCGCTCCCTTCCTTTTCTGCTTTTGTTGGAAGAACTTCGCCATTATAAATCCAGGCCTTTACGCCGACCTTTCCGTAGGTGGTGTCGGCTTCCGCAAATCCGTAATCAATGTCTGCGCGAAGTGTCTGCAGAGGAATATTTCCCTCGCTGTAAAATTCTGTACGGGCCATATCCGCGCCTCCTAAGCGTCCGGATACAGAAGTTTTAATCCCTTTGGCGCCGGCTTTCATTGTCCTGCTCATTGTGGATTTCATAGCACGGCGGAAAGAAATACGGTTTTCCAGCTGAAGCGCAATGTTCTCGGCAACCAGCTGTGCGTCTCTGTCCGGTCTTTTCACTTCCTTGATGTCCACAATCAGTTTCTTGTCGGTGTATTTCTGCAGCTCAGCTTTCACTTTCTCAATCTCTGAACCGCCTTTACCGATTACGATTCCAGGCTTCGCTGTGTAAATAATGATCTTCACACGATCGGAAGCTCTCTCGATCTCTATTTTTGAAATGCCTGCTGTATATAATTTCTTTTTTAAGAATTTACGGATATTGTAATCCTCGATCAGATAATCTGCAAAATCATTTTCCGCATACCATTTGGAATCCCAACCTTTGATGATTCCCACGCGAAGGCCATGTGGATTAACTTTCTGTCCCATCTTTTCCCTCCTTATTTTTCATCCAATATGATGGTGATATGACTCGTCCTCTTCTCAATCCGATACGCCCTGCCCTGCGCTCTGGGTTTAATGCGCTTCATGGTCGGTCCTTTGTTCGCAAAACATTTGGCGACAATCAAGTTGTCCGCGCTCATCCCATGATTGTTCTCTGCATTCGCAATCGCAGACTCCAGCAGCTTTTTCACCAAACTGGATGCATATCTGGGGCTGTAGGTCAGGATGCCGAGCGCTGTCTGCACATCTTTTCCGCGAATGGCGTCCAGCACAAAACAAGCTTTTGTCACGGATACCCGCGCATAGGATAATTTTGCATGCGGTCTTGTTTCTCTATTGTTCTCATTTCTTGCTCTTTTAATTTGGGATCTATGTCCTTTTGCCATGGATTAAGAATCCTCCTTTCGCTTCTCGCGCCGGTTTACGATTACCGGCGCACTCCTGATTTTTTCTCATCTTTGCCATGTCCCCGGTATGTCCTGGTGGCAACAAACTCTCCCAATTTATGTCCTACCATGTCTTCCGTCACATATACAGGCACATGCTTTCTTCCGTCATGCACTGCAAATGTATGTCCCACAAATGAAGGGAAAATCGTAGAACGGCGTGACCATGTTTTTATAACTGTCTTCTCGTTAGCAGCGTTTAAAGCGTCTACCTTTTTCAACAAACTCTTATCTGCAAACGGTCCTTTTTTCAGTGAACGAGCCATGCTCTAACCTCCTTTATTTCGCTAATGCCTTTCCATCTCTTCTACGTACGATGTACTTATTGGACTGCTTGTTCTTCTTCCTTGTTTTCAAGCCCAGCGCAGGTTTGCCCCATGGCGTGCATGGTCCTGGACGGCCGATTCCGGTCTTGCCTTCACCACCGCCGTGCGGATGGTCGTTGGGGTTCATGGCGGAACCACGAACGGTTGGACGGATTCCCATATGACGTTTGCGTCCGGCTTTACCAATGTTGATCAGGTTGTGATCACCGTTTCCAACCACGCCGATGGTTGCGCGGCAATTGATCGGAACCATGCGCATTTCACCGGATGGAAGACGCACTGTGGCGTATTTTCCTTCTTTCGCCATCAGCTGCGCGCTGTTTCCCGCGGAACGAACCAGCTGGCCGCCTCTGCCCGGATACAGCTCCACGTTGTGAATCAGCGTACCTACCGGAATGGAGGACATCGGCAGGCAGTTTCCCACGCGAACCTCCGCGTGCTCGCCGTTCATGACTTTCTGTCCCACTTTCATGCCTTCCGCCGCAATGATATACGCTTTTGCTCCGTCCGCGTAGCTGACCAGAGCAATGTTTGCGGATCTGTTCGGATCATACTCAATGCTCTTTACGGTTGCCGGAATATCGTCTTTTCTCCTCTTGAAATCGATCAGTCTGTATTTTCTCCTGCTTCCGCCTCCGCGGTGTCTGCAGGTAATTTTCCCCTGGTTATTGCGCCCTGCATGCTTTTTCAGAGACACGGTCAGTGATTTCTCAGGCTTTGTCTTTGTGATCTCAGAGAAATCAGAACCGGTCATATGTCTTCTGGAAGGGGTATATGGTTTATAAGATTTGATTCCCATTGTGTTTCTCCTTTCAAATTTCCGGCTTATAAGCCTTCAAAGATTTCAATATCTTTGCTGTCTTCCGTCAAAGCCACGATTGCTTTCTTTGTCTTGGCCGTCCTGCCGTATACCATTCCCCGTCTTTTCTTTTTGCCCTGCTGGTTCATGGTGTTCACGCTTTTTACCTTTGTGCCCTCAAACATTTTTTCAACGGCCTCTTTGATCATAGACTTATTCGCTTCCGGATGAACCAAAAAGGTATATTTTTTCTCACCCATGGCATTCATGCTTCTCTCTGTGATCACCGGCTTTAAAATAACGTCGTAATATTGAATATTCGCCATTATGCATACACCTCCTCGAGTAAAGCCACAGCGTCTTTTGTCAGGATGACTGTACTGTATTTCATCACATCATATACGCTCATCATCTGCGCTCCGATGGTTGCCACATCCGGAATGTTCCTTGCGGAAAGAACTACGTTTTCGTCCATCTCCGTCATTACCACCAACGCTTTCTTTATTTTAAGGTTATCCAATACTCTTTGCATTTCTTTTGTTTTGATTTGGTCTAATTTCAGGCTGTCCAGAACAATCAGCTTCTGCGCCTCCACCCTAGATGTAAGGGCTGACTTCATGGCTGCCCTCTTCTCTTTTTTGTTCATCTTTTTGGAGTAATCTCTGGGCGTAGGAGCGAATACAACGCCGCCGCCTGTCCACTGGGGAGCCCGGATGGAACCCTGGCGCGCATGGCCAGTGCCTTTCTGCCTCCATGGCTTTCTTCCGCCGCCCCGCACCTCGGAACGTGTTTTCGCCTTCTGTGTTCCCTGGCGCTTGTTTGCCAGGTGACGCACAACAGCCTGATGAACCAGATGTTCATTCACTTCCACGCCAAACACGGCGTCATTCAGCTCTATTGTGCCAACTTCGTTGCCTTCCATATTATAAACAGATACAGTTGCCATCTGTGTGTTCCTCCTTTCTTCCTTAAATCAAGGTTTTCACTGTCTCTTTAATCGTAACCATGGATTTCCTTGGTCCCGGAACAGCGCCTTTGACCAACAGCAGATTGTTCTCTGTGTCCACCTGCACGATCTCCAGATTCTGGATCGTCACTCTCTTGTTACCCATCTGGCCGGGCATTTTCTTACCCTTAAATACCTTGCTGGGATCGGAGGCCGCGCCGTTGGAGCCTGCGTGACGGTGATATTTGGAACCATGGCTCATCGGTCCTCTGGACTGTCCATGTCTCTTAATGGCGCCCTGGAAGCCTTTACCTTTTGAAATCGCCGTCGCATCGATGTGATCGCCCGCCTGGAAAATGTCCGCTTTGATTTCCTGGCCCACTTCGTATTCCGACGCGTTCTCGAACTTAAACTCTCTTAAAAATCTTTTATAAGAAACGCCCGCTTTGTCAAACTGGCCTTTCATCGGCTTGTTCACAAGCTTTTCGCGTTTATCCATGTACCCAACCTGCACGGCGCTGTATCCGTCGTTTTCCTCGGTCTTCACCTGGGTTACCACGCAGGGACCCGCCTGAAGAACCGTCACCGGAGTCAGGATTCCGTTTTCGTCAAAAATCTGGGTCATGCCCACTTTTGTAGCCAATATCGCTTTTTTCATATTTTCTATTTTCCTCCTTATAGCGGATTGCCAAAAATGGCAATCATATAGTTATTGCTTCCTATTTCTTTTTCATTTTGATATCTATATGAACGCCTGCAGGCATCTCCAGCCTGGAAAGCGCGTCCACGGTCTTCTGGGTTGGCGTCAGGATGTCGATCAGTCTCTTGTGGGTTCTCTGCTCGAACTGCTCCCGGGAATCTTTGTATTTGTGCACCGCCCGCAGGATTGTCACAACTTCCTTCTTCGTGGGCAGCGGCACCGGACCGCTCACCTTCGCCCCATTCTTTTTCACCGTTTCAATAATCTTGCTCGCAGACGCGTCCACCAGCTGGTGGTCGTATGCCTTTAATGTAATTCTCATTACCTGATTTGCCATAAAAAAAGCCGCCTCCTTTTCGCACTTTTCACTTCAGTACGACAAGCGGTGACTGTACACATCTCCGTGTGTGTCCCAACGAACTCCACACGCTCCCATCCTCTCAAAATGGAACCACAGACAGCCTGCGCTCTCCCGCGCCGTGCTGTCCTCTCTTAATTGTACAGTGACTTGTCGCCAGTTTATCCAGGCGCCTTATGCGCCTTAACATGACATTCGCTCCACGGAAAAACCTGCTCTCCAAATTAAGCAGCAACCTCGCGCTTCACAGCTATCAATGCCACAGCAATGTTTAGTATAACCCATTATTCCGTATATTTCAAGTCATTTTTTTCAATTCTTTAAAATTTATGGAGATAATGGCGAAAACACAATAATTGCCTTGCCGAAAAGAATTCCGGGATGCAGACAAAGCACTTAATTCTTGCCAGGTGAGAAAAGGAGGACTGCCGTCCCAGGAACATTCCCAAACTATTCGTGAAAATATATCTCAAGATTAGGCAATTACGAAACCGCTTTCAAGAAACACAGGCCTAGAGCGTGTTTGAAAACCATCAAAGTAACCAAACAAGGATGCAGGCAATAAAA
>CAYOWU010000109.1:0-4614 GCA_964407765.1 uncultured Lachnospiraceae bacterium
GTATTCTTTCATCAATTTCCCTAAACATTTCTTCATAATCATTCATAGTCATTCACCCCCATAAAAAGTCAGTATAACTAAATTATACTGACTCTTTTTTAAAATATTTAAACTATAATGCCTTTTTAATAAAATATTATGCGACTTTTTTATTAATTTTTTTAACTAAAACTTTTGCAGGTTCATTGCTCTTAGTATTTTCATTAGTAGTTTGATTCTGCATTCCATTAATCATTTCTTTTAGTTCCTTAAGTTCAGCTAAATCAGCCTGAATCTGCTGTAATTTATCCATATCTTCTCCCCCTTGCTCAAAAGATGGAAACTCATGAACTAAAGAAAAATTTCTAAATTTAGATGGACTTAACCCAACAATTTTAGTAAATTGCTCAGAAAAATATTCTAAAGAATTAAATCCGTTATTAAGAGCAACTTTAAGCATGGAATCATCGGTATATGTAAGTGCATGCATACTATTTTGAATTTTCCTATTATTTATATATTGATTAATAGTTAAACCGGTATTTTCTTTAAATTTACGCATTAAATGAAACTTATTAAAGTGAAATTCTAAAGCAATATCATCAATAGTCAAGCTATCATTTATATTATCATCAATATATAAACAAATGTCTTTTACTAACTTTTCAGTCATGAATTTCCCCTCCTTAGAACAATTCTAGCAAGAAAAAATGCAAAATATTTAAACAATACTGACATTATACTCTAAAAATTAACTATATGTCAAATTAACAGCCTTTTGATAATTTGTTAATAATATGTCAGAATAAAGTAAAACACTTCATTTTGAAGTGTTTTATCTAGATTTGTTTTGTTCAGGATTGTGTTCTACATAATTATCAAAATCAGTCCATAAACTATTTCTCATTGCTTGTTTTTGTTCCTCACTTAAATTAGGATTATTATTGATTTCTTGTTCTAATTTAGTATAGCCTTCTAAATTTTGGTCAATCGAATAATCTGGTGAAAGTTCAGGTTGATTTAATATTTCTTGACTTTCTTCTAATAATTCTTGGGTCTTAGGCGAATATTCTGAATTTTTCTTCTTAATTATTTCATCTACTTGATCTTTTGTTAAATAGCCATATTGTTTTCCATCAGTTTTCTCAAGTTCCTCTGAAAGATTTTTTACTCTAGTTGCTTCATCCATAGGAACAATTTCTTCTTTAAAGTCTAAATTTTCTTCAGCTCGTGCTGTTATAGTACCATTTGCAAGACCTTCTGCAAGTTTAACGACATTTTCTTTTTTGGATTCTTCTACATCTAATTTCTGCTCCATATCATCATCTAATAAAATATTTTCGGCTTCTTTTGATATTTGAGAATTTAAATAATCAAACAAATCTACATATTGGTCTCTATGATAAGGTTCTTTTTCAAATTTTGTATTTGTATATGCATTTTTTCTTTCCTCTTCTAATTTAACTCTATCACAACTTTTTGCCATAGCTAATGCCATATCATCAGATAATCCATATATTTCTTGTTGTAATGCAAATAAATCTTTATTTAATTCATCAATAGATTTTTCATCATATCTATGCTCATTAATAAAGTCTGTTCTTGTAATTTGAGATAGAGCTTGTTTTGCCTGCATAGCGATTTTTTCTTTTTGTGCCAAATCAAGTATAGATGTCTGTTGATGCTGATTATTAATAGCACTTGATTCTACTGCAATTTCCGTTTTTACATTTACGGATAAGTTATTTAAAAGTTCTACTTTTTTTTGCTCATATAATATTGGATCTTCAAGTTTCTCATCACTTAACCTTTTATTAAGAAGTTCTGCGACATATCCGCTCGTAAATAATTCAAAGTATTTTTCATCTTTAATACCTAAATCATGTGCCCTATTAATTAATCCATTTATTGATGGATAAGTTTTTGTCACATCTTCATTAATTAAAGACACAATCATAGCACTATTCATTAACGCTTCTTTAACTTCCTCCTCATTCATTTGCTCAAATAACCTATCCCATTCTTCATGATTTAACTTCCCGTATTTATCTAATTCAGATTTTACCTCTTTCGGAAGCTCTTCCATATTTTCATTAATAGTAGTTAATCTTCTTTTTTTCTCATTAATTGTATCAGTAAGTTTATCAGCTAATTCATCAGCTTTTTCACCTGCTAAACTTGATTTTAAATTTTCCAAAGCTATTTCTGATTCAGTTATATCTTGAGTTAATTTTTGTTTAGTATCTGATAACAAAGCATACATCCCACATTTAGCTGGTTGTGATGCTAAACGGCTAACTGAAGTCGCAGTATAGTTGCTTACCTTTGAAAAAATATCAACATACTTAGGTGTGCCCAATATCCATTTAATATTTTCTGGTAAATTACATAAAAGTTCATACTTTTTTTCTTCATAATCCCATTTACCATAGGCATTTTTTTCACTTAATCTCTTATCTAAAAGTTCCGCAACATACCCATTTGTAAATAATTCATAACTATGACTATCATTAACATGCAATTGCTTCGCTCTTTCAAATAAACTGGTAATTGACGGATAACTTTTAGATACATCTTCATTAATTAAAATAGAAATTATATTTTTATCCATTAACATCTCTTGTATCTGTTCAGCATTCATTTGTGCAAATAATTTATCCCATTGTTCATGAGTTAAATTTGCATAATCTAATTCATTCATTTTACTCATTATATATCACTCTCTTCCTTATTTTCTAAATTAATTCTTTCTATATCGATTACTTTTTTATTTTCATAAGTTATTTTGTAAATATCGGGCGCTGATGGTGTTCCATTTAATATTTCTTTTCCATTAAAAGTAATATTGAATTTTTTCCCATCGAATGTTTGAGTTGCAATGCTTCCTAGATATGATAGTAATATTATTCCATGAATTACTACTGCAGCACTTTCTTTTTCACTATCTAATAATTCATTAATGAAATTTTGTACTCTTTTATCCATATCATTAAATGATTCATGAGTATTTAGTTTTAAATTTTTGTTGCCAAACATTTGCTTATTAAAATCATCTGGCATTTCTCTATAATATTCTACATCAAAATCTATTTCATTAATTCTTTTATCTAATTTTATAGAAAGATTTTTCTTGTCTGCTAAATATTTTGCAGTAGCAATAGCTCTCGCGGTTGAACTTGCATATATTTCTTCAATATTGTCTAGCTCTTTTACATCACAAAGTTTTTTTGCTTTTTCTTCGCCTTCTACTGATAAAATCATATTAGCATTATATTCTTTCCAAGGAACTTCTCTAAAATTTTTATAATTTTCTATATTTGTTCCTGTCATTGAATGTCTTATCAAATAAATTGCTTTCACAATTATCACTCCTATTATCAATAATTATAACACATTTCCTATTTATTTGAAATAATTTGCCAGTTTACTTTACATATTACATCAACTAGAAAAAACACCCAATTTGTTATTAGGCATTTTTAGGTATAAATAATAATTCATCAACAAAGACTTTATCAACTACTAAGGCACATTCAACATAACAAATAACCATATAGTTTTAATGGTTATTTGAAAATTCTAAAAATTTATAGATCGTTTTCATATCGCAATTATTTATTAATACCCTTAATAAATAACAATATATATTGGCAGATAATTTGTTTTTAAATGTTTTATACAATAAAGAACCAACTGCCGTTTTTTGATTGGAAATAGATAAATAAACTTCAAATTTTTCTTTATCTATTAAATAATTTATTAATGTTGAATATTCTAAATTAGCTTTTTCCATTTTAAAATAATTAAGATTAGTTCTTTTAATATCTAAATCCTCCGTATAAGAATATTTTTTCAAAGAATTTAAATTTATTGGATTTATATATTTACCCGTTACATTAATTTTTTCGGGTTCATCTTTGTGTTCATAATGATTTTTAATTCCTAATGCACAACTATATAAAATTTCAATAGCTAAAGCTTGATCTCTTATATCTCCCTTTTTACACTTTCCTCTTAAGAAATTACTTATATAAACCTCTCTAGATAATTCATTATATCCTAGAATATCTTTTTTTTCTTTTTCAGAATATAAATCTCCTAATTTTATTCTTTCAAAAGGTTTACCTCCAATAATATCCGTATTTCTATAAATATCAATATCAAAGTGTTCTAAACCTCCAACTTTTTCCTCAGAAGTGCAATCTAGTCTATCCTTAATTTCTTTTGACTGGTATGAATGTACTTGTACATTCATTAAAGTACCAACTTGAATATTAATACTTTCATGTCTAATACGGCCATTACTCTTATAGTAATCTTTAGATTCGATCCATCCTCTTCTTGAAAAACCATAATGTAATAAATTTAGATTAGCATATGTTAGCAATTGATTACTAGAATTTTTAAATTCTAATGAACCATAATAATTTTTTTCCCCGAATTTATTAAATTTAGGATTTGGATTTTTTTCATAATATTCAGGTATGTTTTGTCCTTTAAACAACCTTTTATAATCTTCAATATTAACTACCGCTAGTTCATCATTAGGAGTAAAACAATCACTTTTAACTTCCCCTTTAGTTATTCTTTTTTTGCCAACAAGGTTGTTATTATTAATCTTAATTAAATCACTTA
>CAYOWU010000109.1:4624-6957 GCA_964407765.1 uncultured Lachnospiraceae bacterium
ATAAAATGATATCCGCTATGAAATAATTTACCATATCCATATTTATAAGGGTGGTTTTCTTTTAATAAATCATGAGGCATCTCCCAGTTACCATCACAATGATATATATCAATAAAAGTTATAGGTATTTTATATTTTTTTACTATATCATCAAGTAATTTTTTAATATATTCATATCCCTTATGATATTGCCTTTGGCACATCACCTTACACATTGCTTTAGAATTTTCAGCCAATTTTAATATTTCATAATACTGTTTTCTAGTTTCACTTATGCTTCTAGCACTTGTCATATTTTTATTAACCGTAATAGGTTTATCAGTTAAAACATTAATATTATTTTTTAATGCAAACTCTAAATATTGATAATGTGCCTTTGGTTCAGTCGAAATAAAAATATGGGTTATCTCTAAAGTTTTACAAACAGCATATAAGTTATCGGCTATTCGATTTGGTAAATGCTTATTATCCTTAAACTTATCAGGTACAGTAAATACCTTTGTATTTTTAAACCCGTTTTCATATAAATAATCTTTTATGTTGTTTTCCTCAGATTCAAGATCAACAACTAAAGCCAAATTTACTTTATGCTTTTTAAAATAATTCAAATAAATTCTTTTTGCATGAGGACCTAACCCTATTAATGCCACGTTTTTATTTGCCATATCAAATTCCTCCATCTGACATTATTATAAATTTTATTTTTATTAAAGTACAATATCAAATGTTAATGCTATTATACGTTTTTGTATGGCACAAAAAAACGGTTCTAGCAATTATCTAGAACCATTTTAACAAAGTTTTTAGTAATTATATTCATTGTATTCTTTCGATATATTAAACCAATAGGATTAACTGGTAATTGAACGTCTAAATTTAATTTTGCAAGATCATAATTATCTGCTTCATTATCAATAAAATATCCTATATAATCATTATCTTTAACTAAATCAGCCATTAATTTAGAATCCGGCATTTCCATAACTGGAGTAAGTTCTATATTATTTGATTGTAATAACATATCTAGCATTTGTTTTCTTCGTGAGCTACCAGGTATTATAAGTTTATAATTACTTAATTCTGATAAATCTTTTATATCCTTACCTATCTGTTCATAAAACTCCTTAGAGCAAGCAAAACATGTATTAAATTTATCAATTGCTTTGATTTCTACATTCAAATTTTCCGAAAAATTTATATTAGGTAAATAATCAATTAATACATCTATTTTATGTTGTACTAAAAAATCATTTAAATTAGATGCACTATCAATAAAAACTTTTACTTTCACATCAGGATACATTTTATTAAATAATAATAAATATTGAGACAATTTATTATCCGCTATATTCCTAGTAGTACCAATTGCAATTGTACCAGTAATATCATCATTTCCTACATTATATTTTTTAACATTAGCAAACATATCATCTAAAGTTTTAAAAAGTTCTATACCATCACTAGTTAAAGTTATACCTTTATTGTTACGAATAATCAATTCAAGTCCTAGTGTTTCTTCCAATTTTTTTATATTTCTACTTAAGTTTGGTTGAGAAACATAATTGTCTTCAGCCGCCTTAGAATAACTACCCGCTTTAGCCACTATATAGAAATCATATAACATTGGAAGATTATTTCTTAAATCGTACATAAACTCACCCCTAAAATTGTTGCTTATTTTAACCTATTTTATTAAATTTGTCAAATAATAAAGACAACTTTCGTTGCCTTTACAAACCCACTAATTAAGGGCGTCTTTTAATTTAGATCCTGCTTTAATATTTACAGCAGTTCTTGCTGGAATATTAACAGCTTCCCCAGTTCTAGGATTACGACCAGTTCTTGCTGCTTTATGTTGAGTAGCAAAAGTACAGAAACCGGTTAAAGCAACTTTCCCTTCTGATTTTAATCCTTTTACGATTCCGCTCATAGTAGCATCTAATGCTCTAGTAGCATCTGCTTTTGTTAATCCTGTTTCTTCAGCAATATAATTTACTAAATCTGCTTTTGTCATTTTCTTTCCTCCTAAATAATATTAAGCAACTATGCTTACATAATCATTATACCATGTATAATGTTGAATATAAAGATTTTACGAGGTAAAAACGAGGTAAAATAATTAAATTAATCCTAATTAGACTTAAAATAATACAAATATGTTTAATTACATTTGCACTGATTTGCACAGGTTTTGCACTGATTTGCAATTTTAAAAAAAAATAAAAAAGGGCGTTTACCCTTTAATTTCAAGTGGTGCCGGAAATAGGACTTGAACCCACAACCTACTGATTACAAGTCAGTTGCTCTACCAATTGAGCTATTCCGGCAAAAAA
>CAYOWU010000110.1:0-6950 GCA_964407765.1 uncultured Lachnospiraceae bacterium
GGTGACAGGATTCGAACCTGCGGCCTCCTGGTCCCAAACCAGGCGCTCTAGCCAAACTGAGCCACACCCCGCAACGAGGACATATTCGCCGTCTAAGCTGCGCACGGATAATGTTTCATGTCCAACGCAAGGATTATTATATTATAGAGAAAACGAAATGTCAACTACTTTTTTTAATTCTTTTTTCAAAATGCATATTGGAGCGCCAGAAGGCATATGCTACTAAGAACGGCTGCCCTCCAACTGCCTGACAGCGTTCCTTTGTCATATGTTCATAAATAATTCATTCATGCGTTTGCCGTGGATGATGGCGAAAATATATTGACATTCCCAAACCATTTCAACTATACTTATTCTCGAATACTATTTCAACGCGCATATTTAGAAATGGAGGTTTCAATTTTGGAACGGTTAAAAATAGAGACGCCCGGACAGGAGCAGCGCGCATTTCAGGAATTGTGCGCCGACATCAGCCGCCGCATCCGCGTAAGCCCCATGGGCCTGTGTCCGGTGGACGTTACATTGAACGTAATCCGCATGTGCCACGCCCAGAGCTGCGGAAAATGCACGCCCTGCCGAGTGGGACTGGGGCAGCTGGCCCATATGCTGGAGTCTGTGCTGGACGGCGACGCCGAAATACATATTATTGAAGAGATTGAGCGCACCGCAAGAACCATCATCGACACCGCCGACTGCGCCATCGGCTACGAGGCCGCCAAGATGGCCTTAAACAGCGTGACGAATTTTCGCGCCGATTACGCAAGCCACATCCAGGACGAGCGCTGCATGTACGGCTTAAAGCATGCCGTCCCCTGCACTGCCATGTGTCCGGCCCATGTGGACGTGCCCGGCTACATCGCGCTGGTGAAGGCCGGAAGGTGCGAGGACGCCATCCGCCTGATTCGCAAGGACAATCCCTTCCCGTCCGTGTGCGGCTACGTCTGCGAGCATCCCTGTGAAGATCACTGCCGCCGGCGGATGCTGGACGACGCGGTGAACATCTGCGGCATCAAACGCTACGCGGCGGACCACGCGGGCGCCATAGACGCGCCCGCATGCGAGGCGCCCACCGGCAAGAAGGTGGCCATTGTAGGCGGCGGCCCGGGCGGCCTGACCACAGCGTATTTCCTCACGCTGATGGGCCACAAAACCGTGGTCTACGAACAGCGTCCCAAGCTGGGCGGCATGCTCCGCTACGGAATTCCCGATTACCGGTTGCCCCAGGACGTTTTGGACGCGGATATCCAGTACATTTTAAACGCCGGCGTAGAAGCGGTGACGGATACGGACATCGGCGGGGACATTTCCCTGGAAGAGCTGAAAAAGCAGTATGACGCCGTATACATATCCATCGGCGCCCATGCCGACAAAAAGCTCGGCATCGAAGGCGAAGACAGCGACCAGGTCATCAGCGCCGTGGAAATGCTGCGCAACATCGGGGAAGGCCGCATTCCCAACCTGGAAAATAAGCGCGTCTGCGTCATCGGCGGCGGAAACGTGGCCATGGACGCCACCCGCACCAGCCTGCGTCTGGGAGCCAGCCGCGTGACCTGTGTGTACCGCCGCCGGGTGGACGACATGACCGCCCTGCCGGAAGAAATCCAGGAAGCGCAGATGGAAGGCGCGGAGATTCTGCCCCTTCACGCGCCGGAACGGATTGAGGCCGACGAACAGGGCCGGGTAAAAGCCCTCTGGGCGCAGCCGCAGATTATCAGCCAGATCGGCGCAGACGGACGGCCGTCCATCCGCAAAGCCGAAAAAGCCCTGGTAGAGATCCCCTGCGACTACATTATTATAGCCATCGGACAAGCCGTGCACTTAAAGCCTTTTGAGGAAAGCGGCATCCGCGCCAAACGGGGCGCCATCCAGGCCGAGCAGACCAGCTTCGTAAGCGGAAGCGGAAACGTATTCGCCGGCGGCGACGCAGTCTCCGGCCCCGCCACCGTCATCCGCGCCGTGGCCGCCGGAAAAGTGGCCGCCGACAACATCGACCAGTTCCTAGGCTATTGCCACGCCATAAAGTCCGACGTGGAAGTCCCGGCCCCCCAGCACACCAACACGCCGCCCTGCGGGCGCGTCAACCTGGCCGGACGCAGCATCGAATCCATCCAGGGCGACTTCGATCTGGTCAGCATCGGCATGAGCAGCCAGGAAATGGAACAGGAATGTTCCAGATGCCTGCGGTGCGACCACTTCGGATACGGCATACTTAAAGGAGGGAGGAACATCCAGTGGTAAATATTACAATCAACGACATTCCGATAACGGCCCCCAAAAACAGCACCGTCATGGAAGCCGCCAAAACAGCGGGCATCGACATTCCGCACCTCTGCTATCTGAAAGAAATCAACGAAATCGGCGCCTGTCGGCTGTGCTGTGTGGAAGTGGAAGGCGAAGAAAAGCTGGTTCCCGCCTGCGACAACGTTGTTCAGGAAGGCATGAAGATCACTACAAACAGCCCGCGCGTGCGAAACGCCTGCAGGACGAACCTGGAACTGATCATGAGCCAGCACGACGGCCAGTGCACCGCCTGCACACGCAGTGGAAACTGCCAGCTCCAGAAACTGGCCAACGATTTTAATTTACCAGAAAACAGCTTTTGCAAGGAGCTTCCCGCCGGAAAAGCGGCCCGTTGGGAAAAAGACTTCCCGCTGATCCGCGACGCGGGAAAATGCGTGAAATGCATGCGCTGCATCCAGGTGTGCGACAAAATCCAGAGCCTCGGCATATGGGACCTGGCCGGAACCGGCAGCCGCACCCGCGTGGACGTTTCCCAGGGCCTATCCATCTCCCAGAGCGACTGCAGCCAGTGCGGCCAGTGCATCGTCCACTGTCCGGTGGGCGCCCTGCGGGAAAGAAACGACGTGGATAAAGTCCTCGCTTTGCTGGACGATCCCGACCTCGTGACCGTGGCCCACATCGCGCCCGCCGTGCGCACCGCCTGGGCGGAACATCTGGGAATCCCGGAAGACTCCGCTACCGTCAGCCGTCTGGCCGGGGCCTTAAAGCAGGCCGGATTCGACTATGTGTTCGACACCAGTTTTTCCGCCGACCTGACCATCATGGAGGAAGGCTCCGAATTTCTGGAAAAGAAAACCGGCGGCGAATTAGAGCGATACCCGCTTTTCACCAGCTGCTGCCCCGGATGGGTGCGCTTCGTAAAAAGCCAGTTCCCCCAGCTTGTGGGCCAGCTCTCCACAGCCAAAAGCCCTCAGCAGATGTTCGGGGCCGTCGTAAAGAGTTATTTTGCAGAAAAACAGGGCATTGACCCGGAGAAAATCCGCTGCATTTCCATCATGCCCTGCGTGGCGAAAAAAGGTGAATGCCAACTTCCGGCCATGGAAAGAGACGGCATCCGGGACATCGACGGCTCCCTGACCACACGGGAAGCGCTCCAGCTTCTGAAAACCGTCCGCGTCCACGCAAAAGACACAGAGGAAATTCCGTTTGACAACCTGTTAAAAGACTACACCGGCGCCGGCGTCATCTTCGGAGCCACCGGCGGCGTAATGGAAGCCGCACTGCGAAGCGCATACTATCTGGCCACCGGGAAGAATCCAGACCCGGACGCTTTTCAGACCGTACGCGCCCCCCGCGCCGCAGAAAACCGGCCTTGGCGGGAAGCGGAATTTGACATAGACGGCACAACCGTACGCGCGGCAGTCACCAGCGGACTGGGCAACGCCCGAAAACTCTGCGAGGCGATTCTCAGAGGGGAAGCGCATTACGATTTCGTGGAAGTGATGGCCTGTCCCGGCGGCTGCGCAGGCGGAGGCGGACAGCCCATCCACTGCGACGACAAAAACCGAGCCAAAGACCGGGCGGACATTTTATACAGACTGGACAAAAACATGCCCGTCCGCTTCAGCCACGAAAACCAGGACGTGCAACGTCTCTACCAGGATTACCTGGGCAAGCCGTTAAGCGAAAAAGCAGAAGAACTGCTGCACACAGACCATACCGGAGGTGGAAATCCATGGAATTAAGAAATATCCCCGTAGACGATGAAAACCAATACACCTGCACTTACAAATATAGGTGCCCCAACGACTCCACCGAAGCCACCCATACGATTTTATACAAAAAAGCCACCTGCACCCGGGTGGACGACGTAATTCTGCATTTTCACTGCAGCAGAGATTCCGGCTGCGTGAAATGCCAGCAAAACTACCTATAATCGGATCGTCCCTATTTTTTCAGAAAGGCTGGTTTGATTGTTCCTATGAAAACAAAAAAAATCTTATCGGTAATCCTGTGCCTGTGCGCGTTATTCCTCTGCTGGGGATGCAGTTCCGGTTCCGAGAAAAAAGCCAAAGACGCTTCCAAAGATGAGGACGCGGACCTGGTTGCGATCATCACCCCGGAAGATGGACCCGAATCAAACACCCAGGCGCAGACTCCGTCAGAAAATGAAAAAAAACTGGAAAACCCCGCCAAGACCCCAAACACTCCCGCCCCGGACGAAGACAGCGCCTCTGAGACTCCCACGCCAGTGGAGCCTGAGGCCACGCTGGAGCCTTCCCTGGCCGGAAAAGATCTGGACGAACAGGTCGCCTATTATCTGGAAAACATGGATCTTGCGGATAAAGTCGCGCAGATGTTCATTGTCACGCCGGAATCCGTCACCGACTCCGGCGTGGTGACCATGGCCGGCGAACAGACCAAAGCGGCCATCGACCAAACGCCCCTGGGCGGCTTTGTCTACCTGTCGCAGAACCTGCAGACCCCGGATCAGGTAAGGGAAATGCTGCACACTGTGCAGCAGTACAGTAAGGAACGCACCGGGGGGCTTCCCATGTTCACCTGCGTAGACGAAGAAGGCGGAACCGTGTCCCGGTTAAACGGCAATCCCAATTTCAATCTGAATTACATCGGAAACATGTCGGATGTGGGAAGCTCCGGCGATGTGAATGAAGCCTATGCCGTCGGCCAGGAAATAGGCCGCTATCTATGGGATTTGGGGTTCAATGTGGACTTCGCCCCGGTAGCCGACGTGCTGACGAATCCGGACAACGACGTAGTTCGCTACCGCTCCTTCGGCAGCGACCCTCAGCTGGTGGCTGACATGGCTTCCGCCGTTTTTCAGGGCCTGCGGGAAAACAACGTGCTCGGCACGTTCAAGCATTTCCCTGGACACGGCGCCACCGAGGGCGACAGCCACGCCGGAGCCGTCACCATCTCAAAGAGCTGGGAAGAACTTCAAAACGCGGAACTGATCCCCTTCCAAAAGGGCATTGAGGAAGGCGTGGACTTTATCATGGTCGGCCATATATCTATGCCCAGCGTAATCGGCGACGATACGCCCTCTTCCATGTCTTTCCGGATGATTACGGAAAAACTGCGAAATGAAATGGGCTATGACGGCCTTATTATCACAGACGCCATGAATATGGGAGCCATCGACCAGCTCTATTCCCCCGGCGACGCGGCTAAAAAAACCATCCAGTCGGGAACAGACATTGTTTTGATGCCGTCGGATTTCGCCAGCGCTTACCAGGCTGTGCTAAGCGCCGTAAATACCGGTTCCATTCCCCAGAGCAGAATCGATGATTCCGTGGCCAGAATCTTAAAAGCGAAACTACGGCTTCTGGAAAAAATGCCAAAAGAACCAGCTCCCTTGGAATGAGGAGCTGCAGACTGTAAACAAAGAGAGATGCCGGAGTCAGGCTCCGGCGTCTCTCTTTTATCTTGAGATATATCTTCTTCAAAGTATGAGGAGGATCCTGGAACGGTGATCCCCCTTTCCCTTTCCCAGCAAGGATCCTCGTCAGCTTCTTTAAGTTCATGCATGCGAAAGTGAGCCCGGCCTTCATCTCCATCCGCACTCTCCCTATGTATTGTGTATAACGGAATCCATGCTGTTCTTTCACAGTCCCGAAGATCCTCTCGATCGTCTCCTTCCTCCGGGCATAGATCTCCCTGTTCCCACGGGTATGGCGGATGTCCTCCACCATCTCCATATACTCTTCCCATACATATCTGGTGACTGTCTTGACATGGTTCTTGCTATGAGTGCAGCTCCCAAGGCTCAGGCAGTGGGCGCAGTGGACCCCGCGGCTGTCATGCTCGTTTTCGGGATGGACGGTATACACCATGATCCATCCGTTCTTGTCACAGGCAGCCTGCACAGAATATGCGAAGACGCGTTTATGTTCCTCTTTCCGGAAAAAACCGCTCTCCGGGTCAGTCGCGCTGCGCTTACGGGTCTGTTTCCCATCCCCATCGGCACTCCCGCTTGATGGTGGGTCATCGCGGTCTCTATCTTTTAACGGCTCTTTCCCATAGCGTTCCCGGTCTTGCGCGATCTCCTTTTTCAGCTCATCCTCATACCATAGGCCTCATCATGCGCTGCCTGTTCCTGAGTCTTCTTACTGTTCGCGCAGGTTTTCACATGGGTGGCGTATACAAAGATATGGCTAGCATCTACCAGGCCCGCATCCATACATTGCTCCAGGATATGAGAGAAGATCTGTCCGAAGAGGTCCGTATCCTTGAAACGGCGGGTGTAGTTCTTTCCGAAAGTAGAAAAATGCGGGACTGGATCCATCATGTCCAGCCCCAGGAACCAGCGGTAGGCGACGTTCACCTCGATCTCACGGATGGTCTGGCGCATGCTCCGGATGCTATAGAGGTATTGGATGACCGGGATCTTGATCAGCATGACCGGATCTATGCTCGACCGTCCGTTCCACGAGGTCATAGATGAAGCTCCAGTCGATGGCTCGGTCGATCAGCCGGAGAAGATGAGCTTGGGGGACCATATCGTCCATACAGAAGACCATCATCTGATCCCTCTTCTTATCTATCTTTTTTGTCATCATAAAAAACACCGTCTTCCTGCTATCTACCATTATATCAGAGAGGCAGTCATAAGTACAGGTGATATGGTACTTTGTCAGCTCTGACGAGTAAATTTGTTCCTGTTCCATCATCAGGAAATTTATTTGATT
>CAYOWU010000111.1:0-6906 GCA_964407765.1 uncultured Lachnospiraceae bacterium
AGGCCTTCGAGCCGATTCTGGTGGAAGGCAAGGCCATTAAGCTGCACCCGCTGGTGTGCACCGCGTTCAACGCCGACTTCGACGGGGACCAGATGGCGGTGCATCTGCCGCTGTCTGTGGAAGCCCAGGCGGAATGCCGCTTCCTTCTGCTTTCGCCCAACAACCTGCTGAAGCCCTCCGACGGCGGTCCGGTGGCTGTGCCCTCCCAGGATATGGTGCTGGGCATCTACTATCTGACCCAGGAGCGGCCGGGCAGCAAAGGCGAGGGAAAAGCGTTCCGCAATGTGAACGAGGCGATTCTTGCCTACGAGAACGGCGCCATCACCCTGCAGTCGAAGATTGTGGTGCGCTGCCGCAAAAAACGCCCCGACGGCACAGAAGTCTGCGGCCAGGTGGAATCCACCCTGGGACGGTTTTTATTCAACGAGATTTTGCCGCAGGATCTGGGATTTGTGGACAGAAGCGATCCGGAAAACGAGCTGAAGCTGGAAGTGGATTTCCATGTGGGCAAGAAGAGCCTGAAACAGATTCTGGAAAAAGTCATTAACACCCATGGCGCCACCAAGACGGCGGAAGTGCTGGACGACATCAAGTCCATGGGATACAAATACTCCACCCGCGCGGCCATGACCGTATCCATCTCCGATATGACTGTGCCGCCGGAGAAGCCGGAGCTGATTCAGAAAGCCCAGGACACCGTGGATTTGATCACCAAGAACTACAAGCGCGGTCTGATTACCGAGGAAGAGCGTTACAAAGAAGTGGTGGAAACCTGGAAGAAGACCGACGACACGCTGACCCACGCGCTGCTGACCGGATTGGATAAATACAACAACATCTACATGATGGCCGACTCCGGCGCCCGTGGTTCTGACAAGCAGATCAAGCAGCTGGCGGGCATGCGCGGACTGATGGCGGATACCACCGGCCACACCATCGAGCTGCCCATCAAGTCCAATTTCCGTGAGGGTCTGGACGTTTTGGAATACTTCATGTCCGCCCACGGCGCCAGAAAAGGTCTGTCGGATACGGCGCTTCGTACCGCGGACTCCGGATACCTGACCAGACGTCTGGTGGACGTGTCCCAGGAGCTGATTGTGCGCGAAGTGGACTGCTGCGAAGGAAAAGACGAGATTCCGGGCATGTACGTAAAAGAATTTGCCGACGGAAAAGAAGAGATCGAGAGCCTGCAGGAGCGCATCACCGGAAGATTTTCCTGCGAGACCATCAAAGACAGAGAAGGCAATGTGCTGGTGAAAGCCAACCACATGATTACGCCTGGGCGCGCGGCGAAGATCATGGCCCAGGGCGTGGACGAAAAAGGAGAGCCTCTGGAGCGCGTGAAGATCCGCACCATTTTAACATGCAAGTGCCATGTGGGCATCTGCGCGAAATGCTATGGCGCCAACATGGCCACAGGCGAGCCGGTGCAGGTGGGTGAATCCGTAGGAATCATCGCGGCCCAGTCCATCGGCGAGCCGGGCACCCAGCTGACCATGCGTACCTTCCACACCGGCGGCGTGGCCGGCGGCGACATCACCCAGGGTCTTCCCCGTGTGGAGGAGCTTTTCGAGGCCAGGAAGCCCAAAGGTCTTGCGATCATCACGGAGATACCGGGAAGGGCCACCATCAGCGATACCAAGAAGAAGCGCGAGATCACCATTACAGACGATGAAAACGGCGATTCCAAGACGTACCTGATCCCCTACGGTTCCCGGATCAAGATCATGGACGGCGACGTGCTGGAAGCCGGCGACGAGCTGACGGAAGGAAGCGTCAACCCCCACGACATTCTGAAAATCAAAGGCGTGCGGGCCGTGCAGGATTATATGATTCAGGAAGTGCAGCGGGTATACAGGCTCCAGGGCGTGGAAATCAACGATAAGCACATCGAAGTCATCGTGCGCCAGATGCTGAAGAAAGTGCGCATCGAAACGAATGGGGACACAGAATTTCTGCCGGGCACCTTGGTGGATGTGCTGGAATACGAAGACGAAAACCTCCGTATGGAAGAAGAAGGTCTGGAGCCAGCTGCCGGCAGTCAGGTGATGCTGGGAATCACAAAGGCTTCCCTGGCCACTAATTCCTTCCTGTCAGCGGCGTCCTTCCAGGAGACTACCAAGGTTCTGACAGAGGCGGCCATCAAAGGCAAGGCCGATCCACTGATTGGCCTCAAAGAAAACGTAATCATCGGTAAACTGATTCCTGCCGGAACCGGGCTGAAGCGTTACAGCGACATCAAGCTGGATTCGGAGAAAGAAGAAGACGATTTCGTGGACTTCAGTGAAGACTTCGGCCTGGACGACGAGGAAGAAGGATCCGTGTCCCTGGTGGAGGACGAACTCCTTTTGTCGGAAATAGACGACGACCTGGAGGAGAATGAGGAAGCCGCAAAACTGGACGGCGAACAGGAGCTTCAATCCGCAGAGAAACTCGAAGGAATCGAAGAGATTTCGGAAATTTCGGAGGCCGAAGAGGCTGCCCAAGCCGGGGAGGCGGATGATTTCGTGGAAGAATTGTCCCAGCTGCACACAGTTACCCCTTGACAGACAATTTCCAAAAGGATATAATACAGGACAGCGTGTGTAAATATTGAGAAATATTTCCCGCTGGAATGTAAAAAATAGCAGCCGAAAAAAGCAAAGCAGAGAAAATGCCTTTTCGGGGGCGCGCGCTCCCGAGGGCATGCAAAATAATTTTGGGAGGTGAAATGGAATGCCAACATTTAATCAGTTAGTCCGTAAAGGAAGAAAGACAGCCGTTAAGAAATCAACAGCTCCGGCGCTGCAGAAGAACTTCAATTCTCTGAAAAAGAAAAGCACAGATCTGTCATCTCCTCAGAAGAGGGGCGTGTGCACAGCCGTGAAGACTGCCACACCGAAGAAGCCGAACTCAGCTCTTAGAAAGATTGCCAGGGTTCGTCTGTCCAATGGCATTGAGGTTACCAGCTATATCCCGGGTGAGGGACATAACCTGCAGGAGCACAGTGTTGTTCTGATCCGTGGCGGAAGGGTAAAAGACCTTCCCGGTACCAGATACCACATCATCAGAGGCACACTGGATACAGCAGGCGTAGCCAACAGAAAACAGGCCCGTTCCAAATACGGGGCAAAAAGACCGAAGAAATAATTAACGACGTAATCATTAGAGATATTCCACAGACGAACGAGATTTGTACGGTTATTCCATATACCCTCAGGGCTGCGGGTTAAATATAGAGATTTACCAGTGCGAACATACGATTCTTGTGTGAGTACCTATGATTTAATCAAGATCATGATTAAGGAGGGAAGTAACGTGCCGCGGAAAGGACATACCCAAAAGAGAGACGTGCTGGCAGATCCGTTATACAATAACAAGGTAGTGACCAAGCTGATCAACAACATTATGTTGGACGGCAAAAAAGGCGTTGCGCAGAAAATTGTATACGGAGCGTTTAACAGAATTGAAGAGAAGGCCGGAAAGCCTGCTCTGGAAGTATTTGAAGAGGCCATGAACAACATCATGCCTGTGCTGGAAGTAAAGGCCAGACGTATCGGTGGAGCTACCTATCAGGTGCCCATTGAAGTGCGCCCGGAGAGACGGCAGGCATTGGCTCTGCGCTGGCTGACCATGTTTTCCCGTAAGAGAGGGGAAAAGACCATGGAAGAGAGACTGGCCAACGAGCTGCTTGACGCCATGAACAACACGGGGGCGTCCGTGAAGAGAAAAGAAGATATGCATAAGATGGCAGAAGCCAATAGGGCGTTTGCGCATTATAGATTCTAGGAGGAGGAAGCATTGGCTGGAAGAGAATATCCATTAGAGCGAACCAGAAACATTGGTATTATGGCCCACATCGATGCGGGTAAGACAACTCTGACAGAGCGTATTCTGTATTATACCGGTGTTAATTATAAAATTGGAGATACACATGAAGGAACTGCCACCATGGACTGGATGGAGCAGGAACAGGAAAGGGGTATCACCATTACTTCCGCCGCTACCACCTGCCACTGGACTTTGCAGGAGAACTGCAAAGCGAAACCAGGAGCCTTGGAACACCGCATCAATATTATTGATACGCCAGGGCACGTAGATTTTACTGTGGAAGTTGAGCGTTCCCTTCGTGTATTGGATGGAGCCGTAGGCGTCTTCTGTGCAAAAGGCGGCGTGGAACCCCAGTCTGAGAACGTGTGGCGCCAGGCCGATACCTATAATGTGCCCCGTATGGCATTCATTAACAAAATGGATATCCTGGGTGCGGACTTCTATAATGCGGTAGATCAGATTAAAAACCGATTGGGCAAAAACGCGATCTGTCTTCAGCTGCCCATCGGAAGAGAAGACGATTTCAAGGGAATTATCGACTTATTCGAGATGCAGGCCTATATCTACAACGATGAAAAGGGCGAGGACATCTCCATCGTGGATATCCCGGAAGATATGAAAGAAGAGGCAGAGCTTTACCACACCGAACTGGTGGAGAAGATCTGCGAGTTGGACGATGATTTGATGCTGGAATACCTGGAAGGGGAAGAGCCTTCTGTGGACGCGCTGAAAGCCGCTCTGAGAAAAGGCACCTGCGAATGCACGGCCGTTCCCGTATGCTGCGGAACCGCCTACAGAAACAAAGGCGTGCAGAAGCTGCTGGACGCGGTTTTGGAATACATGCCCGCACCCACAGACATCCCGGCTATTCAGGGCGAGGATATGGACGGAAATCCAGTCGAGAGACATTCCTCCGACGACGAGCCATTCTCCGCTCTTGCATTTAAGATTATGACAGACCCATTCGTGGGTAAACTGGCATATTTCCGTGTGTACTCCGGCACAATGAATTCAGGTTCCTATGTGCTCAATGCCACCAAGGGCAAGAAAGAGCGCGTGGGACGTATCCTGCAGATGCATGCCAACAAGCGTGAAGAGCTGGATAAGGTGTATTCCGGCGACATTGCCGCTGCCATCGGATTCAAGCTGACCACCACCGGCGACACCATCTGCGACGAGCAGCACCCGGTTATCCTGGAATCCATGGAGTTCCCGGAACCGGTTATCGAGCTGGCCATCGAGCCGAAGACAAAAGCCGGCCAGGGCAAGCTGGGCGAATCCCTTGCCAAACTGGCGGAGGAAGACCCCACATTCCGCGCACACACCAACGTGGAAACGGGCCAGACCATCATCGCCGGCATGGGCGAGCTGCATCTGGAAATCATTGTAGACCGTCTGCTGCGTGAATTCAAGGTGGAAGCCAACGTAGGCGCGCCGCAGGTTGCCTATAAAGAAACTATCACTAAGCCGGTAGACGTAGAAAGCAAATACGCGAAACAGTCCGGCGGACGCGGACAGTACGGACACTGTAAAGTCAAATTCGAGCCCATGGACGCCAACGGAGACGAGCTGTATAAGTTCGAGTCAACCGTTGTGGGCGGCGCCATTCCCAAGGAATACATTCCTGCTGTGGGCGAGGGCATCGAAGAGGCTATGAAGGCTGGTCTGCTGGGCGGATTCCCCGTAGTGGGCGTGTACGCCAACGTATACGACGGCTCTTACCACGAAGTCGATTCATCCGAGATGGCGTTCCACATCGCCGGATCTCTGGCGTTCAAAGAAGCCATGCAGAAATCCTCTCCAATCTTACTGGAGCCGATTATGCGTGTGGAAGTGACCACGCCGGAAGATTACATGGGAGACGTAATCGGAGACATCAACTCCCGCCGTGGCCGCATCGAAGGCATGGACGACATCGGAGGGGGCAAGATGATTCGCGGATTCGTGCCGCTGTCAGAAATGTTCGGGTATTCCACAGACCTGCGTTCCAGAACCCAGGGACGAGGCAACTACTCCATGTTCTTTGAGAAATACGAGCCGGTTCCCAAGTCTGTGCAGGAGAAAATTTTGTCCAAAAAAGGAGAATAAAAATTTTCTTGCAAATACCTTTGAATTGCAATATAATGAATAAATAGTAGTTACTGGAATACAAAACAAACCAGATTTTGCCCAGAGGGCGTATGTTATTAAGGAGGACATTTTAAAAATGGCTAAAGCTAAATTTGAGAGGACGAAACCACATTGTAATATTGGTACCATCGGTCACGTAGACCATGGTAAAACAACGCTGACAGCCGCTATCACAAAGACCCTGAACGAGAGACTGGGGACTGGTGAGGTTGTAGCATTTGAAAACATTGATAAAGCTCCCGAAGAAAGAGAGCGTGGCATCACAATTTCCACCGCTCACGTAGAGTACGAGACAGAGAAACGTCACTATGCGCACGTAGACTGCCCAGGGCATGCTGACTACGTTAAGAACATGATTACCGGAGCCGCTCAGATGGACGGCGCAATCCTTGTTGTTGCCGCTACAGACGGTGTAATGGCTCAGACAAAAGAGCATATCCTTCTGTCCCGTCAGGTAGGCGTTCCCTATATCGTAGTGTTCATGAACAAATGCGATATGGTAGACGATGATGAGCTTCTGGAACTGGTAGACATGGAAATCCGTGAACTGCTGAATGAATACGAGTTCCCGGGCGACGACACGCCAATCATCCAGGGTTCCGCTCTGAAGGCTCTGGAAGATCCCAGCAGCGAATGGGGCGACAAGATCGTGGAATTGATGAATGCAGTAGACGAGTGGGTTCCGGATCCGCAGAGAGATACAGACAAGCCGTTCATCATGCCTGTAGAGGACGTATTCTCCATCACAGGCCGTGGTACAGTTGCTACAGGTAGAGTAGAAGCCGGTACACTGCACGTAGGCGAAGAAGTTGAAATCGTTGGTATCAAAGAAGAGACAATGAAGACCGTTGTAACTGGTATCGAGATGTTCCGTAAACTGTTGGATGAGGCTCAGGCTGGTGACAACATCGGCGCTCTGCTTCGTGGTATCCAGAGAACTGAAATCGAAAGAGGACAGGTACTGGC
>CAYOWU010000112.1:0-6629 GCA_964407765.1 uncultured Lachnospiraceae bacterium
CATCTTCTATGAAAGGAGATTTCATGAAAAAACTAATATATAATGAGAACACAAAATTGATAGATATTGTTGAGTGTGAGGAAATAATAGAAAATAAAAATGAAAAAGAAAAAAAGCAAGGAAGACTAAAAAGGATTAAGGAATTTTTTAAATCAAAAATAGAAAAACGAAGAGAATCTTTGAATAAAAATAAAGTTTTCTTTGAAGTTTTTTCTTATCTTTTTGTAGGAATTATGGGAATTATAATATCTTATGTTGGATGGCAAACAAACATAAGAACCGCAGAAATATATCAAAGGCAGTTAGAAATACTAGATAATGACAGGGAACCTTATTTTACTATACAATGCGAACCAATTATAGAAAGATTTGAAAGTAAAGATGACTATTATATAAAAAATCTTTATACGATAAAAAATGAGGGAGGGTTAATAAATAGAGCTTTTTTGTATGGTGTTAGAGGATATGCAACTATATTTTTGGTAGAGCCAGAAACAAAAACGGAAAAAATATATAAATTGTATATTCCTGAAATGTTTGAAAATTCTGATGGTCTGACATCTTCGTATGACGAAGAAAATAGGTCTTTTTGTTTTTTTGGATATGAGGGAAGCAAATATGATAAATTCAAATATGAATTAGATTTAAAACTTGAAGAGTTATTTAAGGAATATAGTGTCAGTGTATTTTTTGAAAATTATGTAGATATAGTTTATGTGAATTATAAAAACGAGGAATGTAGCGATACATATAAGTTTTTAGGAGAAGGAATGGTTTTGTCTATGGAAAGTACAGAGAAAGAAAGGGTATTTGTTGGTAGTGTTGAAAGCATAGATAATGTAGAAAACATAGCAAATGATGTATATAAAATAATAAAAGAAAAAGAAGAAAAATAATATGAAAAATGCTCTTGACAGTTTGTGGCTACAATGTTATTATGAGTATGTAGCCACAAACTGAAAGGAGATGATAACGTGTCACCCAAAATGGGGCAAAAACTAACAGACAATCCAAAAAATACAACTGTAAGAGCAAGAATGGACGCTGAAACAGTGAAAAAGTTAGATTGTTTGGTATCTGAGCAAAATTCCGATAGGTCAAAGATAATCAGACAAGGGATTGAAATTCAGTACGAGCAGAGGAACAAAAAATAAAGGTTGCGCCCACTTCCAATGATTGCAACCTTTATTACACCAATCCACAAGGAATTGATAAATAGACTATATCATTTTTCTTGTGGAAATTCAAGAGCAGAAAGGAAAATGATATTATGGACAAGTTGAGTGATTTAATGCAGAGCGAGTATGAAGCTATGGCAAGTATGGAAATTCCCATGCCGGACAAATTCATGAAAGCATTGGACTTCATCAAGGCGAAAGTTACCAAAAAGGAATTTATGGATATTGAGAGCGCAATATACGAGGGCTGTATCAGTTCGGAACATAAAGCCTTTGAGCAGGGGTTCATGCGCGGTATCGTGGTAGTGAAAGGCGGTGCGGTATAATGTCAGAATTGCATGATTTAACAGGGCAAAGATTTGAACATTTAATCGTTATAAAAAGGGCGAAAGAGAATACTAAACACGGTAGAGCGCAATGGGTTTGTAAATGTGATTGCGGTAAAGAAATTGTTACAAGTGGTAATTGCTTGCTTAGAGGTCACACAAAATCTTGCGGATGCACAAGACGATACAATACCAATCTTTATAAGCATGGTCTTTCAAAAACAAGGCTTCATTACATTTGGAGAGCCATGAAAGATAGGTGCTATAATTCGGAAAATTCGCATTATAACCTCTATGGTGGTCGTGGCATTGCCATATGTGATGAATGGTTAAACGATTTTGTTTCGTTTTACAATTGGTCTATAAATAACGGATATTCCGAGAATTTATCTATTGACAGAATCGACAATGATAAAAATTACTGTCCGGAGAATTGCCGTTGGACTACTGATATAGTGCAAGCAAACAACAAGCGCACAAACAGACTTTTTACGCTCAATGGAAAAACACAGTCTCTTGCTGATTGGTGCAGAGAGACCGGAGTGAAATATGGAGATGCGCAAAATCGGTTAAATTATGGATACTCATTTGAGGAAGCTATATCACCAAATTTCCATTATGAAGGACGGTTTAAAAACGAAGAAAACAAGCGAATCCATATAATATGCAGAGAGCGCAATGTTCCATACAAATTAGTAATTCAAAGAATTAACATGGGTTGGGATTTGGAACGTGCTTTAAGCGAACCGTCTCGCAGAGCAAAAAGATAATATATTAAAAGTCACCTAATCACATAGGTGGCTTTTATTTATGTCCTAAATTTCGATCTGTTCTTGGCGGCACGGCGGCGACTATCAACAATGTGGCTCTGAAAGTCATTAAGCTGTAATGGACGACAGGCAATTTGACTTTATAGACGCTATCAGTGTGGCTTCGTTCATGCTTGGACTGGAAAACCTCTATGAGAACAGAATCCAGAGCGCACAGAATGACGTAGGAGCGGCAAACGATAAGCAAGCGTCTTATCTTCTGTCCGAGATAGGAAAACGCCTTGACAGGCAGGATAGGACGCTTGAAGCCATACTGGAAAAGTTGGAACGATTGGAAAATAAGTGAACCTTGAAAACTGAATAGCTGATAGAATGGTACAATTCATTTCCAAAACCATGATATTATATCCGTATAAGGAGGTAAGGGAAATGGATATTAAAGAATTTGCAAAATCAATCAGCGGAAAAGAATATGGTTATCCACAGTTTACAAAAGAGGAAATTGAAACAGCAAAAGAAAACGGATTTGTCATTGTTTACGGTCACTCTGATGACCTTATGGAGTTTGATGGCGCAATCCGTGAAGAAATTGGATGTTATGACGGTGGTACTGCATGGGTTAAGGGCGAGAGTGTGAGTGACGCTCCAATGGTCGTTGGAGAGAAAACTATAAAAGCTATTTGGTGCGGCAGAGAAACGGATGATTGCGGAAATGAAATTACATGGACTTATGAAACCGATATACCACACGAAACCTTTATGATTTACGGGGGTGAAGAACCTTATTGCAGAGGAATTATATTCAGCATTGATGATGTAAAGTAATATAACAGAAATACGAAAATCCAGAAACTATCAGCTATAAACAGTTGGTAGTTTCTTTTTATTTAAGAAAGGAGGGCAACCAGTGATAAACTATAAAAGCAGCATGGACGCAAACACCGCCGAGGAAATCTTTTCGGAGATTAAAAGGCGGCAGATAGCCGCCCTCATGTTTCACGGACAAATGGCAGACTATTTTGACTTTTTAAGTCTGCATGGGTATAAACGCTTGCACGAATACCAGTATTTTACCGAATCAGCGGAGTTTCGGCATATAAGCCGGTATTACATCAACCACCACGGAAAACTTCTCCCAGAGGGCTTTGAGGGCGAAATAAACCCTATTCCGGCGGCATGGCTGACCGCTAACCGAATGAATGTCGGGAAGTCCACCAAACAGAAAGCGGTGGAGGACGGCTTTAATATGTATCGCGAGTGGGAGAACGGCACAAAGGCAACCTATGAACGGTATGCGGCAAGGTTACGGGAATTAGGGCATGAAGCGGACGCTATCTTTGTTGATGGGCTTGTGGAGGACGTAGACCACGAATTGAAGCGCCTTGACCGAATTATCCTTGACTTGATTTCCGCCGGGTATGACATGGTGTATATCGTGGAGTCACAAAAGGCGATACATGATAAGTACAAGCGGAAGATTAAGGAGATCAGCCTTAATGGGTAGATGTGGGTGAACTACGCTTTGCTGTTTCTCTTTCTGTCAATATACTCATTAACGGCATTGTTTACTATTTTACTGATTGGAATATCCGTTTCGGCTGAAAAATCCTTTAACTTTTTATCCGTGTCTATTTCAAGGGTGGTGGAAAATCTTACACGGTTTTTTAATTCGTTCTTTGGCATAGAAAACGCTCCTTTTTATAAATTTAATTAAGTTTAACACAATTTGACCTTGAAATCAAGCACAAAATTTGATATAATTTAATTAAACTTAATTAAAAAAGGAGCGTAAATCAATGAAAAAAGGGCATAAATGGGCAAAGGATATAACAGGTCAAAAATTCGGTAAACTTACGGCTATAAAAATTGATAGGGTTAAAAGGACAGAGCGTGCCACAACAACATATTGGCTATGCAAGTGCGAATGTGGGAATATTACATCTGTTGAAGCTTCAAGGCTGAAAAGTGGATATACAAAAAGCTGTGGCTGTTTAAGAGGAAAAGTCAACAATCACGGAAGAAAAAGCAAATACACGGTATCAACCCATCAGCGAATATATAGAATTTGGCTTGGAATGAAGCATAGATGTTACAACACAAACGCAAAGACATACAAGGATTATGGCGGCAGGGGAATAACAATATGTGACGAGTGGGTAAATGGTTTTCAATCATTTTGCGATTGGTCTATGGAGCATGGGTATTCAAATATTCTTACCATTGACAGGATTGATACAAATTTAGGATATTCTCCCGATAATTGCAGATGGACAACAATGAAAGAGCAGTCAAACAATACAAGAAAGAATATAAACATATCTTACAACGGAGAGAGCCGAACACTTGCGGAGTGGTCGGAAAAATTAAACCTAAATTACAATGTTGTTTATGGAAGAATTTATAAATTAGGGTGGACAGTAGAACGAGCGTTTGAAACACCAGTAATGAAGCGAAAAAGAAAGGAGATTGATTAGTTTGCATAAAGTAATAGCAGCACTAAAATACCAGCTTGCAAAGACTGGAAAAAATATAACGGAAAAAGGACTGTCAATGGGAAACCTTGACGAAGTATTCAAACTTTCCACAGCAATCAAAAATCTTGAGTGCATGGAAAAGGGCGAGTGGGAGCCTGCGGCAGAAATGGCAGAAGCGGCGGAGAGCGTGATTAAGAAGTATTCCAACGGCAGATACGACCACAACATAGACGCTCTGTATGACGCTTATATCGAAGCGAAGAAGAAGTATAAGGAAGTGGGCGACCAGGGGCATAGGGATAAGCTGATGGAGTGCGTGGGGCGGCTTATGACGGAAGTGTATGATATGATTTCATCTGTCATGCTTGACGCTGATTTCCGGGACGAAAAGGAGGAAGTCGTTAAGCGCATTAGAATGTTGGCAGATATGTAACAAGGGGCGGCAGTGATGCCGCTCTTTTGCTTTAAGTTGGTACAACAGATGAATGAAAATATCCTACAATAGAATTATCAAAAGAAATGGAGGATATGCGGAATGAAAAAGAAAATTGTTGCTTTAGGAATGGCTATTATGCTTGCGCTTAATATGACCGGCTGTGCGTGGTGGGATAGAATGGTTGTTGACATTAAAAGTGATGCCGCCGGAGGTATGCAGAGGACAATTAAAGTCTATACTGCCAATGGGGATTTACTGGCAGAATATGAGGGGAAAATCGACATCGAAACCAATGACGGCGGATATATCAAGTTTGATTATGATGGAAAGCGGTATATCTATTACAACTGCTTTGTGGAAAGCATTGCGGACATAGATTAGACTTTAATTTGGTACAACTGATTTAAAATTTCGTGGTATCATATAAATTATGATAGTGGAGCTTTCCCCTGTCGGAAACCGCAAAAGGGAGGATATGGGAATGTGTGAACATTGGGAATGTCCGTATAACGGATGTAAGTATCATGAATTTTTTGACGAGCAAAAACACGAAGAATACAAAGAGCGTTCTTACAAATTTTTTCCAGACAACGAAGAAGAAATGGAAGATTGCACGCTTTATTTAGATGTTTAAATTGGTACAACTTCCGCACCAAACTGCGGTACAATATAGGAAATCGGGAGGAATGGGGAAATGACAAACAAAGAAAAATTAGAACAGGTATTTTCACTTTATGATGGAATAAAATTTGGTTGCCAGTCTGATGAAGAAGTGCTTGTAACGATAGGCACAAATAGGAGTGTTACAAGGCAACAATCATACTGCCTTAGCGACTGGCTAAACGAAGAATACAAAGAGGAAAAGAGCGACATTTTACAGCCTTGTCCGTTTTGCGGTGGAAAAGCTGTTTTGTACGTCAAAAATGGTGTTCGTGTGGTTTGTAAGGATTGTGGAACAGGTACAATTTCTCTGATTGACGGAGAATCACAGGGAAAGCCGACAAGCGGTGCTGTAAGTTCTGTAATTGAAAAATGGAATAAGAGATTAGGAGAACAACCATGACAGAAAAATGGGTACTCTGCCCCATCTGCGGAGGAAAAACCCGCACGAAAATCAGACCGGACACGGAGGCGAAAAACCTACCTATATTCTGCAAGATATGCAAGAATGAGGTCGTGATGGATATTAAGGATATGGAGGTAAAACAAAGTGATTGTAAACGAATTTAAGCCATGCTGTAGAGAGTGTGGCGAGATTGACATTGATTATGAATCAGAGAGTGCGAAATATGCGAACGGTGAAAGCACGGCATTCTCAAAGATATATTGCCGACATCAAACGGTATGTAAGAAATACATAGAGTGTGACGAAAAGCCAAATGAAATATAGTTAGAGCCAGACGCATTGACGCAGTGCCAGTAGATACGAGAAATCGTGTTTGCTG
>CAYOWU010000113.1:0-6559 GCA_964407765.1 uncultured Lachnospiraceae bacterium
GAGCCACGCCAAGCGCTACGTGGGCCGCGGCATGCTGTTTCAGGATCTGATCCAGGAGGGCAAACTGGGTCTTATTAAAGCCGTGGAGAAGTTCGACTACCGCAAAGGGTACAAATTCAGCACCTACGCCACCTGGTGGATTCGGCAGGCCATCACCAGAGCCATTGCCGACCAGGCGCGGACCATCCGGATTCCCGTACACATGGTGGAAACCATCAACAAGCTGATCCGGGTTTCCCGTCAGCTTCTGCAGGAGCTTGGGCGGGAACCAACCCCGGAAGAGATTGCCGCGGAAATGGACATGTCCGTGGACCGGGTGCGGGAAATCCTAAAAATCTCCCAGGAGCCGGTTTCCCTGGAGACACCCATCGGTGAGGAGGAAGACAGCCATCTGGGCGATTTCATACAGGACGACAACGTGCCGGTGCCGGCGGACGCGGCGGCGTTTACGCTTCTGAAAGAACAGCTGGTGGAAGTGCTGGGCACGCTGACGGAGCGGGAACAGAAGGTTCTCCGGCTTCGCTTCGGGTTGGACGACGGAAGGGCCAGAACTCTGGAAGAAGTGGGCCAGGAATTTAATGTGACCCGCGAGCGCATCCGTCAGATTGAGGCGAAAGCTTTAAGAAAACTGCGCCACCCCAGCCGCAGCAGGAAATTAAAGGACTATCTGGATTAAAGGACCAAAGCACATATGATACAGGTTTCAAAAAGGCTGGCGGCCATCGGAGCGCTGGTGACACAGGGAAATAGTTTGGCGGACATTGGCTGTGACCACGGGTATCTGTCCATTTATCTGATACAGCGCCGCCGCATACCAAGAGCCATTGCCATGGACGTTCGTCCGGGACCGTTGTCCAGGGCCAGGGAGAATATAGAGGCATACGGACTTTTGGATTACATAGAATTAAGGATGAGTGATGGCCTGGAGGCGTTAAAGCCCAATGAAGCGCAGACGGTGGCAATAGCGGGAATGGGCGGGCCGCTGATGGAAGGGATACTGAAGCGGGGCGCCCGGCAGCTGTCTTATGTGGAGGAGCTGATTTTGCAGCCCCAGTCCCATATCGAACATTTCCGCCGGTTTTTGCGAAAGCTGCCTTTTACGGTGGTATGCGAAGATATGGTTTTGGAAGAGGGGAAATATTACCCCATGATGCGCCTGACGCGCGGGGAACCAAAAGATCAATGGGACGAGGCGGACTATAAATACGGGAAATACCTGCTGCGCCGCCGGCACCCGGCGCTTAAAAATTATTTACACAGAGAAGCGGATAAATTAGAAAAATTGGAGACAGAGCTTCGGCTGGCAAAGGGCTTTCGGGCGGCGGACCGCCGAAAGCAGATTCAGCGGGAACGGGCCTGTGTCCGGGAGGCATTGGAAAAATATGGGTTTGACATGTAGGGAAATAACGAGTCGGCTGGAACAGGCGTACCCCTCTTCCTGCGCGGAGGAGTGGGACAATGTGGGTCTTTTAGTGGGGCGGCTGGACGCGCCGGTTAAAAACGTGTACATCGCGCTGGATCTGACGGAGGAAAATCTGGACGAAGCCCTGGACTGGGGCGCGGATCTGATTGTGACCCATCATCCCATGATCTTTCGGGGGATGAAGCGGGTGAACGACGCAGATTTCATCGGCAGGAAGATTCTGCGGCTGGCGGAGAGCCATACGGCCTGCTATGCCATGCATACGAATTTCGACGTGCTGGCCATGGCGGACATCAACGAGAAGCTTCTTGGTCTTAAGGACGCCCGGCCATTGTATGAAACGGGGACGGACGGCCAGGGAAATCCCCAGGGGATTGGCCGCATAGGAACCCTGCCGTCCGATATGACGCTGGAAGAGTGCGCCCGCTACGTAAAAGAGCGTTTTGAGCTTCCCGGCGTGAAGGTCATGGGCAATCTGAAACGGACGCTTTGCCAGGTGGCAGTGTCCGGCGGCGCGGGAAAAAGCATGGTTTCCTATGCGCTGGCTGGCGGCGCCCAGGCGCTGATCACCGGCGACATCGACCACCATACCGGGCTGGACGCGGTGGATCAGGGCCTTTGCATCATTGATGCGGGCCATTATGGCACGGAATATTTCTTTATTTCTCATATGAAAGACGAAATGGAGCGGATGTTTTCCGGTTTGCAGATACGCTGCGCCGGGATACGCCATCCCTTTGCGGATATAAGATAGGAGGGCGAGATGGGGCAAAATACAGTAACGGCAACGATCAATGGGGAAAAGAAAACATACGCCTGCGGCACGCCGCTGGCGGACATAGCAAAAGAATACCAGGATTCACAGAAATATCCCATTATTCTGATGACGGTGAACGGCAAATTAAAGGAGCTTCATAAGACGCTGAAAAAGGACGCGAATCTTACATTCGTCACCACGGCCGATGCCGCCGGGCATATGACGTATCAGAGAAGCGCCTGCCTGATTCTGCTGAAGGCCATTTACAGGCTGGTGGGAAAGGAAGAGGTTGACAATGTCATTATTCATCATTCCATGGGGTCTGGGTTTTATTTCACCATAGAAGGGGACGTGCGCCTGGACGCGGAGTTTCTGGGGCGGGTGAAGGAGCAGATGCGCTGTATTGTGGACGCCTGTCTGCCGATTGTGAAGCGTTCCGTGAGCACGGACCGGGCCATTGAGATTTTCCACAGGCATCATATGTACGATAAGGAAAAACTGTTCCGGTATCGCCGCGTGTCCAAAGTGAATATTTACAGCATCGGGGAGTTTGAGGATTATTTCTATGGGTTCATGGCGCCCCATACGGGCTGCATACAGCATTTTGACCTGTGTCTTTACGACGAGGGATTTGTGCTGCGGCTTCCCGCCCGGCAGAATCCGGAAGCGCTTCCGGCGTTTACGCCGCAGCATAAGCTTTTTCAGGTGCAGAAGGAATCCAGACAGTGGGGGCGGATGCTGGAGATTTCCAATGTGGGCGAGCTGAACAACCAGATCAGCCAGGTGGGCATTCAGCATGTGCTGCTGGTGCAGGAAGCGCTTCACGAGGCGAAGATTTCCAGGATTGCGGCGGAGATTGCGGCGGGAAAGGGCGCCAAGAAGCTGATTATGGTGGCCGGGCCGTCTTCTTCCGGTAAGACCACGTTTTCCCATCGGCTCTCCATTCAGTTGGCCGCCCACGGCCTGAAGCCCCATCCCATCGGCGTGGACAATTATTTCCTGAACCGGGAGGACACGCCGCTGGACGAATTTGGCAACAAGAATTACGAATGCCTGGAAGCGGTGGACGTGGCGCAGTTTAACCAGGATATGCGGGAACTTCTGGATGGGAAAAAAGTAGAGCTTCCGGAGTTTAATTTCATAACTGGGAAGCGGGAATATAAAGGAAATTATCTCCAGTTGGGACCGGAGGATGTGCTGGTTATCGAGGGCATCCACGGCTTAAACGATAAACTTAGCAGCAGCCTGCCGAGGGAAAGCAAATTTAAAATTTACATAAGCGCGCTGACCAGTTTGAACATCGACGAGCACAACCGGATTCCGGCTACGGACGGACGGCTGATCCGGCGGATTGTCCGGGATGCGCGGACCCGGGGATCTTCCGCTGCGCGAACCATTTCCATGTGGGATTCCGTGCGCCGGGGGGAAGAGGAGAATATTTTTCCATTTCAGGAGCAGGCGGACGTGATGTTTAATTCGGCGCTCATCTATGAGCTGGCCTGCCTGAAGGTCTATGCGGAGCCGCTTTTGTTCGGCATAGGCAAAGACCAGCCGGAGTACAGTGAAGCCAAGCGTCTGCTGAAATTTTTCGACTATTTTGTGCCCATACCCAGCGAATCCATACCGTTTAACTCCATATTAAGAGAGTTCGTGGGCGGCAGCTGTTTCCAGGTTTAGGCGCATGACAAACGCATGAATCCATGGAATGCCGTATGTTTAAAAATGATTCATTCATGGGTTTATCGATGCAGGCAAAACAATAATTTACAGGTTGTTTGAATTGTGATAAAATAAATAATAGCGTAAGCAGCACAGGTGGTCGCGGCTGGCAATGCCGAAAGGCGCCAGGCGAGGAAAGTCCGGGCTTCACAGGGCAGGATGCCGGATAACGTCCGGTGGAGGCGACTCCCAGACCAGTGCAACAGAAATAAACCGCCCGCTTTGCGGGTAAGGGTGGAAAGGCAGTGTAAGAGACTACCGCCTGGGTGGCAACAGCCAGGGCACATGTAAACTCCATCTGAAGCAAGGCCGAATAGAGGGCTATGCGGCTGCCCGTCGCGCCCTCAGGTGGGCCGCTGGAGCCTGCCGGCAACGGCAGGCCTAGATAGATGATCACCCAACGACATAACCCGGCTTATCGTGCTGCTTACGCAAGCAAAGCAAACAAATATGTCTGCATATGCAGGCATTATTAAATGAAAGATTGAGGTTGCGATGAACAGTTACAGGAGATTGTCCCGGCCTTTGGTCTTTATGCTGGCTGCCTGTCTGTGCTGGACGGCTCCGGCGGCAGACTGCCAGGCCACCAGCGGCCTGGTGCAGATGCAGCAGGCGTCCAGGACGAAGCTGGACGTGAGCAAAGGCGACATCCGAATCGGCGTTTCCGACATCAGCGGATACAGCCCCAAGGGAACAAAAGAAACGCAGGCCAATCGGGAAGGCTATCACATTGTGGGGCAGACCAGCGAGCATTCCATCACCGTGGAGGCGGGCGCCAGCGCGGATCTTTTGCTGGAGGACGTCCAAATCAGCCAGGTGGACGAGGACGTGGGCGCACTGCGCATAGAGGAAGCTTCCGAGGGCGATGTGACAGTGACCTTAAAGGGGCATAATGTATTAAAGGGCGGTTCCCACTGCGCGGGCCTGGAAAAAAGCTGCAACCAGACCTCCTGCGTGCGGGCGGGAAGCCAGTGCGGCTGCGGGACGCTGACCATTCAGTGCGAGAGATATAAAGAGGAAGGCCATGTCTGCGATGAGAACTGCGGGACGCTGATCGCTTCCGGGGTAAACGGCGGCGCCGGCATCGGCGGCGGAGACGGTCGGAAAGCCAACCGGATTCGGATTCTGGGCGGCCATATTTCGGCCAGCGGCGGCTACGGAAGCGCCGGCGTGGGCGGTGGCTATTACTGTGAGGCCAGCAATGTGGAAGTCACAGGCGGTGAAGTCACGGCTGTGGCCGGTGAAGGCAACGTGGCCCTTGGCGGCGTGGACAACAGCGAGTCTAATTCCATACGCGGCGACTGCATTGTGGAGGCGGGCTCTGCCGGAGGCGCGGAAGTCTACCAGGGGATTCTGCTGGCGGGAAACGCCGGGACGATCCATGGCGCGGTAAATATATCCAAAGACGGCGCGGCCGGCATTTTAAAAGATAAGACGCTGACGCGGGCAGACGGCGGCCGTCTGATTTTGCCCGAAGGCGTGTCCTGGACGGTGGAAAATACGCTGCGGGTGCAGTCGGAAATATCCGCCAACGCGCTGACGCGGGAGGATGAGAGCGTCTCCAAGAACCGGGAAGAGGAAGCGCAGGAGGTCCAGAAAGAGCCAGTTTCACTAAACGCGGGAACCCCTTCGGCCAAAGGAATCTACGGCCAGACGCTGAACCAGCTGGAAGTCACCGACCAGACGGTGGAAGGCGGCGTGCCCGGCGCCTGGAGCTGGGCGCAGGAGGAGAATCCGGATAAAACCTATCCGATGGTGGACGGAAAAGTTTCCTATACAAGAGTGTTCACGCCAGACAGCCCCGACAGACAGGAAATCCGGGTGAAAATTGTGCCGGAGATGTCATATCTGGAGACGAATAAGGAGGTTACCATCCTTTCTCCGAAATCGCCCAACGGGAAAAACGGCTGGTACACCGGCAATGTGGTTCTGGAGGCGCCGGACGGCTACCAGGCCTTCCACAGCAGATCCGTCGGCTGGGTGGAGGAGCTGGTGGTGCCGGATGACGGCGGCTCCGGAGATTATGAATATTATCTGCGGGAGGCGGGAACCAATCAGACAACCAATGTGAAAACTATCCGTCTGAATATTGACAGTCTGCCGCCCATTGTGGAAAACGCCACGGTGACGCATGTGGAGAAAGGCGCGCGGATACGGGTGAAGGCAAAGGACGACACAAGTCTGACCGAGCAGGTGAGCGGCCCCCGCTACTTTTACTGCCTGGTGCAGCCGGAATCCACCGCAAAATCCCTGGGCCGGAAAGCCATGGTGAAAAACAAAGGGACCAGGAACAACCTTACGGGGGATTTTACCTTTACGAACCTGGAAGCGGGCAGACAGTACCGGCTCTTTGCGGTCGTGGCTGACGAGGCGGGAAACATGTCTGAGGTGACGGAGCAGACATTCACGGCCCGGTGAACTTCCATGCGTCCGGGAAATGTTCAGCGATGGACTTTTATGGGAACGGACAGGGGCGCTTAAGTAGGCGGCAGAAAATGCCGATATATAGTAAACGACAAATAAATTTGCCGTTCACTTATAATACGATAGATTTACGACAGTCAATAGGGAGGACGTTGTTTATGAGGAAAAAGTTTCTAGCCGTGGCGCTGGCTGCGGCTTTGGCGTGCAATATGACGACGGCGCCGGCGGCAGCGCAG
>CAYOWU010000114.1:0-6417 GCA_964407765.1 uncultured Lachnospiraceae bacterium
GCGGGCAGGCTGCAAGTGCGTTACACGGCGTATAACGGCGACTGGTTCATCGAGAATAAGAGTTCCGACATTGGGAATGTCAAGGCGGACAGCACTTACGGCACGAAGCGGGCAAGCGCATACCGCATCATGGAGGAGGGCCGCAAGATAAAAAGGTGAATCTAAAGCCGCAAGAAAAGCTCCGTCCCATCCCACCTGCATTCCTGCACGATTTCCCGGACGATGCCGTTTCTTTCCACGTCGGTGAAGCCGTCAAGCCCCCGCACCAGCCGGGCGATTTCGGCCGCGCGTTCCTGGGCGGATTTTTCGGCCCGCTGGCTTTTCCTGGCCTCCGCCCGGGAAAGCTCCAGTTCGCGCCTGACCGCCGCCAGGCACAGGTCTTCTTTTTCTATCTGCGCGATAATGTATTTTGCGGCGGTGGAGCCGTCCGCGTCGGCGAGGCTTTCCGTCAGCCGGTCTATTTTGGCTTGGATGCGGGCCGCGTTCGCCTCCAGCGTTTTTGGGCTTTTAACAACGCTTTGCGGATTTTCTTTGGCGGTGTAGGCCATGATTTGGCTGGGGTCCGATTCGATTTCCCGGAATATCCCCAAAACTTTTTCGTCCAGAATGTCACACCGCACATAGCGCATGTCGCAAACGTCCGCGCCCTGCTGGTTGCGCTTCCGGCAGCGGTAGTGGCTAAGGACACGGGTTTTCAGCTTTTTCCGGGCCACCTCCATCAGGCAGCCGCATTTGCACCGCACCGCGCCTTTTAGCAGCGGAACGTCGTATTTCATGGTTTTGTCAAAACAGTTGCCCCGGAACCGCGCCTGCGCGGCCAGCCATTTGTCGGCGGATATGAACGGTTTGTGCCGGCCCACGCACACGATCCATTTGTCGGGCGGCTGCAGGGCGTGTTTTTTGTCCGAGCCCCGTTCCGTGGAGCGTCCGTACACCATCACGCCGTGGGAGCCGTCCCAGGCTTCACGGGGCGATGCGGGGTCCATCCGGCACCCTTTTTGGGAAAAATAGTCGTACACCTCCGGGGTGGCCTCCACGCCATAAGGGGAGGTCAGTATTTTATGGATGCGCGAAGCGGCGAAAAAAGCCCCGTTCACGGTGCGTATCCCCTGGTTTCGGAACTCCGTCTGCAGTCTGCCGATGGTGTGGCCGCTTTCCAGAAACGTGTTGAAAAGCCACACGCAGCGAGCCGCCTCTTCCGGGTTCAGCGCGAGGGCGACGTGCTTTTTCCCGTCCGCCTCTATGCGCTCCAGGGCGTAGCCCTGCGGAGGCTTGCCCCCGGTCCAGAAGCCTTTTCGGGCCAAGCCCTCCAGGTTGTCCGTGACGCGGGCGGCGATGGTTTCCCGCTCCATCTGGGCGAACACCACGGTGACGTACATCATGGCTTTTCCAATGGGCGTGGCGGTGTCGATGCTCTCTTTGATGGACGCGAACGTCACGCCGCAGTCCTCCAGCGTGGCGTAAATGTTGGCGAAGTCCCGCACGTCGCGGGAAAGGCGGTCCAGCTGGTAAACCACCAGCGCGTCGTAAAGGCCGGCTTGAATGTCCTCCATCATCCGCTGAAGGCCGGGGCGGTCCGTGTTGGCCCCGGTGAACGCCTCGTCGGAATACTCCGCGAACGTGTCCACCTGGTTTTTAAAACGGAAATCCACCCATTCCCGACACATGCGGAACTGGTTGGAGATGGAGTCGGAACGATCGGAATAGACCGATTTTCGGCCATAGGAACAAAATCTCATATGTATCATCCTCCTTGAAAATAAGCATAAAAAGAACACCCGGTCAAACGTTCTGGATTGACTGGATGCTCCGCAGGATGGTATAGTTATCTTGCAAATGAATGCATCTCTGCGGAGATATATACTGGAAAACCGTTCCTGTTGGCGCAGGGGCGGTTTTTCATTTGATGATTTTTAAAAAATCAACCGGCGTAAGAGCTGGCGTATCCGATGTGGAAAAATCTGCAACATTTCTTGTTATAATATAATTTGCGTTTACCTGTTTTGCGCATTCGTCCTGGAGGCAGTCTTCAAAATCAGGAAAGTCATTTCTTAACAAAGCGTTTATTACGTCGCTGTGCTGTGCGTTAGCTATTTGAAGAAAATCCAAAATGCCAAGAAGCAATCGCCTGCGGTCTTCGGCGGAATAGTGTTTTCTTAAAATGTAAAAGATGTTAGAAACGGAGTGCAGCGCGATATAGCCCTTTAGTTTTCCAGAGGCGCAATAAGTTAAGACTTTTTCAGAAGAATCAGAAAAAGGCGTACGTTTTTGCAGTACATCTAATATCAAATTTGCGTCAATTAAAACGGCCATATTTTTCATTCCGCATCTCCTCTAATTCGCGTTTATAATCAAAGCTTTCCGGCAATGTTCCCGCAAATGATTGCAATATACGCAATCCATCCATGCCCTTACTTGTGTCGCCAGGCTTGGCGGCGCGTTCCAGCATGCGGATAATATAATGCATTTCACTGTCTGGTATTTGCTCTAATAGTTGTACGGCTCTTTCTTTATTGCTCATAAAACCTCCTTCTTAGACATATTGTAGCTTTAGTTGATATGGAGCTGTGCCTTTTGTTTATTTATTTTGTTTTTCCATGCGTTTTTTTGCGGCCAGCAGACGGGCCTGGTTTTCGGCGGAATAGAATGGATCTGCGCGGAGTTCAAAAGCCCTCTCTTCCTGTTCTATCAATTCTGGGTTGGCGTATTCGTGAAGGATACCGAGTGCGGATCGAACATCTTCTTTTATTTCGTGCTCTACTCCTTTGCCAGCATTAAGGGCAGAAATGCCGCGATGTAATTTTGCCAGATACTCGGCGTTTCGTTTCGCTTTCATTAGGTCATTATATTCACGCTGTACAAACGCATAGACGGTTTCAACCTTATCATCTGGCATGGCTTTCAAAAGGCTGATTGTTTTTTCTAAAACAGACATGGACATACCTCCTTTTCTCTGGTTTGTCAGGGAGGGCCGGGGCTATTTGTTGCTATTTGCGTGAATGTACAATACTACATAAAATGTTTTGCTCTATTGCTTTTTTAGTTCGAGGATGGTTGTGGAACCCAGCGCAGACACTTCATAACTGATGATGCCGTTTTTGTATGTAAAATCTTTCGTATCGTCTGTTGACGCGAAAAGGGCAGCATCTGTCTCGTTTTTATCTTTTTTTGAAGTCCAAGAATATTCGCTGGCAGGTTCTGAGGGGGCGGCGAATGTTCCGATCCAGTAAATGGATTTTGTTTTTCCGTTGTCGGAAATCCAATTGATTTTAATAGTGTCTTCGGTGATGATTGCCTCCTGATAGGAGCCGTTATTATTTTGTGATTTCCAAGTTCCGGTTAAATCTTTTGTTTTTTTGCTTCCAAACAGGCCGGCGTTTAAGGCGAAAATAATTGTGGCTGCGATGACAATTATTAATGCTATGCCTGCGATAAGCCCGATTTTTAGCCCCAAATTATTTTTACGCTCTTGCGGCGGAGGATTTTGTATATTTGTCATGTAATTTTTTAAGTCATTCGCGGTGAAAAGACTGTCACATTTATCGCATTTGGCGTAGCTTTTTCCACCCACCTTGACGGGAAAAAGCTCCCCATCGCATTTCAAACATTTCATTTTTTAATCTCCTTATTTGTTTTTTCTTTTGCCGGTATCGGAAAGAGTTACTTAAAAAATTTTGGAGCGTCCGGGATTTTAGTCTGATGCCTGAGGCCGTCCAGCGTTTTTTCATAGTAATAATCCGATTCGTCCAAATATGATTTAATGCTTCGGTATTCTTCCATGAATGCCCTGTTAAAATATTTCGCAAATATATCTAACATTGAAAGAGAATCAAAGAAATACCGGATACCGTCTAAAGGTTCGTCTTTAGTGCAAGGTTCACCCATGATTTTTTTTCTTTTTGCAACTTCTTTTGGAATTATGATATATTTCCCTTTTTTCATTATCCGGAATGTAATAAAAGGATATATGCATATAATTTTCACATGCCCGGAAGATATTTTGTCACATCGCAAATAATCAAGATGTTCAATAGGCTGTTCCCTTAGCAGAGATTTAATATATATGCAAATCTGCATTTCTTCTTCGGTAATTATGTTCTTTTTTACAGGTTGTTGCATTTTTTTAACCTTTACAGTTTGCTGTGTTTTTTTAACCGTTACAGGTTGTTCTGTTTTTCTTGGCTGCGCCTCTAATAAGGGGAGCAATTTACACATAATTTTGCCGCAGCAAAGCGCGTCTGTCTGCGCTCGATGGGCCTGTATATTGCTTAGATTAAAATGTTTGAGAACCGTAGCTTGTTTGTAATTTTCCAAACCTTTAATGACTGTTTTTGAAACTGCTAAAGTGTCCACATAAACGATTTTTGAGTTGATTCGACAACGCTTCAAAGCCTCATGGAGAAAACCCATATCAAAGCTTGCGTTATGCGCACACAACACAGTTTTTCCATGCATCGCGTTGCCTAAAAACTTAATTAATTTAGAAATAGCCTCAAATTCACTGGGAGCAGTGGAGATCATTTCATTTGTGATGCCATTTACCCGTGAGGCTTGCGGAGGAATTGGAACATCTGAATGAACTAAGGTGTCGAATGTTTCTGTTGCCCTTTTGTTGACAAATCTCACGGCCCCGATTTCCACAATTCTGTCACGGGCAGGGCTGAATCCGGTGGTTTCCAAATCAAAGGCGATGAATTCTCTTTTTAAATCTCCTAATGATGAATGGTTGATTAAGAGTTCCTGAGTCGAAACGCTTATATTTGAAACGGCTTTTGCTTGGGAAGGTCGGGGGCTTTGTTTTGGTGGTTGCTGTAGCTGTGTCAGGCGGTTTTGTAGTTCTTGGGCCGTGAACAGAGAGCCGCATTTATTGCACTGGGCGTAACCGATGCCCCCTTTTGTAATGGGTTTGAGTTCCCCATCGCATCTAAAACATTTCATATGTTTTTCCTCCTTAGAATATATCCTCAATGAGAATACGGAGGAAAAATAAAAAAATAACGCGAAATTACAGTTGGTTTTGTTTTTCTAAGCGTTTTTTCGTAAAGCTCCGGATTTTTCCGCCGCTTTTCGTTCGAGTTCCAGTTGACGGCGGTAATCTTCCACTTCTAGGTCAATATCATCATTAGATGAAGGTGTTTTTGGGGAAGGATGTTCTTTTAAAAGGAATTTATCTACAAATTTCCAGAATAATTCCTTATCACTGTCTGACAGTTTCCAGTAATTTATAATTGCCTGTTTGGCTTTCGGGTCTTTTTCGCCTATTAAGGTTGATACTTCTGAATATTCATCGGTATCGAATGCTTTTTTCATTGGTAGTGTTCCGTACCGTAACCATTCTTCGTTAATATCAAATTTTGCACATATAAGTTGATATAATGGCTCTTTTTGCTCGGGCTTTTTTAAACGATTATATTCGATGTTGACAATTACAGATTCGCTAACCCCTAATTGTTCCCCAAATTCTCTTCTTGATAAATGAAGATATTCTTTTCTTAATTTTATTATCCTTTCGTATATCTCCAATAATCTCACCTCACTTTTGACAAAGTATAACACATCTTTTCTTGTTAATCAACAAAATATTTTTATTAAATTTTAAAAAAATTATTGACCAACAAGAAATGATGTGATAATATTTGTTTATCAACAAGAAGGGAGGGCTATCGTGAAAAAAACCGCAACAGAAATTAAAGACGCAAAAAGAATTTCAGATGTTTTTGCAGTTATATCGGAAGAAAGCAAAAATATGGCACTTGCTTACATATCTGCGCTTAGGGACAAAGAAATGGCGGATGGCAGCAGAAGTAGGGAGTCTGAAGAAATTTCGCAGGTGGTTTAGAGAGGGGGTGAGGAAGATAGACGAGAAAATTTGCACAGAATTGGAAGCAATAAAGGAAGAACTCCATGTTATAAAAAACAACACGGAGCCTATCCAACAAATATTTAATGTTAGCATCAATATTAGCAGTGAAAAAACAGAGATATTTCATTCTTACAGAGAAGAATCTGAAGAATAAGTGATATGGTTTACGATAGCGTCTTTACAAATTGAAATTTTATCGCCAGATGATTGTTTAACATCAGCCATTCCGCGAATAATTATGGAACCATGATTGTGGATAGTTCCCGAAAGAATTCCATAAACGGTTAAAGAACAGTTGTTATCCACGATAAATTTTCCGTTGTGTATAGATGAGAGTCATTTTTACAAAAAGCTCTACCTCTTTACAAAGATGCGTAACGTGGGCGGCATCGCCCAGACCGAAGCCCAGAAAAGCTCCGACCTCTTTATGAAATGCCGCTATCTGGACGAAATCACGGGAAACCGTGGCGTGGTTTTCGCAACGGGAACTCCCATCTCAAACTCAATGGTCGAGATGTATTCCGTGCAGCGGTACTTGCAGTATGACACCCTTG
>CAYOWU010000115.1:0-6111 GCA_964407765.1 uncultured Lachnospiraceae bacterium
CCCTGGAAAAGACCAAGGATCAATTAGACCAGAAGAACTACTATTTCTACAACCCGGAATTTGACAAACAGATGATTAAGCGGGCGTAAACCGTTTCACCGCAGGGCAGAAAGCCAGCGTTTTTTCTGAATCGCTTCCTGCCCTGCAATTTTTAAGCGCTCCCTTAACGGGCGCATCCGGGCGACTCATAGAGCTTCCCGTGAGCAAAATAATTATAGGATCTGCAGCCGCCCGCGCATAAATTTCCGTAATTGCATGCGCTGCACTTTCCGCTTAACTGCTCCGGCGTAAAGCGGCGATTATACGCAAACGCGCCGGGCGCATCCCAAATTTCCCGCAGGCTTTTTTCCCGAAGATTTCCCTCGATAAAAAAATCATCGTACATGGATTCGCATCCGCGCACATTTCCAACGCTGTCAATCCCCACCGCGCTTAAACCCGCCCTGCACCCCCGAAAACAAACGCCGCCGCTTAAATTTCCCCGCAAACGCCCTTCCCCTTTTGTGTAGTACCCGATGTTATCCGCAATTCCTATGGCAAAATCCGACAGATGCATATGCGCTTCCACAAACCGTATGACTTCCGCAAAATCAATGGTCTCAAAAAAATCCCCCCTCGAAGCATTTCCCATCGGCGCACACGCCTGCAGCTGCCATGCAAAAATTTTCTTATTTTTTAAAATCTCATACATGGCCTCCAAAGAATGCACATTTCCACTGTGCAGCGTGCTGATCACCGATGTCGGAATATTTTTTCCAATCAGAGCCTCCATAGCGTTCATCGCCCTCTGAAAACTCCCCGCCTGCCTTTGCCTGTCATGAATCTCTTTGGGGCCGTCCAGAGAAATTGCCACGGATTCAATTTGCGCCTGTTTCAGCTCTGACAGCAGCTTCTCAGAAAATAAATATCCATTTGTAATGATGGAAACGCGGATGCCCCGTTCCGTCAGCGCCCGCACAATCGCCGGCCAGTCCGGGCGCATAAACGCCTCGCCCCCGATCAAAGACACTCTGCGGCATCCCATATCCGCCAACTGGCCCGCCACATCCAGGCATTCATCGGTCGTCAGTTCGTTTTCTCTGGCCTGTCCGGCCCTTGACCCGCAATACCTGCACGAAAAACAGCAGGCCAAAGTAATCTCCCACACACAGGATTGCAGACGATAAATATTATTTTCTTGTTTCATGTCTACGGCTCCCTTTTAAAAATTCTGGCAAAAAAGCCTTTCCGCTCCCGCTTTTGACGTCTTCCCATCAGCCCAGGCGGCGCATACACACATGCCATCGGCGGTTCTTCCCTCCGCGTTCTCGCATCCAGTTCCACAGACGATTCAAAACCGGCTCCCCCTTCGGGCGCGCCATAAATTGTATGCATTGTAAAATCCTCACACTCATCCGCCGAAACAGAATGAACAAACGGATAAGAATTCAGCGCTTCCAGCAGTTTTTGATTTCCGCGCATCCTCTGTTGATACGTCATACAGAAAATCCGCATTCCTTCCGTCCATTCGTTTATTTCAGAAAAATCATCGGCTCCTCCCCGTCCACTTTTCTGTTTTCCCCGCTCCATCATCTTATAAGCTTCCGTAAGAGTCTCCAAATCCAGTTTAAAATGAAGAAACTCCTCCTGATTTCCCCCCAATCCATCCCGCTCCATAGACAATTCCAGTTCCTTATACATAGAAAGCAGCCGCTCAAGACGATCTGCAAAATTTAACAATAACTCTTCCTCATACTCAATAATCTCCTGCAAAAGATTTCCATATTCGTTCATTTTCCTTCCCTTTCCATAATTAGGCGCTTTTATTTGCATCTGTCAATAATATAACGTGAGGCAGCCATGCCGCTGGCATTGCGGCTTCAAGCTCCACCTTGTCCTCAATGACCGTGGGGAGATCCTGCTCTTCACAGACAGAATTCTTCTGCCAAAGCGCGCCGTGGCGGCTGCCATTTTGTGAAAAACCGCCTTTATTCATGGCACAGTTCTCCATAACATATGCAAACGAGTTTTTTCATTAAAATTTACCAGCCTTATTATGTGTCTTTGATTCACAAGGCTGGTAATTTCTCTAAGATCTCCCTATTTATACAATTTCCATTTCCCTGCAGTTTCTGATCTCATCTTTTGAAGTGTCGCACAGCAAAATAATCTGTTCATCGCTAAAGCCCTGCTTTATCATTTTAATAATAATTTTCTGACGCTCCTGCTCTCGTCCTTCCCTCCTTCCTTCTTTCCTTCCTTCTTCCCTTCCTATTTCTCGATTCTCCTGATCCCTCATCAGCAATGTCATATATTCCCGCCTCCATTCTTCATTAGATTTCGCCCGCTTCACCCGCTCCTTAATCTCTTTTACAAACGGATGGCTGCTGTCTCCTCCGTTCACATATTTTAAGAATTCCCTTACATCCTCTTTATCCGCATGCATATAATCCTTTGTGTTGAAAAATATCTTCTTCGTCCCATCGCCCAATTTTAACGAACTCTCTTCCCGACACATGTTTTCAAATGTATACTGCGCTTTTCCGCTCTTAAACGGGTCAAATGTACAAATAAATATGACATAGCTTTCTTTTAATTTCTTATAGCTTTCCCCTTTCTCTATCGTATTCAGATCCATCATCCCCTGGTAATACCGGCTCCTCCACGGCAGATCTTTCTTATCCGTCGTCTGCATTTCCAAATCAAAAATGCGGTTTCCGTCCTCCACATACACATCCAGCCGCACGCTTTTTGCGTCTTTTTCAACATCTATTGCCTTTTGTTTATTCCAGTATACAATGTCCTGAATCCGGATCTGCAACAGCATCTCCAAAAGGGCCTTGCATATTTCCTTATCACTCATCACCTTTGCGAAAAGAAAATCGTTTTTTATCTCTATTTCTTCCCATGCCTTCGCGCTTTCCATGTTCGCCTCTTTTCTCATTAACCCTAAACCAATAAAAGGGATGACGCTCATCCATTTACATTATTATAGCTTTCTTTTAGCTTAAACACAATATTCACTTCCGTTTTTGTAAGTCCTCTGCGCTTTGGCTCATGGCTCTGCGGTTCCATTCAAAAAATCCTCCAAGGTCCGCAAAGAATGCGGCCGCGGACATTGTGACGCTTGTGAATATGGATTTTGGAGCGTATCGCAGAAAGAATGCTCTGCGGGAGGTCAAGAAGAACTGCGCAATACCATCATGGCTGAACTTTGAAACCCAAAAAGCAGGAGTCCGCCCAAGGCCCCTGCGTTTTGCATATTGTCCGCACTGTCTTTTTTTGTTATACTGAATAAAAATTGAAAGCCTCCAGAAAGTGATTCGCCAGGCCGACGCCTGGAACGTGAAGCGCATTTTCTTAGGCTACGCTGTCTGCGGAAACTCTGTGGCGGAGCTGGAAACCGGCGGCTGCGAAGTGATTTTCCCGCGGACAGATGACTGCGTGGCCTTCTTTCCCGGCTCCATGGAAAAGCGGCGCCAAGCGCCCTCGGGGACTTATTTTCTGGCCCACGGATGGCTTTACGGCCACGGCCAGGCCTATTACGACAAAATCATGGAGCAATACAGCCCCGGCTGCCGAATCGGCACGGAAACGCTTACGCTGCCCTAATTTTTTTACCCGCAGAGAAAGGAACCCCATGTCACTGAAAAAAATAGCCGAGATGACCGGCGCTTCGCCCTCCACTGTCTCCAGAGTCCTGAACAACAGCCATTCCAAATGCGCCTCCGAGCAGCTCAAAGCCAAAATATGGCAGGCAGCCCAGGAAATCCACTATGTGCCCAACGCCGCCGCCCGGAACTTAAAGCTGGGACAGGCCCCGGCCCCGAAAGCGCTGCACATCCGGATCGTCCTGGCGCGGGTAGAAACCCTGGACAAAGACCCATTTTTCCGGGAACTGTACCAGGGCCTGGAATACGAGATTTTCCAGAAAGGATTCACCGCAGACAAACGGACCGCCACCGGGGACGCCGCGCAGGAGCTGGCAGGCTGCGACGGCATCATTATCTTGGGCCGCTGCTCCTCCCACTTGCTGCAAACTTTATCAAAACATACGCCAAACATGGTGGGCATCTGGCGCAACCCCATGAATTACGAGATCGACGAAGTGGTCTGCGACGGCCAGAAAGCGGCCCAGGCCGCCGTCACCTACCTAATCCAGAAAGGCCACAAAAAAATCGGCTACATCGGGGACTGCTCCTATGAGAGCCGCTACATCGGCTACAGCGAAACAATGATCCGAAACCGGCTCTCCATCGACTATTCCTGCATCGCTTCCACCGGCCAGACCCAGGAGGAAGGCTTCGCGGCCATGGAGCGGCTCCTAAAAGACAGCGACCTGACCGCCGTCCTGTGCGCCAACGACATTACCGCCGTGGGCGCCCTGCAGGCGCTGAAAAAACAGCGGGGCCACCACCACAGGAATATTTCCGTAATCTCCATCGACAACATCGAAGCAGCCCAGACCACCACCCCCCTTTTGACCACCGTGCACATCCCAAGGGAGGCCATGGCGCACATGGCGGTGCAGATCCTCCACGACCGCATCCTCCATGGCCACACGGAAAAACTGCGGGTGGAATTTCCCTGCCGCATCGTCGAACGGGACAGCTGCTTTCCGGTCTGAGAAGGCCCCTCACCCCTCCGGTAAATTTTTTAAATTTTTTCAAAAAAACACTTGCGCAATCCAGCATAGTATGATAGTATTAATGACGGCGTTAGGGAAATGGCTCCATGGTCAAGTGGTTAAGACACCGCCCTTTCACGGCGGTAACAGGGGTTCAAATCCCCTTGGAGTCATTCTTCAATAAAATGCCGAATTTCATACGGATTATGGCGCAGTAGCCAAGTGGTAAGGCGTGGGTCTGCAACACCCTGATTCACCGGTTCAAATCCGGTCTGCGCCTCTTAAGAGGAAAGCCCAGGAAGTGATTCCTGGGTTTTTTAGTCTTAGTTTTTCTAAAGCAAACCGGTCTATATTCGGATAAATGGCGTGGTTCGCCGCACGTTTTTTGTCCATCTCCTCCCCTCTCAAGCTTATCCGCAGTCACGACCCTGCATTGGGAATGTATTTGCATTGCTTCAAAATTTGACCATTGTTAATTTGATTCAACGATGCTATATTTAAAAAGACAAATCTAAAATAAATTCTTCAGGAACTCAAAATCGTTTTTCATTCTCTTCTTATTTGTTTATTTTGCCCAGGCTTTAATGAGCAAAATGGACATTTCGCAACTGCCTTAAGCGATTCAATTGATACGAAAGGAGCAATCTATGAGATATCAAGATAAATGGCTTCTCCTGGAAGCGGAAGATGACATGGATGAAGTAGAGCACAGACCACCAACAGAAGAATTTTTATTTTATCAGGCAGTGACCAACGGCGATGTGGCGACCGTCAGAAAAAATTGTGAGCAGGAAAGGTTTTTGGACAGCGAGGGCGTAGGCGTTCTTTCCCGCAACCCTGTTGTCAATTTGAAATATCACTTTGTGATTACAACCGCAATGATTACAAGATTATGTAAACAAAAGGGCATGGAGCTTGAACAGGCTTTCCGGATGAGCGACTTTTATATCCAAAGGCTGGATGACATACACACGGTTCAGGGAGTGCGGAATCTACATGACGAGATGGCTCTGGATTATACAGAAAAAATGCGCAAAATCTGCCGAAGCAATACGAATTCCAAGCATATCAGCGCCTGCAAAGAATATATTTATTCCCATTTAAAAGAACGGATTACCATAGAGGATTTGTCCGACGAGCTTGGCGTATCGGCCAGCTATTTGTCCAGGCTGTTTAAGAAAGAAACCGGAGATTCCGTCAGCGCCTATATACGCCGGCAAAAAATTGAAATGGCCAAAAATCTTCTGCGGTACAGCGACTATTCAATGATTGAGATCGCAAACCGTCTGTCCTTTTCTTCGCAAAGCCATTTTATACAGCAGTTCCGGGAATATGCGGGCATGACTCCAAAGAAATACCGGGACTTAAATCATGCGATCCAGTGGGACATTAAGACAGAAACGCAGGATTGCGAGCCTAGAAAAAATTAGACGAAAAATTTAGAGGGAACGTAACTATTCAGTAGGTGTTGTCCCGCGAGGCGTTTTGCCACAAAATGTGGCAAA
>CAYOWU010000116.1:0-5936 GCA_964407765.1 uncultured Lachnospiraceae bacterium
CGGGGACACCACTTTTTCCCAGTCTTTTCTGAACGGTATCTTTTTAAGCCGCAGCACTGCACCCTGTCCCGGCCCTTCCACTACGATACAGTGTATTCCTCTTTTCAGCGCTTCATCATACACCCACACCGTATCCTCTCCAAGCGTGTCACGACCGGGAGTAAGGATCATAAGCGGAGCTTTTTCCCCCGCCGCAGGAGAACGGTAAAAATATCCTGATAAGACAGTATCCTCATAAGGAATCTCGATTACTTCCCCAGGATATCCCGACAGCCCAAGGTATTTCCGGTAACAGGAAATGCTCTCCCTTGTATATTCTTCCATGACCGGATCGTTTACATCAGAAAATGAGGCAAGGGCAAACCTGTAATAAGAAGCGGCCCTCAGATACGCGCTTGACGCTGACACTTCCTTACCATTGCTCTCTGACCTGGCAGCATTTCTTTTTAACCTTTCCGCCATGCCGCCCCATGCGAGCGCCCAGTCCCTTTCATCCGCGCTCTTCATCTGCCCCATGACCTCAAATACCTCCCCGGCATCAGACATTCCATATCTGGATAAACCAAGGATATGCTTGATCAGGGCATCCGTCATCATGTGGTCATAAAACTTTAATTCTGACCAGTGCTTTCCGGAATAAACATATTTGTCCATATACATTTTCTTTTTCATCTGTTTCATAGGATTTTCCTTTGCCATGATCCTGACCTCCTCTCATTTAATTGACACGTCAACTATATCACACATATAATTGATATGTCAATTATTTTAAAACCCATCCAGCAAATTGATCCAAATAAAAATCCACCTGGCTGGAATGCTATCTTCTGTTATCTTGTTCTGTGTTGGCACCATCGCTATACTGCCTGCAGCACCAAATATTTTTTTAATATTGAAATTCTTTCAAAGTAAACGACACTTTCCACAGCCCCTTATAGGATGTGTCTTTCACAAGGCTTGCCTTATAGCCGCTGATGAACATCTCCGTCCGTTTTATCTCCAGCGTTTCCGTGTCAAAGTAATCCACGGTGAGCTTCTCCTTCTGCTTGAACCCCGTCAGCAGCTTCAGCCATTTTGGGGAAACGGAAAAAGCGGCGGACTTTCCAGCTCCCGTTTTTTACCATTCGCATTTCCATACTTTTCACGGCAAAGAGGGCAGGAAATATCATGTACAATTGTAGACAGTTCCAGTATCTTCTGTGCATTTTCATCCAGCTTTTCCTGTGCGCCGATTGTTTTTGCCAGAGCATAAACATTTAAGAAATGAGAAATGTCATGAAAGTTTCCTTTGTAGAAATCTATCATTCTCTCTATGACCATGTTGACGGTTGCCAAAGTACCTGTCATACAATCTAAAGTGAACCCCTTTTGTCAAGACAAATTTGGGTCTTTCCAAAGTTAGTTGAAAATAGATGATTTTCTGGATAAATGTGGTATACTGATAGTAGATTATTTATGTTATGGAGATGCCACATATGGATGAATTCATTAAGCTTTTGGATCCAAGCCTGGATTATATCAGCCACGAAATAATTGGGGACACCATCTTCATTCGGGTCGCATCCAATAGGGATGAAGTCGTGTGCCCATATTGTGGGCATACCTCTTCCAAAAGGCACAGCGCTTATGAGCGCAGCTTCCAGGATCTTCCTGTCATGGGCATGAAGAGCAGAATCGTCATCCGGAACAGGAAGATGTTCTGGATAAATCCAGAGTGCAGCCATAGGACCTTTGCGGAAACCTTTGGCTTCATCAGGCCCAAAGCCCAAAAAAGCAGCCGCCTGCAGGAAAAGATCATTGATGTCTCATTGAATGTAAGCTCTGTAAGCGCAGCAAGCATATTAAAAGACGGGATTGCGGATGTGGGGAAGAGCGCCATCTGCAGTCTCTTAAAAAAAAGATACACCCCTTCCGGCTAAAGAGAATGTCACAAAGGTATGCATTGATGACTTCGCCTTCAGAAAGGGGCATACATATGGGACTGTCATGGTAGACATCGATACCCACAGGATTATAGACCTGCTGGCGTCACGGGAAGTGGACGACGTGGCGGAATGGTTGTCCTCTTACCCCAATCTTGCGGTCGTGTCTCGTGATGGTTCCGTATCTTATAACAGCGCTGTGAGGCAGGCAGGTGAGGGGATCATACAGGTGAGCGACCGCTTCCATCTGCTGAAAGGACTGACAGACGCCGCGAAGTCAGTCCTGACTTCTTTGATTGCCGCCAACATAGGGCTTTCCGTGTCCGTCTCCCATTATGAGGGGAAAGAGACCGCAGATTACTGGGAAAAAGAAACAGGGAAGGAGGACTTCCCGACCAGAGAGCGCAATGCGAACTATGAAAGAAAGAAAAAGGCAGTGGAAAAGGTCCGGGAACTGACGCGGCAGGGATGGACACGTAAGGAGATTGCGGCGGAAGCAGGCATTTCCGTTGCGACAGTAAGGAGGTGCCAGTCCCCGGGCTTCAATGCGGCACATGGCCTGTACAATACCACCCGGGCCAGCAGGATCAAGCCATATGCGGAGAAGATCAAGCAGATGCTGGGGGAGGGATGCACATTCCGCCAGATAGAGGAAGCCATAAGGGAAGATGGGTATGACGGGGTGTCCTCGACGATCCGGATGTATACGACACGGGAACGGAAGCTCATGAAAGAGGCGAAAGCGGACAATACGGGGCCTGTGGAAAAGATAGAGCAGAAATGGCTGATATGCCTGTTGTACAAGCCCATTGATGAAGTGAAGAAGATGTCCCAGGAACAGCTGGACAGGGTCATTGAAAGATATCCACTCATCGGTGAGATGCATGACATCGTAAAGACATTCAAGGAGACACTGTTCTCCAAAAAGCCAGAGGAACTGGAGAAGTGGATGGAAGACGCTGAGAGGCTGAAGATAGAAAAAATCGGCAGTTTCGTGAACGGGCTGCGGAGGGATATAGATGCCGTGAGGAAAGCGATTGAGCTGGACTATAATAATGGACTCGCGGAGGGGAGCATCAATAAACTGAAAGTAATGAAACGCATCATGTATGGCCGCAACAGCTTTGAACTGCTGAAAGCGAAGCTGTTACGGCTCGAATTAAAACGCAAAATCAACTAACTTTGAAAAGAACCACAAATTTTTTTTAATTTTAAGTTAACCCGTTGTGCTATTTCATTTAAAAATTACAAAACCACTTAAAAGCGCAAAAAATCCCTCTGCGCAAAAAATCTTTGTTTTGAACAGATCAGAAAATTAAATTGTTTTATTTTTGCTATTTCACAGGTTTCATGAAAAATGCTGTTTAATGCCAGACATAGGTTATATGCCAGGATTTTATTTGAAAGACGGGTGCAAAGCCCCCGGAAGCTCTTTGCAATAACCCTTTCTGCATTTAACTGCCCGCTCAATTGGGAAAATACGGTTTCCACACGACGACTCTGTTTAAATATCATCTGGCGCACTGGTTTTGGCCAATCCGTCTTACTGTTGGAGCGTTTCAAGGCCATAAGGCAGATCCCCTGGCTGGCCAGTTCTTGTGTGAATGCCTCCCCAACATAGCCTTTATCGGCCAAAACCACAGCCCCCGTCCGTCCTTGTATGAGGTCGCGCAGCCCTTCCCGATCGTCAACAGACGCCGCTGTGACGTCAAACGCAGCAATGTGTCCCTCTAAAGTGATCAGCGCATGCGCTTTATAGCCGAAATAAGTTTCTTTTTTCGAGGGGCATTTTCCATAATCGGCGCCGGATTCCCGGAAAGAACGGCAGTAACGCGCTCTTCCAAATTTACAAACAGCGAGCGGGAAACTGTCCACCACAAAATAGCGGTCGCTGGGAATTGGGAAAACACAGGGTATCTTTTGACGCAACAACTCTGTTGTTTGAAGCAGAGCGCGCCTCGTCCTATTAAAGCGGATCCGGCTGCAAAGGTTTGGAAAAAGATGGCGGTAGTTTCTTTTCACAAAGGAATACCATGCATTTTCTGAATCTACGCCGGCCAATTCGCCGCAAATGCCGATCGTGATAATTTCAGGGTTGGACAATTTGGCGTTTTGAATCTGGCGTTTTTGGGTGACTTCCGGCGGCGCAAAACAGCGGTACAATTCATCAATAATGACATAGACTGTTAAAATAAAATCTTCAAAAGTTGCGATGGCTGTGGTATGATTATCTTGGAACTTCAACATAATGACGCCTCCTTTCGTGATTTGTATCGCTACAAATAGGATAGCACATTTTGTTGAAGTTTTTTTAAACTTTTTATTTAGCACAACGGGTTAACTTACGTAAACATGAAACAATATCTATTCTATCCATAGTTAATACTTGAAAAATATCCAATAAGGGCTTTTTTTTGAAGAAAAATAAAGGTTTAGATGGTTTTCAAACATAATACGTAATTCTTCTGCATCGGAAACCTCACTATATAATCCTTTTTTTGGCATTCTTTTTTATAAATTTGTACTCTATTATACTGCTCTAAATCAATTTCACTAGGATTGATTTTTTGATTTAAAAAATATACAAACACTTGCTTCCCTGAATTCACCATATCTTCAATTTCTTCTTCTGTACCAGAATAATATCTATCTGTTGGAGTCCCAAAGCGTGTTCCAAAAATAGCAATTGCTAAATCACAATCTTTTACAAACTGTTCATTTAAAATCTCTTGAGGACTTGACCCAAATTGAGGATAACTATGTGTTTTCCAATGATTTATTACTATTTCAATATTATTTCTCCTACCAAATGCTCGATTAAAGGAATCAACACTATCTCTAATAATCTCTATCATATCTATTACATCACCTGGACATGAAACTAATAAATCATATACTGTAATTCCTACTCTTGGCATACCCATCCCTTACCTTTCGAACTATACTTCTCATTTTTTCTCTTACTACCATTCTCATCTATCACTACATTACTCCTCCGAGCCTTTTCAGTCTGCACAGCCTCAAAATCCTCTTTCGATATTATAGCAGGATTATTACCTGATGCTAAATAATTAACCTCACTCTTACCCGATTTCAAAAGTCTGACATCACCAGTGTATTTCTCATTGCTCAGCATAACATCAATAGTTCTCTTGCACCACTTCGCCTTTCCTGTTGGTGATAGAATTTTCCGTTTTTCAAGTTCCTTGATGATACCTACAACACTCTGACCATTAAGATACAGATTAAATATCATCTTAACATTTTTAGCTTTTTCTTCATCAATTATTAAATGACCGTCCTTATCATGCTTGTAACCATAACACTTTCTATCATAAAGTTTTGAAGTTCCAGCTGCTGCCCGTTGCTTAATGCCCCATTTTATATTTTCACTTCTTGATTCATTTTCGGCTTGTGCAATGGATTCCATTACAGCCATCATCAAATCACTGTCGGTATTTGCGGTATCCAAGCTATTTCCTTCGAATATCATACGAACACCCAATGCTTTTAATTGATTAAAAGCATCCAGACTGTAGACAAAGTACTATATTTACGACCGTCTCTCTGGTATAATGATAGATATCAGGAAGGCGGTGTTTTTTATGATGACAAAAAAGATAGATAAGAAGAGGGACCAGATGATGATCTTCTGTATGGACGATATGGTCCCCCAGGACCATCTGCTCCGGCTGATCGACAGGGCCATCGACTGGAGCTTCATTTATGATCTCGTGGAAGGGACGTACTGCCATGACAATGGGCGACCAGGCATAGACCCGGTCATGCTGATCAAGATCCCTTTCATACAATACCTCTATGGCATCCGGAGTATGCGCCAGACCATCCGTGAGATCGAGGTGAACGTCGCCTACCGCTGGTCCTTAGGACTGGATATGATGGATCCAGTCCCGCATTTTTCTACTTTCGGCAAGAACTACACCCGCCGTTTCAAGGATACGGACCTCTTCGAGCAGATCTTCTCACATATCCTGGGGCAGTGTATGGATGCAG
>CAYOWU010000117.1:0-5891 GCA_964407765.1 uncultured Lachnospiraceae bacterium
AGGAGGAACTGTATCAGACTGTGGAAGAATTCGCCTATGCCACCTACAACCATGTGCGCCCGCACAGCTATAACGGCTACCGCACACCGTACCAGGCGCGGACAGCAGCATAAGAAGCGGCGAGAGCGGGCCTCCCGAGTGGATTGCTTGGCTACCCAAAATCGGAAGTGGCAGGTTTTGTCAATGGCATGGCCGCGCAGCGGTGCGAAGCGCCATTGATAAAAGCTGGCAGTTCCGATAGCCTTCATGCGATAATCCAATAATTTTTAGCCACAAATGTTACAAAAAAGCTTGACCACTACAAGGCTTCCGGCCGTTTCGTAACGAACGCCTTCCTTTAGCGAAGGCTTCCTCATTCTGGACGACCTTATACCTTTCCGTCACCACACCCAACACTTTTCGATCCACATCCCTTATATTCGCCCGGTAGCCTTCAATGCGCTCCCCCAGGTTCGTATAAATAGGCTCCTGCGTCACCTTCCAGTCCAATCCGGCCAGAGTCAACGCCTCTTTTGAAGCGGGAGCCTCCATAACTTTTGTCCCCAATCCATGCCAGGGCGTTTCCCTTGTGTAAAACATGCTTTCAACACTCGCTGCCATCGTTTAAATTCCTCCTTCATTTTTATTTTTTTAATGGAAAATGCCCACCGGACAGCCGTTTTATAGGCCATCCGGTGGGTTTTTGTGAGTCTTTTTGTCATTTCGTGGTTTTTTGCCGGACATTTATTCGCCGCCAAGTTCCACTGTCACTTCTTTTAGCGTCTTTACAATCGCTCTTATTAATTCCTCCATGGGCAACGCCTCCTCTCCTCATTTGAATTTTCCGCCGTCCCTGTCCCCTGTGCGCCTCCCCCTTACGCAAGACTCATTCCTCGAATGTATGTCCTAACCGCCTGTTTTTCTTCATCGGTCAGAGAGTCCCATGTCCGCAGGACTTTCTTTTGCTCTTCAGAAATGACAATGGCTTCGTGGCCGTAAGAGAAAAATTGCGCCAACGTAATCCCCAGCCCGTCACAAATTGCGTTGAGGGTGTGGAATGTCGGCGCGCTCCCTCTCCCCATTAAGTTTGACAGGGAGGACTGGCTGATCCCCGTTTTCTTGGAAAGCGCATACATGGACATTCTCTTTTGGCGGCACAGCTGTCTGATGCGGTCCGTGACCCATCCCTGGCTTAACAACGACTCCGCGCCGGCATCATTCCCTGATCTCCCTGCGTATATAACGCGCTTCCTGCATTCATTTTCATGATTACGCCCCTCCTTTTCATCTTTTTGGAAATCGTAAGATTTTTGTGTTTCCTCACAGCCGTGCTGTGGGAGTTCCCGCTTAACTGTTTTCCGCGATCTCTTCAGCGACTGCGACCGCTACGTGTAAGATAGCGATTATGATGTTTCCCATAGATGGCCCCTCCTTTCTAGGCAACAAAATAAGACAGGACCCGCTAATGATCCTGTCTGACGAATTGCTTCATTATAATAATATATAACTGAAATGTTTGAATTTTATGCCCTGGATGGAAAGGACGCTCCCGTCATTTTCATCAATCATCCACAGGCATATTTTTTTCTTTTGCGATGTCCCGCACCGCTCGCTCATCCAAATCCAGAATAAACGCCGTTCGCTTGACGCTTCCCGTCGCAGTGAGGGCTTTCATTATCATTTGCGTGCGTTCTTCCAATCTGCCTTCCTGCCTCGCCTCTTCCTGTTTCACTTGGATGTCCATTTCATAATCGTATTCAGCCGTCAGCATATTTTGCACCTCGCTCCCTCTTCTTTTCAAATATTCCGCAAGGACTCCATTTTTGATGCACTCCTTAATCGCCTTCTCCATGCCGTCCTCTTCCTTCTCATGCGCCCGCACCGTGTCTATGAACAGGCTGTATTCCCTTAAAACTTTGCATTTTTCTAAAACCGCGTGCGCCTTGTTGGAGTTGATGTTGATGGCGGTCACGATCAATTCCACGGAATTTTCACCGGGCGTTTTCAGATACGCGTCGGACAGGCGCAGCTTTTGTTCCGCAGGATAATCCCGCTTCCCATTGTAGAACAGGTAAAATTCCGGCGTTGGTATCTTTATCAGGTTCGTCTTATACCGCGCCTTTGTTTCGATCAGCTGTTCATAAGCCCTGCCCAGGTAGAGCAGCATTCGAAGCGGGATGTTGGGATTTATTGTGCTTTGATGCTCCATAAATTCCAGCGTTTCATGGTTAATGACGGCTGACAGGTCGTTTTTGAAATTCATGTACAGCACGTCGTCCACCTTTATTTTGCGGATCAAGCCCCTGCCTTTCAAGTCTGTGCCATGGAGCGCGTTGTACAGGCTCAACAGGTTTTCCTCCGCCGTTTCGTCCGTATAAAAGATGTCAACGAAAACGCTGTCTTTGTATTTCCGGTTTTCTTTCGCCATTTTGCGTTTCCTTCCCTGGGAGATCGCCATTGCGCCTCCCTTTTATTTTATTATACATGATAGCCGGATCGGACGCAAGAAGCGGAATGAAAAGCAAAGAAAATCCCTGCCAAGCCTGCATAACGCAGGCTTGATAGGGATACATGTTCATTGGATCTTATGGGAATCCAGGAGCCAACGTATAATGGGCGTTTGTGAGTTCATTGAATATGGCGGAGTCCATGCCTCTGAATTCGCCTGCCCTTGTCAATGTCACTTCCCCTGCGCTGTCCCAGTGGAGCGTAACGGGTATTTTAGTGTCATGTTCCTTCGCCTGTATCGTTCTGTAATCGGCCCTTCCGCCATATAATATCATCGTATTCGTCTGCGGCACAGTAAAAATCTTTATTTGAAACCAACCAACTGACACCTGATGGACTGTCACCAATGACTGAAATTCCGGAAATATCCGTTCATTCACATATGTACCTTCCTGTATCTTGAATAACTGATTTTGCTTTTCCTTAACCGGCTTTCCTTTGGCCGCTTTGCTCCAGTCCCCTAAAATGGTAAGCCCTCCCTTTTTGGTGTACGCCTGCACCTGCACATAAACGTCTTTCTTAGGCCGAAGGTTTTTGATGATTTTAGAAACAGCATTTTTAGACGCTTTGACAGTTTTGGAATTTTTCATGTTCTTATAATAAGAATACCGTATTATGTACCCAGAAGCGGAAGGAGCTTTCTTCCATGTCACTTTTAAAGAGCGGTTTTTATTTGTGCGAGTGGCTTTTATCTTTTTAACGACGGCGGGCCTGCCGTATACTGTAACCTTTGCCTTAACCGCAACCGCTTTGTAAGATTTATTCCCGGCGGCTTTCACTGTAATGGTGGCCGTCCCTTTAGACTTCGGCGTTACTTTTCCACGGGAATCCACTTTTGCCACTTTCGGCTTGCTGCTGACGTAAGTCACCTTTCCTTTGGCGTTGGACACTTTTAGGCTCTGGGCTTTTCCGCCTGCGTATAATTTAAGCGATTTGGGACTGACTTTCAGATTTTGTGTTTTTAAGGTTACAGGCATACTGTTTACTGTCACATTTATTTTAACGGCGGCTTCTTTGTAAAGACTGTTCCCGGCGGCTTTGACCGTAATGATGGCTGTCCCTTTGGATATGGGCGTTACTTTTCCAGTTGCGTCCACTTTCGCCACTTTGGTATTGCTGCTGGTATAAGTCACTGCGCCTATGGCATTAGAAGCTTTTAGATTTTGCGGCTCTCCGCCTGCGTATAATTTAAGGGCGTTGGGCGCGACTGTAAGGTTTTGGGAGTTTTTTGTGGCGCTTCGTTGTGGAGCAAAGATAAAGTTTTCTTCAATAATGTTTTCATTTTTGCCTTTTACATCGTCTGGAGACTTCATCATATTAAGACTGCAATCCAGTTTTGTGAGGCTAACACATCCACTTACATCTAAAAATGTTAGTTCATTGCCCCGGCAATTCAAATTCTTTAATTTTGCACAACCGCTTACGTTTAAATTTGTCAAAGAGCCATATGAACAGTTTAGTTCCGTTAGATTTGGACATTGGCTTACATCCAGCGTTGTCAATCTGTTTCTGCTCATATCCGCCATTGTCCACAACGTCTCCAAGTTCACGCATCCATTCACATTCAAGGTTTGTAGTCTATTTCCTCCGCATGTTAGCTGCTTCAAACTAATGCATTCGCTCACATCTAATGTCGTAAGCTTATTGCCTGTGCAGTCCAAATATTTCAAACCCGTAAAATATTCAATGCCCGCAAGGCTTTCTATATTTTTGCCCCGTAATCGGAGATTTTCTACGTCAGGCAGTCATTGCTCATAATAGGGTCATTTTTGCCCAGTCCTAAAACATCCCTTACCGCCGCACGGAAATTAGCGTCAACAAAAAATTCTGTGACGTCATCTCCGTGGTCTTTGTTTTGTGGATCAAATGTAAAGTTTGTTAAACTATCGCCTTTTCCTTTAACGTCCTCCTGGCTTTTCATGTTATTGTATGAACAATCTAAATCTGTAAGTTTCGTACAAGCGCTTACATCCAATGCGGTTAATTGGTTATGGTAGCAATATAAGCTTTCCAAATTGACGCACTTTGTTAGCGGCAATTCCGTTAAACGATTATTGCCACAGTGTAAACTTTTCAGTAAAGAGCAATTTGACACGTTCAACTCCATCAACTGATTCTCTGAACACTCCAACGAACTCAAAGCCGGGCAATTCTCTAAATCCAGTTTTGTTAAACCAATGTCTCCATTACAATGTAACATCGTCAGGTTTGGGCAATTATCCAAATTCAGCTCAGTCAGTTGATTGTTGCTGCACGCTAACTCCGTCAACTCTGGACAATTCTCTAAGTTTAATTCTATTAAATCATTGTTATGGCACCACAGACTTTTTAATTTGGGACAATTACGCACATCCAGATTTTCTAAATAATTGCCCGCTCTCCCAAAACCACATGTTAAATCCTCTAAATTCACACAATTTCTAACATTCAACACAGTTAAATAGTTCCCAGCGCAGTACAATCTTTTTAGGCCAACGCATCCTTCTACATTTAATGTTTCCAGTTGATTTTCAGTGCAATATAGACATATCAAACTTGTGCATTTTTCTACATTTAATTCACTCAACAGATTATTTTGGCAGTCTAAAGCCTGAAGTCCAGTAAAATATTCAATGCCAGCAAGGTTTTCTATATCTTTTCCACTAACATCTAACTCTTCCACCTGGGAACAATCAATCCTTGTGATTGGCGCGTCATCGCTCAAGCCTAATTTTTCCCTCACTGCAGTCCGGAAATTCGGATCAGTGAAAGAGGCCGTTATATCTTCCGAATCTGCGCCGGCCTGTTCCGTTTCCGTCGCATTTCCCTCTGCCGAATCAGAGACGTTTGCATAATTGGGTTCTGTAAAGGGGAATGTAATGTCTTCTGGATCTTCATCCTCTTCTTTGGTTTCTGTTGCGCCTTTTTCCTCCGCGCCAGTTTCCGCGCTTTCCATAACGCTTATTTCATTTTCACTCACTGCAATCTCATATCCGCTGTTTTCTTCCATCGCAAAGATTGTGCTGATGTTTGTAATTCCAACCATCAGCGTCCCTGCCATAATGATAGACAGTTTTTGTTTCCATGTTTTCTTAATCATTTAGATTATCTCCTCCCTTAGCTACAAAATAACGTCCTTATTTAATTACTGACATAATCCTATTCAAATTTCCCGCTTCACCTTATGAATCTCTGGATGCGTCAGAAATTTTTACTTTAATGGCGCACTTACTGATAGTTCCCCTTCAGAACAATTTTGCTCTCTCCATTTCCTCCGCCTGGCTGGTATGGCCCAAAACACACAACCACATTTCCTTTATTCAAATAAAACTGGAATTTGCCGATTTTTGTTTTATTCAGTTCATCCTTTGCATACTGATTTGCGCTTTTAGCAGGAAATTTGCTGAAATATTTACGGATAATTT
>CAYOWU010000118.1:0-5597 GCA_964407765.1 uncultured Lachnospiraceae bacterium
CCAACCGCATCGGTCAGGGTATCGAGTTCGACTACTGCTGCGTTCACGCCTCCCTGGCGCTCAAAAAACTCGGCTTCGAAACCATCATCGTCAACTGCAACCCGGAGACCGTGTCCACGGACTATGACACCTCCGACAAACTTTATTTTGAACCGCTGACCCTGGAAGACGTCCTAAGCATTTATAAAAAGGAAAAGCCCTTGGGCGTGATCGCGCAGTTTGGCGGACAGACCCCCCTCAACCTGGCGGCAGACCTGGAAAAGAACGGCGTCCACATCCTCGGCACCTCCCCGTCCATCATCGACCTAGCCGAAGACCGCGACCTCTTCCGGGCCATGATGGAAAAACTGGAGATCCCCATGCCCGAATCCGGCATGGCCACCACGGTGGAAGAGGCCCTGGACATCGCCGACAAGATCGGCTATCCGGTGATGGTGCGTCCCTCTTATGTGCTCGGCGGCCGCGGGATGGAAGTCGTCTACGATGCTGAGAGCATGACCGGCTACATGCAGGCCGCTGTCGGCGTGACTCCTGACCGTCCGATCCTCATCGACCGCTTCCTGAATCATGCCATGGAGTGCGAGGCTGACGCCATCAGTGACGGCGCTCACGCCTTCGTTCCTGCCGTGATGGAACATATCGAGCTGGCCGGCGTCCATTCCGGCGACTCGGCCTGCATCATTCCCTCGCTTCACATTTCCCCGGAAAACGTGGAAACCATCAAGGAATACACCCGCAGGATCGCGGAGGAGATGCATGTGCGCGGACTGATGAATATGCAGTATGCCATTGAAAACGGCAAGGTCTATGTGCTGGAGGCCAACCCGCGCGCCTCGCGGACCGTACCGCTGGTATCCAAGGTCTGCAACATCCGCATGGTGCCCCTGGCCACGGACATCATCACCGCAGAGCTGACCGGCCGCCCCTCACCGGCGCCCACCCTGAAAGAACAGGAAATTCCCAACTACGGCGTCAAGGAGGCCGTTTTCCCCTTCAATATGTTCCCGGAAGTTGACCCGGTATTGGGACCGGAGATGCGCTCCACCGGCGAGGCGCTGGGACTCTCCCGCTCCTATGGCGAAGCCTTCTACAAGGCTCAGGAGGCCATCCAGTCCCGCCTTCCCTTAGAAGGCACGGTACTGATCTCCGTCAACCAAAAGGACAAGCCGGAGGTCGTGGAGGTAGCAAAAAGCTTTGCCAAGGACGGCTTTACCATCCTCGCCACCGGCGGCACCTATGACCTCATCCACGAGGCCGGCGTCCCCGCCAAAAAGGTGAAAAAGCTCTACGAAGGACGCCCCAACATCCTCGATATGATCACCAACGGCGACATCCAGCTGATCATCAATTCACCCTCCGGCAAGGAAAGCGTGTATGATGACAGCTACCTGCGAAAAGCCGCCATCAAGGCCAAGGTGCCTTACATGACCACCATCGCCACCGCCAGGGCGACTGCCAGCGGCATCCATTACGTCAAAAACCACGGAAACAGTGAAGTGCAGTCGCTGCAGCAGCTGCACAGCGAGATTCATGACAAGGAATAAATCATCTGTTGAAGAAAAATTCTTCTGAAAATGCGGCCGTTCAATCAGTCTGCATTGAGAACGAAAAAACGCCTGCCCCAGCCAATGGCCAGAGCGGCGTTTTTTCGTTCTATTTTTAAATGGCGATGTGTAAAATCGGATGCAGAATGTACACGCCGTAGGGAACTCCATAGTTGGCGGCGTAATTTTTGGCCTCCGCGAACAGCGGGTCGTAGACCAGTCCGTCTATTTCCGCCCAGCCGTGGCCGTTTCCCCCGCTCCCGTCGCTGTCCACGCACACATAAACATTCTGGCAGCCCACCGCCTTGGCCAGATAGGCAAAAGCGGCGGCGTCCGCATGGCAGTTGCCTCCGGCGCGCAGGAAATGGTCATTGGCGTAAACGGCCGGCCAGCCGGGGAAATTCCCAAATACCCGATAGGTGATATAAGGTTTTGAGATCACCCAGTCAAAACACGCTTTTAGCTTCTGCTCTTTGGTCATCTGCGGAGTGGTGATCCGGGCGGCGATGGATTTGGCCGTCAGAAGCGTCTCAAAATCCTGCGCCTGCACGCCGTCCATGGCTTTTCCATCGGCATGGTAATATGTTCCATCCGTTTTTCTGGCCTGGAGAATGCCGTCTTCGTTCAGATAGTACGTTGTAGACTTTGCCTTCACCGTGCCTGTTTTCATAATCCCTTTTTTGTTGAAATAATAATATTTTCCTTTGATTTTCCTTAAGCCGGTCACGCGGATGGCTTTGCCCCCAAAGTAGGACTTTCCGGCTTTAAAGGTTTTCCAGCCTCTGTGCGCAATTCCGTTTTTCTTGAAATAGAAATAATTTTTCCCGATTTTTTTCAGGCCGGTCACCCGGACGCCGTGGGAGTTGAAATAGGATTTCCCGTTTTTGAAAACCTTCCAGCCCTTTTTCATGACTCCCTTTTTATCCATATAATACACTTTTTTGTTTACCCGGATTAATTTGTCCTTGATGATCATCCCGGCTTTGTTGGTGCGGTATCTTTTCTTTCCCACATTTCCCCAAGAGCTTCGCAGCAGATAGCCCCTTTCGCTGAAAAGAAACTGCTTTTTCTTAATGGTTACCAATCCGGTCACATATTTATTCTGAATGTAATATCTTCTCCTGCCGTTTTTCAGAGTTTCCCATCCATTTTTGGGCTTTGGCGAAACAGTTGGCTTCTGGCCGGGCGTTGGGGCCGCCGACGGCCTGGATGGCTGGGGCGTATTGCCGGATACAGCCGATACGGGCACAGACAGCGCCAGACAAAATGCCAATGCCAGCAGCGTTAGTTGCAATCCATATAAATATTTTGCTTTCTTTTTCATATTCTTTCCTTTCGTTTTGTTTTTTTGCCGAGGGGCTTTGAAGCAGCGGGATTATGCCCGGACTCCCTTCGTATCCCGTTTTCCCAGCTTCAGGCTGCCAAGCGGCAGGTTTTTGTCCTTGTGGAGGATGGAATAATCCGACGCGCTCTCCAACAGATAGGCCCGCTCCAGCAAATCGCCGTCTTCCAGGCGCATGCCCCGCACGCCCAGGGAATTTCGCTTCTGGAAAGGCGCCTCCTGGGTGGGCATCCGCAGGAAATAGCCGCCCGCGCTCTGCAGGACGATACATTCCGCATGGCTGGAAATCCCCGCGAACGCCAAGCTGTCGCCCTCGTTTAATTTGGTGGCGGCCACAGTTCTTTTGGAAACGTCAAATTCCTGCCCTTCCACCTGCTTTATAAGCCCCTGCGCCGTGACCAGCAAAAGACTGGACGCTGTGACGCAGGACAGGCTTGCCACCAGTAAAATCCGTTCTTTCTGGCTCTCGTAATTGCTCACGTTGTCAATGGGCACGCCTTTGCCCCGCACCTTCGCCAGGGGAAGCTTGTCCGCTCTGGCCGTGTGCATCTTGCCGGCATCGGTGAACACACAGATTTTATCATCGCTCATGCACGGGAACGCGTATTTATACTCCTCCTGCACAATCTCCCGGTTCCGCTCGTAGGACGCTTTGTCAATCATTTTGGCGTAGCCAAATTTATCCATCAGGAAAACGGCCTCCACCGCCTGGGGCTTTTGCTCCTCGTAGACCTCTTCCTGGATATTCTCGATGACCGTGCGCCTCTCCCTGGAGAAAGTCCGCTTGATAGCGTTTAAGTCTTTCACGATCACGTCCATCATAACGTCGTAGCAGTTGAGGATTTCTTCATAGCGCGCGATGTTGGCCAGCGTGGCCTCATGCTCCTTTAAAAGAGCCTCCAGCTCCAGGCCGATGAGGCGGTACAGACGCATTTCCAAAATGGCGGCAGCCTGCCGCTGGGTGAAGCGAAGCTGGGACGCCTTTTTCATGCTGGCTTTGGTCTTAAAGCGTATCCCCTGGGTATTGCCGTCGGTGAGGCACGCCTTGGCCTGGGTCTGGTTCTTGCTGCCCCTTAAAATCTCTATGATTAAATCAATCACGTCGCAGGCCTTTATCAGACCTTCCTGGATTTCCTTTTTCTCCAGCTCTTTGGCCAGAAGCGTCCGGTGCTTCCGGGTGCAGACTTCCACCTGGAAATCCACATGATGCTCGATGATCTGCTTTAAATTCAGCGTCTCCGGCCGACCCTCCGACACCGCCAGCATATTTACGCTGAAGGTGTCTTCCAGCCGGGTTTTTTTATACAAGAGCCGCTTTAATTTCTCCGCATCCGCGCCTTTTCGCAGTTCCAGCACAATGCGGATTCCCTCTTTGGAGGACTGGTTGGAAATGTCCGTGACATCGGCAGTCACCCGGTTTTCCACCAGCATGGCCACGTCGTTCAGAAACTTGCCGATGTTGGCGCCCACCATGGTATAGGGAATCTCGGTAATTACCAGGGACTGGCGCCCTCCTTTTCCCCGCTCCAGCTCCACCTTTCCCCGCAGGCGGATCTTCCCGGTTCCCGTGCTGTAAATCTCCAAAAGATCGTCCTGATTGGCCACGATGCCTCCCGTGGGGAAATCCGGACCCTTCAGATGCCGCATCAGGCCTTTGACCGTAATGTCGTTGTTTTTGATGTACGCCTTCACCGCGTCCGCCACTTCCCCCAGGTTGTGGGGCGGAATGCTGGTGGCCATGCCCACCGCGATCCCCTCCGCGCCGTTTAGCAGTAGATTGGGAATGCGTACGGGCAGCGTCATCGGCTCTTTTTCCGTCTCGTCGAAATTGGGCAGGAAGTCCACCACATCCTTGTCCAAGTCTTCCAGGTACACCTCCTGGGTGATCCGCATCAGCCGCGCCTCTGTGTAGCGCATGGCCGCCGCGCCGTCGCCCTCGATAGAGCCGAAATTCCCATGGCCGTCCACCAAGGTCTGGCCCCGTTTGAAATCCTGCGCCATCACCACCAGCGCTTCGTAGATGGAACTGTCCCCGTGAGGATGGTATTTGCCCATGGTATCGCCCACGATACGGGCGCACTTGCGGTAGGGCCGGTCGTAGCGGATTCCCAGCTCATACATATCATACAGCGTCCGCCTCTGCACCGGCTTTAACCCGTCGCGCACATCCGGCAGGGCCCTGGACACAATCACGCTCATGGCATAATCAATATAGGACTTCTGCATCTCTTCCGAATAATCGGCCTGTATAATATTGGGTTCTAACTGCTTGGGCATGCGCTCCCCTCCTCTCCTTTAACGCCGCGCCGCGTCCGCTTATATATCCAGCTGCGCGTCCCGGGCGTGCTCGTAAATAAATGCCTTCCGGGGCGGCACCTCGGTTCCCATCAGCACTTCCGTCATCTCGGAAGCCATACGCACGTCGGAGATTTCCACTCTTTTCAGCTTCCGCGTCTTTGGATCCAGCGTGGTCTCCCAGAGCTGCTGGGCGTCCATTTCCCCCAGGCCTTTATAGCGCTGCAGGGTAAAAGACCCCTTGTGGGTTTTCCGGTACTGGGCCAGGGCTTTGTCATCGTACAAGTATTCTTCCTTCCCTTTCTTGGGCAATACTTTATAAAGCGGCGGCATGGCAATGTAAACATGGCCCTCCTGAATCAGCTCCGGCATAAACCGGTAGAACAGCGTCAGAAGAAGCGTGGAAATATGCGCCC
>CAYOWU010000119.1:0-5504 GCA_964407765.1 uncultured Lachnospiraceae bacterium
GCTCGTGACTGTGAAGGTACTGAACAGTTACGAATGTATTTATAATTACGAAACGGTTTTACAAGCTCAAAGCCTGCAATAGCCGTTCCGAAATTACACCTGTTTTTCCGCCAGTTTTTTCATGTTCTTTTTTCTATCCTCGTCCCACTTCTATTTACACATCCGCTGCCGCACCGCTTCATAGGCCAGAATCCCAGCGGCCACCGACGCATTCAGGGAATCCACGTCGCCCACCATAGGGATGGAGGCCGTGTAGTCGCATTTTTCCCGCACCAGGCGGGTGACGCCTTCCCCTTCGCTTCCGATGACCAGCCCAATGGGGCCTTTTAAATCCACCTCGTACATCCGCGTGCCGGTTGTGTCGGCGCATACGAACCAAACGCCCTCTTTTTTCAGATCCTCTATGGTCCTGGCCAGGTTGGTGACGCGGGCCACCGGCGTGTAGTTCAAGGCCCCGGCGGAAGCCCGCGCCGCTGCGGCGGTCAGTCCCACGGCCCGGCGCGCCCGAATGATCACCCCATGGGCGCCGGCCTGGTTGGCCGTCCGTATGATGGCGCCCAGGTTATGGGGATCTTCTATGCCATCCAGCAAAAACAAAAAGAGCGGCTCTTCCTTTTTTCGGGCCTTGTCCAAAATTTCTTCCACCGACGCGTACGTATAGGCCGCCATATAGGCGATGACGCCCTGGTGGTTCCCCGTCTCCGAGAGCTGATCCAGACGGCTGCGGGATACGTACTGGATCACCGCGTCGCCCCTTTTGGCCTTTTTCACAATGGAGTCCACCGGGCCGTCCTTGCACCCCTCCAGAACGAATAATTTATCCAGGGAACGCCCGGCGCGCAGCGCCTCCGCCACGGCGTGCCGTCCTTCTATTTGCTGCCTGTCCATGTTTTTTCCTCCGATTCCATATAGCTTATGCCTATTTTTACTAAATCCATCATCCGCCGCTGCTGCCTGGTCAGATACAGCCAGCCGATCAAAGCCTCAAAGCCCGTGGCGCGGCGGTAATCTCCCATGGTGGCGTTCTTGGCCATGGTGGAAGGATGGGCGTTTCTGCCCCTTTTGTAAATCCGCCCTTCCTCCCGGGTCAGCGCCGGCTCCAGCGCTTCCATCATCTTCGACTGAGCGCTGGCGCGAACCAGGGCGCTGGCCTGTCTGTGCAGCTTGTTGACGGGGCAGTTTCCCCTTTTGACCAGGATTGTGCGGATAATCAGTTCATAAACGCCATCCCCGATATAGGCAAAGGTCAGCGGAGAATACGTGCGGATGTCCTGGTCTTCCAGCTGAAATTCCTCGCACAGCAGTTCCATCCAGTCCAGTTGGTCTAAGCTCTTTTCCATTTGACCCCTTCCCTAGTGTCCTCCAGCAAAATGCCTTTTTGCTGCAATTCGTCGCGGATCTGGTCGGCTTTCTGGAAATCCTTTGCCTTTCGAGCCGCCTGGCGCTGGGCGATTAAATCTTCGATTTCCTGATCCAGGATTTCCTCCTTGGCCTTAAGCTTAAGCCCCAGGATATCCGCCAACGTCTGCAAGGTTTCGTATAATTTTTCCCCAAAGGCCCTTGTGCTGTCGTCCTTTGCGTGGGTGTTGGAAAACTTCACCAGCTCGAACACCGCCGCAATGGCATCCGCCGTGTTGAAATCGTCCTCCATGGCCTCCTCAAATTTCTCCGAAAATTCTTTTGACTGCGCCAGAAGCTTCTCTTCTTCCTCCTTAAGCGGCCCGTCCGCGCCCTGCTCTTTTACATGGCGCAGATGTTCCGCCGCCGTCTGTATCCGCTCCAGACCGTTTTTCGCCGCTGTCATCAGATCCCGACTGAAGTTCAGCGGGCTGCGGTAATGGGCGCTGAGCATGAAGAACCGCAGCGTCTGCAGGTCGTACTCCTGCCCCACTTCCCGCACCGTGAAGAAATTCCCCAGGGACTTGGACATTTTCCGGTTGTCGATGTTTAGAAAAGCGTTGTGCATCCAGTAGCGGGAGAAGGTTTTCCCATTGCAGCACTCACTCTGGGCAATCTCATTTTCATGGTGGGGGAAAATCAAATCCTCGCCGCCGGCGTGGATGTCGATCTCATCTCCTAAATATTTCTTAGCCATCACTGAGCACTCAATGTGCCAGCCGGGCCGACCGTCGCACCAGGGTGAAGGCCAGGACGGCTCCCCTTCTTTTTTTGGCTTCCAGAGCACGAAGTCCAGCGGATCTTCCTTCTGGCCTTCCCCGGACACCTGCAGGGAACGAAATCCCGACTGCAGGTCGTCCAGATTTTTGTGAGACAATTTACCGTATTCAGGGAATTTTTTCACGCGGAAATAAACGGTGCCATCTGTGGCCGCATAGGCGAATCCTTTGTCGACCAGCGTCTGAATCATCTCGATCATGCCGTCGATTTCCTGGGTAGCCAGCGGGTGTGTGGTGGCCGGTTTTACGTTCATCTCCTTCATGTCTTTTTTGCACTCCTGCATATAGCGGCTGGAAATCACCTCCGCGTCCACGCCTTCTTCCATAGCTTTGGCGATGATCTTGTCGTCCACGTCGGTGAAATTAGACACATAGTTCACCTCATAGCCCCGGTGTTCCAGATACCTGCGCACCGTGTCGAAAACAATCATGGGACGGGCGTTGCCGATGTGAATCAGGTTATAAACCGTGGGCCCGCAGACGTACATCTTAACTTTTCCTTCCTCCAGGGGCGTAAACTCCTCTTTTTGCTTGGTCAGCGTATTGTACACTTTCATTGTCTATTCTGCTCCTCCTTTTCCTTCCTCTTCATATGGCGCAGGGCGTTTTCCAAATCCATCAGCCGGCTGTGCAGGACGTTGTTTTCCCTCTGCAGCATCTGGATGTCCTCCTTGATGGGGTCCGGCAGATGGATCTGATCCATCTCTTCTCTGGGAACACGGATGTCTTTTCGTTTCACCACCCGTCCGGGAATGCCCACCACCGTGCAGTTAGGCGGCACTTCCTGAAGCACCACCGCACCCGCGCCGATTTTAGAATTCTCCCCTACCGTAAAAGAGCCCAGAAGCTTCGCGCCGGCGCTTACCATCACATTGTCTTCCAGGGTCGGATGCCGTTTGCCGGTTTCCTTGCCCGTTCCGCCCAGAGTCACCCCCTGGTACAGCGTCACATTGTCGCCAATGACTGTGGTTTCCCCGATGATTACGCCGCTGCCGTGGTCAATGAACAGCCCTTTCCCGATCTTGGCCCCCGGATGTATCTCAATCCCTGTCTTGCGGGCCGCCCGCTGGGAAATCAGCCGCGCCAGGAAATAATGGCCTTTCTCATATAATCTATGGGCGCGGCGATACTGCAGCATCACCCGGAAACTGGGGTACAAAAGCACCTCCCAGGGCGATTTTATGGCCGGGTCCCGCTCACGGATCACCGCAAACTCTTCCCTTAAATGTTTCCAAAAACTCATGCCTTCACTCCTTTAAAGCGTGTTTGAAAAAAACTTTATGTCAACCGTGCGTCACAATTTGTACCCACTAGGCATTATAATGGGAGATTTGTTCCAAATGAAGGATATGCACCCGCAGGGCATAATATAGCGGGCTACACCGACTGAATGCGGGGCAAATATCACGCAAAGTGGGGCGTACGGGTGACGTGAATCAATTTTCAAACACGCTCTAGACCGCTTTATTAAATAGTCTATGGGAGCGGACTTGTTTTGTCAATATAGAATACAAATGTTTTGGATTTATCCGAGAATTCGCTTTTAGATTTGTGAAAATTAAGATAAGCTTCTGCCCGACGGCCCCGTTTTTCTTCTGGCCGCCAGACATATGCGAAACGCTTTCAGCTGCGCTCGCCTTAAGCATATACGTCAATCCTGTGTTCCTCCGGAGGGGCCATGGCCGCGTCCACGCCGTCCATAATCACATTCAAGCTCTCCTCCTGGGACTGCATCGCTTTTTTTAACAGGGAAATGGACACGTCCTGCTGCACCTTTGCCGCGCTTAAACCCATGCTGGCGGCGGCGATCGACATTGTTAAATCCATAGAAATCCCTCCTCCTATTTATTACATTTTCTGGCCATCTTCTGGCGCTGATCCGTCTCGTAAACTTCCACACCGTCCATACTCTGCAGAAACTTAGAGAGCTGGGAGTATCCGTACTGTTTGACCCGAAAATTCTTAAATCTGCTGTGTATCTCATTGCTGAGCTGGTTGACGCCGATGCCTTTTTTGCCGTGCTTGGCCACCTCAGCCTTAATATACTTGATAATCTCTCCTTTAGTCTTATCGTCACTTTTCACCGATAAGATAATAGTGTTTTCCACTCTTTTTAAATCAAATACGCCGGAATCCTCCAGAAAGCGAGACAGTGAACTGTAGCCAAAGCTTCTCACGTCAAAATCCGGGTACTTATTCAGCAGGCGGTTGCCGATTTCTCCCAGGCTGGATTCCTTTCCCTTGTCCTCGTTGTCGCTGATCATGCCGATGATTGTGCTGATAATCTGGCGGGTGCCGTCCGGGCCGCCATTGCCCTTATCCTCCGGCCGCTTCTTCTCTTCCGCCTCCGCTCCTTCCGCTTCCCCGGCGATTTCCTCCGCCTTCTCCTCTTCCTCCAGCAGCACTTCCAGATTGGTGAAAATCGTGCAGGAGCTGCGAAAAGACAGCGGCGTTTTCCCCTCGCCCATGCCGATGACCGTCATGCCGGATTCCCGCAGGCGGCTGGCCAGCCGGGTAAAATCGCTGTCGCTGGACACAAGGCAGAACCCGTCCACCTGGTTGCTGTATAAAATGTCCATGGCGTCAATAATCATCGCCGAATCGGTGGCGTTTTTCCCTGTGGTGTTGGCAAACTGCTGGATGGGCACGATGGAATGCTCCAGAAGCTTCCCCTTCCACCGGGAAGCCTTGGTGTCCGTCCAGTCCCCGTAAATTCTTTTGTATGTGGTGGTGCCGTACTTGCTCAGCTCGTCCAAAATCACGGAAATATATTTGTAGGAAACATTGTCCGCGTCAATTAACAGTGCAAATCTCTTATCTGTCATACATTTCTCCCTGTCCTGATTTGTTATGCTTATATCATACCATTAATTTGGGCCGGACGCAATTTCCAGTTTTCCGGAAAGCATTTGAAAACTTCTTCCCACCACCCGGCCACATGCCGCGTGTTCGTCTATGCCAAAAAATTTACCGCTAGAACCCGCAAAACCGCAATTATTTCTGTTCAATTTTCCATGGCAAATTTCATCCCTATATAAAAAGCCCTTCGGGAGGGCGCGAATAGCCGCATCCAAAATTAAAAATATCACCGCCGGACATACATATTTGGACAGGGAACTCCATATTTTAACCATAAAAGCGAAATTTCCAAAAATTCAACCAAGGAGGATTTCCCATGAAAACTCTGTTATGGGCCGCCGGCGGAACTGGCTTTACCTTCGCCATGACGACTTTAGGCTCCGCCGTCGTCTTCTTTTTCAGAAACCAAATGCGTATGGGAATACAGAAGATTTTTCTCGGATTTGCCGCCGGCGTCATGATTGCCGC
>CAYOWU010000120.1:0-1029 GCA_964407765.1 uncultured Lachnospiraceae bacterium
TAGCCACTCCCGTTACAACTTTAGTATAGCACTTCACCTGCAGGGAGGCAGGAGGATATGGCTGCTGGCCCACATGCCCCGTGAGTATATGATTATGGGCGAGCGGTTCAGCCCATATCTTCTGTTTTCCGATGCCCATGACGGCTCCGGTGCGGTCAAGGTCGCGCTGACTCCCATCCGCGTGATTTGCCAAAACACCCTGAACCTGGCTCTCACAACCGCAAAGCGTTCCTGGTCCATGATGCACACGGGGAACATTCAGGGAAAAATACAGGAAGCGAAGGAAACCTTGCTGCTGGCGGAAGACTATATGGACAGTCTTGGGCGGGAATTTGAATCCCTGCGGAAAAAGAAACTTACGGATAAAGAAGTGAGGGACTATATCGAAACGCTCCTCCCAACGGAAGACAACTCCACCCCACCGCAGATTAAGAACATGAAACGATTAAGGAACGATCTGGCTCATCGCTATTTTGACGCGCCAGATCTGCAGGATGTGGGAAAAAACGCTTACCGTTTTATCAATGCGGTGTCAGATTTCGCCACGCATTCCGCACCGCTGCGTAAAACGTCCAACTATAAAGAAAATTTGTTCTCAAAGACCGTGGACGGCAATCCATTGATAGATAAGGCATATCAGATGGTGCGAGCGGCATAATGGGAATGAGTGAAAGAAGGGAGAAAGAAGGAATATGAAGAGATTGATATCAACACGAAACATCAGCCATGAGGGCTGGCTGAGATACAGAAAACTCGGCATTGGAGGTTCGGATGCGGGGGCTATATGCGGTTTGAACCCCTATGTGACAGCGATGCAGGTGTACCAGGATAAAACTTCAGATAATACAGAAGATACGGACAATGAAGCCATGCGACAGGGACGTGACCTGGAAGAGTATGTGGCGCAGCGTTTCATAGAAGCCACAGGAAAGAAAGTGCGGAAAGCCAACGCCATATTCTATAAGGAAGACCATCCGTTCATGTTGGCCAATGTGGACCGGCTGATCGTTGGGGAAGACGCAGGGCTGG
>CAYOWU010000120.1:1039-5282 GCA_964407765.1 uncultured Lachnospiraceae bacterium
CTGGAATGCAAGACCGCCAGCCCTTGTATGGTTGATAAATGGAAAAATGGAGAGATACCGATGCACTACCAGGTCCAGTGCCATCATTACATGGCTGTCTGCGACACACAAGCCTGGTACATAGCTGTCCTTATCTATGGGAAAGAGTTCAAGTTTCATAAAATAGAGCGCGATGAAGAGATCATCGAAAACCTCATACAGATAGAAAAGGATTTCTGGAAAAGAAATGTCGTGCCCCATATCCTCCCAGACCCGGATGGATCCAAAACTGCAGATGCAGTGATAGGCAGCTATTTTAAGAGGACGAGTCCAGTTCCCATCCTCTTGCCGTCTTCATTTGATGGAAAACTGGAACGCCGCCAGGCCCTTATCTCATCCATTGACGAAATGGAAAGGGAGAAACGACAGATCGAACAGGAATCGAAACTTTATATGGGTGAAGCGGAAACGGCAGAGAATGGCCAATACAGGGTGTCCTGGAAGCACGTGGACAGCAGCCGCGTGGATGGGAATAAGTTAAAAGAAGAGCGTCCAGAGATATTTGCGAAGTACCAGAAGACCATACACAGCCAGAGGTTCACCATAAATGCAGCGTAAACAATATCATTACGGTGAAGAAAATCTAGGGGGAGGCGTGTACCAGCCTCTCCTTTTTTGTTTTAGAAAATACATAAGGACGCATAGCCATCCGGATCTTTTTATGGCCATACAGGAGGATGAAGAAATATGCAGCGCACAACGGATATAAAGGAGGAGCTGTCTAAGAGGCTCAGCCATCAAAAGGAAATCACAGATATGCCCAACCCAACATCCCCAGAAAATGCAAATTCAGAATCAACAAAGGATACGGCCATCCGTTTATTGAGGGCTGACGAAATAGAATGCCGGGTGTCCACGATTAATGTATATGGGCTGCGGCTTCTATTATATAAGGACGCAAGGGTTGAGCAGAAGATACTGGATGAGGCGTTCACGCCTTTTGGATAGCAACGGGCGCACCAGGAGATTGATGGAAAGCTCTACTGCACTGTGTCAGTCTGGGATGACGCAAGACAGCAATGGATAAGCAAACAGGACGTGGGAACCGCCAGTTATTCAGACAAAGAAAAAGGCCAAGCTTCCGACTCATTTAAAAGCGCCTGCTTTAACTGGGGCATTGGGCGGGAACTCTACACCGCTCCAGACATATGGGTTCCCGCAGCGCGTGTCCATATCAAAGAGGATACGAAGAAAAAGGATCACTACGTTACAACAGACCATTTCTCCGTCCAATCCATCGCCTATAATGACCATAAGGAAATCTCTTCGCTTGTCATTGTAGACCAGAACGAAAAAGAAATATTCCGAATGCTTCCAAAACGCCCCAATGCACAGAAAGATATCCTGAACTTACAGCTGGAACTTCTGCAGCATGAATTGGAACGAACCGAAATACAAATGGAAACCGTATTGGAACGGTACAATATCCAGGACATTAGCCAGATAACGCCAGAAACATGCGTCAAAGCGTTAAATGGATTATGGAAGACCAAGACAAAAGGAGCGGCTTAAAGAACAATTGAAAATATAAAAAAACACTACAAGGAGGCATTATGAATAAAAACAGTGTAATATACGGCAATATACAAACAGATACATACAAAAATCCAGAAAATATTATGGAAATGAGATGGAAAGACATAAAGACACAAATCTGCCCATTCCTCACGCCCATTGGATGGGAAAAGACGCTGGGCGTGACGCAGCAACTGGCATACAGCAAATTTCTTGACTTATCCATCCACTATTACATACCTCTTGTAAGCAATGATGCAAAAAAGGTGACGATCATATGGATAGACCATATGATGTTAAATGCCCGGAATGTCACAATGCGGACATTGGATAGCCAAGCAATAGAAAATTTGGATAAGGATGGGTACACAATCCAACGTATAGATAGCGTAATCGGTGACCTGCTTGCTAATCACTTTGACCCAGATGGCATAGAGGACATCCACTTATATGTCCTGACCAACAGAAAATTCTATTGGGGCGCATCCGGCATTTTGGACAAGCGCATTATCCAATCATTTGCAAAGGAAGCAGGCCACAGCCTATATATCATTCCGTCAAGCATACATGAGGCATTGCTCCTTCCTGACCTTGGCCAGATAAAGAAGGAAGAACTGGATCAAATCGTAAGGGAAGTCAATGCGTCACAAGTAGAGCCGTATGACAGACTGTCTGACCATGTATATTATTGTAATATGGCAACAGGTGAAATTTATATAGAAAGATAAGGAAGTATAGCAACATGTTAGAAAAAAACATACAAATGTCGATCAAAGACACCCTCGGAATCGTTATCGCGTTATTGAAAACAATCAATATGGCCATTGGAAATATAGAATATTTTGGGGACAATGGACAGAATATAGCCATCACGCTGGATATTGTCAATACGAAACTTGAAGAGTGCAGGAAGCTGTTAATCTTTTTAGATAAAGACCAGAAAAACATATGATGTCATATTCTTCATAATATAAAGGATATGATGCAAAAATTCAATGCCCTCTAAGAAAAAATGTATGGGTATAGGATCAAGAGATCCTGTATCCATACCATCCCTAAGATTATTTTTTCATATCATTATAAGCTCCGAATATAGGCGACAAACCGTAAAGAAGTTGTAAAATCCCAAAAAGCATGGTATGATTCAATTAAAAGAAGGAGTTCTGCATGAATGACACAAAAATACAATGGCATCCAGGTTTTGTAGCCGCTATGGATCTGGAACTCAAAGAGTACAGGAAAGATCTGATCTTTGAAAAAGAATACAACTTGAATACCAAACCATTAGAGATAGACCTCTTGATAATCAAAAAAGAGGCTTCCGTCCATATCTTTAATGATATAGGCAGCTTTTTCAGAGGGCATAATATCCTGGAGTACAAATCGCCGGAAGACCATCTGGATATTGACGCATTTTGTAAGACACTCGCTTACGCATATCTCTACAAATCATATGGAAAGACGCTAGATGCAATAAAAGCAGATGATATAACGGTATCCGTCATCCGTGAAGCGAAACCCGTAGGGCTTTTCCAGTATTTTAAGGAACATGAATACTCTGTGTCAAGTGACCGTGACGGCATCTATTACATAGAGGGGCCATTCCCTTTCCCAGCGCAGGTCATTGTCACAGGTGAGTTGAATAGGATGTCACATATATGGCTCAAAGCCTTATCTGCAAATCTGGATAAAAGGGAAATGCAAGATCTGTTAGACAAAATAAATCATATAACTGAAAAGAATGATAAGGAAATGGCAAATTCTGTTCTGGAAGTGAGTATTGGAGCAAACAGACGTATGGTTGAAGAATTGATGGGAGATGATAGTATGTTTGAAACATTGATGGAGATCATGGAGCCAAGGATAAACGAGATACGACAAAATGATATAGAAAAGGGAAGACGAGAAGGCATCCAAGGAACTATAGAAATTCTCAGAAAAATAAACTATGAAAATGAGAAAATAAAATTGATGATCATGGAGCAATATGGCCTTACCGAAGAAGAAGCTATGAAATATTTGTAAAATGCCATATAAAAGCAGTTTTTCTATATATTGCGCGCTTCGCCAATTTTGCGAAAAAACAGGAAAAATGAAAAAAGTCAGGGCTGGATTCATGCCAGCCCTGATTTTTCACAAATATATTTATCTACAGCGGCCTTGCTCACTTTCCATGAACAGCCAATCCGAAAACCTTTTATCGCGCCGCTTCTAAGCAATTCGTAAGCGCGGTTCCGCCCTATCCCAAGATATTCCGCCAGTTCAGGGGCCGTCATAAGTACGGCTAAACCATCCTCATCATACGCTGCCCTATAAGCTTTATTTGTCCGTTCCATTCCTTACGCCTCCCAATTTGTTATTATATTCACTGAAATGTTCCCAACTGAGTAAGACAATATTTTAAAAAGTAAAAAAATAAAAGAAAGGATCTGTGGCGCGGAAACGCATCCTGGTAAACTTTAACATCCTTCAATACAAATCAGTAAAAATAATTTGTTGGAGGGACAGGATAATGAGAACAATAAAAATCCATTTAGATGACAGGATGCATTCACAGAAACCGGATAAAAAGGATACGGCTTTGATTAGCCAGCGCATTACAGAGAAGGAAACAGAGATTGGCATAGCGGCTTTTGATCGGGTAGGAGGCTACCCATTAGTTGAGCAGCCGACCTCCCACACCACTGTA
>CAYOWU010000121.1:0-5169 GCA_964407765.1 uncultured Lachnospiraceae bacterium
GGACATTTTTATTGTGGGGGGAGGTATATTGCATAGTCTTACTCATAGAAAAACTTACCGGATTTCCAGAGAAAATAGGATTTTTCTCTCATGTATATACGCTGGTTGTTGTAATGTTGGCGTGGGTGATATTTCGTTCGGGGAGCATAGCGGACGCATGCATTTATATCGGCCAAATGTTTGGAGTCGGAGCGTCAGGCGTTTGGGACTCGGCAGTTAAAATTTATCTGGATGGCACAAAAACCTTGTTGATTATTGCGATATTCGCCGCTGTACCGCTTTATAAAAAAATATGTAAATGGCTGGAAAGTAAGAAAATGGGATGGGTGGAGCAGCTTTGGCTGGTGGTTGTGTTTGTTCTTTCTACGATACAGGTGGTTGGTTCTACTTATAATCCTTTTATCTATTTTAATTTCTAAAGGCGGTGGAAAAATGAAACATAAATTGGATGTAAAAATGATATGTATGACAGGGTGTATGGCTGTTTTGGTGTTTTTTATGGTTTTAATTGTAATCCGTTCTGTGACCAAGTTAGCGTCTGAAAAACAGGCCGGTGTAGATAATGTGTTTGTAAAAATAAATTGGCAGGAATATTATCCTTTTTTAGAAGATGGGCAAAAAACAGATATAAAGAAGGAGGCGATGGAAGATTCTTTTTTTGAACGATATTATATTGATGTGGTAAGTTTTTTGAAGGAAAAGTTAAACCGATACTCTACTGAAAAATTATTTGGGTATTCTAAGATAGTTGGTTCTGCAAGGAAATATGAAGATATATTAGGGTGGGATTTAGTATCGTATAAAGAATATAACAGCGCTTATAAAATGTCTGATGGATACTGGACAGAATTTAAGGAAAAAGTTGAGATGAAAGAAAATGCAAATTCTGTTATAAAGTTGGAGCGGTATTGTAAAAAACAAAATGTGGAGTTTCTTTATGTACAGGCGCCAGACAAAATTAGCAAATTTGATGATAAAGATATTTCTGGAAAGCTTGATTTTTCAAATCAGAATGCAGATGATTTATTGGATATGCTTTCCCATGCAGGCGTAGCGGTATATGATTTGCGCGATGAAATACATAAGGAGGGGCTAAATCATCATAAACTTTTTTATCGAACAGATTATCATTGGCTTCCAACGACTGGTTTATGGGCGGCCAGAAAAATTATGCAGTACTGTGAGGAACGCTATGATTATGATATCGATATATCTTTGACGAAAAAAGATAATTTTGAGATTGTTGAGTACCCTCAATGGTTTTTGGGTTCAGCTGGAAAAAAGGTTACTTTGGAGCGTACGGATCCGGAAGATTTTTCTTTACTTTATCCCAAATATTCAACAAATTTTCATTATGTGCTTCCATCAAAAAATATAGACAAAAAAGGTGAGTTCTCTATAATGTATGATATGGAACATGTGGAAGAAAAAGATTTTTACGGTAAAAATCCATATGCTGCATATAATTATGGCGATTGGGCGTTGGTTCAAATAGAAAATTTATCAAACTTTAAGAAGAATAAAAAAATATTAGTGGTTAAAGATTCTTTCAGTAACTGTGTTACGCCTTTTCTAGCTTTGGGAGTAAAGCAGGTCGATATGATAGATTTGCGCATTTTTGACGGGAGTCTGGAAACTTATATAAGAAACTCAAATCCAGATATGGTTATTCTTATGTATAATGCTGGCCATGTGGGAACAAAAATCGATAGGAATTCACATAGTAGTCTATTTGATCTTCGATAATGGGTATAATTGGTATTTTAAAGAGGTTATAAACAATAGGAAGAATTGTTAAATTGCGAGATGGTTATAATGGCATGCTCTGACTTCCAATGTTTTTGGAATTACGGATGAGAGGGGCGCGAGAAGAAAGTGATGGTGTTTCTTTATGATGATTTTTGTACTCCATTTGGGAGGGGGTTGAAAATATATTTTAGAATAATCGTCACTCCTTCCGCCACATCCGCCGAAACTCCCCTGGTGACGTCCCTTCTATTTTCTTAAACATCCGTGAGAAATAGTTGGCGTCGTCGATTCCGCATTCCTGCGCCACCGCCTGCACGGGCAGATCGGAAAAGCGCAGCAGCCGTTTCGCCTGGGTGATGCGCAGTTGTTGGATATAGTTGTTGATGGAAATCCCGTAGTTCATTTTAAAGACCCGCGTCAAATGGAATTTGTTGATATAGAAAATCCGCGCCAGGTCATCCAGCGAGATTTTCTCCGTATAATGCTGGTCAATGTAATCTTTCACAGACTGGATTTCACATTTTGAGCGGCCACGGGCCAGAGAGGAGCGGGCGCAAGCGTTCCAGCTCTCCTCCATCAAAAGGCACAAAAGGGCGGTGAGTTTTTCGTATATTTTCATGTCCCGGATGTATAGATCCGACGCGGCGATGGCGTGTAATTCTCCCAGAAGACGCTGGTATTCTAGAGGTCGCCGGGAAGTGAAACAGGGCAGGCCGCCCCGCTGCAAATATTTATCGTAGATGCCGTTCATATTGGAGCCATAAAAATGCGCCCACTTCAGCCGCCACAAATCGTCTGCGTCGGTCTGGTGAAAATAAGGCCGGCGGCAGTCCAAAAAAGCGCAGTCACCTTTTTTCAGAAAATAATCTTTTTTCTCAAAATGCACCTTTCCCGAGCCTTCCAGCACCAGGAAAAACAAATAAGAATCCAGATTTTCCCGGTAGCTGGCGTGGGGCTTTAGGGCTTTCAATTCTCCAATTTCCTGCAAATGAATCGTGTTGGCTTTTGCGAATGAGGACGCAGTGTAGATAATGCGTTCAGACTGCACCACAAGGCCGTCGTCAAACATAGAAGATTTCATGGACAGACAAAACCTCCTTAAAAATTGTAGATACTCAAAAGAGTATAGCATCTTTTCTGAAAAAGTCAATATTATGCTAGTATCGCGCAATATGCTGCATGTATCTGAAAGATAGAATGGGCTATAATAGCGGCAATGAAAAGAGAAATACTCGGCGATTGTGAAACTGTTTTCAAATACCATAAGTTTGGTGAAAATAAACAAAAGTTCTGGTTATTGAAATGGGCGTTTCGCAAACGCTAAAGATGAAGATGATAGAAAGGAGAATGCTCCAGCTATGAAAAAAGCGCTGATCACAGGAATCACAGGCCAGGACGGCTCATACCTGGCGGAATTTTTATTGGAAAAGCAGTACGAGGTCCACGGGATTGTCCGGCGGGCTTCTATTTCCAACACAGGGAGGATTGACCATTTGCTGGAAAAAGGGGCCATTACGCTCCACGACGGGGATCTGTCGGACTCTTCGTCCATCCTGCGCATCCTCAATATTGTCCAGCCGGACGAGATTTACAATTTGGCGGCCCAGTCCCATGTGCAGGTGTCCTTTGACGCGCCGGAGTATTCCGGGGACGTGGACGCGCTGGGCGTGCTGCGCATTCTGGAGGCTATCCGGATTCTGGGACTCACCGAAAAGACTCGGTTTTACCAGGCGTCCACCTCAGAGCTTTACGGAAAAGTGGAAGAGATTCCTCAGAACGAGAACACGCCGTTTCACCCGTACAGCCCTTACGCGGTGGCCAAGCAGTACGGTTACTGGATCACAAAAGAATACCGGGAAGCCTACGGCATTTTTGCTACGAACGGCATTTTGTTTAACCACGAGTCGGAGCGGCGGGGGGAAAACTTCGTCACTCGGAAGATCACTCTAGCCGCCGGGCGGATTGCCTGTGGCCTGCAGGATAAGCTGCAGCTTGGGAACATGGATTCCCTGCGGGACTGGGGTTACGCCAAAGACTATGTGGAATGCATGTGGCTGATGCTGCAGCATGAAAAGCCGGAGGACTTTGTGATTGCCACCGGGGTGCAGCATACGGTGCGGGATTTCACAGACAAAGCGTTTCGGGCGGTGGGAATCGAGCTTCGCTGGGAAGGAAAGGGCCTGGAGGAAAAGGGCGTCGACGTAAAAACGGGGAAAGTTCTGGTGGAAGTCAACGAAGCCTGGTTTCGGCCCACCGATGTGGACAACCTGCTGGGCGATCCCACGAAGGCGAAAACCGTCCTGGGCTGGAACCCGCAGAAAACCAGTTACGAAGAGCTGGTGGAGATTATGGCAAAGCACGATTTGAAGCAAGCGCAAAGAGAAGCGGCCATGAAAAAAGCGGCGGATTAAACGGGGGAGAAGATGGAAAAACAAGGAAAAATATACGTGGCAGGGCACAGGGGCATGGTGGGTTCCGCCATCGTCCGCGTCCTGCAAAAAAAAGGTTATGGCAATATCATTACAAGAACCCACCAGGAATTAAATCTGTGCAGGCAGCAGGAAGTGGAGGATTTTTTTGCCCAGGAAAAACCGGATTATGTGTTCCTAGCCGCCGCCAAAGTGGGGGGCATTGTGGCCAACCAGGAGGCATTGGCGGATTTCATGTATGAAAACGCTGTTTTGGAGATGAACGTGATTCACTCCGCCTGGCAAAACGGCTGCAAAAAGCTTTTGTTTCTGGGATCTTCCTGCATTTACCCCCGGATGGCGCCCCAGCCCATGAAGGAATCCTGCCTGCTCACGTCAGAGCTGGAAAAGACCAACGAGGCCTATGCGCTGGCGAAGATTTCCGGTTTAAAATACTGCGAATACTTAAACCGCCAGTACGGCACGGATTATATATCGGCCATGCCCACGAATCTGTACGGCCCTAATGATAATTATCACCCCACCCACAGCCATGTGCTGCCGGCCTTAATCCGCCGATTCCACGAGGCCAAGGAAAGCGGGGCGACGGAAGTGACCTGCTGGGGAACCGGAAAGCCTTTGCGGGAATTTCTTTACGTGGACGATCTGGCGGACGCCTGCCTGTTTTTGATGGAAAATTATTCCGGCAACGAAACGGTGAATGTGGGCACGGGAAAAGAACTGACCATCCGAGAACTGACGGAACTGACGGCGAAAGTAATTGGTTATGAGGGAAAGATTTTGTGGGACGAAACAAAGCCCGATGGCACGCCCCGGAAGCTTCTGGACGTGTCCAAGCTGGAAAAGCTGGGCTGGAAGTACAGCACCGAGCTGGAGGAGGGCATCCGGCTGACCTATGAAGATTTTCTGCATAACCCCATGAGGGCGCAGCGATGAATATTATATTATTATCCGGCGGGTCAGGAAAGCGTTTGTGGCCGCTGTCCAACGA
>CAYOWU010000122.1:0-5033 GCA_964407765.1 uncultured Lachnospiraceae bacterium
TTTATTGCCTGCATCCTTGTTTGGTTACTTTGATGGTTTTCAAACACGCTCTAGCCATTGGCGAAGGAAAAAGTTTATACGATTGAGGATATCTATGAGCTGCCGGAGGGAAGCCGGGCGGAACTGATTGACGGGCAGATATATGAGATGGCGCCGCCTAGCCGGATGCACCAGACGATCGCGCGGGAGCTTTTTACTTCCATAAATTCCTATATCCAGTCAAAGGGCGGTTCCTGTGAAGCATTTTTTGCCCCTTTTGCGGTGTTTTTAAACGAGGACGATAAAAATTACGTGGAGCCGGATATATGCGTAATCTGCGACCCCGCAAAATTGACGGATAAGGGATGCTCTGGCGCACCGGACTGGATGATCGAGATCGTATCCCCCAGCAGCCGGCGGATGGACTACTATACAAAATTATTCAAGTACCGAGCCGCCGGCGTTCGGGAATACTGGATTGTCGATCCGGAGAAAAACCGTATCCTAGTCTATCGCTTTGAATCGGAGGATACCGGGGACTATTCCTTTGAGGATTCGGTGAAAGCGGACATTTATGAGGATTTGTATATTCATTTTGCCAGGATTCGTAAGCGGATAAACGTCTGACCAAAAGAAACGGCGGGGAGCTTTTTAGTTTATTTAAGACGCGGGATGAATGATCTCCCGCAGGTTCTTCTCCACCAGCTTCCGGGGGATCATTACCTGATGCTGGCAGCCCATGCATTTCAGGCGGAAATCCGCCCCCACCCGCAGGATTTCCCATTGGCTGGCGCCGCAGGGGTGTTTCTTTTTCAGGCGAATGATGTCGCCCACTGCGAATTTATCAGCCATTTTGTGGACTCCCTTTCAGCGTAATCTGGGAAAAAACCTCGCCGATGGGCTGGGAGATGACCAGATCCGCCTGGCGGTCCCGGGGCGTGGGGGCCTTATTGATGACGATCAGCTTTTCGCCTTGGAAGTAGTCGATGAGTCCGGCGGCGGGGTATACGGCCAGAGAGGTGCCGCCGATGATCAGCGCCTGGGCGTTTGCGATGGCGTGGACGGACTGCTGGATGGTGTTCTGGTCCAGTCCTTCTTCATAGAGAACCACGTCGGGCTTAATGACGGCGCCGCACGCCGAACATTTGGGCACGCCGGAGCTGCTCTTCATATAGGCGAAATCATAGGATTTGCGGCATTTGGTGCAGTGGTTCCGGTAAACGGAGCCGTGCAGCTCCAGCACGTTTTTGCTGCCGGCCATCTGGTGCAGGTTGTCGATGTTCTGGGTGATGACGGCTTTTAATTTGCCGGCCCTTTCCATCTCGGCCAGCTTTAAATGGGCGGCGTTGGGTTTGGCTGTGTCGCAGAGCATTTTTGCCTGGTAAAAGCGGTAAAATTCCTGGGGATTGTTCATGAAAAAGGTGTGGCTTAAAATGGTTTCCGGGGGGTAGTCATACTGCTGGTTATACAGCCCGTCCACGCTGCGAAAATCGGGAATGCCGCTTTCTGTGGACACGCCGGCCCCGCCGAAGAAAACGATGTTGTCGTATTTGTCTATGATTTCCTGTAATTCTTTTATTTCTGGCGTCATTGCATTTCCTCCTTCTAAATTTATCTGCCCATAAATAAAGAAACACGCATTCAATATTTTGAAACTCTCAAATATGGAAATCCCCCTGCATATCGCATAGGGGGATTCCTTTTGCCTCTAAACGGTTACGTCCAAAGCAGCGCTCTCTGCCGCCACGGCGGCCGCTGCATCCGCGCTGGCTGGCGCGCTTGCAGCTCCCGCTGCGGCGGATATGCCGGAGGGCAGCGAGGAGGCCGCGCCTGCGCCGGAGAGGGGAAGGGGGAGGCTGCCGGAGGAATCGCCATGCTGGGTGGATTCTTTTAAGGCGTAGTCCCATTCCTCCCGGCGACGTTTGCGCTGTCTGCTGCGCAGCTCATCTTGCAGATCCTTCGCCTCCTGCTGCCGCTCCTTTTCCTCCGCTTTCTTCCGCCGTTTTTCCAGATCCTCTTCCTTGGTCAGACAGCGTATTTTGGTGCGTATCCGCTTGATTAGTTTTTCCGTGCGGCGAATCATCTGCAGAACTTTCTTTTTATCCTTCTCATCACAGGAGATGCAGCACATCTTCAGATTAACCAGGGAGCGCATGGCCTTGCCGGATACCTGCTGCACGTCCATCTTCGTCTGGCTGTTGGCCAGCTGAATGGCCAGCGTTCCCACCTGGTCGTCGGGCACGGAAGATTTTATTTTGCCGCTGACAGCGCCGCCGTGGGATGACTGTCTGGAGGAGGAGTTAAAAGGCTCGCTGCGAGTCTCGTCGGCCACAGGCGCCTTTTTTTCCTCTTTCGGACGGCTCTCGGCCGCGGCTGCGTCCATTTCTGCGGCTGTGCGCCCATAAGATTGATTTTGCCAGCTTCCTGCCGATATTTTCATAGATACCCCCTCCTTGCAAAACAAAACTTTTATAATCTATTTATCGGACAGTATGCCGGAAAACTTTAATCCAACAGGATTCCCTGCACCACAAAACGGGTGGCGCTGTTGCCGGTGCAGGTGGAAAGCGTCATGATTTTGTCAAATTTCTTGGGCTCAACCGGCGTCTCAACCTCGGAGTTGGCCTTCATCTGCTTTAAGTAAGCGGTGTACTCCTCTCCGGGCTTGCTGAACAGCGTGTATGTAAGGCTGTTGACCTGCGCGGTGTATGTGGAAAAAATCTCGTATTTGTAGTTCTTTTCCGGCGTGAGCATCCAGAAATACGGGCTGGCGGCATAGGCATTCTCCGTGACAAACTTCTTAAGGATGCCAAACATGGAGCCGTCCTTCATATTGTGGCCATAGACAATGGTGTTCAGATCTGAAAAATCCCGCTTGTTCTCATAGTCTATGAAAATGGTTCCCGCGAAGTTATAAGTCTTCTGGTAAGTCATATGCAGGTAATAGTCGTTATCCGTTCCCTGCACCACCGGATAGCTGATGCCCAGCGCCTCCACGTAGAGCCACCCCACCACGTCCTGGTTTTCCGCCAAAAGCGCGTCAAAATCCACGGTAATCGGCGGCTCGTTGCTGGAGTTGGAGCCGTCTTCGCTTTTCCGTTTTTCATTGGGTTTTACGGCCAGCTCTTCCAGTTCCTTATATTCGTCTTTGGCCTGCTTGTAATCCTTGTAAATGCCGTAAAGCTTCCACCCTGCAAAGGCAAACACGCCGATAGCCGCCAGCAGCGCAACGGTCAGAATGTAATCACTTGCTTTTTTCTTCTTTTTATTTTTTGCCATAGCGTCCTCCGAAAATGTGATCTTTTTTTGGGAATTGAATTTGAGGGAGTTCTCTTAGAGCGTGTTTGAATAAAGGATAGCACAGGCCTTGAGAAAACGCAAGATTTTTTATTCCGTCAAATCGTATTCCCGTCGCCGCATCCTTTGCAGTGTTGACGGAATTCCTGTCGCCCCAGGAGATCATTGATCTTCCGATGCATTTTTTACAAATACTCCCTGTGAAAAATAAATTATTTTTGCAGATACTATTTTCGGAGCGTTCCATTACAAAAATCCAGGCGATTATGAACCGCCCATTTCAATAACCGGAGTTTGGACAAAACAAACAAATAAGGCGCGAATTTTTGAGAGTGGTTTCACAATCGCCTGTCATTAAAATCTTGTGAAAGGAGTGTTTTCCATGAACTCACAGCATTTAGCCATTGCATCCATTCCTCTGCAGCCCTGGGGCGCCATTTACGACGGCCCCGAGGCTTTGAAACGGGGAACGATTTTCCAGGATCTGGACATGCCCTTTTTTGCGGCGGATGACCCCGGCGCGCCGAACGTCTGCTGCGAAACGTCCGGCGCGGCAGATCCCCAGCAGCAGGAGCGGGAAGCCATGATGCTGCAGATAAATCAGATTAGTTTTGTGGCGGACGACCTGCGCCTCTACCTGGACACCCATCCTGCGGACGCCCAGGCATTGGCCCTGCTGAAAAGCAGCCTGACGCAGCGCAAACAACTGTTAAGTAACTTTGCCTGGAAATTCTATCCGCTGACCATGGACTGCATGGCGGATACGGATCCCGCGAATGCAGCCGCCGGCAGCTACTGCTGGCAGGAAGGGCCCATGCCCTGGGAAGGAGCGTGCGTATAAATGTGGACTTATGAAAAAAGACTGCAGTTCCCGGTGAAAATCACCAAGACCTGCCCGAAAACCGCTCAGCTCATCATCAGCCAATACGGCGGGCCGGACGGCGAGCTCTCCGCCTCCATGCGCTACCTGTCCCAACGCTACACCATGCCGGTAAAAGCGGTGGGCGGCCTTCTTACCGACATCGGCACAGAAGAGCTGGCTCATATGGAAATCATCTGCGCCATGGTTTACCAGCTCACCCGGCATCTGACCATCGAAGAAGCGCGGATGGCAGGATTTGACGCCTACTATATCGACCACACCGCCGCCCTGTGGCCCCAGGCGGCCGCCGGCGTTCCTTTCACCGCCCTGGAATTCCAGTCCAAGGGCGATGCCATCGCCGACCTGACGGAAGACCTGGCAGCGGAACAAAAAGCGCGAACTGTGTACGACAACCTGCTGCGCATGATCGACGACCCGGAAGTGCGCGAACCCTTAAAATTCCTGCGCACCCGGGAAATCGTCCACTTCCAGCGCTTCGGCGAGTGCCTGCGCCTGTGCAAGGAGAAGATGGACGCCCGGAACGTCTACCTCACCAACCCGGCCTTTGACAAGATCCAGCCCCGGGGCTGAGTGCGCAGCGGACCGGATGAAAGCCGAAACAAACTTTCCCTGATGCGGGAGGAGAAACCGCATCAGGGGAAGCTGTCGGGTATATCATAAGTTCAGGGCCGTTTTTCGATGCTTTCGAAAAACGGCCCTTGTTCATTATGGGCGGCGCGCCGTCCGGCCTTTACAGAGAGACGCTGGGCAGATTGTCCACAAAAGCCCTCAGCTGGGAGCGGCTTGTAATCTGGCCCAGCTGGAGCAGAATGGCGCTGCGCTGCTCCGGGGTGCAGCGGTCAATAATCTCTTTGGCAATGGTGGGGCGCTCCCT
>CAYOWU010000123.1:0-4961 GCA_964407765.1 uncultured Lachnospiraceae bacterium
GTACACCGGCGATCAGATGATCCTGGACGGCCCGCAGAGAAAAGGCGATCTGAGAAGATCCCGCGCAGGCGCGGTGAACATCGTTCCCAACAGCACAGGCGCAGCCAAGGCCATCGGCCTGGTTATCCCGGAATTGCAGGGCAAACTGATCGGTTCCGCACAGCGTGTGCCCACGCCTACCGGCTCCACAACCATTCTGGTGGCTGTTGTGAAAGGCAACGTGACCGTTGAACAGATCAACGACGCGATGAAGAAAGCTTCCAACGAGTCCTATGGCTACAACGAAGACGAGATCGTTTCCAGCGACGTGGTGGGCATGACCTACGGCTCCCTGTTCGACGCAACTCAGACCATGGCTTCACCTATGGACAACGGCGACACCCAGGTGCAGGTGGTTTCCTGGTACGACAATGAGAATTCTTATGTAAGCCAGATGGTTCGCACCATCAAATTCTTCTCAGAATTGGCATAATGAACATTTTATAGAAAACTGATCCAGGAAGGGTCCGATCTTAGGATCGGGCCTTTCGTCCATTGAAGGAGAGTCCTATGTTAAATAAAAAATCTGTAGACGATATTCAGGCGCAGGGAAAAAAAGTTTTGGTGAGATGCGATTTCAATGTGCCGTTAAAAGAGGGAAAAATCACCGATGAGAACCGTCTGGTGGCGGCCCTTCCCACGATCCAGAAGCTGGTGAAAGATGGGGGCCGCGTGATCTTATGCTCCCATCTTGGCAAGCCCAAGGGAAAACCTTTACCGGAAATGTCCTTGGCGCCGGTGGCCCAGCGTCTGACCCAGCTTTTGGGCCAGGAAGTGAAGTTCGTTCCCAACGACCGGGTAATCGGCGATAATGTGAAAGAAGCCGTGGACGCCATGAAAGACGGGGAAACAATCCTGTTGGAGAATACCCGTTACAGAGAAGAAGAGACGAAAAACGGCGAAGATTTCAGCAAGGAGCTGGCTTCCATCTGCGATATTTTTGTAAATGACGCCTTCGGCACCGCCCACCGGGCGCACTGCTCCAACGTGGGCGTGACCAAGTTTGTGGACGAGAGCGCCGTGGGCTACCTGATGCAAAAAGAGATTGATTTTTTGGGAAACGCGGTGAACAATCCCCAGAGGCCTTTCGTGGCGGTTCTGGGCGGCGCAAAAGTGGCGGATAAGCTGAACGTGATTTCCAACCTGCTGGAAAAATGCGACACGCTGATTATTGGCGGTGGCATGGCCTATACATTTTTGAAGGCAAAAGGCTACGAAGTAGGTGCGTCTCTGGTGGACGACGAGAAGCTTGACTACTGCAAAGAAATGATGGAGAAGGCGGAGAAATTAGGAAAGAAACTGCTGCTTCCCATTGACACGACCATTGCAAAAGAATTCCCCAACCCCATCGACGCGCAGATTGACGTGACCGTAGTTTCCGCTTCGGAGATTCCGGCGGATCAGATGGGTCTGGACATTGGAACCGAGACGGCAAAAGCTTTTGCGGACGCGGTGAAATCCGCCAAGACGGTAGTCTGGAATGGCCCCATGGGCGTTTTCGAGAACCCGATTCTGGCTAAGGGAACCATCGCGGTTGCCCAGGCGCTGGCGGACACAGACGCGACCACCATCATCGGCGGCGGAGACTCGGCGGCGGCTGTAAACCAGCTGGGATTCGGCAAAAAGATGAGCCATATTTCCACCGGCGGCGGAGCCTCTCTGGAATTTCTGGAGGGAAAAGAACTGCCCGGCGTGGCGGCTGCAGACGACGGAAAGTAGGGACGGCGTTTTAAATTATAGAAGACAGGCGATTGCCTGTATAGGAGAATGAGAATGAGGAAAAAGATAATCGCAGGCAACTGGAAGATGAATATGACGCCTTCGGAAGCGGTCAAGCTGGTGGAGACTTTAAAGCCGCTGGTAAACAACCCGGATGTGGACGTGGTGTTCTGTGTGCCGGCCATTGATTTGATTCCGGTGGCGGAAGCGGCCAAAGGCTCCAACATCCAGGTGGGCGCGGAAAACATGTATTTCGAGGACAAAGGAGCTTACACAGGCGAGATTTCCCCGCTTATGCTGGCAGATGCAGGGATAAAATACGTGGTTCTCGGACATTCCGAGAGAAGAGAGTATTTTGCGGAAACCGACGAGACGGTCAATAAAAAGATGTTAAAGGCGTTTGAGCACGACATCACGCCGATTATGTGCTGCGGCGAGACGCTTACACAGAGAGAGCAGGGCGTGACCATGGATTTCATCCGCCAGCAAGTGAAAGTGGGATTTCTGAGCGTGACGGCGGAGCAGGCCAGGACGGCAGTCATCGCCTATGAGCCCATCTGGGCCATTGGCACCGGAAAGACGGCCACCACAGAGCAGGCTCAGGAAGTCTGCAAAGGCATCCGCGCCTGCATTGCCGAAATCTACGACGCGTCCACAGCCGAGGCCATCCGCATTCAGTACGGCGGATCGGTGAACGCAAAAACGGCTCCGGATCTTTTCGCGCAGCCGGACATTGACGGCGGACTGGTAGGCGGCGCCTCCCTGAAACCGGATTTTGGCAAAATTGTAAACTACAAATAGCGAGAAACAGGAATCTATGTGGGGGATGAAGAAGATGAGGCTCTTCACCCCCTCTTGGCGTTTCGCAAACGCCTGAGAATTACATGCAAGGAATGGGTAATTACCTATTGAAACACATACAAATCGGAAGGGAGATCGGAGATGAAAAAAATTGGGGTTGGGCTTTTGGGCCTAGGCACCGTAGGGATGGGCACGTATAAAGTATTAAAATCCCAGCAGCCGGAAATGGAGCGCAAGCTGGGGGTGGAACTGGAGATCAAGAAAATCGCGGTGAAAGACCCGCAGGAAGTGGCGGATCAGGTGGACGATCCCGGACTTTTGACTGCGGACTGGCGGGAAGTTGTGGCGGACGATTCCGTGGAGATCGTCATTGAGCTGATGGGCGGCATGGAGCCGGCAAAAACGAGCATTCTGGCGGCACTGCGGGCGGGAAAACACGTGGTGACGGCCAACAAAGACCTGGTGGCGGTGGCCGGCCGGGAGCTTTTAGACGCGGCGGCCGAGAGTAAATGCGACTTTCTTTTTGAGGCGGCGGTGGCTGGCGGCATTCCCATTATCCGTCCCATGAAACAGTGCCTGTTGGGAAATAATATCACGGAGATTATGGGGATTGTCAACGGAACCACCAACTTTATTCTGACAAAAATGGAACAGGATGGCATGGAATTTCAGGAAGCTCTGGATCTGGCCACCGAGCTTGGCTATGCGGAAGCGGATCCCACCGCGGACATTGAAGGTCTGGACGCCGGACGGAAAGTGGCCATTATGGCTTCCATTGGCTTCCATTCCCGGGTGGTGTTCGGCGACGTGCACATTGAGGGCATCACAAAGATCACATCCAAAGACATTCAGTACGCCAAGGAGATGGGCTGCACCATCAAGCTTCTGGGCGTGGCCCGCTGCGACGGAGAGGCCATAGAAGCCTATGTGTGCCCCATGCTGATTTCCGGGGAGCATCCGCTGGCTTCGGTGAGCGACTCCTACAACGCGGTCTTCCTCAACGGGGACGCGGTGGAAAACGTGATGTTTTACGGACGCGGGGCCGGAAGCCTGCCCACCGCCAGCGCCGTGGTGGGCGACGTGTTCGACATTGCCAGAAACATCCAGCATGGCTGCTGTGGACGGATCAGCTGCTCCTGCTACAAAGAGCTTTCCATCAAAAAAATGGAAGACACCAAGAACAGCTTCTTCCTGCGTCTGCTGGTGGAAGATAAATGCGGAGTCGTCACCGCTATCACCGGGGCTTTTGCCGACAACCAGGTGAGCATCGCCCAGATCATCCAGCGGCAGTCCAAAAAGGGCGTGGCCGAGCTGGTGGTGATTACGGATTCCGTAAAAGAAGGAGATTTGGAAAAAGCGCTGGAAACCATCAAATCCCAGGCAACCACCCGGGAGATTTCCACAGTGCTGCGGGTTTATAAGGCGGAAAAAGGAGAAATGGAATGAGCAAAAAACCAACGGTTTTATTGATTTTAGATGGTTACGGATTAAACGAAAACTGCGAGGCCAACGCTGTGTGCCAGGGGAAAACGCCGATTATGGATCAGCTCATGAGTCAGTGTCCCTTTGTGAAAGGCTACGCCAGCGGCATGGCCGTGGGGCTTCCCGAAGGGCAGATGGGCAATTCAGAGGTGGGCCACCTGAACATGGGCGCGGGCCGCATCGTTTACCAGGAGCTGACCCGAATCACCAAAGAAATCCAGGACGGAACATTTTTTAAAAACGAGGCTCTTTTGCAGGCGGTGCGAAACGTCCGTGAAAAAGGCTCCGCCCTGCACCTGATGGGTCTTCTCTCCGACGGCGGCGTGCACAGCCACAACACCCATCTCTATGGGCTTTTGGAGCTGGCCAAAAGAGAAGGGATTTCAAACGTATACGTCCACTGCTTCCTGGACGGCCGCGACACGCCTCCGGCTTCGGGAAAAGGCTACATCCAGGAGCTCAACGACGAGATGAAGAAAATCGGCGTGGGCCAGGTCGCCACGGTGATGGGCCGTTACTACGCCATGGACAGGGACAACCGCTGGGAGCGGGTGGAAAAAGCCTATAAAGCCATAGCGCAGGGCGTGGGAAAAGAAAACGTCTGCCCCGTCTGCGCCGTGAAGGAATCCTACGCGGCGGAAGTGACCGACGAGTTTGTGGAGCCCACTGTGGTCGTGCGGGATGGAATGCCGGTGGCCACGGTAAAAGACGGCGACTCGGTGGTATTCTACAACTTCCGCCCGGACCGCGCCCGGGAAATCACCCGCGCATTCGTGGACGAAGATTTTACAGGATTTGCCCGAGAGAAGCGGCTGGACCTCACATACGTATGCTTCACGGATTACGACGAGACTATTGAAAACAAGCTGGTGGCTTTTCATAAGGAAGAAATACACAACACCTTCGGCGAATACCTGGCG
>CAYOWU010000124.1:0-4757 GCA_964407765.1 uncultured Lachnospiraceae bacterium
TGATATTTCTCAACAAAATCATCAGCTTTTTTTAATTGGAAAAACCTCACATTACTTTGTTCTACTAATTCAAAATCATTATAATTATACCTTTTAAATTTTTTCTCTATTATTTTAACAAAATTCTTATCGGAAAACAAATCTAATTTTTCATCTAATGCATGTCCTATTTCATGAATCACTGTATACATATCTGCATTTTTGCCAACATATATTTTATCCTCACTTGGGGAATATTTACTATAGTTTTTATCATGATATGCAAATTTGGTTTCTTTACATTCATCTTTTATATGTTTTGGTAACATACTTGTAGCCTCTACTATAACCGCCTTAGCATGTTCTTTATTAAAGTTAAGCATATCTATTTCATCAACACCACTAAAATAACTCTTTTTGATAATTTGATTATAGTTAGATTTCCACTCTTGATAGTTTTTAGTTTTTATTAATTCACCTGTTATATTATCTAATTTAACAACTTCATCTTCTAAATCCCATCTAGGAACACTTAACAAGGAACACCTACAGTTAACATCTTCACTTGCAAGGCCAAAACCATGCGGACACATCACTTCTATTCCTCTAACCTTAAATGGTTTATCTATCTCAACCCATTGTTGGTCTAATTCCCTATGTAAGTACCTAGTATTGCCGTCTAAAGTAGCATCCCATACCTTTACTATATCAACTCCTCTTTTTTTTGCCTCACGCATAGAATTAAGTTTAGCATTACTAGAAACACGACCACCTTCTGTACGTGCTATTCTATAAGCTTTATTTAAGTCTATTCTTGCAACATCTGATACTTGTCTAGCTATATCTCTATAAGAACTACCTGTAGCTATTCCTCGTGATATTTCGGATTTAACAGTTTTTTTCAAATCTTCAACATGATTATAAAGTCTTGTAGAAAATTTTAATTTTTCAGTTGGTGTATTTATTGTATCAATCACCATTTTGTGGTTAATTGGCATTATTAGTGGAATACCTTTTTGTTGTAAATGATAATTTATTGATAAAAAACTGTCCTCATACATATCTTTTAAAAATGTTTGAACATTATTAACATTATCTTTTTTTACAACATCTAATATCTCATTTAATTGCTCTTCCATTGCTTTTTGATAATCATGTTGATATATCTTACTTTGAATTAAACTTTTATTATCTGGGTCTTCTAATATTAATTTATCAATATCATCTTTTAATTGAGCAATATTCTTTTTAATATCTACTAATGCATCTACATAGGTCTTTTTAAGTTGTTTAAATACTTCTTTTTCATGATTAAGTAATACTTTTTCAGTCTCTTTTTGGTATTTATCCATAAAAAATACACCTCACTATTCGTTTGTTGGTGTCTCTATTGGTATATTATCTAATTGTTCGCTCGCTTGATCTAAATCCATATCATCTTTTGGTAGTTTATCTTTTATTTCTTCATAATCAATATCTAAAACATCACAAATATTTTGCATAAGTGTTTCATTATCCAATTTAGTTGCTACATTTAATAATGTAGTTATTTTTGTTTGTTCAGTTTGTGCCTCAGTTAATTTAATTTGTGCATTATCACTAGCATTTGTCATTACTTCACGTTCAAAATCAAAATATACATCTTTTAATGTATAGTCAGTCTGATTTTGTTCATTAATTTCATCTAAAACTACCTTAACAACCTTTTTAAGCAGCTTTTTAAGATTATCTTCACACTTGTTGCATTTTAAATCTAACAATGCATATCGGCTTTTTATAACAATATTAGTGATATTTCCATCGCCTAATTGTGCAGAATTAAATCCCATACCAAAACGATAAATATTCTTTTCATCTAATTCCATTTTAGCTTTTCTAGCTTCATGTGGGATAGTGACTGTTTTAACATCTAGGTCTCCACCTTCACCTACTCCTATATGTTTTTTATTTTTTACATTGTTAATTAACTCATTTAGGTTATCACCCTCAAATCCCTTAACAACAAAATAACCTTCTGATAAATCTTGTAAATTATTAGATAATCCGCAACTCATCAAATCATAATCATCAATAAGTTCTTTAATAGGTTTTAGATCACTGTATTGTCTACGATTATTATCGTATCTAAAGAAAGGTATAAATCCAAATGTATCATAATATAATCTATCTTTAATATTGTATAAAATATGCGGTCTTGGATTTATTTCATATGTAAAGTCTGGTTTTATTTCGTTATCAATCATTTCATAATAGTATGTATAATCTTTATCCCATACTTGAATTTTGGTTACTAATTTATCTTTTTGCTTATATTTATATGGATAGTAATAAATAATATGATCTTGCTTATCACTTGCATATTCACTTTCTACTTCTGCAATACCTAATCCTTCTGAAAAAGCAAATCTTGTTTTGTCTTCATTATTTTTAAATGCATAGAAATAACTAAAACCTTCTGCACTACCATATCTAACAACCTCGGATAGTTCTTGTTTAAAATCGGCATCAAAATAATCATCTAATTCTTTCTGTAATTCTGGTAAGTCACTTTTTATAAAGTTTCCTTTTCCGCTAAACATATATTGTGTCTTTTGGTCTATTAACTCAGTAAAAAAAGAATGTGCTATTTTTATATTTGCCTTATTTTTATCTTCTTGTAAATTACCATCACCATCATAGTAATAAACTTTATAGTCCTTGATGTCATGTTCACTCTCGTAGTACTTTAAACCTATCCTAGCCTGTTTCTTACGTTTACTTACTCTATCCTCATCTATGAATTGTTTTATTTCTGTAATAGCTAACACTTACACCACCTACTTTCTATTAAAATAATCGTTTACTATCTTTAATATATCTTCACTATATGTTTCAAAGAAATAACATATATTTTCTTCTTTAAATTCATAATCACTAAATCCATAAGAATATATAAAAGCATGAGTTAGTTCATGAATAAGTGTTTTTCTTTTTGATACATAATCTAAATCTTTAACTAAAGATATTTTAAATATTCTATTATCAGTATTTCCCACAATATCAATAGTTTCGTTTATGTATTCTACTTCTACTATTTCATATTCATAGTCTTTTATTTTTACTTTCATAAATCCTCCTATGTAAGCCATTTTCTTTTTCCTGTCAATTTTCTTATTGCACTTGCTAAACTATCTGGGCTATCATCATGTTCGGCATTTTCTGTATAATCTAAGATTTCATTTAAATAATCTGGGTCAGTTTCTTCAAGAAATTTTATATTATTCCAGTACTTTCTTAAAAAAGTAGAAATTTTAATAAATTTATTAGTATGTTCAGAATATTCATTAACGATTTTTCCATCATTTCTTAATTCTTTTGCTAAATATCCTTTATCACCATTTGTTTCAACATCAAAACTGCCACCAAAATAATGCTCTTGATATTTATATATTTCACTTAAACAATCATCTACATGTTTATTCCATCGTTTACCAAACACAATTAAATCATCGTTCATTTGTTTTACGATTGTAAATGCTGTTCCATCAGAGCCACCGTAAGAAGCATCTATATGACAAATACCGTTATGAATCAATTTACTATCGCTTTCAAATTGTGGATTAGTAAATAATGCTTCGGTATCAGCAATATGCTTTAATTCATAATTGGCTGCAAATAAAGAAGGCGTCATGCCTTCTCTTAAATCTTTCAATTCCTCTTTACTAATTAATCCTGTGGAATAGCAATCATATATCTTTTTATTTGGCATTAGTTTTTCAATAGCGTCTTCCTTATGCCATTTTGTACCAGTATTAAAAATCTTTCCACCACGGTTTCTTATGTTTTTCAATTCTTGATAATAGGTTTTGATTAAATCTCTCTCCGCTTTACTAACACGGTCTTTTAAATTAACAATATCATCTGTAAAAACATAATCAGCATGTTTACCAGTTAATGATGTTTTGATACCTGCACCTAATAGTTGGCTTGCTCCTTTAGTTGCAGTAACTAAATTAGTGGTTAAATTAAAAACACTTTCTTCAGTTAACTCTAAATCAATGCCATAAATTTTTTTAACCATTCTCTTAAATAAGGCTGATTTCAAGATTTTGGTTGTCTGTTTTACAACTTCCTTAACGTCATCATCCGTTTTTCGAGTAAAGATTATTGTTTTATTTGGAAATAATATCATTATTATTGCAAAAGCTAATGATAAGCACGTTGTTTTATAACTTCCACGATGAGCCAATATAGTTTCATCTTCTTTACCAAAAATCATATCTTTTAACCAGTCATTATGTATTTTTGTAAAGTCTCTAAAACCTAAAGCCTTACCAATAATGTATGGTTCATCATACATTAAATCTAAATAATCAAACTTTGTTACTTCTTGTTGCATAAGTAGTCTTCTATTTCTTGTACTGTTTCATCTATATCTTTGCTAAATTCAATTTTATCTTTAGGTTTATCACCAACTGTATCACGTACAGCAATAAACGCAGGAACTTGATTTTTTCCCTGGACTAACGCTGTTTGATACATGGAAACAACTAATAACATTTGATTATCTATTTCTTCGACTGGTATACCTAGTATTTCAAGTTGTTCTTTTAATTTATCGCCATTTTTAATACTATCTAAATTAGCCGTCTTTGATAATAACAAATCCATTTGTTCTTTCATTGTCTTTTTTCTTAAACGAGCAATGCCACTCGCCTTACCACCTTTTCGTCCCATTTCAGATGCATTTTCTGAAGTAAAAGGTGTTAAATTATTTGTATTGGCCATTTTATCACCTC
>CAYOWU010000125.1:0-4682 GCA_964407765.1 uncultured Lachnospiraceae bacterium
ATTTCCTGAAATCACATCCGAAACATTTAATAGCTTTCCAGTCTTTAAACTATATGACTTCCCTTCCGTCCATCCATTGTGCACGCCGCCTGCAAACCAGTCATGATGGAACCGAAAAGAAACATATCCCCTTCTGTTATAAGTCACTTTACAGGCAGTGGTTGTAAAATACTGCATTTTATAAGGATAATAGCTCTGATTTTGCTGCTTCGCCATGCTAAAAAGGGATCTCTTATCCTTCAGAGACGCTTTATAATCTTTTTTTAAGGAAGCGTTGATCTTTTTTACGATCCTGGAATTTCCTTTTAACTGCGGTAATTGGTATGTGTACTTGGCCGTCACATTCCCGCTTGGCTCGCTGTAATTCTCATTGTGTCTTTTTATCGTGTACGTGGCCTTTGCAGCGGTTGTTTTGCTGGCGGCCTGCGTGTCTGCGTTTTCTATGCCGCACAATGCCATTAATACTGTTATTGCAAACAATGTCGTTTTTAGCGCATTCCATCTTTTCATCGTTCTTTCCCCTTGTGATTAGAAATTTATATCGCACTTCTGATTTATTTATGAAACAAGATTTTTTTAATTATCTTCCCTGCAATGTTCTAAAATATGTGAAGACACGCCATCCTTCACTGTATGACTCAAACCCCCTTTTTAACGCTCGGCTTATTTCCTCCTCTATGTCCCGAACCAAATTTTTGTAGACCACCTACATAATTTTATTCATATCTGTTTTCCAAACTTAAAAAAGTCATAAAACCGGGGCAAGACTTTTGGATGCGTAAATATATCCAAAAGCCTCGCATGGTATACTAGAAAATAAAAATACAAACAATCAATCCGATAATTCCTATGATGAGGATGACCTTGACTTCAGGATGCCTTTCAAAGAAGTCTAAAATATTATACAGGCTAATGAGCTTTTTGGAAAAAGAGATACCCATAATCAATTCGTCAAAGATTGGAATTGGATCCGGAACTAATATATTAACCAAAAACAGTATCAATTGCACTGGCAGCGGGCATATCAAAAAAATAAATATAAAGATTATGTAAATTATTACAGCCATTTTTTACCCCTTTTCCTGTAGATGCCACATTTTTTCATGGGCGTTCCTCGTGTCCCGGAGTTAAAAAATTGCAAAAAGGCTAAAAGTATTTGACTGTAAAACTTATAATGAAATACTATCAAGAACTAATTCAGAGTTTTTAATGGATTCATGAATAGCCACTTCATTTATTTCATTCATATCTTCTTCATTTTCTACCTTATTTACCAGGCTGACTTGACACATCTTATATAGCAGGCCTACTAATAACACTGCATTTTGGGTAGATATTTTTTCATTTTCCGAAAATTCATTCCAATCCGTTTTATGTTGTATATTCACTGTATTAGAAACATTATTGAAAATTTGCGAATACTTACAAAAAACGGTATCAATAGAATTCTTATATTTTATAGCTATTTCTTCAAGATCAGACAAATACTTACATGCGCTATTGATTGTTTCTTTCGCCTTTTTCATTTGCCGATATGCTTCATCCGCCTTATCGGATAATTTACCTCCTGTAATACTAAAAATAGCTCCGCCAACTAATAAACCTACCCCTAAAGTAGCCGCTCCAAGTACCGTTGTCCCTAAAGCAATTCCTCCTCCTCCAGCAGCAATTGAGCCACCACCCAATGCCGCTAATGTTGCATTTGTAGCAGCAACTCCACTAAGTGATGCAATAGCTGTCCCTGTTGAAGCTGTTCCCAATGCCATTACTGCCGAAATTGTAGCGCCAGCGGCCGCAAAACCGCCCGCAGTGCCAAGCGCAGCTCCGCCAAGCCCGCCTAACAGTACGCCCGCTCCCACTGATACATCACACAATTCTTCTATATTATATTCTGGTAATCTAACTCCATCTTTATTATATTCTTTAAACCGTGGCCTGTTTTGAATTTTCTCAATTGTATCAGAAAATTCTTTGAACCCTTGTAAAATATTTAGCTCTAATTTACCCAGCTCATCCATCCTTTTACTTGTTGATTTGTTATGACTCTCAAGCTTTTCAATATTTTTTCATGACGGCTATTGGCCATATTTATTGTATCATTTGCTTCTTTCATTTTCACAGCCCCATGAATACCACTCCCCACACCAGCGACGCCTGCAACAACTGCTCCTAATCCTAAAGGTTCTGACACAGATTGAAGAAATTTACTACAGCCACAACGACGTTGATGAATAAAGATAAAAGGATAAACTGGGTTCAACGGCCAGGACTGCCACTCTTTCCATTTCTGCCAACAGTTCAATTCCGGATATGCCCCGCTGGTATTTTGAAATCAGCTCTGGCTCAAATTCTTCATTACGGTCTTTGGGCACATCAATTTGGAATCCCCCATATTGGCTTTTCATATTTTTTTGTGGAATGCCCATTACGTTTGTTGTCTATCTGCAGGTCGCCTTTGCGATTTTTCTTATATCCAAGGGCTGCATCCATGAACTCCTGCAGACTGTTTTTGTAGCTGTCTATGAGCGGGGCATAGACAGCCGCAACACTGGTGATGTTGTTTTCTGAAATAATTTATCGAATTTGCTCATCTATTGCTGGCATAAAAATACTCTTTTTCGATAAGAATTTTCATATCCGGATTCTTACCAAAAAAAAGCTATTTATTTCCAAAAACGCAAAAGTATTTACACTACCCAATGGCGTTATAGTTCTAAAAATGTTATATTGACATTGAAAAGAAGAAGGAGCAATCATTCTATATATCATTGATATACATTGGTAGACTTTCAAATCAACTATTCTTTAGCTCTTAGAAAATAATACCTACCTTATTCGGCAGACAAAGTAGATATTATTTTTCCATCACCACTTTACAACTTCTTTGCTGTATAATGAATTTGACCAAATATACTTCAAAGGAAAGTGCACAATGAAATTACAGACTGAGGGTAATTATATATTATCTAATTCAAGAAAATCAATCTATTCCCCAATTCTAAAAATTTTTGCAATTTCAACAATATAGTACGATGATGATATCAAATCCGCTATACACGGAATCCATTTTGATAATACGTCACAAATTCCTTTCTTATCTTTTTTTTCCGCTGCCTTTCCTGCTTCATGAGCAAACTTTTTTATAGACGAATCAGGGTTTGATTTTAAAATGTTAATTTCTTTGTTAAGAACTTCCCAATTTATGTCATATGATTTTTGATAATTCTCTTCCATAGTTTGAACTGTATTTATGCTATTATCACCTGTACTAATTATGCCCCTTTCATTTTTTTTCACCTTAATTATTGTACTCACAAATTATCTTCCTCCTTTTTTTGATATAAATTGCTTGCAAAATCTCCAGTATTGATAACACCATCATTGTTTTCAACATTTATATTATAGTCATTCATATTAAAATAGATTATACCCTTAACATCAGCATCTTCAATATCGTTTTGTAACTTTCTAAGCGCTTCCACTCCAGCATTGCCTATGGCAGTAAAGGTAACTTTATAACCAGAATTCATTTCTATTCCAAGACCGAATTTATCGTAAAACTTTCTTTCTGTAGGAGGTGGCCAAGGATAAATAATTTCTTTGTTATATAACCCATAAACTACATAAGCCAAAACACCTGTAATACACAAAAATAAAAGCCCTATAGAAACTGACCCAGACGAAAAACTTAATGCTGAAATTAAGAAAGAAATAGCAGCACCAATAAAGAATTTCCTTGTAGATTCTTTGTTTTTTTGAGTTTCTTGTTCCTCATATTGAATTTTTCTATTTTCATAATTTTGTTTTTCTTCTTCAAATTTTTTCTTTTCAACATTTTGGAATTTAAAAACCCATGTTCTTGAAATATTTGATATTTTTAATATTTCGTTATAATACTTTATGCGATTCTCTCCAATCACCACACTATTTACATTAGCCAAACTATTCCCTCCTCATTAGTATAATATAAATATATTATATTGTTTTGCAAAAATTTTATAGTCATCTTAAAACATTTGTGTAACACTTTTACTGTAAGCAATTTAAATAATTACTCCTTCCCACTTCAAGTAGGGGCAAACTGTATAAAAGCACCAAGTCTTACAAGATTGTCCCCTCTTTAAAAAAATACGTAATAATACTTCAAATATAACACCTTTTCTCTGAGATTTTATATAAATATTTTTATACAATAGTGCTACAACTCAACGTAACCGACTCATTTTTTGTGAATGCATAAAAAAAGAACCCCACTGGACAGATTTCTCTATCCAATGAGATCCTATTTTTTTCAAACAGCCTTCCCCACATTTTTTTGCATTCATTGGCGTAAAATTGGCGTATGGCGTAAAACTAATATCCTGCAGACCCACATAAATGCTGGGTTTATTTGTCCAAGGTCTTCATTGTCGGGATTTTAAGTCAGTTTAATTTAAAATGGCTTATTTCCCTTTAACTAGCCGCTTTTGGGCATCTCTGCCACAGCCATATAACGCTATTCCATTGATTAAAACCTTTGAATTTGTCGTACTCTTGTCGTATGGCACACAAGTTGTCGTACCCTCTGTCAGTCCTAGCCGGACTCTTTCCTAAAATACATCCAATTTGTGTGCTAAATTTTCAATCGCTTCCTGTTTCTTTGCATTTGTGACTTCTGCATAAATGTCAATCGTGGTTTCAAT
>CAYOWU010000126.1:0-4639 GCA_964407765.1 uncultured Lachnospiraceae bacterium
TATCAAGCGGCACTTTGCCCTCACCCTCGCCAAACTCCACTTTTACGTTGATTACACTATCAGGCTTTTTGTGGGAAAGCATTACAACCGTCTCCACATGCCCCGTTTGTGGAATATTCGGCTCGGTAAATTGCTGTACACTCTCAAAAACCCGTAAATGCTGATTTTTTTGAACTGTATAATGCCCGAACGCTCATGAAATATCATAAAATCTTATGGGGTGACGACAAATGGGTGGCAATGCCACCATGCCGTCACCTTCCAAAAATCATATCATACCACACACCTGGCAAACAAGCCCGATTTTCCAGTGGCTCAATTCCTTCTATGACGGCCTTGGCCTTTGGGACTGTAATATATTCCGTCATCTCCCGAACCTGGCATTATACGCGCTTCACGGGATTAAAAATAAAATATTCGGAAATACCGTTTAAAAAATCCATTGACGAACCACTGAAACGGTGGTATTCTAATACCATCAAACATTAGGAGGAATGGCTGTGGAAGAATCAAAAATAAAATCCGCCCGGATAGCCGCTGGACTTTCCAGAGCGGAAATGTCCCGACAGTTTGAGATACCTATCCGAACCCTTGAAAACTGGGAAGCGGGGACAAATCATCCCCCTGTGTGGGCGGAAAAACTAATACTGAAAGAACTAAAAAGCATGGAAAGTCAATAATATGCATTGATATACCACCGAATTAGTGGTACTATATAATTGTCAAGAGGGAAACCAAAAGACAATAGCCGGGCAAGCGGAGAAGGGAGAAAATCATGGACGAAATGACCAAGGAAGAAATGCAGACAGTAAAAATGTCAACTCTTTACGAGTTAAGACTAATTTTCACACAAGGGGAAAAGAAAGAGTACACCACCGATGAAATTGTAGAGCTTCTGGATAAAATAGCGACAGCAAAAGACCAGAAATAAAGAAAAATGACAAAGCCAAAAGGGAGGGCGGGCTTGTCACCGCTCCCCCGACAAAAACATTATAACATTTCAGCCAATGGCTGGCAAGCCATTTCTACAACGCAATCATATCCCGCAGAGTCTTCGGCCCGGCAACACCATCCACACCACCGCAGATACCCGGATTCACCTTCTCACGCGCCTTTTGGTACTGTTTAATGGCGTACACAGTGTTCGCCCCGCAGTCCTTGTCCAAACTCAATTCCTGGCCGTTTTTGCCTTTAAACTCACGCGCCTTTAAAATCTCCTGCACCAGCAGCACATGGTTTCCGTTCTCGCCTTTTTGCACCGTTTTCATTTCAAACATGTATGCGTCCCCCTCCCGCCGTTCATTTAAAATCTGGGCCAGAATGTCCAGAATCTTTCCCCCGTACCCCGCGCCGGCCGCCCAGCCTTTGCGCTTTGGATTCTCCTGGATTCCCAGCCATTCCACGCATTCAGCGCACCCGCGCTCAACATACTTAAAGCGCGGGTCAACGCAAGGCTGCGTCAGCGCGTCCGCATTGGCGTACGCCTTCAAATGCTGGATTTGCGCCCGTATACCCTCTTTGGGGCTTTTGAAAGAATTGCCTTTCATGCCGTTTGCCGTCACGCCCATGCCGCAAAAGTTGTTCTGACCCAGCGTGACCGCCGAGCCCTTAAACGTGAAATTGCCCGTTTCCAGACAGGACTGCGCGAACGCCACGTCCCCGCGGATTCCCTCCGCCGCGCCCTCGGAAATGTACAGGGGGATCATCTCGAGGACGGACTGGGGCACGTTCGGATTCTTGGCTTTTATGTACGCTTTCATCTGATTCACGGTTGCCTGCGCCGGCCCAGCCGATTGTAAATGTAATCCCCTGGACATGCCTTATTGGCGAACCAGCGGTGAACGGTCATGTTCTGTTTGTCCGGCTGGCCGATGAGGCTCTTGTCCGCCTTCCAAATAAGCTTTTGAATGCCGTTGCGTCTGCAAATGTCCGCGCAGAGATTGACCAGGGATTCATAGACTTTATCGTTGATTGCGTAAGGATGCGTCCGGTCGCTGGCGCATTCGATGGTAATTGCGCGGTTATCGTTGTTCGGACTGGAAGAGCACCAGGAACGGTCCTTTTCCTCCACGCACAAGCCAATCCGGCCGTCCACGCCAATGGCGTAATTGCAGCTGGCCCCCACGGCGGAATTCCTGAAGCAGCCACAGATTCCTTCCACAGAAAGCTGCCCGACAACGCAATGGATTGTGATTGTGTCAATTTTATGGTTTCTTGGGCTTGTCCTGCACGGACTGATCATCGTGTAACTCGCTAAAGAACTGTTGCTCATACGCGCCTCCTTTTCCGCCGGGGCCTCACTCGGCCCCGTTCCCTTTGTCGTCAATTTTATCCTTCAACGCCGCGATGTACCGGGCCAGCCAGTCCGGCGCGTTCGCGCCCATTCTGCCCGCGTTTTCCGTAATGGAAAGCAGTTCGTTAAGTATGTACCAGGCCGTCGCCAGAAGGCCGAAAAACGCGCTTTTTTGCACGTCCAGGCCCATCTGTCCGGCCATGGCCATAATCATATAGTCCAGGACGATTGCGGCGGCGATTACGGCCATATAGCCCACTTTTTTGAGGATTCCCCTGGCCCCCTTCTTGGAGTCCCAGCCGTATTTTTTGTCCCCTGGATGGTCCAGGGACTCCGCTTTGCTGGCCAGCATCCCGGTGACGTAGTCCACCGCCATGAGGGCGCACAGAACGCACAGCAGGGGGAAGAGGATTCCCAGCCGGTCGCTGACCCAAGCGATCGCGCCTGCGAAGAATATTTGCAGTAAGGTTAAGTATTTTTCCATTTGTTCACGCTCCTTTATTGAGCGCCGAGCCGCTATCGTGCGCCCGCTCCGCCCCCGTCAGCAATATTCTGTCCGCTTCTCCGCGCGTAATCCAGCCTTTCGCCACGGCTTTCTCTACGCCCGCGACAGTCAATCTCCCCTCGATATACAATCTTTTAATCGTCTCGCGCATATCACGCCTCCTCTAATTCGCTTAACACCATCAGGTCAACCGTCTCTTTTAACTGCTCATACCGCGTCCAAATATCCGGTTTTTCCAATATCACCGCGTATACTGTTCCGCAAACCTCTTTTATGCCATACGTTCCATCTTCTAAAAGCTCCGCCTGAGTCTTTATAAGACAGTTGTTGCATTTTTCTATAGATTTAAGGGCGGTATACCCCGAAGCGACGTCTTCGGTCATTCCACTGTCGTCCACCCGCAGGATTTTAGAAACATTCTCACTGACGCTAAACTCCCCTTCAATCCCCTCAAACGTCATGCTGTCATTTCCCACCAGTATCAGTTTGAGCATGTCGTTTCCGTTACTGCTCCTGCCCGCCTGAAAACCGACGGGCAGGATTTCGTACTCGTTCCCGTTTGTTAATCTTACTTTGTTCATCCGCTTGCGCTCCTTTCTTAATCGACGATGTCTCCGATCTGACCAAGAAACAGTTCGGGGTTATATATATAAAGATTGCCGCTGTTGGAATTTAACGTCCCCCACCCTCCAATCGTAAATGGGTTATTGGATGCATTTATGTCTATCGGCCGTAAATATAAATCAATCTTAACCCGTTTCCATGTTGTCGGCACAGTGAATCTACCCACTATGCCGTAGATACCGATATATATCTGCATCTCCGTATCCGCTTTTAGCCACACTCTAATAGTGTGATGACAATTCACTCTGATATTTGGGGGGAAGTTCTGTCTTGTCGCCACATATGCATCCGATCCCGTAGGCGTAAAGACTGACGCGTGATTCCCGCCATCCGGATCCGCCTGTCCCCCTGTCAGAGTTCCGCCATTTTTATTCCAATAGGCATCGGTAAGGAATATGCCGTCCTTTAACAGATTTACGCTGGGGGGCCTAGCCATCAGGTTGCGATAGTTCAGCAGATCACTTGCGTGTTGCCCGTCCACCGTATCCGCGTTGCCGCCGTTTGCTGGAAGCGAAGCGGGAATCGTAGGAATTGTTGGCTTGTTTGTTAAATCATTATAATTGCCGCTAAAGCTAGAAATTCCGGCCCCTATATTTGTTCTTGCGTTTGATTTTTCCGCAGTCGTTAAGCCTTGTGACGATTCTGTCGAAACGGCTTTGAAATTTCCCACCTTCCCCAAACCTAAGTTTGTCGCCGTGACATTCACATCCCCCGTACGATATGCGTTCTCGGCGTTCTCCTTCACTCTTACCGCTGCGGGGATGTCTGGCTTACCGGATAGGTCGTTATACGCCCCAGAAGTCGCTACGCGGCTCAAGGCGCCGAATTTAGCTTTCACGTCATTCCTGATGTCCGCGTGGGCGTCGGGGGACGCGTTGTGCTCCGATACGCTCCCGAATGGCTCATAATCCATGGGCGGCAACTGGCCTGCTGGAACTTTCCCAGACGCATCCAATGTCGCAACGCCGCCCGCCTGTCCTTTTTCGGTCACGGGTATATAATCGAGGGACGGCAGCTGGCTGGACGGCACTTTTCCATCCGCCCCAAGGGTCGCCACTCCCCCAGCGTCTCCCTTTTGGGAGTTTGGAACGTATCCAAGCTCGGGGATCTGCCCCTCTGGTATCTTCCCGTCTTGCAAGTCCGCTTTTTTGCCCAGCCCGTTGTCCACGTAATCGAATATATCCAGCTCTCGATTCTTTGCGTCGTATACGGATTTC
>CAYOWU010000127.1:0-4406 GCA_964407765.1 uncultured Lachnospiraceae bacterium
AAATGCAGTCCTACCAGGAAGAGGTGGCGAAGGCCGAGAAGCCCAAAGTCCTGTATCTGCGGACTTCCGAGTTAAAGCTGCAGGGAAACGATAATTTTATCAAAGAGGCTTTGGAGCTTGGCGGCGGGGACAATGTGGCGGCGGACAGCTCGGATCTTAACATGGAGGAAATCCTGGAAATCAACCCGGATATCATTTTCCTGAGCTGGTTTGACGAATTTACGCCGGAGGATTTATACGACAACAAAATCGACGGCCAGGACTGGAGCAGCGTGAAGGCGGTGCAGGAAAAACGGGTGTACAAAACGCCCATCGGCGTTTACCGCTGGGATGCGCCGGGGGTGGAGACGCCGCTGATGATGATGTGGCTGGCCACGAAGATGCAGCCGGAGATTTTCGCGGATTTTGATATGGAGCAGGAGATCCGGGATTATTTCCAGACATACTTTGCGACTGATGTGACCCAGGCGGACATCGACCAGATTCTCTGCGCGGACGTAAACAGCGCAAGCCTTCAGGAGAAAGGAAATTAAGAAATGGGACAGATACAAAAGGAACGTCATTACAAAAGCCTGCTGGCGGGGCTTATTTTGGCGCTGGCGGCTTTGGCGATTCTGGCGGTGGGGATGGGGCGGTTTTACATGTCTCCGCTGCGGGTCCTGCAAATCTTTCTCTCGAAGGCGTTCCCCATAGAGGCAGTGTGGGAAGCCAAGGAAGAGAGCGTGCTTTTTACCCTGCGGCTGCCCAGGATTCTGGCGGCCATTCTGGTGGGGATGTCCCTTTCTCTGTCCGGGGCGGCTTATCAGGGCGTGTTTAAAAATCCTCTGGTGGCTCCCGATATGCTGGGCGTGTCCGCCGGGGCCTGCGTGGGCGCTTCCACGGCCATTTTATTCAATGCCGGTGAAGGCGTGATTCAGATTATGGCGTTTCTGGGCGGGATTCTGGCGGTGGCCATCGCGTCGGCCATTCCCCGGCTGGTGAGAAACCAGTCTATGATGACGCTGGTTTTGGCGGGGGTCATCGTAAGCGGGCTGATGAATTCCATTCTGGGGCTTTTGAAATACCTGGCGGACCCGGACACCCAGTTAGCTTCCATCACCCACTGGCAGTTGGGCAGCCTGTCCTCGGCGGTGTGGCGGGACGTGGTCTATGTGGGGCCGCCTATTTTAATCGCCGCACTGGTTCTGGTGGCCGCCAGATGGAAAATCAACGTGCTGTCCCTAGGAGAGAAAGAGGCCCGCTCCCTGGGAACGGACATCAAGCGCGCCCGGGGCGTGATTGTGCTGTGCGCCACGGCTCTCACGGCCTGCGCCGTGTGCATCAGCGGCACCATCGGCTGGATTGGCCTGGTGATTCCCCATCTGGGACGGATGCTGGTGGGGCCAGACAACCGGCGGCTGATTCCGGTTTCGGGGGTCCTCGGCGCCATTTTTCTGCTGACCATCGACACCGTCGCCCGAAACATCACCAGCGCCGAGCTGCCTTTGAGCATTTTGACCGGGCTTGTGGGCGCGCCCTTTTACTTTTATCTTTTAATGTCGCAGAGGATGAAACTTTCATGATTTTAGAAGTGGAACATTTATCATACGGGTATCAGAAAAATCATTTGCTGTTTCGGGACGTGAATTTCGCCCTGGAAAAGGGGGAGGTCTTCGCCATCCTGGGCGCCAACGGCGCGGGGAAATCCACGATGATGAACTGCATCGCCAATTTGCTCTCTCCATTAGAAGGGGAAATCCGCCTGGGCGGCACGCCCCTGCCCAGGCTTTCCATCCGCGAGGCGTCCCGGCTTATTGGCTATGTGCCCCAGATGCACACGGCCGCCTACGGCTACGACGCGCGGGATTTTGTGGCCATGGGCCGGGCGCCTTATCTGAATTTCTTCCAGCGGCCTTCCCGCAAGGATTATGAGCTGGTGGATGAGGCCATGGAGGAGCTGGGAATTTCCAAGCTGGCGTATCGGCCTTATACGGAGCTAAGCGGCGGCGAGCGCCAGCAGGTGTGCATCGCCAGGGCCATCGTCCAGCAGCCGGAGATTATCATGCTGGACGAGCCCACCAACCATCTGGACTACGGAAATCAGCTGCGCATGATGCGCTTGATTCAGAAATTGTCCAAAAAAGGCTACACCATCATCCTGACCAGTCATATTCCGGACCATGTGCTGCTGCTGGGCGGAAAAGTGGGCATTTTGTATGGGGACGGGAGCTTTGTGACGGGAAAGGATGAGGAGGTCATGACGGAGGAAAATTTGAAGAAAATTTACCAGGTGGATGTGCGTTTGATTTATATGAAGGAACTGGGAAGAAGAGTGTGCGTGTCAGGAGGCGTTTACCATGAAAAAACCGCGGCCGCACAACTTTTATAAATGATGGAGCGTCCGGCTGCGGGCGCATGGAGGTTTACCATGAAGAGACAACCTTTTAGAATTGCGTTTTATGGAAAAGGAGGCATCGGGAAAACCACGGTGGCCGCCAACATTTCCGCACTGTTCGCTAAGTCCGGGAAGCGGACGCTGCACATCGGCTGCGATCCGAAGGCGGATTCCACCCGGCTGCTCACATCCCGCCGGATTCCCTCTATTTTACGGCAGTTGGGCGAGAAGGACGCGCTTACGAGGGAGAACATAATTTTTACCGGGGTTTATGGGGTTCAGTGTGTGGAGGCGGGCGGACCGGAGGCGGGAAGCGGCTGCGCGGGCCTTGGAATCACAACGGCGGTGGAAGAGCTGCAGCGCGCGGGGGTCTTTGACGAGGCGTGGGACGTGATTGTGTACGACGTGCTGGGGGACGTGGTCTGCGGAGGATTTTCCGTTCCCATGCGCAGCCATTATGCAGACCGGGTGTATGTGGTCACTTCCGCCAATTACATGTCTCTGTACGCGGCCAACAATATCCTAAAAGGCGTGGCGCGGCATTCCAGAGACGGGGAATCCCTGTTCGGCGGCTTCTTATGGAACCATATCCGGGATGCGCGGGATGAGAAAATCGCGGCCGCTTTCATGGAGCGAACCGGGGGCGGCGCGCTGCTCAGTCTGGAGGAAGACAGCCGCATCGCCTGTGCGGATTTTCAGGGAAAATTGTTCACGCAGGTCTGTCCGGATTCGGAAAACGCCCAGCGGATTCGGGCGGCGGCCGCGCGCATGCAAGAGGAGAAATCCGGGGGAAATCCCCGCCCCCTGGACGAAGAAGAGATGGAGCGTTTTGGGCGGCAGATGGCAAAGGAGCGTTATGGAAAGGATACAGATTGAAAATTTATGTGATGGAAATGGCATGGAAGCCGCCAGGGATATTTTCCGACATGAGGGCATAGCTCTGTCGGCTGTGGGGTCCGCCGCCTGCATCCGGAGCCTGTGCCGGACGGCGCGGGAGATGGGGCGGGAGCGCTTTTTGTTTGCGAAAGTTCTAAGCCAGCGGGATTACAGCCTGGGAAAAAACCTTCCGGCCATCGCCGCCTGCGTCCAGGAAGCGCTTTCCTGCCAGGAGGTTAAAGGCGTGATTGTCTACGCGTCCTGCATGGATATTCTCACCGGCTGGGATGCGCAGCGGATCCTCGCCCAGTCAGCGGATTCAGGCGGAAAGCCCGTGGAAATCCTCGATCGGGGGCCGTTGGCCAAGCGCAGAAATCCGCCCCTTCGCAAACTGCAGAAAATATGGGACGACTGGAAGGCGGTGGAATCGGATGCGCCGCAGCCAATGAAAAGCCAGAGGAGCGCGCCCTTGCCGGAGGGACTGGATTTTGAAAAAGTTCTTGCCAAGTACGCGTCCGAGGACTGGGATGTGCTGCTTCTGACCCCCGGAGGCTGCAAAAGCTGTGTGGAAAACCAGGCGGATATGCCAAAACATGTGAAAAACACCCGCTTTTCCGATGTCTTTTTGAGTACGGGAACCAAAGAAGAGCTGTCGGAAAAGATCCTGGAGGCGTTTCCCGGGGACAGGCCCCTTTTGCTGGTGCAGACGATGGCGGTGAAAATGGTGGGGATGGATGTGGAAGGGCTGTGCGGGCTGCTCTGCGCGAGGGGGAAAAAAGTGAAGGTATCCTAAAGAAAGTTTTTGAATACTGGATGAAGCAAGATAAGATATAAAACAATCCCAAGGCAGTTCATGCTTTGGGATTGTTCTATTAAGAGCTTAGCGGTCGAAATGCACGCCGTTCCAGTACACGCATTCTTTCATCTTGGTTTCCGGCAGAAGCTCCACGCCTTCCAGCGCCCATTTCTTATATTCCTCGAAGCCCACCCGGTCGATGATATAGCCGATGTGCTCTTTTCCGCCGGGCGCTTTCGGATTGATGTATTCTTTTACAAAGCGGTACGTGTTCAGAATGATTTTCACGATGGAGTCTTCGTCCGCCCAGAGGAGGAAGTCTTCGCCCAGCCGGGGATTCTTCTTGCCGGTGCGGCCCAT
>CAYOWU010000128.1:0-4403 GCA_964407765.1 uncultured Lachnospiraceae bacterium
ATCCCGCTTTTCAAAGAGCCCCCACAGCTTGATCTCGTCCACGCCGTTCAGATTGTCCCCAAACCAGCGGGAAAAGTCCCGGCTTTCCTCGATCATCTTGTCCATCGCCTGCTCCTGCCGCTTTGACAAAAAGCGCACCAAGAGGAATTTGACCGGCACCATCAAAAGCACGAGCAACGCCAATTCCCAGCTGATGAGGAACAGACCGAACAGCCCGCTGAAAATGCGGAACACATAGCTGACGATCATGACGGTATAGCGGTCGGTCACGGAGGAGACCTGTGACACGTCCATTTGCAGGAAGCTTAAAATCTCGGCGTTGTTCTTATCTTCAAAATAGCTTTTCTTTAAGTGCAATAGCTTCTCAAACGCCTGATGGAAAACCGTATAGTAGGACGAATTATGTACCCCCACGAACAGGCGCGTCTGCAGCAGGTCGATCCCTTGATTTACCAGCACCAGCGCCGCCAGAACCACGACGGAGCGAACCAAGACTTGGATATTTTTCCCCAGCATGCCTTCGTCCGTGATGGAGCGGATCACCATAGGCTGCAAAAAGCCGATAATGGTAGAACCCAGCAGCAACAGTCCCGCAGCTAGGAATTCCTTTTTATACGGTTTTAGATACGACAAAATTCGCAGAAGATTAGTACGATTTTCTTTCTTCACAGAAACCCTCACAATGGTCCAACATTACTTGGGTTGACCCATAACCTTAAGGGAATCGCCGTACAGCTGTAAAGTGCCGCTACAGCAGGGATAACCTAAACTTCTCTGCCTTGATTGCAAAAATCCAAGCAAAGTTTAAAACAAGCCGCCTCTTTTATTCTTGGTTAAAAATCAATCCAATCCGGTTCCACCCAACACTGCCGTGTTTGGTTCCAATGACGATACTGCATTTTGCCGGTAGTGGAATTCACTCTGGTCTTCAATACAATAACGTCTGAATACGGCTGTACATCAAACATAACTTATTCCTCCTTAACTCCGACTCCATCTAGAATAAACACTTTTGCAGTTTCTTCCGACATGTTACCAATCGTTCCATCAGGAAACACATAAGACCAGGTTCCGTCTTTGTGCTTGATAAGATATGCGCCTTCATTGTCAATCTCTACATATCCGTTTGTGTTGACTTCTTCCTCCGGTGGATCCCAGCCTGGCTGAAGAATGAACAGATAAGAAGCAAAGAACAAAGCAATAAATACCGTCAGAAAGGCCGCCTGAAACGCTCTGGAATTACCCTTATTACTCTGTGTCACCATTTTGAAGCGCTCCACAACAGAAAACGACTTTTTCCGTTTGAAAGGCAAAACCAGCGCTGCCGAACCTGAGAACGTTTTATTGGTATTGTTCGTGGCTTTCAGAGCGTTGACGATCGTGGTCAAATACTCGGAAATCTCGCTTTTGCTCATGTCCTGCGTCACCGCCAGATCACATTTGATTTCCAGCATCTGCAGAACGTCGTTCCGCAACAGGTACACCAGCGGGTTCCACCAAAAAATACAGCAAAACAGTCTGACAAGGAAAATCGTCAGCAGGTCGTGGTGGCAATGGTGGGTGTACTCGTGCTTCAATATGCAGCGCAGCTCTTTTTCCGAGCAGGATCTTTCCGGAAGAAGAATCAGCTTGCGCCGAATTCCCATACTGACCGGCGTTTCCGTAATGGGACAGATGTAAACGCAAACGTCCAACCTGCGGCCTGACTTCGCTTTGATTTCTTCTAAAATCTCCGCTGCTTCAGGGTCCTCTCGAATCGCACAGGCACGGACCCTTCGCTGCATTGTTATGTACTTGAATATGAAGACGAAAGTCAAAACCAATGCGACTGCGAGCCACAGGAAACACGCCAGAGTGGCGACGTTGATCCCGGCAGTTCCGGCAAGCGGTATCTTATCGAAGTAAACCGCCTGATAAAATTCATTTAATCCCACCCGCCATTCGACAACTTTCGTAAAGGGAAATTCAAAAGCAAACAAAATCCGGAATACGCATATAGCGTAAAGAAACAGAATGGTGGAAACACCAAAGCACCTTAAAAAGACGGGCTTCTTCCGGAGAACGTGAATTGCCAGAATAATGACCGAGCCGCATAGAGCAGCCATCACAACAGTGAAAATGGAAAAGGTCATTTCTTATTCCTTCTCTCTGAACTCCTTGATGATGTTTTCTAATTCGCCGATCAACTTCTCCTGATCCTCAGGCGCTTCCTTTTTTGCCAGCCCTGCAGCGGCCCTTGCAAATGCTTTCATGTCTACGCCGTTGTCCTTTGCAAGCTGAACAAAGTATTCTTCTTTTGTAATAATGCTTTCAAACTGCCGGGCGTATCTTTTCCCATACAGTTTGATTCCACAGCAACGGATCGCACCCTTCTGTTCCAGAGAGCGGAGCATAAGGCCCAGATAGGTATCGGCCCAGGTGTGTTCTTTGCATTGCTCCAAAATGTCTTTGCCGGTAACTGGTTCCTTGAGGGACCAGAAAAAGTTCATCAGCTCCGTTTCGTGATTTGTAAGCACCATCGGATATATCCTCCCCATGTTAAAAGAATCAGAAAACTTCTGCAAATATTTTTTATACAGGTTAAGTATACCATACATTTTACGGATTTCAAGACTTTCCCTCAATTTTCAAAAATTTTTTATAACAACTCAAATTTTCGAGTGTTTTGCATATTGAAGTAATTCTGATGTACCGTATTGCTCAAAAATGGATTGTACGGTACAAGGTCAACTCAATAGAGACATCATATCCAGCAAAATGTGTGTTCCTTAAGGATCAATCCCAAGATATTGCACTTAAAAGAATTTTTTCTCTCCTGACCTTGACAATGCCATCTGAGTTTTGTATTATAATGACGCCGAAAGCAAACATACGTTCACTTGTAATCAAAGCGAAGGGGGGCTCCGTATATGCAGTATTTGAGCAGGGAAAATCTGCGCCAAATTGCCGATATCTATCTTGCCGGATACGAAAAAAAGATATGCCGTGGAGTGAGAATGATGCGAATAAGCCCCGACCTAATGGCGACGGAGCTTCTTGGCTTAAACATTACAAGATTTCATCTTTCAAAGGATGGCTCTATTCTGGGCATATCTGCTTTTTCTCCCATCGGTGTAGAAGTTTGGGACGATAGTTGGAAACAGCAGATCTTTTTCTTTGGTGAAGGAGACATCCTGATGGAGAAAAACCTACAGAAGGATTCTGGTCGTTATAATTTCACGCTTATGCACGAAATAGCGCACCAGATTCTTTGTCGGAGATTTCCGGAAAGATCGATGAAAGCGGTTCACCGCTATGAGAAGAAAAGGCAAACAGAACGTGACTGGGCAGAATGGCAGGCGGATACATTGGCAGCTTATTTACTTATGCCGGAAGCCGTGGTTTATCGCATTCTTCATCTTCTTAGGGCGGACAATGGCTTCAACGTGCTTTCTCGCCATTATTCCTGCAAGGAGTATCAAAAATTCTGCGATGCTGCAGAGATGCTGGGGGTCTCAAAAACAGCACTCAAAATCCGGCTCGTTGAATTGGGTCTGTTAAGGTTCTACAGCCTAAATGATATGCTGGATATTTGGAAGGGGGACGATGATATCAAATGGAGCAAACAAATCGCATCGTAGTCAGGTGCCCTTCCTGTGGACAAAGGGTTTTTGATAAGATCTCGCTAACGACAGGTCAAATCGAGTTGAAATGTCCTCGCTGTCATAAAATTGTGAAGATCGACCTTTCTTTAAGACGAGGGCGGATTGCGTACCGCCGAGACGATATACTGCACGGCAGCTACAACAGAATTTAATATGCCTGATGAGTACCGAGCAACGGGTCCCTGCAAATGCTGAGAGACACCAAATGGCCGGACGATCAAGGAACGTGGGAGTTTTCCCATTCCTGGATTGTCCGGCTTCTTTTTTTGTTGCAGCTCCAGAAATGGAGAGCATGATGTACTTTGACCCGATTGAATTTGGAAAGCGGCTTCAGAAATCAAGAAAGCTCGCAGGTATTACCCAAGAAGAACTGGCAAACTCTTTGTCAGTCGACAGGAATACGATAGGCCGCATGGAACGAGGAATAAGAAGCTGCTCTTTTGACTTGCTTGTTGAAATTTGCAGTATCTTACACGTCAGTAGCGACTATCTACTCATGGGGAAAGAAGAAATTGCAGTATCCAAAGAGGAACTTCTGAAAGCAGTCTCCAAACTGAACACAATCGTTCAAAATCTGTAAAATGCGACCATCGCGGTCGCATAATGCGACCAACAAGGTCGATGTGCAAACCGGAAAACCACGCTAAAATAAGATTGTACCGATCAAGCGGATCGGACAGGCTCCTTGAAAATTGAATACACAATGTATCGGGTACGTCACCCTCTGACCGAGCCAGAAAGCTGCTGGGCGAAGACAGT
>CAYOWU010000129.1:0-4331 GCA_964407765.1 uncultured Lachnospiraceae bacterium
TTCCAAACACCCTCTAGGAAGATGATTGATTTTACAAAAGGTTGTCTGTTGCTCTTCTAAAAATAAAAGATTGTCAGATTTTCGGAGGGATGAGCATGATTAGATTTGCGGATAAAGATGACATAGTCAATATCATGAGTTTTATAGATGAATATTGGCACAAAGGGCATATTATGAGCAGGGAGAAGAAACTATTTGAGTTCCAACATTGCTGGGGGAATGAGGTGTCTTTTGTAATCTCGGAAAGTGAAGGAAAGATAACGGGCATTCTTGGTTATATCCCATATGATAATTACCAGCGGGATGTTACTCTTGCTATTTGGAAGACGATAAAAACTGAAGATACTATGTTGGGGATTAAGATATTGACATATTTGAGAGAAAATGGTAATGTCAGAAAGATTTCAGCGCCAGGCATTAATCCCAAAACAATCGCGATGTATGAATTTCTAGGGTTAAATACCGGAGTGATGAAGCATTGGTACCGACTCCAGGATCGATCTGACTTTCATATAGCTAAAGTGATTGATAAAAAAATCCCGAAGTATTTGCAATCGACAGAATTAACACTCCTTTATATAGAAGATTTTGATCAAGCTGTCAATGAATTTGGCATAGAGGATTGTCTTGTGAGGGATCATCAGCTTAGAAAAAGCATCAGGTTTGTCAAAAGGCGGTATTTTGAACACCCTACTTTCGAATATATTAAATATGGAGTTCGAACGGGGAAGGATAAGCTGTTTGTTGTTTTGCGGGTGCAGCCTTGTAACGGAAGTTTTGTCTTAAGGCTCATAGATGCGATTGGTAATCAAAATCTATTGCAGTATTTTTCAGGAGAGATCGATTTCCTGCTCGAAAAGTATCATTGTGAATATGCGGATTGTTATGAAACAGGAGTTGATGATCTTGTTTTCACAAATGGCGGTTGGAAGCAGGTTGTGGCTTCTGGAAATATCATACCTGATTATTTTTCTCCATTTGAGCAACAAAATATTAACATTTATTATATGTCTGAAATAGATAATGTGATTCTATTTAAAGGCGATGGCGATATGGACAGGCCAAATTGAGGTGGTGTAGAATGAAAGAACTTGAATATCCGTTTGATGCAAGCTGGATCCTTTCAAATAGAAGAAAGATCCGCAAGCAGTTGCTGGCAGATGGCTGCCCTTTTATAAAAAAGAATATCGCGGTCCTTGGTGGCTCAACTACATCGAATATCATCCAGATGATGGATCTTTTCCTCTTAAACCAGGGGATTGAGGCAACTTTTTATGAATCAGGATATGGGATGTATTATGAAGATGTCATGTTTGAAAATGACAGATTGAAAAAGTTTGCTCCAGACATCATCTATATACATACATCAAACAAAAATATAACGTATCTTCCATCGTTATCTGATACAGAAGAAGAAATCTCATCAGCATTAGATGAACAGATACAGAAATTTATATCGATATGGGAGCGTATTTGCAAGGAATATGGCTGTCCGATCATTCAGAATAATTTCGAGATGCCTTTGTATCGACTTCTTGGGAATAAAGATGTTTCTGATATCCACGGTGCAGTTAACTATATTTCACGATTGAATGCGGAGTTGAATAGATATGCGCAGACACATCAGGATTTTTTTATCTGCGATATAAATTATATATCTGCTGATTATGGACTTAAAGAGTGGAGCGACCCGTTTTATTGGCATATGTACAAATATGCCTTAAATGTTAATGCGATACCGTGTCTTTCATTTAATGTTACAAATATCATAAAGTCTATTTTTGGAAAAAACAAAAAAGGATTGGTCCTGGATCTTGATAATACTTTATGGGGTGGAGTGATCGGCGACGATGGGGCAGAGAATATCCAGATTGGGACGGAGACATCTTCTGGGCAGGTATATTCTGAGTTTCAGCGGTATATCAAGAGCCAAAAACAGCTTGGAATCGTGCTAAACATTGCTTCGAAAAATGATGAAAGCAATGCAAGAGCAGGACTTGAACATCCTGACAGTGGGTTATCGGTTGATGATTTTATAGAGATAAGGGCAAATTGGGAACCCAAGGACAAGAATTTTTCCGATATAGCCGCATCCTTGCAAGTACTCCCGGAAAGTCTTGTTTTCATTGATGATAATCCCGCAGAGCGTCATCTCGTGGCAAAACAGTTACCTGGGGTGGCCGCTCCGGAGATAGGAGAATCCCATCAATATATCCAGAACATAGATAGAAATGGATTTTTCGAGGTTACATATCTGTCTCTGGATGACAGGAAGAGAAATGAGATGTACCAGGAAAATGCGCAGCGCGCCAGATTGCAGGCTGATTTCGCGAATTATGGAGATTATCTGAAATCTTTGGAAATGAAGGCGATTATAGAGCCTTTTGTGCCCGTTTATATGGAGAGGATCGCGCAGCTGACGAATAAAAGTAATCAGTTCAATCTGACGACCAGGCGGTATTCTCAAGGGGAGATTGAGGCCATTGCAAAAGACAGTGCTCATATCACTTTGTATGGCAGATTAGCAGATCGGTTTGGGGATAATGGCGTGGTTACGGTCCTTATCGGACGGATGGACGCTGGGATATGTCATATCGATTTATGGCTGATGAGCTGCAGGGTCTTAAAAAGGGATATGGAATGTGCCATGATGGATGCACTTGTACATAAATGCCAGAGAGCAGGCATCTTCTTGATTAAAGGATATTATTATCCGACAGCAAAAAATCGTATGGTAAAAGACTTTTATCAAGATATGGGATTTGATAAGATCCTAGAAAATGATAAAGAGATCATATGGGAATTTTCTGTGGATGATCTCTATACAGATAAAAATCAATATATCCAAGTGGAGGAAGGAAAATGACGCGTGAAAAGATATTTGAGAGATTGACTACGATTTTTAGGAACAATTTTGACGATGAGGATATCGTCTTGTCAGAGGATACTTCGTCTGTTGATATCGAAGACTGGGACAGCCTTGAACAGATAAACCTTGTTGTTACCATCCAAGATAAATTTAAAATAAAATTCAATATAGAAGAAGTAAATGCTATGAAAAATGTCGGCGAAATGGTCGATTTTATATTGGAAAAGATCGGGGCATAGAGAATGCAGGAATATACGATAGAGAGCTTAAAACCAGGTATGAGAGCAAGTTTTTCGCGTACCATCACTGCACAAATGCAACAAAAATTTTATGATATTTCTGGAGATGAGAACCCATTGCATACGAATGTGGATCATGCCAGGGAAAGAGGTTTCCAAGACCGTGTTGTATATGGGATGTTGACTGCTTCACTATTATCAACGTTGGGAGGAGTCTATCTTCCTGGGAAGAATTGCCTGATACAAGGCGTCGAGGTGAAATTTGCGAAACCCGTTTTTATCGGCGATGAGCTTCATGTTATGGGTGAAGTCAAACGTGTAGATGTCGATCTGAGATATGCGGAGATAAAAGTGAGTATCAGAAATCAGGAGCATGAAAAAGTGTTGAGGGGTTTATTAAAAGTGGGGGTTTTAGATGGTTGAAGGTAAGGTATTATTTGTGACGGGCGCTTCCTCAGATGTGGGGAAAGAACTGATCAAAAAGGTTGGGAAAAACTATGATATCATATGGGCACATTATCATAGTTCACGATCAGTGGTCGATGGATTAAGGGAGGAAATCGGGGATTCCATCGTCCCTATCCAAGCTGATCTTGCGGATGTTGATAGTACAAGATCCATGATAGGACATATCGTGGAGTCCGGGGATATACCTGATCATATCGTACATTTAGCTGCCCCAAAAGCCCATAGCCTGCAATTCCATAAGCATACATGGGAGGATTATCAGAAAGAGATAGATATATCGCTCCGGTCGATAACGATGATCTTACAGGCATTTATCCCCAAGATGGCAAAGAAAAAATATGGGAAAGTGGTATTCATGCTGACTGCGTATCTCCTTGGAGTGCCACCCAAATTTCAAAGTCCATATATCACAGCAAAATATGCTTTGCTTGGACTGATGAGAAACATAGCGGCGGAATACGCATCAAAAGGGATAACTGCTAATGCAGTCTCACCGGATATGATCGAGACAAAATTTCTATCAGAATTACCAGATCTGATCAAAGAACAGAGTGCAAAAAATAATCCCTTGGGAAGGAATATTTATGTGGAAGAAGTGGTGCCTACGATCGAGTATCTGTTGTCTTCGGCGGCCAGCGTTGTGACAGGTCAGAATATTGGTATCACGGGGGGGAGATAGTATGAAGATGATTATATGTTAATACACCAGTTTACAACTTTTGAAATTTCCTAAAACCTGATAAAATGTAGTCTTC
>CAYOWU010000130.1:0-4324 GCA_964407765.1 uncultured Lachnospiraceae bacterium
AAAACGTAAACACGAATGTAAGCAATGCTAAAAGGAATATGCCAAATGTCAGCAATTCCATAAGAGAAATATGTTTCTTGTGTTTTCTCTTTTTCATAAGCATCACCCCCATTCTCTTTAGAATGAGGTCAACGCACCCTGTAACACGATTGCTCTTTTGATATTATAACATATCATTTGACAACATACAACATTATTTTTGTCAAATATAATAAGGTGCAAAAGAAATCGCAAAACGCTATGCCCATTGATGGTCACTGGCAGTTGCCTTGTATTACGCTTTATACTGTTGCCATCTCTGCTTTATTGCCATAGTTCTTTATGATACGATTGACTGTGCTTCTGGATAACTCTGTATTTCGCACTATGTCAGCTATCTTCATCCCACTGTCATACAATGCCATCACCATTTCCCCTTTCTCATTTTGTTTACTCGGCCTGCCGCCTTTGCACCCTCTTGCCTTTGCGGATAATAGATACAGAAGGAGGATGGAACGCCTGATAAAAGAAGGAGGTTTGGGTCTTGAATCCTGCCGCCGGATGTGCTATATTAGAAATACAAAAAGGGAAAGCCATAGAAGCGGCTCTACCCCTTTAATGATAGTTTAAACCCTCCGAAAAGGGTCAGCCGTCACTATTGGCAGTAGTGGCGGCTATTTCTTTTTTCCCTTGAAAATCTGATAAATCAAATTCGCAAGGGAGACAATGAGTATACCTATCTGAATTAAATCCTGATATGTAACATACATTGCATCGCCCTCCTTTCTTTCGTTTTGGAGGGCTGCTTTGATACCGCACATTTCCTTTTCAGGCAATCACAATATGCTGTTTGTCCTGTGAAAAAACAGTTTTGAAAGACGCTTTCTATGATCGCCCGCCCATATACCTCCACCTGACGATGGATGCCCTAGAGGGTGTTTGAAAACTGCTTTCTGCAAGATGTATTTCACAATTTGTACCCATAGGGCATTGTAATGGAAGATCTGTTCCGCATGAGGGCGGCGTACCCATAAAGGGCATCGTATAGCGGGCTACGGCAACCGAATAAGGGGCAGATATACCGCAAAGTGGGGAATGCAGATGGCAGGAATGAGTTTTCAAACACCCTCTAGCTCCTGGCTATACACTTCCCACTGTCGGCGCGTGTCACAGACTTTCACCAATTGGACTGCGCCTATGCTGCTGGACACAGCGCGAAAAGACGGAAGCTGTTCGCTTCCGTCTTGAGAGTGGCGACAAAGGCGCCTCTTTGGCTTTGATCACTGGATGATAAAGGCCCGGTTTGCTCGCGCAAGGGCTAAAACCCCTGCAAATCAGGCTTTTTATAAGCAGTCGGCAGTAAATTCTGTCTACTTGACTCCAGTTCAAGGGCACTGCCCTTCAAGTGCCCGTGAGCAAACAGACACTTTGTCTACAGTCTGAAGACGGGAGCTGGCTGCTCCCGCCTTCTCAATTAAATAAACTGATTATTTTACTTGATCATCTTCGTTTCCACCATTTTCAGGAGTCGTTGAAGGTTCAGGAGTCGTTGAAGGTTCAGGAGTCTCTGTAACTGTAGGCTCAGAAGTAGGAGCAGGCGCTTCCTCAGCTTCTATTGAAACATTTACCTGCGCTTTACCGCCAATAGTCGGAAGTATGAAAGAATAATTATACGTCTTGGTACTGTCGGCCTTAAAATATGCTTCATAGAGATAGTTCTGGCCTAACGTTCCCTGGTTATTATTATCGGGATTACCCAGCATATATCCATAAGCATACTTGCCACTTACTTCTTGTTTTCTGAATATCGGTGCATTGTTAGTACTGTTATAAATTGTCTCGCCCTTCTTGAAACTCCATCCAACCAAAATATTGTTTGCTGCGTTATTTTGAGCTGCAGTGAGCTTAATAGCACAATTTCCATCAGCCAGACTATAAGTTACACTGCCCTGATTACCCCAGCCTGTACCGCAGAACCATCCTGTTGGAGTGTCAGCAAAAGCGTCCAGAGCAGAAAGCGCTCCACATAATGTAGCGGAAATGTTCCATGTTCCCTCGTCAGTTGTTACGGCTACTGATACTTTTCCCTCATCACCCGCTTCACAAATAATATATGGAAGGGCTATCAAAAGTTCTCCCTTACTATTTGTCTTATAACTCTTTATTGACAGCTTGCTGTTATTTCCGATGCTTACAAGACCACTGTTATTCAGAGTCACAAGATCCAACTCGCCAACAGCAACTTTCTGAATATTGCCGGAAAAATCTTTGCCTAAATTCAAATATACATTCTCATCACTCAACAGTGTTTTGTAGTTGGCTACAGCGTCCTCTCCTGTAGCAGTCCACTCTTCTCCATTACGATTAGAATATGTTACATTACTGCCGAGTTTATTATACATTGCATTATATTTTTCTACAACCTCTTTTACCTTAGCTGTAAGATCCTTTTCAGCATCGGCTGGTTCCCAATGTGCGGTCAATGTCAGGTTGCTATTTACAGGTCCCCAGGTATACTCAACGCCGCCGTCAAACCATCCTACAAACGCATATCCTGGTCTCTCTGGTTTGACTGGCATCACCGCCTGCTTGCCTGGTTCTACCTGCTGCGCAGGCTCAGTTACGCCTTCGCCTTCAAAGGTCACTGTATATGTTGTCGGAGCCGGAGTTGTACTCGGTTCCGGTGTTGTGCTCGGTTCCGGAGTCGTACTTGGTTCCGGTGTTGTGCTCGGCTCTGGAGTCGTGCTTGGCTCAGGTGTTGTGCTTGGTTCCGGTGTTGTACTCGGCTCTGGAGTCGTGCTTGGTTCTGGTGTTGCGCTCGGCTCTGGAGTCGTGCTCGGTTCTGGTGTTGCGCTCGGCTTCGGTGTATCTGTTGGTTTTGGTGTTTCTGTTGGTTTTGGTGTTTCGGTTGGTTTCGGCGGAGCAATCGTCTGATCTTTTCCTGCCGGAACAGTCGTTGTTTTTCCGTCGCTGTTCGTCACTTTCACCGGTTTGGACGTCTGATTCTTAACGTCGGCTTTTACGTCGTCCGCAACTGTTACTTTAGAGCCTTCCGCGCCTTTTTTGGTAGTAACGGCAGCGTCCTTATTCAGAACGACCTTAGACGGCACTGCGGTGCTGATCTTCGCGCCTTTCGCATTTACCGTCATCTTTGTAGAGCTCTTTGTCTTTCCTGTTACTGTAACAGTCGCTTTCTTTTTCACATTTAAGCCTGACAGTTTACCGTTGTTTACGATGCTGACCTTTGCGTTGGTTTTTGTGACTGTAACGCCTTTTGTGGCCGCTGTTTTTGCGATTGTAAGCTTCGTGCTGCCTGCGACAGTGTACTTGTTGTTTTTGGCTTTCTCGCTCACAGCCTTAGCGCCTTTGATTGTAACGCTCTTGAACTTACCGTTGTTGACAATCGTTGCCTTCGGGGCGTTTACTACAAGTGAGATCTTGTTGTATGTACCCTTCTTTACGGTAAGCTTCACTGCTTTCGATGTTTTGATCGTGAGCGTCGTAGCTTTCTTGGTCTTAAGAGCTTTCGTCAGCCCTGACTGTGTGGATACGGTGACTTTCGCCGCCGCCTGCGCTGTTGCGGGAACCGCCATAAAGACTGTAAGCGCAAGCATAACAGTCATGACATATCCTGCCAGCCTTTTTGCTGTCCATCTTTTCAAAACTTTCCCCTCCTTTTGAAAATAATGATATTAATGGATTACAATAACTTGATAGTTATCTGCATACTGACTATATCATATGTGGGGAAACTGTGTCAATATTTTATCCGAATTTCTAAATAGTAAATTCCACCGTATCCCCCTGCAAAAGCCTCTCTGCAAAGAATTTCTTTCGCAAAGAGGCCTTTTTTTATACCGGCTGGAAAATAATCTCGTTTTTCACAAGTTTTACCTGCACTTCGTTTCCGGCGCTGATTTTCTTTTCCAGAATCTCGTTGGCCAGCGCGTCTTCGATCTTGGTCTGGATGGCGCGGCGCAGCGGCCTGGCCCCGAATTTGGCGTCGTAGCCTTCCTGGGCGATGTAATCCTTCACCGCCGCGGAGACTTTTAAGTTGATGGACATCTGCTCCCGGCAGCGTTTTACCAGATTCTTCAAAAGCAGCGTGACGATCTTGCGGATATGTTCCTTATTTAATGCGTGGAACACAATAATCTCGTCGATCCGGTTGATGAACTCCGGCTTGAAGATCCGCTTCACTTCATCCATGACTCCGGTCTTCATCCGCTCGTAATCCTGCTCCTCGTCGTCCTCCGAGATAAAGCCCAGTTTCTTAGGCTCGATGATGGACTGGGCGCCTGCGTTGGAGGTCATAATGATGATGGTTTCCTTGAAATCCACCTTC
>CAYOWU010000131.1:0-4301 GCA_964407765.1 uncultured Lachnospiraceae bacterium
CAGAACAAGCTGCGTCTGGCCAAATATATCCTGGACCACAACGGCATAGAAGTGGATCCCCGTTCCATCTTCGATGTGCAGGTAAAGCGTCTGCATGAGTACAAGCGCCAGCTTTTGAACATCCTGCATGTGATGTACCTGTATAACCAGATTAAGGCCCATCCGGAAATGGAATTTTATCCGAGAACCTTTATTTTCGGCGCCAAGGCTTCGGCGGCTTACCACAGGGCGAAGCTGATTATTAAGTTAATCAATTCCGTGGCGGATAAGATCAACAACGATGCGTCCATCAAGGGCAAGATTAAGGTGGTATTCATTGAGAACTACCGGGTGTCCAACGCGGAGATGATTTTCGCGGCGGCGGATGTGTCCGAGCAGATTTCCACGGCCAGCAAGGAAGCGTCCGGCACCGGAAACATGAAATTTATGTTAAACGGCGCACTGACTTTGGGTACTATGGATGGGGCCAACGTGGAGATTGTGGAAGAGGTGGGCGAGGAGAACGCATTTATCTTCGGCCTGTCTTCCGACGAGGTCATTAATTACGAAAATAAGGGCGGCTATTATCCCATGGATATTTTCAACCGGGACAACGAAATCCGCCAGGTGCTGATGCAGCTGATCAACGGAGAATTTGCGCCCAACGATCCGGAGCTTTTCCGGGATATTTACGATTCCCTGCTGAACACCAACAACAGCAGCAAAGCGGATATGTATTTTATCCTGGCCGACTTCAAGGCTTATGCGGAAACGCAGAGGAAAGTGGAAAAGGCGTATAAAGACGAGAGAAGCTGGGCGAAAAGCGCCATTTTGAACGTAGCGTGCAGCGGCAAGTTCACGTCCGACCGTACCATCCAGGAATATGTGGATGAAATCTGGCATTTGGATAAGGTCGAAATGAAGTAAATAAATGTTTTTATAGTATCTTTATAGAAAATTTAGAGATAAAATCCCCCTTCTGTGCTATAATGTCTATAAATATTAGACAGAGCGCGGGAGCGGGGGTTTTTTATGAAATTACAGACTCGAATTATCGTGGGTTTTCTGATGGTGGCGCTGGTGCCGGTGCTTTTGCTGATGGCCACTTTATACGGCTTCGGGCAGCTTCAGGCCGGGCAGGGCGGCAGGGGGCAGGCGCAGGAGTCCCCCTATGATTTGTCTATAGTGGAATCCAGCGACAGCACGGCCAGAGTCCAGCTGATGACCAAGGACGTGCTGTTTGTGGTTCTGGTCATTATGGTTTTTACCAGTCTCACGGTGGGATCTTGGATTTACCGGAGCGTGGCCGCGCCTCTTGTGAAATTAAAGCGGGCCACCAACAATATCAAGGAAGGCAACCTGGACTTTACCATGGATGTGGAGGGAAGTGACGAATTTGCCGAATTGTGCCAGGACTTTGAGGAAATGCGCAAACGCCTGAAGGAATCCACTGAAGAGAAGATTGTCTTGGATAAAGAAAACAAAGAATTAATCAGCAACATATCGCATGATTTGAAGACGCCTATCACCGCGGTGAAGGGTTACGTGGAGGGCATTATGGACGGCGTGGCGGACACGCCGGAGAAAATGGATCGCTACATCCGGACGATTTATAATAAGACCACCGAAATGGATCATCTGATCAATGAACTGACCTTTTACTCAAAGATTGACACCAACCGGATTCCGTACACATTCAGCAAGATCCGGGTCAACGATTATTTTGACGACTGCGCGGAGGAACTGGGGCTGGAGCTGGAGGTGAAGGGAATTGAGCTGGTCTACGCCAACTATGTGGACGAGGATGTGGTCATCATAGCCGACGGCGAGCAGCTGGGCCGGGTAGTGAACAACATCATCGGCAATTCTACAAAATATATGAACAAAACCCATAGAATCATCCAGCTCCGTGTCAAAGACGTGGGCGATTTCATTCAGGTGGAGATTGAGGACAATGGCAAGGGAATCGCGGCGAAGGATCTGGCGTATATTTTCGACCGGTTCTACCGTACGGACGTGTCCCGGAATTCTTCCAAGGGCGGCAGCGGGATTGGCCTGTCCATTGTGAAAAAGATTATGGAAGACCATGGAGGAAAGGTGTGGGCCACCAGCAGGGAAGGCATCGGCACCATTATGTACTTTGTGCTTAGAAAATACCAGGAGGTACCATTGGATGAGTAAGATTCTGATTATTGAGGACGAGGAGGCCATCGCGGATCTGGAGAAAGACTATTTGGAGCTGAGCGGCTTTGAGGTGGAGATCGCTAACCGGGGAGATGTGGGCATGGATATGGCTCTGGGAGATGATTTTGACCTGATCATACTGGACTTGATGCTGCCGGAGGTGGACGGCTTCGAGATATGCAGGCAGGTGAGAGGTTCCAAAAATACGCCAATCATTATGGTTTCGGCGAAAAAAGACGACATAGACAAAATACGGGGCCTGGGCCTGGGCGCCGATGATTATATGACCAAGCCTTTTAGCCCCAGCGAACTGGTGGCCCGGGTAAAAGCGCATATGGACCGGTACAACCGCCTCATACACAGCGGTGCGCCCCAGAATGAGATTGTGGAAATACGGGGAATCAAGATTGACAAGACGGCCAGAAGGGTCTGGGTCAATGGAGAGGAGAAGACCTTCACCACCAAAGAATTCGACCTGCTCACTTTCCTGGCGCAGAATCCCAACCGGGTATTCACAAAAGAGGAATTGTTCCGGGAAATCTGGGATATGGAGTCGGTGGGTGACATTGCAACGGTCACTGTGCACATTAAAAAGATCCGGGAAAAGATAGAATTCAATACCGCCAAGCCGCAGTACGTTGAAACCATATGGGGAGTTGGGTACCGCTTTAAGGTGTAAAATGTCTGGATACAATATTCAAGGGGATTGCCTTTTGCTATTGCCTGGCGGAATTGTTATATCCAACTGAGAAATTAAATTCAAGGCTTTCAGAGTTCTCTTTGAAAGCCTATTTACGTTGTATGACAGCTTAATATTTTGGGGATTTTTATGGGAAAAGAAAAAGGAACTTGCGTTCGGAAATGAAGCGTGTTATTATATACCATATCAATGAATAAAGCCGAGGAGCAATTTATGGAAAAGGTGGATAAGGTAATAAATCAACTTTTTGAGGGAGATTGTCTTGAATATATGGGTGAAATTCCAGATGGAAGCGTGGATATGATTCTTTGTGACTTGCCATATGGGATGACACAAAATGAATGGGATTGTTATATTTCTTTTGATGAATTATGGAAACAGTATAATCGTGTCATTAAGCCGAATGGAGCGATCGTATTAACTTCTAATGGGATTTTTACAGCAAAATTAATTTTAAGTCAGGCGAATATTTACAAATACAAGTGGGTTTGGGAGAAATCAAAACCGACTAATTTTTTAAACGCTAAGAAACAGCCGCTTCGGAAGCATGAAGATGTGTGTGTATTTTATAAGAAACAGCCGACATATCATCCACAAATGACACAAGGGGATCCCTACGATAAAGGGATAAGGAAAAATCAGTTGTGTGGAAATTATGGAGATTTTGAACCTGTTCATGTGTCAAGCGAAGGAAAACGGTATCCGACGGATATTATATATGTTAAAACGGCTGAATGTGAAGGCGCAGTGTTGCATCCAACACAAAAACCTATAGAGTTGGGAAGATATATGATACGAACATATACAGATCCAGGGGATGTGGTACTGGATAATGCGTTTGGGAGTGGATCATTTTTAGTTGCTGCTTTAATGGAGGGGAGAAATTTTATTGGCATAGAGAAAAATGAAAATGTAGCATTGTTCAAAAGAGAGGAAATTGATTATATAGACGTAGCAAAAAGAAGGTTGTTTTTGGCGTGGGAGCAATTGGATAAAAGGGCTCGTAAATATGTGAAGGAATTAAATCTTATTTCTGAATTTAAGGAAAGGTAGATGTGGATGGGCACAATTATTAGACTAAATGAGAGAAGCTGGGCCATTGTTATTATTTCAGAAATAAGGGCGATGCTTAAAGGAATGAATTTAAAAATTAAAAGCGTTGGCGGAGAAAGCACCCTTTCTGTAAATAAGAAAAGTATGTTTCCAGATGTTTTGCTATACCAGGATGAGGCGCAAAACAAAATTTTACAGGGCTGGGAACTTAAGATGCCGGATGTTTTAATTACAGATGAAGCATTGATAAAGGATGCTGCCAGAAAAGCAACGGCTTTAGATTTAAATAGCTTTGTGATTTGGAATTTTACGTATGGAAAATTATATATAAAAAATACTCAAGGTAATTTTGAGGAGGCAAAAGTATGGGATGGAACGAATTATA
>CAYOWU010000132.1:0-4283 GCA_964407765.1 uncultured Lachnospiraceae bacterium
GCATCTCTATGAGCTGGATATTGTTTGCGCTGTAATTATGGAATTTTGATATAGTATTCAGGTAGCTTTTATACTTCTTACTTTCGAATATATAAAAATTTAAAATCCTTTATTTTAAAGGCTTTTAAGACTTTAAAAACCGTAGAATTAGTATAAAATATCAAATATTCGTATAGTATTCGTAGCCTATATGTGCTATAATCGTATAAACAAGGCAAGCAATCCACATATACGAAAGGGGCATATGATATGGCTAATACGGTAAAGAGAAGCAAGACCAAGTATAAAAGCGTTTATTTCAATGAGAATACCAAGAAATATGATGTAAAGTATAACTTCAAGGAATATGACCCAAAAACCGAAAAAAATCGGTATCGGGCAAAATGGATTTACAATATCAACACATTAACAGAAGCCAGGCAAGAATTAGCGAAACTGCAGGCTGGCGGCATTGTTGAAGATAGCAAAGATATTACCCTTAAAGGCGTCTATGAGTTGTGGCTTATTAAAGCCAAGAGCCAAGATTTTAGCCCAGTCACTATTAAAAACACTGAACGCAATATGGCTATGATATATCAGTTTTTGCCTGCTGATACGAAACTTAAAAACATAGATGAAACCGTTTATCAGAAGTTTTGTGCTGATATGAGGGAACATAATTATTCAGATGAAACTTTAAGATTACTCAATTCTACATTTAGAAAAATGATAAATCTGGCATATAAAAAGAAATTGATAAAAGAGAATTTTCTTGATTATGCTGATAATATGAAAACCAAAAGAAAAGAAGATTATACGGTTATCTCAAAAGAAGAATTTGATAAAATAGACAACTATTTTAAAGATAATGAATACTGGCGGTTAGGTGAAAATAAATATCCAAAATTCAGATTGATGTTTAATATTCTTTATTACTGCGGTTTACGGATTGGAGAATGTCTGGCACTTACTTATAATGATTTTGAAGAATTTAGCTATTACAAAAAGACTGATGAAAAGCCTGTTCGGATTGCTCCAAGTTCAGAATTAACAGAAGAAAAACACCTTCAAGGTATGAGAATAAACATCAATAAAGCGTATGTAAGCGCTATTAAATTAACCAAAGACCCAAAGAATTTAAAGAAAAGAACTGTGCCACTCTCTCCTGCTCCTGAAAGACTTTTTATGAGAATAAAAGAAGAGCATTTATTGAAAGATGGTTCAATGGAAGATAAGATATTTAATTGGCAATATGGGTTATGTGATAAAACTATTAAAAAGGCTTGCAAAGACCTCGAATTACCTGTTTTAAGTTGCCATGTATTCAGACATACATTTATATCAAATCTTATAAAAAGTAATGTGCCATTGAGTGTGATAGAAAAAGTTTCGGGTGATACACAAGAAATCATATTAAAAAGATATTCACATATGTTTGAAAGTGATGAAGTGATGGTATTAGAAGCAATGAAAAATTTGTAGAAAAAAAGATTTTTTTGCAATTCACATATTAAAATTCACACATTTAAAACTTTTTAAAAAACAAGTTGAATGTGTAAATAATCAAGCGAAAAGTAAAAATATATGTTATAAATAATATATCAAAATAAATTAACAAAAATTGAGAAAAACCTTATTTTATGCGCGTTCGCCGTTTCCCCTACCTGCCCTTTTGGGGGAAACGGCGAGTGTTCCCTAGGCGATTTTCTGACACTTTTTTTATTCACACATTTGTTTCGGAAATGTGTGAATTGTGTAAATAATCAAGCGAAGGTGTGTGAATGTGTGCATAAAAAAAGTATTAAAGTAAGATTTAGGAATGTATATTTTATTTCTTAAATATCTATGTCAAAAGAGTTGAAGTTGGAGCGATGGCGGAAACTTCAACGAGCGTCAGCGTATCAAGAGCAAGTCCAAAGGTTTTCAATTCTCCAGAATTGAAAACAATTCACATACTAATTTTAAAATATTTTTGGAATCTTGACTAAAAGAGAAGCCTGTTATAAAATTAATGTATCAATCTCTTTTAAGCATAAAAAAAGAACCGTCTGGTAAACGGTTCGGAGATTAAAACACATACACAATATAAAATCTAGCAATAACGTAAAAGATTTTTACGTTCATTTCTTTATATTTATATTATACTATAATTGAATAAATGTCAATTGTTTTTATCTCCTTGTGTTTTTGAGATTGAAATAAAATTAAAGGAGATAATTATTTATGAGTGATAAAAATTTTACAACCACACCACTTCGTAAAGTGGCGTTTTCAATACAAAAAATAGGGACTGGGGAAAAGGAACACCCTGCTACTGTTGAAGAAGTTGTTTTAGTAGCAAGAGAATATGAAGATAAGGGAATTATTAAAAAATGGGCTGTAATAGAACATAATAAAGATATTTATGATGAAGAGGAAGAAGCTGAAGGAAAAGGTAAAAAGGGCGAACCAAAAGACGACCATATTCATGGCTTCTTGCAATTAGAAAACGCAAGAACACCTGTTGATATTGCGAAATGGTTCGATATACCATTTAACATGATAAGACCAATTAAAGCATATTATTTTGACGATGGAGTTTTATATGCTACACATAGCACGAAAACATCAATGCATAAATTTCAATATGACCCAAAACTTGTAAAAGCAAATTTTGATTATGTGGCTTTAAAAAAGAAAAAAGAAACAACATATAGAAGAGAAAAAAATAAAGATAAAGCATATCAGAGACAAATGGAAATTGTAAATGATATATGTAAAGGTAAAATCAAAAAATATAATCAAAGTAAATTTATAACGCCTGAAGAAGAAGTCCTATATGCTTCAAGTATAGATAAAGCATATAAGCGTTATAGTAGAGATTATTTAATAAATAATCCTTCAAGAAATATGCAATGTATTCATATTTCTGGCGGTTCTGGAAATGCAAAAACCCTACTTGCAAAATCTATTTGTGAAAGTTTAGACTTATCTTATAAATGTCTTAATGGTGGTTCAAAAGATGTATTTCAAGATGCTGACGGTTCTGCTGTTTATATCATAAATGACTTTGATTTCAAAACTTTTGGTTGGAAAGAATTTTTAAATCTTACTGATAATAATACAAGTAGTGCTGTAAAAAGCCGCTATTTTGATAAAGTTATAGATTGTGAATATTTAATATTTACAAGCACAAAAGACCCTTATGAAATCGTTGCCAAGATGGATGGTGCGGAAGAAGAAGAAAAACTTCAAGCATATAGAAGATTTTCAACATTTTATAAAATGACTGATGATACAATAAAAGAATATAACTTTAATCTTGAAAACAAAAAATATGAACTTGTAAGAGAACCTTATAATTTAATGCGCCAAATTGGAATTGAACTATATAAAAGGCAAGAAGAAAATAAAACCTTAACTATAAATCTTGATGAAGTAATGAGTAAAACAGCAAGCAAAATAAAGTTTTTAAATCTACATAAGGAAACAAAAAAAGAAGAGCAAAAAGAAGAGCCACATATAGATAATAAAATCAAAAAAATAATAGTTGATGATTGTGTTTTTGCTTATGTTTTAGACCCTGTTAATGATTATGATTTTGTTCATACTGAATGTATAATTCCATCAAAATACAATACCTCTGAAAAACTCAAAGAATTGAAAAAGAAATTTGAAACAGAAAAAAGCAAAAAGGAAGAAGAAGAAAGAAAAGCGAAAGACGCTGCAAAAAAGAAAGCTGAAGAAGAAGAGAAAAGAAAAAACTCCCTACAAGGTGCTGACTTATTTAGTTTTCTTAATGCTATGAAAGAAGAAGCTGAACAAAAAAATAATGTTGATGATTTGGATTTTGATAATGACTTTTTTTACGATACTGATACCAATAATAACTTTTTTAATAACTCAAATGACTTTGATAATATTACTGAAGATGAATGGTAAAATTGAAAATAAAACCTGCAAAAAAGGTTATGTAATATAAATAAGGCGAGAGCGTAGGCTTTCGCTTTTTTTGATGTTTGAATACCTAAAACTGTGAAAGGCAATCGGTTTATTCTACCAAAAAACGCAGTTTTTTGGTAGAATAAACCGAGATGCCTCGACAAAGAACATATGTTTTTGTAGAATATACTTAGATTTGAAACATAATAACTGATAAAACAAAAGCGAATTATGTGCTTTTTACATTCCAAGTTTTAGGCGTAGTAACCTTTGTGAATTGCTTTTTTGAATGTATGACCTTATAGAAAGTAACCTTTGTAAAATCTATTAGAGCGTGTTTGAAAACCTCAGTATTGTAGTAAAAATGCACAAATGATACAATA
>CAYOWU010000133.1:0-4256 GCA_964407765.1 uncultured Lachnospiraceae bacterium
AACGTGATGCTGAATGAGCTGGATAAGGAACTGGAACGCAGGGGACATAAGTTCGTAAGGTACGCCGATGACTGTATGATTTTATGCAAAAGCCGGAAAAGCGCAGAAAGGACGCTGGAACATATCATTCCGTTTATCACAGGAAAGCTGTACCTGAAAATCAACCTTGAGAAAACGACAGTAAGCCATATCAGTAAGACGAAGTACCTTGGATACAGCTTTTACCGAAACAAAGGGAAATGCCGTATGCGGGTACACTCCAAGTCAATCGAAAAGATGAAGAACCGACTGAGGGAATTGACAGTGAGAGGAAACAAGTGGAGCAATCCGGAGAGGGAAGAGAAACTCAGGCAATATACGACTGGGTGGATAAACTACTACCGGTATGCAGACATGAAAAGCCTAATGGAAGCCACGGACGAATGGATTCGCCGTAGAATCCGGGCAGTGTATTGGAAACAATGGAAGAAAGTACGCACGAGGTATAAAATGCTCCGGGCGCTTCACCTGCCAGAGTGGAAAATACATGAAATGGCGAACTGCCGGAAGGGAGTGTGGAGAGCGGCAAGAATGCTCAACTCAGCGCTCACCAAGCAAATAATAGTGGACAGACTCGGATACCCATCCATGACTGCCCACTATCTAAAAGTACGTGTAAACTATTGAACCGCGTAGTACCGAACGGTACGCTACGTGGTGTGGAAGGGAAGTGTCAAATCTCCCCTATCCGATTGTGCCGAGCATGGCGCTAATTACGGTAACAGTTCAGCCATGCGCTATCCCGCGAGGCGTCGGCTTGCATCTGCAAGACGATCCCGAGACAGCCACGCGCCAAACTGCGTTTTTTGCAGTTTGTGTGCATATTTTTGTGACAGTGAAGCCGGAAGGCTGAACTGTTACTAATTACGCGATCAGTCGAAAAAAACGCTTGACAATTTTCTGCTTTTTCTGTAAAATGCAGAAAAAGGATAATTTTATAAAGGATAAACCAATCTTATTACGGACGCAAAGAAGCGGGAAGCCGCTTCTGGAACATCCGGTGAGATTCCGGCACAGCTTTATCCCTACTGTAATGAGTGCGAAAGCTGCAGTAACCACTGGATTCGCAAGAATCTGGGAAGGGCAGTGAGTAGGTTAGTGACTCGAGTCAGGAAACGGGCGTTTGTAGATTGGAAGATGCAGAGTATCCAGAGGCATAAAGTGGATGTCTATTTTTTATACCCTTTTTCGCAAAGGCCCCGCCCCGCCTGTTTATCGGCGACGCAGGGAGGAGACGGTTTCGTAAGCCCCGGATGCGCTATATTTGATAGTGATAAGGACTGGATTCTTATTTCTATAAAAATAAGGGACAAAAAGAAAGCGTCTCAAGAAAGGGGGGGGGTATTGCAAATACAATGCAGGGGTTATCCAACGGATTCTTTATTGGCAGAAAATGTGCGTGAGAAAAAATGAAAGGAGCGGAAAATGCGCCAATGAAGAAAAAGGGATATGTGTTGGAAATTATAAAAATGATGTTTAAAAGGCCGCCCATCGTGAGTGTGGCTATTCTCCTTTTGGGGATATTTATGGGATGTGTGCCGGTGCGGGCGGCGGAAATGCCGTCTGTACAGGATTCTTTTACTTTAAAAGCATATAAGGGAGGAGCTACAGCAGCATTAGCGAAAAAAGGGTCAACAAGGAATTATGAGATAAAACGAGGAGAGGATGGGATATATAGGGCTTTAGCAGGTAAGAAAACTTTCTCAATTAGGTATGTATGCATTGAAGGAAAATGCACATTAAAAGATCCTCAAATAATAATGGGATCGCCTAATATGGAGAAGGAACTGAGCAATACAGATGGTTCTTTGCCCATAGAATTTGGAGAAGATGGAACTTTTAACATAACAATGAGCCCTCCAGCGGTAGGGTGGTCCGTTGATTTGGGTTCATCCTGGGTATATTTTAAAGTTAATGGCCAGACGATCCCTTTGCTTCTGGATAGTACTTATTGTACCAGTAATGCTAATGATATTGATCGTTATCAAGGTATTTTTCTGTATGATGAATCCAATCAGAAAAATTTATCAGATCATTCCGATTTTGTGTGGAATTTGGGTGGAAATAAAGTTAAGGAATATACACTGGACAGTTCTACGAAGGCAGTTTCAGTGCAGGTAGTAAGAGATTTTGATCGCGAGGAGTCGAATGCAAAAGGACACAGATGGCTGGCATTAGGGGAAAATTATGTCAGTATCAATGGAGAAGATTTTATCAGGTTTGCCAATTCGAGCGACAGTGTGGGAGCATACAACAGAAGTCCTAAATTATATCTGAAAAAAGGGCTGAATATTATCGCAGTTAGCACAAGAGGGGGGAAACCTCGTATTGATAATGAACATGGAATAGGGGACTCCGAAGGCTATGGATTTATAGGCGGCGCACGCCAAGATGGTTGTGTATATCTAATAAATTGGAATGGGGAGGAAGAAACCGATAAACCCGAACCATCTAAAAATACAGCCATTCGGTATGTGGATGTTACACGGCTGGGGGATGGCGGTCTTGTTCCCTATACTAAATACAATGTAAGAAAAACAGATGACGGAAAATTTACAGTGGCTCTTTCACAATCTACACCAGAAAATAATGGGAGGAAATTCAAACAGCTTCTGGTAGGAATCATACCAGAGGATCCGTCGGCCCAGTGGGAAATTGTCTCGCCACAACTTTCTGCAAGCGATGGAGTAAGACTGGGAATTTACCAGGCTGTGACGGTGGAGGACAATGTTGATAAAATTGTGGTTCGAGTAAACGGTGAGGAACAATCCATTGCCCTGCGGCGGGTTTCCTCTGAAGCGTCTCTGACAGGTCTTGAAATGGAGGGAGCCAGCCTTCTGGATTATGAAACAGGAGAGCCGGCACAGTTAAGCGATGGAAAAGCTTATTATGCTTTTTCAACGACTGGAGATACCATTACCTTGAAACCGCAGGTTTCTGAGGGCAGCGCTTATAAAGTCAATGGGGAAACCGGAGCAGTCAAACTCAACAGCAAAACCAATGTAATCGACATAGAACTGACAGCGCCGGACGGTGTGACTACAAAAGATTATTATTTGTTCCGAAAGGAGGCTGACGGCGCCATCCCTGCATTTACCATCCCGGAATCTACAAAAAAACTGGCAAGAGATATGCTCTGGGGATGGGACGGCAGAGATGAAAAACAGAAAAAGAAAGATACGCAAGTGGGTGACTTCTGGGGCCTCTATAAACAGGTGGCGACCGACCCGGACTATAATTTGAAAGGAACCTATATATCTGATCCGATTAAACGCCAGTGGAACCAGGCGACGGATTATGCAAGCGCCATTCTCGAATTAATTATATTAGGAGAGAATCCGTATAATTATAAAGGGGAAAATTATGTACAGAAACTTCTGGACGAAGGCGGCGGTGCATTTGCCAATAATGTCTGGTATCTTCTGGCGGCAAAAGCCGCAGGCGTAAACCAGGACGATATTGATTATATGTCGCGAGCGGTAAAAAAGCAGTTATTCAACAGCGGATACGATCTGGATATCAATGGGTGGAATTTAGCCGTGATGGCGCCAGATCTGACGCCGGATGAAATTATGTTTGTAGTCAAATACATGCAGAAAATACAGCGCACCAACGGAGAGATCGCGGGCATGTTTAATCATTCCATGCATTCCCCCAATTCTATGACCCAGGGGTGTGTGTTAAGTGGTCTGGCAGGAGCCGGAATAAACATTGAAGACTTATTTACAGTAAACACAGACGATGGTAGGATTGTAAATGCATTGACAGTCATCCGGGATAAATATCAGAGAACAGAAGATGGCAAATTTTGGTATCTTTATCAAGAGATAGAAGATTTTAACAAAGATATTATCATTGCTCTGGGAGATATTGCTAACGGAAGTACATTCTACCAACGGTATAATTTAACAGTTGACAAGGCGCAGAATCTGATTGACAAAGCGGAAACTTTAAATGCCTCTGGGGAGGCTAAAACTGCGTTAGATAATGCAATCGCAGATTTGAAAACGAGTTTGAGCGCAAGCGGCAGCACAGGAAGCGGCTTGGCCTATGGCGCCGGAGAAAATTATTATAAACTGCAGGATGCTATGTATGCCGTAGATCCGTCCTTGAGAACAGGATATTGGATCTGCAGTGAAGGACAGGGGGACTCTATCGCCAGCATCAACGCCACCGTTGAAAAAATCGCCGCGGAGGGCGAAGCCAGCTACGGCAAA
>CAYOWU010000134.1:0-4165 GCA_964407765.1 uncultured Lachnospiraceae bacterium
TTCATCTATAATTTTCCTCTCCATCATTTGATGCATCTGTTCATGAGAAAAAGGTTTTACAAAATACGAACCTTCTTCTATAACCTCCATACCATTATCTTCAACCATAGTCTTCAGCTTTCCCATCTCAAAATTTGTATTCTGCTGAAACTCCTTGCTTTTCTCTGTTTTGTCAAATATATTTTGAATAATGCCCATTTCCATTCCAAGCAACCGATGAATCGAATAAGCATTTGGAACATTTATATGGACTATGGTTTCTTTTCCACATATTTTCACAATTGATTGTAACAACTTTTCAGGATCGGGAACTTCATGCAATAAGCTACTGCATATTACCATATCATACCCCTCTCCTAAGTTTTCTGACACTTCCTCAAAAAAGCCTTTGATACACATAACATTTTTATTACCAAAACTTTCTTTTTTGGCATTCTCATACAAAGACTCGCCCGGCTCCACAACTGTAAACTTCCTATCTTTTACATAGAGAAACAATGGTTCCATTCCACAGCCAATTTCCAATATTTTATGTGGTTGATACTTATCTATTATTTCTGTTACCTTTCTTCTCCTATAAATAACCTTATACTTTTCAAACCCTTCAACGCCCTTCATATACCTATTTTCATAATCAGCAATATTTCTTTCCATTAGAATTCCTCTTCCCAAAATCACCCATCTATTTCCCTTAAATTTCCCATTTTCCCACAAAAAGTAATACGTTCCAAATTATATCCCGCCAGTTTAACCAAAATCAGTTTTTTTTAATTAAATTTTTTCTGGAAACCCAAAACACTTTTTTATTTCTTGGATGAAATGGATATATCGTAGGCACTTCCAAATATTCCATTGAACAAAGACTGAAGTTCTCTTTTCTCTTATTGCTACTTTTTTCTATATTGTAAAAAGACAACATATTTCGTCTATAATGCCTCAATATCTTTCATCACATTCTTAGTGTCAAATATCACCATTTGCCTGTACCATTTCATAATCAATATTATGATGGGCCACAGTAATCATGAATCCTCTATCATGCTGCCACCTTGATAGAAAAAAATTACAATTGGGACGAGTTGTTGTCCCCCCCCCAGGCCGTCCAAAAACCTTAATTTTTAGCGGTCTGTAGCATGTTTTTTGCACTAAAAATGCCAGATATATTTCTCCCGAAATAAATATCTGACCCTGACAACTGAATAAAGTGTATATTTTGTTATATCAGCAGGTTCCCACTGCCATAAGTTCCATCATTTTTTCAAATCCTAACAGGTTTTTCGCACGTTTTATGTTGTACCCCAGACACATGAGCGCAAATTCCCCTGCCACTTTCCGCAGACCTTTCAGCAGGAAGCAGCTGAATCCCATCGCTCTTTTTATTGTTCCAAACGGATGCTCTGACAAGCGCATCCGCTCCGCCGTCTTTTTTCTGTCCGGTCTTAGGAAAAATCTGACCGCCTTCTGTTTCTCAAAGTGATATTTCCCTTTTTTGACGCCCTGGTTATCCGGCTTCTTTCCCTCCGCTTTCAGCCAGTCCCTGCACGGCTTCTCCAAACAGTCTTTTGTGAAATCTATTTCCTTGCACTCATTCTTTCCTTTGTAGCATTTATTCCTGTTAGGGCAGTGGCGGCATGCGTTTTTATTTGCATATCTGATATTTCCGTTTTTCTTGATGCATTTCTGGCGGAGAATTTCTCCTTTCGGACAGTGCACAAGATTCCTCTCCGCATCCCTGACAAAGTATCCTTCCTTCGCCCTTGCCAGCATCTCCTCCGGTGTGCCATAGGGTGATTGGGCAGGCTCTCCTGTTGCCAGTTCATCACTGACCTTTCTCCGCGCTTCTTTAACCTCGATATCTGATATGACATCTTTGTAGGCTTTTGGTATCATGTCTGCATGGAGCGCCTTTTTTAACTCATCCTGATCTGTACTTTCTGCATTTACGCTTTCCGCTTCTTCATACGAAATTTCCAGCTCATAGCCATCCTTTCCATCATCTGTAATGACATGCGGAATAATGCCGTTTTCAAGGCATTTTACCATGTCGGCTTCGCTTTCATATCCCCTGTCGGCTACGGTCTCCATGATTCCGTCTTCCTCTTTCCTGATTCCCTTAAGAGTGGAATCTAAAAGCCCATGGTCCGTTACCTGGTTTGTCATCTGGAAATCCCTTATCAGATGCGTATTGGAATCCACTGCTGTCTGCGGATTATATGCTGCCGCAAATCCATTCTTACTCTTCATCAGCCTTGCATCCGCATCCGTAAGTGACATCTGAGACTGTCCGCTTTCCTCCATGAGCTTCTGACAGCCTTCGTATTTCTCAAGGCGTTCCCGGGCTTCCTTCAGCTTCTCCTCGATCAGCTCTTTGGTGATCCTGTCCAGTTCTTCCTCAAAATCCTCCTGCTTATCCGTGTCATCCAGAATACGCAGATATTCCTCGATATGCCCGTTTAACCATTTAATCCTGTCATCAAGCTTATTCTTGGTAAAGTTATTATTCTTTGAATTACATGCCAAAAATTTACTGCCGTCAATAGAAGTAAAACCCCATTCCACGGCGCCGGATATCCGTCTGTTAAATTCATGGAAAATCTTTTTCATGCTGTCTATGTTTTCTTTGCGGAATTCCGATATGGTTCTGAAATCAGGCTCCACTCCGCCAAGCATCCACTTGACTTCCACATTTACCCGGCAGTTCTTTGCCAGTTTTCTGGAAGATTTGATTCCGTTATCACTGCCATAAATATAAAGCTTAAGGAGGCTCTTTGGATCATATGGCGGCCTGCCTTCGGAAGCCATCTCCTTTATTCCATGATCAGTTAGGTCAAGGCTGTTCACGAATGCATCAATCAGTCTTGCCGCACTTTGCGGTTCAACCATGGAATCCCATGTTGTTGTCATCATCTGGTTCCTGTCAAAAGTAGTAACATAGTGCATCAAAATCACCTCTAAATGTAGTATTTATATACTTTTATCATACTACATTTATGGGCTTAGAGCCAGCATTATATACACTTTATTCAGTTGTCAAGGTACGCATTTTATATATAAATCATCCACATTTACTGCGGCTGGATTTACCAAACGACTTGCTCATGTAATGCTAGGTTTTCGGACAGTCTGCCCACACACATTATTTTTCTGAAAAACAATTTCATCTTTCATTTCATATTTTCTCCCACACACTTTACAATTCATCTGTTCATCTAACATTTTTCCACATTCGCACACCCACCCGATCCGCCTTGCCGGAGCTCCTGCCACCAATACATAAGAAGGCACGTCCCTGATCACCACTGCACCTGCCGCAACCATACACCATTTTCCTAGTTTATTGCCACATACAATTGTAACATTTACGCCAATTGTAGCTCCTTTTTCTACTAATATTTTTTTGTAGTTCAGATGGCCTTTGGGATATTTTGAATGAGGCATCAAATCATTGGTAAATACCATAGATGGACCACAAAATACATAATCTTCTAATTCTACGCCCTCGTAGATAGAAACATTATTTTATATTTTTACATTATTCCCTATTTGAACATTACTGGAAACATTCACATTTTGCCCCAATGAACAGCATGCCCATCACCAAATAGCATATAGGTACTATCCACTTTCTGCGGACAAGATAATTTTTTCAAAATTTCATCTGTATCTGGCCTTGATAGTTGGTTCCGATTATCTATCATAGTTTCAGGACAGCATACAAAGTCTAAAATAATAACTTACTGCTTTTCGCTATATAACAAAAAAGTAGTATATTTCATCTATAGTGTCTCAATATTCCCCCTTGGCTCAATATCTTTCATCACATTCTTAGTATCAAATATTACCTTCGCATTTGCCTGTACCATCTCATAATCAATATTATGATGGGCCGCAGTAATCATGACTAAATCATAATCAGCAAGAATCTCTGGTGTCAGTTCTTTTATGCTTGTCCCGTTTTCTCCATACATATTTTTAAACTCCGGAACCCATGGATCGTAATATTCCACATTCGCTTCAACCTTTTTTAATTCCTTGTATACGCGAATTGCTGGACTTTCACGATAATCATCAATGTCATTTTTATAAGAGACTCCCAACATCAATACTTTTGCCCCATTAATTGCTTTTTTATAACGATTCAATATATGCATAGCACGTTTCACAC
>CAYOWU010000135.1:0-4129 GCA_964407765.1 uncultured Lachnospiraceae bacterium
AAAACATATCAAAATCTTTTTCAAAAAGTTCTTGACATATCACCAGAATGCTTTCTTTGATTTTACTTTCTTTGAAACTGCATTGAGGCCTCCATTCCAGCGATAAATGCATTGGATGCCATTACGATAAATCTTTCGTTTTCACTGGAGCCACCAGAAACACTTTTTATAAACTGCGCCATCTGGTCTGCTTTTTCGAGCTTCTCTGGTGTATATTTTTCTTCTCTTGCTATTGTCATATATATTTCCCTCCTTTTATTAATTTTGTTGTTTATAGCACTATTATACGCGCTATAAAGACTTATGTCAATATTTTTTTGTTGCTTTTAGCACTTTTTGTTGACATTAGCGCGTTTTATGTTATGATAAATACAAGAAAAGAGGTGGATTATTGAAAGAACGATTAAAGAAAATCAGAAGAACTTTAGGTTTAACTCAACAGGAATTTGCCAATAAAATAGGCATTAAACGAAATTCATATGCAAATTACGAGATAGGCAGAAATACGCCCATCGATGCAATCATTTTGTCTATTTGCAGAGAATTCAACGTAAATGAAAACTGGCTACGAACCGGGGAAGGGGAAATGTTTAATCCCGCGCCTGCTTCTGAACTAGATGCCTTAGCAGCTAAATACAATCTAAGCGATGGAGCACGTATTATGATTGAGGAATTTGTGGAGCTAAAACCCGAACAGCAAGATACTCTGCTTAATTATATCTTGAAGGTAGCAGATGAATTAAACCATTCTAATATTGCACCAGTTCCTACCAATATTGCCACTGCAGAAGCAGAATATGAAAAAAGCTTAGGGATTGCGCCGCGCGGGGAATCTATTGCTTCGAGTATCACAAACGTCATCGAAAATGAAAAAGAGGGTGAAGCAGGATGAAAAAATCATTCTCATGCATTTTCCTTAAAAATAAAAAAGGAAACAATGTGAAAGAACAGGTAAAAAATTAAGAAAATCACTTGGCCTAGCTTAGTGGATGAAGAAGACAAAGGGGTAACGAAACGTGACACCCTTGGGGGAACATGGGAGGGTTGAAAAAGATTAAAATATTACAAACCAAAACGCCTACTTATAGGAGGTATATATTATGGAGTATGTTATAACCTTTACTTGGGACAGCGAATCCAGTGTATGGATTGCCACTAGCGATGACATTCCCGGCCTTGTGTTGGAATCCGGCTCCTTTGACGCTTTGCTGGAGCGCACGCGCTTTGCCGTGCCGGAACTGCTCGAATTAAACAGGGATGAGCTGCGGCCGTTTTCTCTGGTTTTCAAATCCGAACGACGCGAAAGGATGACTTTTTAATGGCAGAATTTGAAAAAAGGGTTCGGAAAATCCTGTCCCAGAACGGCTGTATTTTCCAACGCCGCGGTAAAGGCGACCATGACATTTGGTACAGCCCGATCACCAAGCGTCATGTAACAGTGGATACGAAAATAAAATCAAGGCACACGGCAAACGCAATCTTAAAACAGAGCGGAATCGATTACAAATTTTAATTAGCCAGGTAAGTTTACGCCTCAGCATCGCGATTAAAGATTGCAATAAAATACCACCCAGCCAAAACGGCCAGATGGTATTTGAGCGTTATGTATTACTGCAGGGAAGTTCCGCATTCCAGACAGAATTTCTGCCCTTCCTGGTAATCCGTCCCACATTTAGGGCACTTGCGTTCCACGACCACAGGGCTTCCACATTCCGGGCAGAATTTTGCGCCATCTTGAAGATCCGCTCCGCAGGATGGACACTGCACAGTAAGCTTCGCGCCACAATTCGTGCAGAATTTGGTTCCTTTAGGGTTTAACGTCTGGCAGCTTTTACAGGCGATCTGGTTTTCGCCTATTCTTTTTCCGCCGGTTACTCCCACCTGTGCGCTTTGACCGCCGCTTAAAATAAATTTCTCAATAATGTCAAAGATTTCCTGCGGAAGCTTCTTCTGCATGAACGCGCCTAACGCCGCTGTAACCGCTAACGGAGCGAAAAGCAAACTGCCAACAGCCCCCGCGCCGATTTTATCAGACCATTTTCCAAACCCGGCTGTGACGTTTATCACTTCGCCCGCTTGGAAAATCTGGACGCTGATCGCCTGCTCCATGCCGGAAAGTTTTTTCCAGCCGTCCGCCTCCTGCTTGCCCTGCACGAAATAGCCTTCCGTAGTCTGGCCCGCCTGTGTTATCATGCCTTTTTGATCGCGCAAAAAACTTTCCACGGCCTCCCCGATCATCTCCATTGTAACGCCGTTTAATAATTTAAAAACTTTTGTTTCGGCCATTGAGAATCCTCTCCTTTGTTTGTATTTTGGTTAATTGTTAGTTAATGGCATATCAGGATTTATTATACACCAAAGCAATTTGAGGGTCAACAAATATATATTTTAAGTAAGGAAAAATTTGCCGTTGTCAAAATTGTGGGCCGCATCCTGACAATATAACACGCTTGCCTAGATGACCAGCTACATCGGTTCGTCGCCAATTCCAAACTTTTTTACAGAACACAGGAGATATAATGGCAATTGGGAAGGTTATTGGAAAAGTGGAGGAGGATTAAAAGGAATAATAGAGTGTGGTTTCTTATATTGAAGCGGCTTCTATAGATGACATAAAAATTATATAAATTATATAATAATTATTGACATTATATAATTTATATAATATAATAAGATTGTAAGGAGGAATCCATGAAAGGAAAGGAACTTGTGAAGCTGCTGCAAAAAGAAGGATGGGCGTTAGACCGAGTGAATGGAAGCCATCACATCTTGGTGAAAGGCGGGAAATCGGTATCCGTTCCGGTTCACAATACAGACATCCAAAAAGGCTTGCTTCACGCAATCATGAAGAAAGCGGGGCTGAAATAAAGCCCCGTCCCAAAACCGAAAAAGAAAGGAGTTGTATCTCATGATAAAAGTATATCCGGCGATTATCCATGAAGAAGAAGGCTATTGGGTAGAATTCCCCGACCTGTCCGGATGCTTCACGAACGGAAGCACGCTGGAAGAAACCATGGAAATGGCGCGGGAAGCATTGGGGCTGTATCTGGTCAGCCTTATAGAACACGGGCAGGAGATTCCCGCTCCATCCAGTGTAACGGACGTTCAGACAGAGGATGGCCAGATAACGTATATTTCTACAGATGTGGACGCATACCGCCGCGACACAAGGGCTGTGAAGAAAATGCTTTCCATCCCCGCATGGCTTGCAAAAGAGGCCGAAGAAAATAACGTCAGCCTGTCCAAAGTCCTTCAGGACGCTTTGAAAGCGCGGCTCCACGCCAGCTAAGGCACCATTAGGGAGATTCCCGTAACGGGCAATGAAAAACCGCCCCTGCGCCAACAGGAACGGTTTTAGATATACTCCGCAGAGATATACCTGTATGCAAAACAAATATATCATCCTGCGGGGCGTCAAGTCAATCAGAACATTTGACCAGGCACTATTTTTATACAATAAATACTTGAAAATAAATCCAAGAAAGGAAATCCTATGTCTACATTGGAAAAAACCATAGAACTATTGCAATCGATACCCGAAGACCGACTTGATACTGTATACACATTCCTTCAATTTATAAAATTCCAGGAATCCCAACAGGCGGTTATATCTAATGACGCCAAAAACGGCAACACTTCCGCTTTCGGCATCGCTCATGAATACGCCAACCCTGCTCTGATGCCATTAGAAAAGGAGGCGTTCGCTAATGCCATGGCCGAAAAACATGCAATTGATTGACGCAAACGTCATACTCCGATACTTACTGAACGACCACCCAGACATGTCCCAAATAGCCAAGGATCACATCTCATCCGGCTGCGCATACACCAAACCAGAAGTCCTTGCTGAAGTGGTCTATGTATTAAAAAAAGTTTACCAAATGGAAAAAGACAGGATACAGACATCTATACATTCACTGCTCAACGACATTTCCTGCACAGAAAAAGAATGTGTTCTGTATGCGATAGACCTTTACGCAACAATCTCCCTTGATTTTGTAGATTGCATGCTGATCGCATACCACATGATCGATCATGAAAATATATTCAGCTTCGACAAAAAACTAAACAAGCATCTAGAGCGTGTTTGAAAACCTCAGTATTGTAGTAAAAATGCACAAATGATACA
>CAYOWU010000136.1:0-4110 GCA_964407765.1 uncultured Lachnospiraceae bacterium
AATCATCATATTCAGCCATTTCTATAATGTAATATTATAAGAGATGTTGTCACTGCGTGTCAACTAGTACGAATTTTTTTAGTACAGCATTGCTTAAATAATAATGTTGAGAAACATGGTCTTCAAACTTTTCTGCTCCGTTTATATCGACGCAGTAAGTGTATTCACCTGCAAAAATATTCGGTCTGGTAATCACATTCTTAATATTATATACAACCTGCTTGATTTTTTCATTTGGATATACATTGTTTGGATTCGGTCCTATAAAATTACCTGCTCAACCGGAAATTGTCGAGTTCTTTGTGTTAAAAAAACAATCCTATCGTTTATCTGTGTGTTTTCACATATGTGTAGAATTGTTTGTGTAGCCGTTTCATCTCATCTGGCGCTTTTACAGAATGCTGATACATAAACCTGTTACCAAAGAAACTACAAAAAATCAAAGACAACGCCATTGTTAGTATTGGCATCGGAATAAGCAAAAACAAATACATTTTATTTGGTGATAATTTGCCTAAATGACTCTTTAGAAAATGAAAATTTCTTTTCAGTCTCATAGCAGTCTTAACCATAACCTTCCGTTCTTTTCCTGCCATTTGCGGAAACTCCGCTTCATAAATATGCATCCGCAATTGGAACAACCATTGCCAAATGGCATAGTTGCCACTTATGCATGTCCCCCACCACCTGATAAAGAATATGTGACTTTTTCATTAACTTAGAGAGCTTTTTCACTCTACCCGTTATCTTACCTAAGATTTCCGCAAATTTTGTAGGTTGAACCAGCCCTGGAGTCAGGCCAGCATCAAGAATATCCTCTTTTATACTTCCACCGGCGCCTGGAAATGCCGGTAATATCCTGTCTTTGCCACATATATTCTCCCATAATCATCAATAGAATTGACCAGTATTACAATACAAGCGCTTTTATTGGTTTTTAATTCTTCTAATGCTTCATAAAGTTGATTTTCTCTAACAGAAAGAAATATGAAGTCATATATGTCATCATCTAATAATTTCGAGACGCTCTTAACATCTGCCCGTTTTATTTTTCCCTTATGTAAATAAAGCAGTCCCTTAGATTCTAGTAGTTCCAATCGTCTTCCCCGTGCATATATGCTTACATCATAACCAGCCTCTCCAAATAGCGCTGCATACAATGAACCAATAACACCTGCACCATATATTAACGTGAGTTCGATGAGCATACCTATGCAAAAATCATATTTCCAGTGTGAATAGATGGTTTTTTAGGCAAAAAAGAGTACGCCGCAAGCCCAGCCACCAAGTTGACCACAAAATTGCAGCTGCTTCTGTGTCTGGAATGCTCAATCTGGCAGACGTTTTTTAAGAAGTCGTTTACCGACTCGATCACGGCGCGCTTCCGCAGAAGAATCCTGTCTGTGAAGCGCAGAATCCCTGGGCTTTTGGCGTTCTTTTTCTGTTTGACGATCAGCTCCAAGCCTTTATTCAGGAGTCCCTCAAACAGTTTTTTGGACACATACCCTTTGTCTGCAAAAAGCTTTCCAAACAGTTTTTTTGTCAATCTTTCCATAACCTTTTGATTGCGGTTGTCCACATTGGCGGGCGTCAGGCAGAAGCGCAGGATTTCCCCGCGGTCATTGATGACAAGGTGGAGTTTGAAGCCGTAATGCCAGCCCGTGGAGCTTTTGCCTCTTCGCGCAATGCCTTTAAAAACCTTGTTTTGCCATATTCTGTGGCTGTCGCACGCGTCCAACATTGTGGAGTCCACAAAGCTTATGCCAGTGCAAGGCGATTGTAAGCCCATAGACTGCGCAAAGAAAGCCAGCGGCATGGCCGCGTAGGGCATGATCTCCACAAAGCGGTTATAGCTGACCAGGTTAGGGAAGCATTTGCGGCAGTCGTTTTCGATGAAATCTTTACAATGCCATTTGAATATCCGGCAGCCAGACAGGTGGAAGACAGCGCAGATGGTCATAATCTCGCTCAGTGAGAAGGATGAGGGCGGCTCAAAAGACGCATTCTTCCCATCGCAAGGCAAAAGGTTGCGTTCCGAAAATGTTTTTAATTCTTTGCAGAAGTTGTCAATGTCATAAAAAACTGATATAATAATTTCGTCCATAAGTTTATTCTCCTTTGGTATTGTTTTGTTTGATGATTTAATTATATCAGAGGGATAGGCTTATGGACATTTATTTTTTATCGAACTCACGTTAAAATAATAATCCGCCGCATCCGCATCCCGGCTTCCCATGCACTGCCCGATCACTGTGATAAATACCGGTCCCATCGCAACGCCTGCCAAAGCCGCCAAAGACCAAATACTCTGAGCTACTCCGTTTGCCGCTATCTGATAGGTTCCAAAAAGCGCAACGATGCTGCTCAGCGCTACCTTGACTAACTGAAAGACGCCGTTTTCCAACCCATTTGGAACAGCGATATTCAGAATGCGCCGCATCATGCCCCCGTTCCAATGAAAAATCCATCCGCTCCGGTAGACCACCCCATTCTTTTCCCGAAAGCAAAGCGCCGTAATCACTGCCGCCGAGAATATCCAGGCAATCAGGGAAGGATACGCCACTCCCGCCACCCCTGCCTTTAACGCGAATACGCCAATGATATTGCCAGCCACATTGATTACATTCGATACGACTGACAGATACATGGTGGCGCTGGTCTTTCCAAGGCTACGGTAAACCGCCGCTCCCGCGTTATAAATTGCCAGCGCCGGATAAGAATAAGCGGAAATTTTCAAATAGATGATACACGCCTGCATAACGGAATCTTCCACTTTTCCAAACAGCAGACGCAAAATAGCCTCATTTCCGATCAGCGCCAGCAGGGCCGTCAGAACAGAAAATACGGTGGAAAACAGTAAAAGCTGACTTGCCGCTTCCCCGGCAGATTCTTTTTCTTTCCCACCGATATACTGGCTGATGATGACCGCTCCGCCGGATGCCAGCGCCGTAAAAAGGTAGATGAAAATCGTATTAAACTGATTGACCAGCGAAACTCCTGATACCGCCGCTTCTCCCACATGGCTTACTGCCAGCGTGTCCGCCAGCCCTACCAGCATGGCCAGAAGCTGCTCCAGAAATAGCGGAATGATCATCGCTTTTAATTCCCGATTAGAAAACAAGTTCTTTTTTTGTTCCATTTTTTAGTCCATAACCTCATTTGCTTTCAGCCATTCTTCCACATCATTGGGCATGCTGTTATCGCGCGAATAGTGGATTGACAGCGCTTCTCCATCACTGCATCGGGGGCAAGCTTTGCAATCGCCGTCAGACTCTGCCCAAAACGTCCGCCGCCATGGGAGCAGAACTGCACGTATCCTTTTCATGACCGGTCTCCTTTCTTTTTACTGATTTGTCACGGATCGTTTTTCATATTGTGAAAACAAAAATAAGTGTGCCAGAATTTTTGAAACCACTCTTTTCTGGACACACTTATAGTATATACTCGTTGCAACTTCATGTCTAATACTTACATTTCATATATCAAGATGCTTTTCAGGCATGATTTGTTTTTACTGTTGCTCATTAGCGTTTATCAAGACAAAGCAAAGAGCCTACCCTCTCCGCTTCCCATCCATCACCTTACAAAACACCACCGCCACCACCGTACTCACCGCCGTGGCCAAAATCCCCGGCCCCACGATCGCCGCCGGATTCACGCTCCCATATTGGCTCCGGTATGCTCCCGTATTGTGCTATGTACCAGCTTCATTTCCCTTGCGATCTCCGCATCCGTCATTTCCAGAAAATAAGACAGGAGGACTACATTCCGTTTCTTTTCTGTTAGAGCCTGCAGCGCTTCCACAAGCAACGTATCCTTTACTTCAATGTCATAACCAAGAACCTGGAAATGTGAACTGTCCAGATTGTATTCATCCATCACAAAAATGCTGTCCAATTCCTTTTCTGTCATTTCAGAAAAATTCACTTCATGGTTCCTTCGGTATTCCATATGCCTGTAGTAATTTGCTGTTTCACCCTCTAATGCTAACTGGCACAAACGGTCAAACTGGTGCATGACCGTCAATTCATCCTGGGAAGGAGAGTTCCTCATTCGGTTTCACCTCCTTCCCGTTCCAACTGGCAGAAAGAGAAAGCATAAACTTCCCTT
>CAYOWU010000137.1:0-3775 GCA_964407765.1 uncultured Lachnospiraceae bacterium
TGCAGTTTGTGTGCATATTTTTGTGACAGTGAAGCCCAGGAGGCTGAACTGTTACTATTTCCTGCAATATCAACAAAAGATGACCTTTTTACAAAAAACCATTGACAGCTCTATGCACTCCGTATAGAATATGGGCAAGACAACGAGGGGGTGTCGCTTAATAGCGGTTTTTAGCCCCCTATGGCATCAAATAAGAAAATCCCCGGAGAAATCAAGAATTTTGGGTTCCTGGTTTTCTCCGGGGATGTTCTGCTTTCTTTACTTCCGTTTCGTTCTCCCTTGTTCATGGCTGTCTATTTCCCGACTGCCCCTTGGACGCTCTTTTTTAGAGACTCTTATCCATCCATGAGCAGCTTTTGTTTCCGTTCAATCATCTCATCGATTCTATCCATATATTGGGTAACGTCCTTCACGTTCTCACAACGCTCGACCTTTCCATCCGGGTAAACCCGTTTGGAGACGCTGCCGGAGCCAAGGGCCAAAATCGACTGCTTCTCGCCCATCATCAATATGTTGTAAATGCCCGCCTTATCCGGCCTGGCGTAGCCTGTGTTTTCCAGATTCCCCGCCATGTTTTTCTGGCGGTACAGATAATACGGCGCCAGACCCATGGCCCTGGCGCAGCTTTCCACCCGATTCATAATCTCAGCGCTGTTCTCAAAGGCCATCTCCCGATGCTCCTCTGAAAAAAGCCGCAGCCGCGCCGCTCTTTTTACCGCCAGGGAATGAATCGTCAGGCTGTCCGGGCCCAGCCGGCGAATCTGGGACAGCGTATGCTCCACTTCCCGAAGGCCCTCGCCCGGAAGTCCGGCGATGAGATCCATATTCACATTGTCAAAGCCCGTATCCCGCGCCAGCCAGTAGGCCCGCTCGATGTCTTCCACCGTATGCCGCCTGCCTATGAAGTCCAGAGTCTTCTGGTTCATGGTCTGCGGATTTACCGAGATTCTCGTGACCCCATGCCGCCTCAATGTCTGCAGCTTTTCCTGGGTGATGCTGTCCGGCCGGCCCGCCTCCACGGTAAATTCCCAGAGATTTTCCATGGGAAAACATTCCTTCAGGCAATCCAGCAGCCTTTGCATCTGTGGCGGCTCCAGAGTGGTGGGCGTGCCGCCGCCTATATAGACCGTGTGCAGCGGATGTCCCGCCATCATCCGCCCCGCCGCCCGAATCTCCCCAAAAAGAGCCTCCAGATATTCGTCCACCCGTGCCTTCCATTTATCCAGCGGATAAGAGCTGAATGAACAGTACATACAGATGCTGGGACAAAAGGGAATCCCCACGTACAGACTGTATCCGTTTTCATAATCCATCCCTTTTAAGATTTCCCGCTCCCGCACGGCGATTTCCACGCAGAGGCCGCTCTTTTGCGGACTTAAATCGTATTTCTCCTCCATATGCGCTCTCACGCCGTCCGGCTCCATCCCCGCATCCAGAAATCCCGCCGCCAGCTTCACCGGGCGGATTCCCGTAAGATTTCCCCAGATCAGCGCGCGCCCCGTGACCTTTGAAAGCGCCTGGTAGAGAAGCTGCTTTAGCTGGCTTTTCGCCTCGGCCCGGTCCCAATGGGAAACGAAGGCAGCCTCCCGGCGCACCGGCGGCTGCCCTTCTCGGCGGCATTCCACAAAAATTTCCCGCTCCCCGCACCAGGCCAGCAAAAAAATCTGCCCCCCGCTGGGCTGGACAGACTCTTCCGGCCAAACGTCTGCGCAGTGAACCGTGACCGCACTCCGGGGATAGAAGGCCCGCGTCAGGGAATATACATCGTATTCAAATTCCTGCCTGTTTAACCATATCTGTATTTCACACAAAGGGATTATACCTCTTTTCATAGCCAATGGAAGTGGCGGATTCGTGGCCGGGCAGCACATCCGTGTCTTCGGGGAGCATCTCAAGGAGCCGGTGCAGACTTTCCACAATCTGCGCACTGCTTCCGGTGGGAAGGTCTGTGCGCCCCACCGAGCCGCAAAAAAGCGTATCCCCGCTCACCAGCAGCTTTTCCTCCGGGAAATAATAACAGACGCTTCCGCGGGTATGACCGGGCGTATAAATCGCCTGAATCTGAAATCCCGCCACTGTAAACTCTTCCAAATCCTCCACCGTCTCATCCGGCCGGATGGACGTGGGCCGCTGAACCATGGCCGTTAAATTCAGCTGGGGGTCTTTTAACAGTTCCTCCTCTTCTTTGCAGGCATACACCGGTATCTGGTATTTCTCCTTCACCGCCTCCACCGCTAAAATATGGTCATAATGGCCATGGGTGAGAAGAATCGCCACTGGCCGGCCGCCCATCTGCTCCGCCATGGAACAGACCGTATCCGGGCTGTCCCCGGGGTCCACCAAAATCATTTCTTTCGTCTTTGTATTGAGCAGGCCGTAGCAGTTGGTTCGCACCATACCCACGCGGCATTGCCCCACTTTCATCTGCTTCATCTTCATTCACTCCTATATCATCCGGTGGTGCGCTTCACATCCGCCACGCTCTCCACCTGCCGCAGTTTTTCCACCAGCGCCTTTAATTCTTCCTTGCTCTCAATCTCAAAATTCAGGGAAATCGTGGCAATATCCTGCTTGCTGGTTCTGCTGTTGATTCCTTTTAAGTCAATCTTTCGCTCCATAAAAATCTTGGAAATGTCCGCAATCAATCCGGTGCGGTTGTTGGCATAGATTTTGATTTCCGCCAGGTATTTATCCTGCGCCTTCTCCACAGGCGTCTCCCACTCCGCCTCCACCAGACGGGCGCGATCCACCTCTCCCATGGTGAGCACGTTCACGCAGTCGGTCCGGTGGATGGATATCCCACGTCCTCTGGTGATGAATCCCACAATCTCGTCTCCCGGGATAGGCCCGCAGCATTTAGAGAAACGCACCGCCACGTCGTGGATGCCTTTGACCACAATGCCGCCCTTGGCTTTGAGCACCTGGATTTTCTCATGGTTGTTGGACACCGCCTCCAAAACGTCCTCGTCCATGATTTTGGCCTGGCTTTCCTTTTCGTAGCATTCCAGCAGCTTGTTGAAGACCTGGCCTTCCTTCAGCCCGCCATGGCCCAGCGCCGCCAGCACCGAATCCCAGTCGCGGAATCCGTATTTCTTCATCACGTTTTCCTGATATTTTGGCTTGGTGTACGTTGCCAGCTGCAGACCCTTGCTTTTCGCATACTGCAGCAGCATTTCCTTGCCCTTGAAGATATTGTCTTCCTTCAACTCCTGTTTAAACCAGTTGTTGATCTTATTTTTGGCCTGGGTGCTCTTCACCAGCTTCAGCCAGTCCCGGCTGGGTCCCTGGGAATTCTGGGACGTGATAATCTCAATCCGGTCCCCGTTTTTCAGCTCGTACTCAATGGAAACCAGCTTGCCGTTCACCCGGGCGCCCACCATGGTATTGCCCACCGCGCTGTGGATGCTGTACGCAAAGTCAATGGGCGTAGACCCGGCCGGCAGCGTCTTCACATCCCCGGCCGGCGTAAAGCAGTACACATTGTCCGTAAACAAATCCAAATCGCTTTTTAAAAGGCTCATAAATTCCCGGTTGTCGGACATGTCCCGCTGCCATTCCAGGATATGGCGCAGCCAGCTTAGCTTCTCCTCTTCGCTTTCGTCCACCGGCTTCTTCCCATCCGACGACTCTTTGTATTTCCAGTGGGCCGCGATGCCGAACTCCGCCGTCTTATGCATCTCGTAAGTGCGAATCTGAATCTCAAAAGGATGGCCGTTAAATCCAATCAGCGTGGTGTGCAGGGACTGGTAAATGTTTGGCTTGGGCATTGCAATGT
>CAYOWU010000138.1:0-3576 GCA_964407765.1 uncultured Lachnospiraceae bacterium
TTTTGCTGGCTGTTATCTTTATGTATGGGATGCTTTTCTATCTTTTAAAGATCGACCACAAGGAGATGCTGGCCAAAGACCAGCTCCTTCAACTGGACCAGCAGCTGAAATTCAACGAAGTCCAGTACTGCAGGATCTCGGAGAACATCGAGAACAGCCGGAAGATGCGCCATGACCTGCGGTATCATATGGTGACTTTACAGGGATATCTGAATGAAAACAAGATCGGGGATGCCAGGACTTATATAGAACATTATCTCCATACCATTGAACAGGAGACACTGCATATCTACAGTGAGAACGCGATCGTAAACTATATCGTCTCCCACTACCATGCAGCTGCCAGACAGAAGGACATCGTTTTCTGCTGCCCGCCCCCCGAGATCCCCAAGGAACTTCCCATACGGGCGGCAGATCTGTCTGTGATCCTGGGCAATCTCCTGGAGAATGCCCTGACAGCAGCGTCAAAAGTGGAAAAAGGAGAGCGGTATATCAACCTGAATATCCTGTACACCGCTCAGATATTGGTCATCACCGTGGACAACCCTTTCGCGGGTGAGGTGATAAAAACGGGAGATACTTACATCTCCCAGAAACCAGGCCATCCGGGGCTGGGCATCGCCAGTATCGCCAGTATCGCCCAGTCCTATGACGGCGGTATAGAATTTACCCATGAAGACCATGTCTTCCATGCCTCGGTGATGCTGAACCTGGAAAACACACTCTAAGATATTTTAAAATGAAAGAAAGCTGTGCGGGCGCATTTGGAATCCCTGAATGCATGCCGCCTAACCGGAGGCAGCAGACTGTAGACAAAGCGCTATTACAATATTGCTTTAATTTTTGAGTAATATATTATAGAAAAAAATCTAAATATAAAGCGATTATTTATTGCCTTGAGTTTCCCTTTTTTTACAATCATGTATAATACCTTTAGAACGGATTCAGGAGGTAATATACGGATGAATACAATGCGCATGGATGATCTTATAAAAGACTATTTTCGCTTTCTTCTGGCATCTAAAGCCGCAAAGCGTACAAAACAGAAAAAACGGTTTGACGCCGTTCTCCTTCATATACCTCACCGGACGGTCAGTTATTATATTGCCCGTTATAACAAAGAGGGATTCGATGCGCTTTTTCTGATCAAACAGCCTGGAGCGCCAAAAAAGCTTTCTGATGAACAGGAGAAAGAACTTGTTTCCACTGTCTGTAACAGAACTCCGGAAGAAGCAGGCGTTGGCATTTTTGCCAACTGGACTGCGCCGCTCGTATGTTTCCACAATCCTGTTTGAAGACGAATCCATGATTCGGGATTATCAGGCGATCATGAAGACATGGTCTTTGAAAGGAATACAGCGGGTCATACCAACATATGGAAAGCATGAAGGCGTAAAGCTGGTTGGATGCCTGGATTATGAAACGGGATACATTTACATGGAAGAGCATAAAAAGTATGATGCAGAAGTTTTTCTGGGGTTTTTAAAAAAATACTTTCTCTTTATCCGGGAAAAAAGGTTATTATGATTCTTGACAATGCCAGAATCCATCATGCAAATCTGCTGAAGGACTTTCTCGAAAAGAACAGGAAATATCTGGAACTTGTCTATCTGCCACTTTACAGTCCAAATCTGAATAAAATCGAAGAACTCTGGGGGTGGCTGAAGGATTCTGTAATAAATAACATCTTCTTCCATTCCCGTGAGGAAATCAGAAAAGCGGTACAGAAATTCATCACCTGGGTAAATACAGTTCCTCAGATGGTTACTGATCGGTTGTACGTATGAGCAATAATTAACTGCTTTATATATTGATAGAATCTTAGAGGGGTTATATCCTATCACAATGCCATATTTGCCGGAATCCAAACCTTATACAATGTTCTGCGAGGAATTTTTGACAGACCGTAAAAATGGAGATTACGACACTGTCGGTATATTATATGAGATCCAGCCTGATGGAAAGAGAGTAGAAATCAATCGGTATTTTAAAGAAGGAGAAGAAGACTTTGTTGAGATTGACAAAGATGAGTATGAAGAACGCCGTTCACAAAATCTTTTGAAGGGGATAAAAAATGAGCTGTAGATACAAAGATATTTGTCCAAGTTATAGCGGGTGGCGTGAAGGACCAAAGCAAGATTTTTCTAATTGCGTATCGTTTTTGATAACTGCTTATGAACAAGTAAAAGAAGAGTTAAAGGAATATAAAGATACCGGTCTTACACCTGAACAGTTAGTGGAGATGGATAGAGAACATTCCGGGAGGTGACGAAGTTGAGGAATGAAAAGATTTAATTTTTGTATTGACAAAAGGATATACTTTGTATATACTGATATAAAAGTATATCTATTGTATATACATGCACGAATGAAGGAGAAGCAAAATGGACATGGGTAGATTGTCAACGAGGGCAACTTATACGATACAGACGAATGTAAGGAGGTGGGGTAATAGCCAAGGGATTAGATTATCAAAAGAATTAATGTCACAGATGAGTTTAAAGGAAAATGACGCTATAGAAATAAGTGTATACGATGGAAAAATGATTATTGAAAAAGTCAATAGGCTCAAATACTCTAATTTAAAAGAAAGGTTGGAAGCATTCTACAATAAACCGATCGATGAAATTTATGTTGAAAATACACCAGAGGTTGATGTAGGTGGTCCAATTGGTCAGGAAATTTGGTAGAATTTAGTCAAGGGGACATTATTATAATGGATTTCGACCCTCAATCTGGACATGAGCAAAAAGGGAGAAGACCAGCGCTTGTTTTGAGCAATGATGTTTTAAACAATCATAGCGCATTAGCATTTGTTTGTCCGATTACAAACACGAATAAAAAACATCCTTTTCATATTGAACTTGATGAGCGTACACGGACTACAGGTGTTATATTATGCGATCAGGTAAAAATGTTGGATGTCAAAGCACGAAACGCTAAATTCCAGGAGAAATGTCCAGAAGATATTTGGAACGAAGCCAAGGAATTAATAATCAGTTTTATGTAAATGCTTAATATCGAAAGGGGTCTATCCAGTATTAGCAGTAGATGGACGTGAAGAACAGTTTAAAAATGGAGATACAATAACATTCAATCTTGAAGAATTAAAAGAAATGGAATCAGAAGATTGGGAACCAACAGAAAAAGTTTTAGAATTTGAGTGTAGGCGCGGAATTAAAAGACAAAAATTGGAATCTGGTACGCTGGAAGCCAGACAGATTCTTTCAGAACCTGAATTAGTGGAGAAATTGATTGAAGGTAAGAAAACGCCATTGAGCGAATGTATGCCTGGTAGTGAGGGGGAGTGTAAAATAGTTTGTGTCTTTGGTAAAAAATGGCTCCTCTTTGGTAAGAATTAGAACCCGTATTCGCAATCAGATAGAAATATGATATATAGAATTATGATGACAATAAAAAGAAGAAACGTCAGGGCTACCCGAGCGATCTGGCAGATGAACAATGGGCGAAGATAGCGCCCCTATTTTCGGGAATGCGAGTATACAAATGGAGCAAACATAAGCTGATGAATGCGGTATTATACGTGACAAAAACAAGATGCCAATGGAGGCAGTT
>CAYOWU010000139.1:0-3528 GCA_964407765.1 uncultured Lachnospiraceae bacterium
TATCCCGGTAAATCACATCCTCGTCGGTGCCCAGTATATCCGAAAGCAGCAGCTCGTTGCCGTCCCAGTCCACATTCAGCGGTTCGTCGATGGAAACTTCCATTTTCGTCTTATTGTTCCGGCGCAGGTACATGAGAATCTCGTTTTCGATGCAGCGGGAAGCATAGGTGGCCAGCTTGATTTTCTTAATGGGGATAAAGGTATTGATGGCTTGGATCAGGCCGATGGTCCCAATGGAAATCAAATCCTCCACCCCCACGCCGGTGTTATCGAACTTCTTGGCGATGTAAACCACCAGGCGCAGGTTGTGTTCGATCAGCGTGGACTTGGCTTCCTTCTCCTGCTCGGTGCCCAGCTCACGGATAAAGGCCGCCTCTTTTTCCGGCTCCAGAGGCGCGGGAAGCACGTCGGCGCCTCCGATATAATAGACTTCCCTTGACTTATGAAACACCACATTGGAAAACCGGGAAATCACCGGCATTGGATAGTTGTTGGCTGCTGCTTTTACACTCATGTTCACTCCTCCTGTTCAGAATTCACTACCTGTTACGCAATCTGCCCGTTCAATAGGATCTGGTATTTTCCCCCGGCGTGAAAAGGCGTGGAAGATACGGCGATCACCGGATGGTACACATAAATAATCTGTTCTCCCCGATAGACGCACATTTCTTCCAATGTGATTGCCAAAAGAGCCCCCGCGTGCTCTCCCACACTGCGAAAGAAAATAAAATGGGGATGCAGACTTTCCCACAACGGGTCATCGTACTCCCCCACAGCTTCTTCCATATTCTTTAGTCCGTTAAGCGCAGCGCCCGGCAGCAGCTCTGCCAGAACCCGCTCCTCCACAATAGATACCGGTTTATTGGTAAGGGGATCTGTCAGAAGGTTCCCTGTGTCGTAAAAACCTGTCACGGTCAAAGTCTTCTCCCCAGTTTTTAACCGCACCTGACAGATGGCTTCCCCTTTTTGATTCCATTTTCTGTATCCTTGGACGCACACAGCTAAAAACGCGTAACTGACCCCTGTGAAAATCAGAAACGTTTGCAGCGCTACGCCGTCGCCTGCAGACAGGACATCCCAAAAGCCGCCGCATAAAAAGGCCAGGATATACAGCGTCACCGCAGCCATTGCCAGCATACTTTTTGATTTTACTCTGCATCCGGTTTTCGCCATCAGCGCCGCTGTAAGCGCATGCAGCAAAAAAGCCGGACATGGATTATCTGTGGGTATGATTAAGATAAGACAGGATGAAAGGGCGCCGATGAAAGCCCCCAGCAAGCTTTTGCGCCAGGAGGCGCGAACGCCAAGGAGCGTTCCCGTCAGGCGCAGTAAAACGAAGTCCATTAAGAGGTTGGTTGCAAAAACCAAGTCTATGTAAATTTCTTTATACAAAAAAAGCCCTCCATAACCTGTGTTACCTTACCTTTTGTAAGATTGGTTTGTGTAACACATTATAGGTTATGGGGACAAAAAATTTTGTCAAATACAGGATGAGCCTTCCCAGAATTTTTCGGGAATTTATATGGGGATTTTACATATTCTGCAGGGATGCGTGAACGGCACGCAGCAGTTCCCGCGCTTCCTCGATGGGAAGCTGACCGGGCGCAGACGCCTCTCCTGCCGTGGCGAAAGTGACCGCAGAGCCGAAAAGCTCCCCCAAAAAGCGGCTGGCGCTGCCCCGTTCACCCATGGACATGGCGATTATTGGTTTGGCGCATTCGCCTTTTTTCATCTGTCCGACAACATTCAACAGCCGGGCCAGATCCCGGTAACTTTTGGGCATAACCGCCAACTTTAAAATGTCCGCGCCGGCCGCATCCTCCCGCCGCAGGATTTCTTCCATTTCCCGCTTTGTCGGCGTTTTTTCAAAGTCATGGCTGGAGCCGATGACCCAGCCGCCGGCCCGGTGAATGCCCTCTATTAAACGCCGTAGCAGGGCATCCTCCAGCTGCAGGATTTCCACGTCAACCAGAGACGGAATCCCGGTGGCGGCCGCGCGTTCTGTGAGCTGCGCGTATTCTTCCGGGGAAAGCGACGTATTTCCCCCTTCTTTCTGGGTTCGTATGGTGAAAATCAGGGGAATGTCCCCCAAGACGGCGCCCAACGCCTCCAGCGTCTGCTTCATTTCTTCAGGGCTTTTAAGTCCTTCAAAAAAATCCGCCCGCCATTCCGCCAGATCCGGGGCGGCTGCTACAGCGTTTTTGGCTTCCGCCTCCAGCTGCGGAAAGGTTTTTCCGGTCAGGGGAATGCAGACGCAGGGCATCCCTTCCCCGATGGTTGCTTTTTTGACAATAATGCTTTTTGTCATTTCTATAACCTGCCTTTCACTTTGCTTTTTTTATATCAAAACCCGGTTCAAGCTTCAAACTTGACATTTCCCGTTAAAATATTTATGATAATGGATAACTGAAAAAAATCCTGTCCGAAGATTTTCGGGCGCGTAAATATAGAGCGGAGGATACATTATGAGCGTACCAATTACCGGACACACCCAGCTGACAGGGCTCCTCGGCAGCCCTGTGGCGCACAGCATTTCCCCCCAGATGCATAACTTAAGCTTTCAATATCTGAACCTGGACTACGCATATTTGTGCTTTAACGTGGACGAACAGTCACTGGATATGGCCGTAAGCGGGCTAAAAGCCCTTGGCGTTCGCGGATTTAATCTGACCATGCCCTGCAAAAACCGGATGGCCGAACTCTGCGACAGTCTCTCTGACGCCGCCCGGCTGATTGGCGCAGTCAATACTGTAGTGCATGAGAGCGGAAGGCTTCTGGGACACAACACAGACGGCGTGGGGTTCGTGCGCGCTCTTCGGGACGCGGGCCATGAAATCAAGGGGGAAACCTTAACTCTTCTGGGGGCCGGCGGCGCCGCTACGGCCATCTGCGTGCAGGCCGCCCTGGACGGCGCAAAAGCCATCCAGGTATTTGCCCGTCCTACCAGCCGCTTCTGGAATCGCATGAAAAACCTGGCCGATGAAATCAGCCGCGCTTATCCCTGCCGTGTTACCCTGACGGAGCAGGCCGACCAGGCGCAGCTTAAGAAAGCCCTGGAAGAAAGCCAGCTTCTGGTCAACGGCTCTTCGGTAGGCATGGCGCCCCACACGGAAGATTCACTGATTACGGACCTCACGTATTTCTACCCGGGCCTGACAGTTTTCGACGCTATTTACAATCCCAGGCAAACGCGCCTTTTAAAACTGGCCGCAGAGGCCGGTTGCCCGACCTGCAATGGCCTGTATATGTTATTGTACCAGGGCGCGGAGGCTTTCCGTTTGTGGACCGGGCAGGATATGCCCGTCGACCATATCAAAGCCAAGTGTTTTTCCTGATTATTTGGCGGCATCCGGCTCAACCTGGATTTTGCGGATTTCCTTGGTGCGGATTTCCTCGGTGATATCCGCCAGGAAAGCGTCCAGGGTCTTCGGGCCTTCGTCGCCCAGGTAACGGCTGCGGACAGACACCACGCCCTCTTCCTGCTCTTTGGCGCCCACCACCAGCATATAGGGCACTTTTTCCAATCTG
>CAYOWU010000140.1:0-3516 GCA_964407765.1 uncultured Lachnospiraceae bacterium
GCATTTTCTGAAGTAAAAGGTGTTAAATTATTTGTATTGGCCATTTTATCACCTCATAATAAAAACCCACATTAAGTGAGTTTAGTTAAATGCCCGTCGGCACCTGTCAGCTATTGATTGCTCAATGCTAGGACTTCATCAACTCTTGGTTGAAAAGTTTAGTAGCAACTTAATTTTGTATTAAGTAAATATCCTTCTACAATGCCGAAGCTAGGCTGGGGCTACTATCTCCCATTGTATCAATTATAGATACTGCACCAAATATAATTCACGGGTAGATAGATTTCAATGTTCCAAAGTCACTATCGTTAGCTTTTACCTTTTATAAGACATCAGGATAACATTACTCATAGTCATAGCCTTATATATAATTATATTTGATACACTACCTACAATTAGATAGTGCGACTGCGAATGCAATCCCCAATAGTGCTATTAATTAGCACCTTACCAATGATATAAACTGCTATTTTGACATACTACTAGATTAATAGCAAAACTGTAATAGAGGTCTTTATATATCATCAGTAAGCTACCAATCAGTAGCTTCTAGCATAATAATGCCCTTGATGGGTAGATAAGGATTTGCACCTTATATGAAGTACATCTTTTCGATTAGGTTTCTCCGACAGTCATCGAATATATTCTCGTGTCACACCATTAAGTTCTCGTGCACTCTCACGCTACAGTGTCTACCTATTCCACCACTACCCACATAAGTTCCAAGGTCCACACGGGATACCTTGGATACCTAAAAGAATAAAAAGGGGTTTAAAATTGGATATGTTCCAATTTATGTGTGGACTTACATGTAATAACAATGCCACTATTCTCTTTTTTTAGCTTCAAAATATCCTTTTATTCTGTAATATCTATTTCTATAATTGCTAGATTTTTTTGAACCACCATTATAACATCTTGCTTGGCGTTTCTCTGCTAATTCCTTTTCCTCAATATCTGTAACATAACCCTCTTCATATTTATATAATCCTAGCATATCTTTATATAATATTTTAGTATGATCATTGAAACCATCTGGCAAGATACCATGGTTATTTTTTCTCAAAAGTTGTCTTTCCTTATATTCTTTTTTTATATCATCCACTAAATACATTAGTCTTTTTTCTATCGTTGTTGTTTTTACTCTTATAACTTCCCATCCAGCTCCTAATTCATCTATAATATCTACGTCTCTTTTGGCATCTCTTAAGAGTGTTTTAGAGTTATTATGCCAATAACCATCTATTTCTAAAATTATTTTTAAATCAGGTAACATAAAATCTGCAGTATATTGATTTATTTTCTTTTGTGGTATTATTTTTATTTCATTATTTATTAATTCAATAGCAACCATAATTTCATGTGAACTTTCAAAAGAATTGTAATCTTTTAATAATCTTTCTTTTACTACTTGGCAAGCCTCATAATAATAATGCATATTTATTTTTTGTTGTTCCATAGTCTTTAGTGCTTTTTCATATCTTACTAAAGCACTTAATTTTAAATATTCTTCATATGTTATTTTGTTTTCTTCTTCTACTTTTCTGCCACAATCATCACAATATGCACGATTGCCTTCTTCGTTATATGGTATTTCTTTTCCACATAACCAGCATAGAGTTGTGTCTACACTTTCCATAAATTTTCACACTCCTTATAACTTCCCCATTTTCTTTATTTTAACAACTAAGTGGGTACTCAGTGGGTACTCTTGTGTTTTTTTTCAATTTTTCTGCAAATTTTATTAATTCTGTTTTTACCTATTCCCCATTTAACCTCTAAAATACGATTTCTTTCTTGCGCAGAATAGCCATTCATTAAATAGTTTTTTTCAATATAGATTTTCAAATCACGGTCTTCGATACTATGATAAAGTTTTCTTAACTTATCATTAGCTTCGCTATAATCTTTAGTCATTTCAGCTAACAATAACAATGCATCTTCTCTTGAATGAATTTTTGGTGTACTTTGTATAGTTATATCTTTTACCTTACTTGTAGTACCAGTTAATTGAGTATATAGTGACTCTATTCTTTCTACATTATTCTTATCTATTTCGTTTATTAGCTTATCAGCCTCTTTAATTTCAGGTATCATTTACTTCACCCCACTATTTTTTCTAATTCTTCATCAGAATAAACTTTATTAGTATAATTTTTTCCTAGTTTCTTTTCAGCTTTATGTACATCGCTTAATACAAACTTACGATTATCTATATTATTTAATCTATTTGAATTATTTGAATATGCTGAAATTATACTTATATCGTTTTTTATTTTTCTTCTATTTTTTCTTTGTTTTTTTATTTCTTTTATAACTCTACAACATTGTGGAGCGTTTAAGTTATTACATTCAATTAGATGATATAAATCACTTAATCTACTGTCTACTTCCGATAGTTGATTAGGTAGACTTTCCTTATATTCATCTAATTGATCCAGTATTTTAATAGCACTTGTTAGTTCTTCTACTATATCCATATGTCACGGTTCCTTTACGCTTTATTTCTTTCTATATTCACTTTTAATAACTTTATATCCTAAAACAAATATGCCTAAAATAATTGTTTCAATAACTATGAATATCATTGTTCCTATTCCCATTTCATTACCTCCTATTCTAATATTTGATTTTTTGCTATTGTATATTTCTTAATGATTCTTTGTATTTTATATTCGTTTTTCCAACTATATTTATAAAATGGATTATCTACTATTTCTTTTTTGTTTTTGTAAAAATGACAGCTTGTACAATCTAATTCTTTTAAAGCATGGCATCGCTTTCTATTTTTGTCATAAGCAAAACAGTTTTCTTTTATTGGCATTTCTTCCTCCTATTATTCCAATAACCTTTATTCCCCCTGCGTTTTGTTTTAGTATAACTTACTTCGTTTGATGGATATGTACTTACTATGTACATCTTTCCTATTTTTGTTAGTTTATATTTCATAATCCCAATTCTTTCTAGCAACATTGGTAATAACTTGGATATTAGTTGCAAATGTTGAATCAACAAATTCTTCCAAAATGTCGCAGGCAGGGGAAACACAGCCGTTCTGTTTTCTTTGCCTTATTAAATCTAAACTCAAATAATGAATAAAATTTTTCTTTTGTTCATAATCATATAAAACTATGCCCTTATATTTGCCCTTAAGTCCCCAGCAACTATCATCAGAAAGATCAAAACTAATTATATCGCCAAATTCATAATTCATATTTTACCTTCTTTCTCTTTATCTTTTCCCTGGACAAAATATTTTTCATACAGTTCCATCATTTCATTAAATATACGGCATACTTCTTGTTGCTCTAATCCATCTTCTATCCATTCTTTGTAGTTAGGCCCTAATATTGTTTTGATTTCTTCTATCATATTTTTCCCTCTTCCTTTAATTTTTCTTTTAATCTCGGATCATATTCAGCTAATGATCTTAAACAGTTCTGATAGTTACTATAATTGATTTCGTTTTTTCTGTAATACTTAATTAATGCTATTGTAGTTAATGTAGAATATAGT
>CAYOWU010000141.1:0-3461 GCA_964407765.1 uncultured Lachnospiraceae bacterium
TTCTCACTTTTGCCACGGAGTATAGACTTTTGCCAAAAAGTACAGGGTTTCGTCCCGTGGTATCCATTTACCCGGATACCATGGAACAAAACCCTGTTTTCCACTTACTCCACCTGGAGTAAAATTTTCAATTCACATCTGTTTTCTTCGTAAAAACACAAGTCCATTTTTTCCAAAAGTGCCCGAAAATCCCGGAAAATCAACGTTTCTTAATGAGAAGAGCGAAGATTTCCACATGCCTCATTTGACGCATTTCGACAAACCCCTTAGCAGAACTTTTTTCAATTTTTCCCGTATTTTCGGTCTTTTTCCACCCTCGTTTTACCCCTTTTTCGCGAGTTTCGATATTTTTAAAACACAATATATCGTGTTTTAACTTATATATTTCTTGAATTTTATACTATATTTTGTATAACAAGAGTAGCTGCTTCAACATGTGCGGAGACAACGGGATTGATGTCAGAGTAATTCACTATGTGCAGAACTGTAATCAAAAACAAATTCCGACCTTTCTCGCTTGCGGAAACTGGTCAAACCATTATCTCCTCTTTTTCATTGTAATATTGGTTATGGTACAGCATGGCTGCTTCCCTGCGCTTTTCCCACAATTTTGCCAGTTTCACATATCCGGCCACCCTTTTTTACTGTCCATCTTCTGCCTCCATTTCCAAAGGGCTTATCCCATCAGGCAGATACCATTGGAAACCAGTGCTTCTGCCAAAACGGAAAACGATCACATCCCCTTTTGCATCAAGGCTTAACTTTATCGGATACATATACCGGATCTGAGGATTATCGCCATCCCTCGCGATCATAAGGACGCTCCGGGCAAAGGAAAAGCTGACCATAGAGAGGTCAGCCCAATATGACACCTATCATTATTTCAAAGAATACCAGAAAGAACTACGGACCGTCTGCTCCAATGTAGACAGTATCCTCGGACATCCCCATATTCCAGAAACTGACCGCAGCCAGGAATCATGCCATTTCTTAATTTCAAAAGCCGACCATCGCTCAATTTTTGAGCTTTGATCGGCCTGTTGACGATTTACTAAAGTCTTTTGATAAGAATTCTTTTTTCTGATTCGGAAACTCCCATAGCTGCCAATGCCTGCTCTGCAGTCAAGCCTAAATTCTTCATCAGATTACGAAGTGTTTTAAGCAGTTCTTCCGCAACGGCTTCTTTTCTCATATCCTCCATAGCTTTGCACATAGTTTCCACCCCTTTCGCATCTTCTTTAAAATAGCGTACTCGATCAGCTAAAATTTTATAATGCATATCTTTCGCATCCGTACAGGAAAAATCATGCATCAGTTTGCCAAGTTCCGTTTCATCTTTTATCTGGGAGTTTACATATACGATATGCGTTTCATCTCCAAATGCCGCGCCAGTTTCTTTGATTGTCCGGTCAATGTGTTAAATAGGCAGGCCCGCTTTCAGTACATCATTCTCTGTAATAAAAATAACATACGTCTCTGCGAGGTTCTCATACTCATCCCCCGGTTCCGTTACATTTGCATCCAGCAGACTGCTGTTATACCTTGCCCGCTTAATACTGGCTCCTTTATCACTTCTCTGGATTTCAATATTTTAGGGACGTCCATTCCCATCAATCGCTAGGATATCCAACCGGATGGAGCGTCCCTGCAAGTTCTTTACATCATGCTGTGCGTGCACTTTTTGGACGATCAAATCTTTTTTCTCCAAAATAATCTGCAGTAAAAACTGCAAACACGCTTTATCTTCAAAGACTTTGCTCATAAAATCGTCATCCAGAAGGCGGAAGCCCCTTAGTCTCTGCAAATCTTCTGCGTGTTTTCTTTCAAAATCCAATCCCGCCAAAGTCTCACCGGCCTTCCTTTTGTTTAAACTCAAATAACAGAAAGAGTTTTTCTGTTATCCATATCATACCACAGAAAAAGTATCTTTACAATCAGCGCAATTTTTCTGATTGTGAATTTTTCATAAATCTTCGACTTCTTTCTGCTCCCGTACTTCTTTTAAAGCTACTGCACGGGCAGAATCTACATAAGGCGTTGCATATGCTTTTTCAATCTCTGGCTTACTGCTTTTGCTGAACCGCAGCGGGTATACCTGCTTATGCCCCTGACCGCTTTTCTTTTTTGCGCCCCATTGCTTATAATAACAGAATGAGGGTTTCAATCCACTTTTTTCTGCGTAAAAGCGTATCTGTTTCATAATAAAAGACATCTGGCGTAGATTACAGTTACAGACCGCCTCCAAGTACGGAACTTTTCCAAATCTCCACTGCTCATATTTCTGTTTTTCTAAAATCCCAAGATCCATCAAGACATCTGCCGGTGCAGCATATCCTCTTTTCCGGCATTGGTGATAAACAGAGTTATGTACCTTTCCGGTCTGCTTTGACTGCTTCTTACTGGAAATATTATTCATCCTGCCATCGATCATGTTGTAGTTTTGTTCTTCTGTCATTTCCGCACTCCAAAGATATTCCCCATTTTCATAATATTTCTGCCATTGCTCCATCTGCGTTTTCTCCGGAACCGGCAGGGGCTTTTCCTGCGGCTGCAGGAAATCCCTAAGTCTCTGGATGGTGGTTTCATCAAACCCTTTGCTTTCATCCGTGACTGCCTTACCGTCCTCCGATACCACTACATAGGGAACTTCATTCTTGTACACGTCATTCTGTAAAAGATAAAACTGCCTTTCGTCAACGATGATTTCATCCTCAGCGATCCAGTTTCCTTTCGTCCCTTCCTCTTTAAAATCATCCGTCTCCATGGAGATCAGCGCACTGGAGGAATTAAGACGGATGAAGCCGGCAAGGACAACGAGCCTGTCTTTATCTATATCGTCCTGGATATAAGGAATGACTTCCTCAATTCTCTCTAAGGTATGTTTTCGGTTCCCGGCGTCAAACATCGCCATGACTAACATCTCATCCTGTTCAAAAGTTACTTTTCTCATAAATCCTGTTCCCCTTTCTTGATTATGTTTTGTCCCTCGGCTGCTTATTCTCCCTGGTGTCCTTCGTCCCGGTCTTGGCTTCATCCGCGTATCTCCGCTCTACCGCAGCGCTGCGCCGTGATGTACCCGCTCCCCTTCACGATATCCTCGTAAACGAACGGGTACACAGCGCCGCCCTTTGTCGTGAGCTGCTCCGTCCAATAATACCGCCTGGTGTTCTCCTGCACCGCCTGCAGGAACGCCTCGCTCACCGGATACATGAAAACACCCCTTTCTACACAAAAAGCACCAGCCATTCCTGACTGATGCCCATTAATACTACTATTCCCGAAACATTTTTGCTTTTTATATTTCCAGCAGAATCTACTCCCGCTAAAAACCAAATCCTGCAGGTCATTCAACCCAGAAAACTCTGTCATCCTTACGCTTTGCGGCTTTGGGAATCTCCCCGTCTACATAGCCAACCGCACAATGGCCTATGCCTTCCCACTCGCCCTCTACACCAATATCG
>CAYOWU010000142.1:0-3411 GCA_964407765.1 uncultured Lachnospiraceae bacterium
CTAAGGCGTTTGTATATTGGTACCTATATCTTCCGTCCTTTCCCTGTGTTTCCCCGTCATTTAATACTCGGCCCTTATAATCTTTTCTCCGTATCATACTGCTCCTTTCTACACAAAAAGAGCGTTGCAAGCAGAATAAATATACCACAAACAACACTCTTTTTTCAATCCATACAGTAACTTATGGTAAGATACGGCACTTTATATAGCATCCACGCTTTCTAAGTACCTTTCAAATCTTTTGCGTTTTATCATAATCTTTGTGCCGTTTTTAAGTATAAAATCGTAATCTCCCTCTTTTAGCCTATCTCTTATTATCGTTTTGCTTATTCCGCTGTACGCCGCTGCTTCTTCTATGGTCAGGAGAATCTTGTCTTTTATCTCAACCCTTGGTGGCTCCTTCATTCTTCTTTCCCCCTTGTAATGTAGTCACATTATATTTTCTATATATTCCGTATTGTTTTAAATATTCCGCATTCCCAATCCCACTAACTTTTTAAGGTATTGTTCCGGGGCGCTTCATAAAATTCATCCACGCCCTTTGTGCCTCCTCGCCCCGATATTTGCCCATCTCGCCTGCTCCCTGCCAAAATCAGCTACCTTTATGCGGTCATACTGCGGCTGCAAATCGTTCTGCTTGCAGAAATCGTTATAGGCTTTATTCTGTTGTGTCATGCGGAAAGCCAGTTTGTCATAATCCCTCTGCAAAATCTCTTTCACATCCGTTTCCGCAACAAGGTTAATTTGCTCTTCCTTTTCAATCAGCTTTCGCTTTGTGGCTCTGATAGACCGCTCCATGTACCGCTGTTTCTGTTGGAGTTCGTAACGCTTGCGGTTTTCCTCGCTGTCAATTTTTAGATTGCCGCTTTCGTCAACATATGGGTTGCGTAAGCGTTTGTCCCATGGTTTGTGTGAATGGCGACAATTATACCCGTGCAAGCCAAGAGGATTTTTAACGGTCCCTTGACCGGTGTTCGGGTCCACGTCGTAACCGGTCCTTTCCAGTAAATTCGGGTATCCCGGCTCGGTCCCTCGGATTTTATAGACTTTTCCTTGCCAGTCTGCATGAGAAGCAAGTGCCGGTTGTCCTTTCTGCGCCACTCTCGCCCCTAAATGCGCCGATACAAGCACATATTCAGCGCCAGCCTCAACTATGTACTGATTCGTCACTTGTGCCGCTGTCTGGTTCATGCTCGTCACAACGCAGCACCTAACTGCCGCTTCAAGTGTCCTTCGAGTGCCGCTCGGATAGTCCACATATATCCCACGTCCGGCGTACCTATCCAAAATATCACACACCGCCGCAGAATAGCTTTGTACGCCTGCCGAAACTCTTAAATCGGCCTCGTCTAGCATATTAATAAGGTCAATCTGCGACTGCTTCATAGTGGTGCGCGTAAGGTTCGTCAGTTCTCCTAAACTTTTTTTCCATTCTGCGTCCATCACACGGATTACAGCGGCATTTTCAAGCGGATTCGATAATTCTATGCCTAACTGTCCTAACGTGGCTCTATCGTCCTCCCATGAGGTCAGAACGGCGTCTTGCAGGAGTGAGCGGAGTTCTTTTCTTGTCAGCCCCGTCAGTTTCCGTAATTTTTCCTCAATCGCCGCTTGACTTTCTCCCATCTGCTTTAATTTCCAGATAAGGCGGTCGGCGGTGGCGGTCATTTCTCCGGCGGAGAGTAGGCGGCGGGTTATGTCTTTGAGAATAAACGCTTCTAACTCGGAATATAGCTGCAATAATCGGTCTTCCTTAAATGAAAAGTAATCGGGCGGCAACATGGTATCACCTCACAAGAAAGTTTTCTATCGTTCTTTCAGACACCCTTGATTGCCTTACCCTGTCTGGTTTCATAACATGGACACACCACCCGGAACTGACAACAAACTCTCCCGGTCTGTTCTCGTGAAGATATGCTCTGATTTTCTCTTGCAATATCCCCATAGCTTCATCAATGGCATTGCGGGAATACTCGTCCTCATATTCGCTCTCGTCCATGTATGTGCCAAATATAAAACCGCTGTCTTTTACATCGTTGAGAAATTGATTGTATTCATATTCGATTTCATTTTGCATTTCTATTCCCCTACTCCTTTCCTGCTGTCCTCTTGACTAAATCTATCCAGTCCTGCTTGTGTTGCTCTTTTGCCTTTTCAAACCAATGGTCGCCCCGTTCTGTTCCTTCTGGGTGATATTTTAATTTTTCACCAGTTGGGTGTTTGCTCGGCGGAGAATACCAACCAGTAATATTTCCTTGACTGTCTTTAATCGGGATATTTGGGCCATACTTAATCCCTTGGTATAAATAATGAGCATACGGTACACCAACCGATGCACCGCCCCATTGGATAGTACCGCCGTAGATTCCATCGGGATACTCGATACTTCCTCGTAATGCGCCCTGCTGGAATGGTATCAGAGGGTCACAGTCGGCTACAATCTGCATGTTCAACAGCTTTTGCGCTTCTTTTATATTGTGGTCTATCCTGTCGGTATTCAGCTGTATGTCAACATTCCCTATGTGCTGTCTGATTCGCATAAAATCACGCCCTCCGGTTCCACGCTTTTGCCGCGGCTTCTTTCTTTTCTGTGTCAGACAAAAACTCATACACCAAAATTGCATATGGCATAGCGCCGCACTCTTTACATTCAACAGACACGCTGCACATGGCTCCTCCTTTTTCTTTCTGTGGATTCCTGAAATATGCTTCTCCGCCACAGAACGGACACGGTTTTAGTTCTGGCATTCCCTATTCCTCCCCAAACAACCTTTCTTCCAGCTCATTCGCATTTCTTTCCTCAACAGCCTCTCTTACTGCTTTTCGCGCTTCTTCTTTTGTAAGCCCCTCAAAATGCACAAGATAGTATTCCTTGGAGTAAAACCCTTGCATGGTAAGTTGTAACGCCCTTGCCCGGTCTTCCTCGGTATTTTCGAATGGGTCTGCAAAGTCAGCGAATATCTCATAGTTTCCAAATTCATCATCAACAAATTTTTCATCAACATTAAGTTTGCTTATTGCCGACATGGTATCTATGATGTATGCAATATCATGTATAGCACCGACGCGCCCATCACCATTGGAATTAGGTCTGTCTAATATCTGCCGATACATCATCATAGTATTAATTGTCCGGCGCTCGTCCGCTTCTACCTGTGTGGCAGTTGCAAGACCAGATTTTTCGTTGAATGTAAAATATCCCTCTGAAAAACCAGTTTTCATAGCGATTACATTCAGATAAAAGTTAATGCCCTCCGTCCGGCTCGTCATCTGAAGCTGTGGTTGCCATTGCTCCACTGGTTTGCTTCCATCACCACTCAAATCTAATCCAGTATTCATAATGAATTTGGGCAGCTTAATCCCATTCATATTCGCATACTGAATTACAGACTGGTCTACCATCATCATAGG
>CAYOWU010000143.1:0-3218 GCA_964407765.1 uncultured Lachnospiraceae bacterium
TCGATTCCAACTTTCCCGATTACCCCGGCAAAGGTTTATTTGCCTAAATCCATACCGCTGACGGGCGGTTAAAACACCACGTTAAGGAGGATAACGACACATGAAAAACATCGAACAGATTTTGAAAGATGCAGGAATCGATGTTACGGACGAGCAGAAAGCGGCGGTCAACAAGGCTGTGACGGAGAATTACAAGACTATCGCAGAGTTTGACAAGCAGTCAAAAAAACTGGAAGCGGCAGAGACTGACCGGGACACCTACAAGGGGCAGCTCGACACAGCAAATGAAACCCTGGAGAAGTTTAAGGACATCGACCCGGATAAGCAGGCAGCGGAGATTGAGAAGTACAAGCAGGCGGCAAAAGAAGCGCAGGACAACGCCACAAAGCAGATTTTACAGCGTGACCAGCAGGATTGGCTGAATGGGCAGTTTGACGAATTGGGAGTTACGGCGCACCACACGCGAGAGTATTACTCTCAAAAAATCAAGAGTGAGGATGGCTTAAAGTGGAAAGATGGCGAGTTCCTTGGGTTTAAGGACTATATGGCAAAAGAGAACGAGAAAGATCACTTTTACCAGACCGAGGATGAGAAGAAAGCCGCTGTGGATAAGGCTGCGGAGGAAGAAGCCAAACGGAAAGCCGCAGGGAGCGCACCGAAATTCACGGATAAGTCCGATGGCAAACCTGCTGGGGGCGATAATAAGCCTACTTTCAATTTCGGATTTACGCCCGTTAGGGCAGTGTCGAAAGGAGATTAATAAATGGCAGAATCATTAAATTATGCAGTGGAGTACAGCCGGGAACTGGCGAACGCTTACCCTTATGTACTGCATTTTGCGGCTCTTAGGAGCGCAGAGAATGACAACAGATATAAATGGATTGATGCAAAGACAATCAAGATCCCGCATCTGTCTACCACCGGGAGAAAGGATGCCGACCGGGACACCATCGGAGAAACAAAGCGCAACTTCTCCAATGACTGGGAGACAAAAACACTGGAATTTCACCGGGATTGGAAAACCCTTGTGCATCCGATGGACATCGATGAAACGAACCAAGTTGCGTCTATCTCCAACATTACCCGGACAATGAACGAGGAACAGAAGTTCCCGGAAATGGACGCTTATCTTGTGTCTAAGCTGTACGGTGACTGGACAACGGAGGGCGGCACGGAAATTGCCGTTATGCCTACGGTAGACAATGTTCTGGAACTGTTCGACACCATGATGCTGAACATGGACGAAGCAAGAGTTCCGGCAGTTGGACGGCGGCTGTATGTCACCCCGGCGGTACATAAGATTTTGAAGTCTGCGGAGGGTATCGCAAGGGCAATGCTCGTTACCAACAATGACGGAAGAATTGCCCGGCTGATTGCCAACATTGACGATGTGGAAATCGAGAAAGTACCGAGTGAGTTAATGCTGACAAAGTATAACTTCACACTGGGTTATACGGCGGCAACGGACGCAAAGCAAATCCACATGTTCCTCGCACATCCGTCTTGCGTGATTACCCCGGACAAGTACGAGTTCGTGAAGCTTGACCCGCCGAGCGCAGGAACGGACGGCAAGTGGGTATACTTCGAGGAATCCTACGGCGATGTATTTATTCTGAATAAGCGCATCAATGGCTTGCAGTTTGTCGTTGGCGGCAGTGATGACCAGTTAGGCACATTGACGGTTACGTCTGCGGCAGGGACAACTTCCGGCACAACGAAGCTGACAGTTTCCCCGGCAAAGACCAGCGGAAACAGCTATAAGTATAAAGTCGGCGATGTGGCCACATCTGTAACCTATGGACAGAACGTGCAGACATGGACAGCATGGGACGGCACGGCAGACATTACGGCACAGACCGGAAAGGTTGTGACCGTGGTAGAGTGCGACAGCGCATACAAGGCACTGAAAGCCGGAAATGCAACGGTGACAGCAAAGGCATAAGGAGGATACCGGCATGAGATATGTCAAGTATTTCATGCCGGAAACCGGATTGGAGGAAAGATGGAAACAATTAAAAACATTACCGTTGAAAGAGGCGAAGATTGCAGGGTAAACATTGATATGTTGGAAGAAAATCTTGCAAAACTTCCCACGGCGGCATATATCGAACTGTATCACAAAATGCAGACAAGGCTTTACGGCTATCCGAATTTTGGCGGCTGTTGCGGCACGATTGGAGAAAGCAAGTCGGATATTAAGGTTGAGGTTGATTGTTCAGAAGTGGACGCCGCAAGGGAAAAGATTGATGAACTGGGCGAGAAGCTGGATTCTGTCAACAAGATAATCTCCAAAATCACCGGAGGAAAAATCTCTATTTATGCCAGTTTTGCAGGAGATGGCGAGTAGCCTATGGGATATGTAACCTACGACTATTACAAAAGCATATACGGCGAAAATTCCATGCCGGAAACCGACTTCAACCGCCTTTCATGGGAAGCCTGCCGCCGGATAGACATTCTCACGCTGAATAAGCTGAAATTCGCCTACCCAACTGACCCGGACGCAGTAGAAGCTGTCAATCGGTGTGTCTGCAAGCTGATTGAGATTGCGTATCAGATTGAAGCGGCAAGCAAGCGAGTGTCAGAGGGACAGGGGTACGTCACGGACGATTCTGGCGCACTTCGTGGGAAAGTGGTATCTTCTGTTTCCTCCGGCAGTGAATCCATATCGTACACGGCAAAGGCAGAATCCGGCAGTACGCTGATTGACGCTGTTTTGTCAGATAAGACGGCGCAAGAAAAGCTGTACCAGGACACCGTGAGGGAATACCTTGCATTAGTCCCGGATTCCAACGGAGTGAATCTCTTGTACGCCGGAATCCCTTACCCTGTCAGAAATGCGCCGATAAGCAGACCGCCGGAGGATAAGCCGGAAGAACCAAAAGAACCGGAGGGATAGAGAATGAAAGAGAGTAAAGAAGAATTGAAACCATGTCCGTTCTGCGGAGGAAAAGCGCATGTTATGAAAAAAGAGTGCCCTTCAAATGGATATGTAACTTATGGGATATTCCATAGCATGTTTGAACATGCAAATTGTGTGTTATCTGGTCAGGCGTTTAATTCTGTATTTGAAACAGAAGAACAAGCAATAAAGGCATGGAATATGAGGGCGTGACCATGGGAATAGGCTATGTTGACAGCGTAATCGTTTACAACCGCTATGTCCGCAAAACAGACGAAGCAGAACAGTATTTCGGCACACGGTTTGACAATGTGCG
>CAYOWU010000144.1:0-3200 GCA_964407765.1 uncultured Lachnospiraceae bacterium
GGCGGATTGGGGACTTTCACCCGTTAGAACGTGTGCCCACCGGGCACACCAAAAAAAGAAAGGACCGCGCTTTTGGCAATCCCTTCCTTCTTTATTTCACCCCATTAATTCCAGGTATTCCACGATTAAACAGTCTAACTCCCTGCTGAGTCTCTGCTGCTTTAACAGATCTTCCTTTTCCTTAATGCGATCATTCAGATTCTTTCTTTTTCTTTCAATCTTCCGCCGCAGCCTGAGGCCTTTGGCCTTCGCCGCTCTTTTCTTCGCTGTCTCATGATTCACTGAACCGCACCTGCTCTTCTTAAAGTATTTCCGTTTATTTTTCCGCGCTTTTTTGTCTGTGGCCAAGGACTAGGACAACCGCCCCCGCGCCGATTGCCAGAATCAAAGACAACAGCTGAGATGCCGCAACCTGCGCTCCTCCCACTGAAAACTTCAGCTGATCCGTACGCAGGCTTTCGATCCAGAAGCGGCCCACGCCGTATCCGATCAGATACAAGCAGAATACCTGCCCCTGAAACTTCTTCCTGCGCCGAAACCACAGCAAAAAAGCCAATACCAATGCATTCCACAGACTTTCGTATAAAAAAGTGGGGTGCGCCTGAATATAGGCCACATCCTGTATGTTCTGCACATGCTCCCACATCCGGGAAGTGATCTCGCTTTTTCGCACCGCGTCCACCGGAAGCTGCATGGCTAACAGATTGTCCGTATACTCACCAAAGGCTTCCCGGTTGAAAAAGTTCCCCCACCGGCCCAGGATCTGTCCCAGGATCAGGCCGAGACAGGCCGTATCCGTCATCTGCCCCAGGGGGACCTTCTTGCTTCTGCTGTATACGCACGCCGTCGTCACGCCAAACAAAACGCCCCCGTAAATGGCCAGGCCGCCGCCCCTGGTATTGAATATTTCCCACAGATTGTCCTTGTAATTTTCCCATGAAAAAAACACATAATAAGCCCTGGCCCCCACTACGCCGATTAAGATGGACAGAATCAGCATATTTAAGTAAAAATCCTCGTCCTGCCCGGTCTTTCTGACCTCCCAAAGAACCAGCCCGACGCCCAGAATCATGGACAAAGCAATGACAATTCCGTAATAGGCAATATCAATGCCCAGCACACGCACCGTTTTCCCGACATGCTCCAGATGGATTCCCAGGTGGGGGAAATTTATCGACATATTCATACAATCACCTAAACGTTAAAACGAAACAGTATGACGTCCCCGTCCTGCACCACGTACTCTTTGCCTTCCATGCGCACCAGGCCCTTCTCCCGGGCGCCCGCATAAGAGCCACAGTCTAAAAGATCCTGGTAATTCACCACTTCCGCTTTGATAAAGCCCCGCTCAAAATCGGTATGGATTTTCCCGGCCGCCTGGGGCGCCTTCGTGCCCAGCTTCACCGTCCAGGCCCTGGTCTCGTCTTCCCCGGACGTGAGAAAGCTGTGCAGGCCCAGGAGACGATAGCTGGCTTTGATTAGTTTTTCCAATCCGGACTCTTTTAATCCCAGATCTTCCAAAAACATTTTCCGCTCGTCGTCATCCAGCTCCGCAATCTCCTGCTCAATCTGGGCGCAGATGACGAATACTTCGCTGCCCTGTTTTTCGGCGTACGCCCGCACCTTCTCCACATGTTCATTGCCGGCCCCATCCTGTTCCAGATCTTCTTCGGCCACATTGGCGGCGTAGATCACCGGCTTATAGGTCAGGAGATTGTATTCGCTCATCCAGGCCTCTTCCGCCTCGCCCTCCAGCGGCAAAGTGATGGCGAGCTGGTCGGCCTCCAGATGGCTTTTCACTTTCTCCAGGAATTTCAGCTCGCCGGCGGCTTTCTTGTCATTTCGAGCCACCTTTACCGTCTTGGCGATTCTGCGCTCCAAGATTTCCAGATCAGAAAAAACCAGCTCCAGATTAATCGTCTCAATGTCCCGCAGCGGATCGATAGAGCCGTCCACATGGACCACGTTTTCGTCCTCGAAACAGCGCACCACATGCACGATGGCGTCCACCTCCCGGATATTGGCCAGGAACTGATTTCCCAGACCTTCCCCCTGGGAGGCGCCTTTCACCAGCCCCGCAATGTCCACAAATTCAATGACCGCCGGGGTCACCTTCTTGGACTGGTAGAAATCCCCCAGAAGCTTAAGCCTCTCATCCGGCACGGACACAATCCCCACGTTGGGGTCAATGGTGCAAAACGGATAATTGGCAGACTCCGCCCCCGCACGGGTCAGAGAATTAAACAGGGTGCTTTTTCCCACATTGGGCAGACCTACGATTCCTAGTTTCATGTTGTATTTTCCTCCTTTAATCCCTGGACGTCACCAGCAGCAGACATCCCTTTTCAAACGAAATGCGGGCCTCTTCTTCCACAATCTCATTGCTCAGCGTCCGCCCGCAGTCGCGGCCAGTCAGCCTGTAGTTTTTCAGCGGATAGGCAAACCCCTCCAAGGTCAGGTCCTCCACAGGCCCCCCGAAAGCGAACATAGACACATATTTCCCCTTCTGGCCATCGCGGCGCAGCGTCAGAGGACGGTCGGCGGCCCAAATATAATTGTGGGCGTCTGCCAGATAACAGCGGACCCCCACCGATAATCCATAGAACAAAAGCTCCAGATTGGCGAACACGTGATCCATCCGGCTTCCCGTGCCGCCCAAAATCCCGATCTCCGACGCCCCCATCTCCATGGCCATATGAAAGGCGGACTGCGTGTCCGAATCGTCCTTTTGCGGACAAAGCCTGCGCAAGCGTATTTTCGGCCGGGCTATGTATTCCCGCAAAAGCCCTTCCTTTACGCTGTCAAAATCCCCCACAATCCCCTGGGGAAGGATGCCGTTTTGATGGCAGAATTCCAGCCCTTTGTCTACAGCTATGATTTTATCAAATTTTTGCTCTTCCAAAAAGGCAAGGGCAAAATCGCTCTGGATATCGCCCCCGCTTAGCAATGCAATACGCATGTCACTCCTAACTATTCCGTATAACGGCCCATGATCCTTCTGGCCTTTGCAATGTTTTCGATCAAATCCCCCCGAAAGAGGTAAGACCCCGCCACAATCCGGCTGGCGCCCGCCTCCAACACAAGAGGAAGCGTCTGATCGTTGATCCCGCCGTCAACCTGAATGGGGAGCTCTGCCCCCTCCTCCTTCAAAAGCTGACGGGCCTGACGGATCTTTTCCGTGGAATCCTCAATATATTCCT
>CAYOWU010000145.1:0-3073 GCA_964407765.1 uncultured Lachnospiraceae bacterium
AAATAAATCTTTATTGCTTAAAGCGGATTTTAGCACATTAACACAAGATAACGATAATTACAGATGGGCTGGCATATATATTCGCTCATTACCACGTCGTGATTGGAGAAAATATATTCTCAATCAATCATTATTGAAATTCTCAGCTATTGCGACACAAAATGTCAAAAGTATGTGGTTCGAAATAAAATCTGATCGAGTCGAACTGTGTAAGAGGAAAATAGAATTTGAAGCAGGAGTTTTAAAAGAATATTTTATTGATTTAGGACAATATAATGCAACCATTAATGATTGGGAATTTGTTCGTGAAATATGTTTTGTTATATATCCAGAATATTGTAAAAACGAGATAATAAATATAACAATTAATAATTTACGTATAGAGTCTTAAACCCATATTTATAAGCGTTTGAGCAAGGTATATGAAGGGGGATTTTGACATAGCTTCAGCGGAAGAAAATGTAAACGCTATAATCCGCTTATTCTTTTTTGTGTTTACAATAAACTCATCTTTCTTCTTCATCACAGGTTAGACTGGATATAGACAGCGGAGAAAAAAGCCATAGTAACGATTCCAGTTATAGGGTAGAGAAACGTTAGCAAGAATGTGGGCATAGGGCGTAAGCGTTGATAGATGAGCTAGAGACATGGGACCAATAGTTGCCAGCAGAGCCGACGGCACTGTAGTATATCGACATATCCACTCCGGACAAAGCTAAAAGTATGCTTAAGAAATCATTAATAAGTGCTGGTGCAGATGATATGTCCTTTGTTAAGTAGACAGGTGAAATATCTGGAAAGATGATGGCTGGAAAGCAAAGCGTGACAGGAGAGGAGCCTGTTTATACACTGGAAAATCGAGATATTGCCAGCGGCTGGATAATGGGCGTCATATGAGCTAAGGGGTTCACAAACGGTTTCTATGAAAGTCTTGTGGTGGAACTCCCCTCGTCTACTCAACCAAAAAAGAGACACTGCAAAAAAAGCGTCTCTTTAATAAGAAATATGCAATTTACATACGCTTCTCTTCGCGTAACTTACCCAAAAGTGCGGAAATAATAAGCAGACAGGTTATCACCAAAAAAGTAAGTACTATCATTGTGTTTGTAAATTTCGTATCTTTATATAAGACTACCCCAGCGTAATCCTGCATTACTGTTTCCCCGACCGTACAATGCCCCCAATTTACTAAAGTATTAGAACCTTCAGCGAGGTCTTTATCAATAACGCGAGCATTAAAACGAACATACGCATTCGCGCCTGGAGCATAGTTTCCGATATTAATAGCACGTTCAGTTACGAGGTCGTCCTGCCTAATTGTAGCTCCAGTGAATTCCTCATTCCATAATCTGGTAGAGCCGGCAACGTATTCAAGATTGCGTGGCAAAAGATCACGGATCATAACGTTATACTGGTTCTCGTTGCTAGTATTTTCGTATTCAATCTGGTATTCAACTTCGTCACCAACATTGACTTCTAGTAAGTCAGTCCAGTTTTTGCCTTTGGTGCCGGCAGGGCGGACACTTGTTTGGATAGTATATTCCGGCTCGAACACTGCTTTTACGAGAATAGACACAAATTCATCATACTGGTAGCAGCCTGGGATGCAACCACTATCGATAGTGTCGTAGCCAATTTTGACACCGTTAGGATTGCGAACCAAATCATCACTGATAACAGCACCGCGATCATCCGCACTTTCGACATTAGCTGCACCATTATTAAAAAGTCGAGCAGAACCAGCGATGTATTCCAAATGGAAAGGCTGATCTGATGTAAAGTCAACGTGGTCCCAATATTCGGTTGGAGTAGCGTTCGAAGAGCTTACAAAACCATTTACGCGGATAGTATTAGCCGTATCGCCTGGGATATTAAATGCAACCTTAACATTTTTCGCTACGGCATCACGACCTCTTGGGTTGTTGTTATGGGCATAAAGACGCACAATATAAGTCTTACCGTCTTCAACGTTGATACTATCTGCATTCCAGACATTATCTTTGCCAAGATTAACTCCATTGTTTTCACGAGTACCAACAAAGTTGAACTCATGCCCCATGGGATTATCGCTGATGGAGTTAAAGGTAATAGTGTCACCAAGAACACCGTTATTGATCATTTCTTCGGTGTATTCTGGGCGACCGTCAGGGTTGCCGGAGTTATCGCCCCAAGCAAAAACCATTGTAGGTATCGATAATATAGCCAAAAATACAACTATCCTTATAGCCACTGAAGAAAAAGCCGTAATAGTTTTTTTCATGTCATACACCCCTCAAAATTTTTCAGCTAATAGGACTCAGGATTACCGGGAGATTCGTTATTGTTTTTGCCACCCACTAGTGATCCTTGATCATTTGGCGATATTACAAACACGGTCATTTTATCATTAATTTTTTTGTTGTAATAGGCAGATACCGTTATAGTGGTTTGAGATTCTGAATTGTCTTTCAATTCATCTGTAACTTTAATACATAGGTCATAAGTTGATTCGACATCTACAATATCTGTATTTTCACTTTCGCAAACCAATTCATAAGGAACTAATCTACGTGGTATGGTTTCAACAGGTATCCGATAATCCTCACCTAACGGAAGGTATATTTCTTTGTTTAATATATTGATTTCATCTGGAGGTATTTTCATCAATTCTTCCTCTGCATATTGAGGTACTGTTTCTATATCCCGTAAAATTGATTGTTTTGATAAAGTGTCATGAATACATATCACGCAAACTAATATTATAAACAAGACTAATAGTATTACTATAATGATTGCAAATGCATGATTCTTAATCTTGACTAAATATCCGAACATATTCTTAAAAAAATTTTTTACAATTTTTACAATAAGTTGTATTTGTTGCAGAACAAGTTCAACTGGAAAATCGTGTAATATATTGGGCCTCTGTTCATTAGGCTCGTTTTTAAATCTTTGACTATCGGTTGATATTTTGAGAGATTCTTTTGGTTCATCTGAGGACACAGAATCCGAAGATTTTTCACGAACGATGTAAGGTTCCGGGAGTTCGATTCTCAATTCGTTAGTAGGAAGTATTATAGTTTTTAGAGATTCT
>CAYOWU010000146.1:0-2875 GCA_964407765.1 uncultured Lachnospiraceae bacterium
AAGATGATGATAGATATTATAATAATTCCAGACAGAAAGAAATATATTTAAGGTAAGCGCAAAATAAACTGACGGAGTGACAACATTCGGTTTTTAATCCATAATAGTAGCTAGAAATGCAAGCATTTTACTATACTCTATATGCTAGGATTCAATAAATGCGGCATTTTACTACACTATGAGGGAGGAGAAGCCTATGCGGGCGAAACCAGTCACTGCTGATGAACAATACCGTTTGATCATGGAATGCAGATCCAGTGGTCTTACGGACTATCAATGGTGTTTAGAGCATAACATTAAGCCGGGAACCTTTTATAACTGGGTGAAGCGTCTACGCCAAAAAGGAGGACCTGATATCCCTTCTGCTGTTAAAGGCAGGAATTCTATCAAGCAGGAGATTGTAAAAATTGATTTTCAAGAACCATCCGCTCCCAGACTGGAAGCGGATGCCATTTCTGAATCGATTCCTTATTCTGCATCCGCATTATCTAAAATTCCGGTAATAGAACTGTTTATGTCAGGAGTTACCGTCCGGATACCGCAGGGAACAGATGCCGGTTTTCTTGAACAAGTGCTCCAAACCCTGAGGAGAACATTATGTTAGGCGATATTACAGCTGCAGATGAAATCTATATCGTCTGCGGCTATACAGACATGAGGCGTGCTATTGATGGACTGTGTGCTGTTGTGCAGGATAAACTCCATATGGATCCCAGGCGCAGAGCCCTGTATCTGTTCTGTGGGAAAAGATGTGACAGGATCAAGGCATTGCTCTGGGAAGGGGATGGATTTTTACTTCTTTATAAACGGATGGAGGCACAGGGACGATTCCGCTGGCCGCGAAATTCCGAAGAGGTAAGATCACTTACCTGGCAGCAATTCGACTGGCTGATGTCAGGGCTTGAGATCGAACAGCCAAAAGCATTCCGGATTTCTGAGAATACAGAGGACAGTTCTTCAAAACAAGCCACATAAAAGGCTTTCGGATGAGACAGTCTAATATTGCTGCAATCCCTGAAGACACCGTATTTTCTGCTTCTTTTCCAGAACTTCTTATGGTAAAATAGAAGTATCCGGAAGGGGCAGGAAACCAATGGCGAAGAATGCAGAAGACTCCAGGATCATGGAGCAGAAAGATATGATCAGGCAATTAAATAGAGTCATCAGCAGTCAGAATGAACTGATCGCATCTCTCCGCAGCACAGTAGAAGAATGCAATTCCACGATTGCAGGCCTGCGTGAGCAGGTAGAGTATCTTACAGGAAAACTCTTCGGTACTTCCAGCGAAAAATCAAAAAATATCGCAGGACAGTTAAGTCTGTTTAATGAAGCGGAGCAGGAAGCAAAGCTATTGGATGAGACACAAGAATCTGAAACGGTCACCGTCAAAGAGCATACACGTCAGGCTAAGCGCACCAGTGATGAAATTTTTAAAGGAGTCCCATCCAGGGATGAGGTACTCCCGATCTCTGAAGATCAGAAACATTGCTTAGATTGTGGCACGGAAATGGAAGTCATCGGGAAGGAATTTGTCCGGCGTGAATTCCGTTTTACTCCGGCAAAGGGTGAAGTTGTCAATATCTACCGTGAAACGGCAAAGTGTCCGAAATGTTCTGCTGCATCTGCTATGGAGCGAAATATCCAGTTTGTAAAAGCAAACGTGCCGGAGGCATTGATTCCCCATAGTTATGCATCTGCTTCTGCGGCCGCATGGGTGATGTACCAGAAATATGCCAATGCTATGCCATTATACCGCCAGGAGCAGGATTGGAAACAGATGGGTGTTCTCCTGTCAAGGGCAACCCTTGCCAATTGGATCGTCTATTGCGCCGGAAACTACTTCCGTCCGCTGTATGAATACTTTCATCGGGAACTTTTAAAGCGCCGGTTTCTTATGGCAGATGAGACAAGAGTCCAGGTGCTTAAAGAGCCAGGGCGTAATGCGCAGACGGATTCCTATATGTGGCTTTTTCGTACCGGGGAAGATGGTCTGCCTCCCATCATTCTTTACAACTATACAGAAACCCGGGCAAAATTCAACGCCATAGAATTCCTGAAAGGTTTCAAAGGATACTTAGAGACCGATGGCTACCAGGGATATAATAATCTGCCGGATGTAAAACGCTGTTGTTGCTGGGCTCATTTGCGAAGATATTTTGTAGAGGCAATCCCTAAGGGAAAAGAACTGGACTACAGCAATCCAGCAGCCCAGGCTGTCCAGTATTGCAATCGGCTGTTTGAATACGAAAGACAGTCGCGTATAAAAGGGCACAGTTTTGAACAGCGCAAAGAATACCGCCTCCAAAAGGAGAAGCCTGTTCTGGATGCTTTTTGGATATGGCTCTCATCGCAGTCCCCCAAAAAGGGGACCCGTCTTGAGAAAGCGGTGAATTATGCCCAAAATCACAAAGACCTGTTTATGACATATTTAGAAGATGGCCGGTGCAGTTTTTCTAATAACCTGTCAGAGAATTCCATCCGGCCCTTTACGCTTGGGCGAAAGAACTGGCTGTTCAGTGATACGCCGAAAGGTGCAGAGGCAAGTGCAATCGTATATACCATGATTGAAATGGCCAGAGCACATGAGCTGAACATCTACAAATATCTGAATTATTTGTTAGAGAATCTGCCTGGCACTAAAATGACAGATACAGAATTTGCAAAACTGGCGCCTTGGGATGAAACTGTCATTGCGAAGTGTTCTGGTGCAATGTAATATAGAGTAAAACGCTTGCATAAAATAGAAAAATCTCGCAGTTCTTATCTTTATTGTATAGGAACTGCGAGATTTTGTATATCCGGTATTTTATTAAGCGCTTACCCTGAACAGGCTGTGCTCCTGGAGGAATCAGCCTCTTACTTAAAGAGGTTGGAA
>CAYOWU010000147.1:0-2865 GCA_964407765.1 uncultured Lachnospiraceae bacterium
CCAATGAAGAAAAAGGGATATGTGTTGGAAATTATAAAAATGATGTTTAAAAGGCTGCCCATCGTGAGTGTGGCTATCCTTCTTTTGGGGATATTTATGGGATGTGTGCCGGTGCGGGCGGCGGATGCGTCGGCTGGGCAGGATTCTTTTGTTTTACAGAAATATTATTCTAACTGGAAAAATAATATAGCGGAGAAAATTGATTCAAAGGGTGTCGCAATAGAAAAGATAGAAGGACAGGATAATGTATACAGTGTTACAAAAAGCACTTCCACTTACATAGGCATTCAGGGAACCTACAATTCAGAAGAGATTCCGCAAGTGACAGTCCATTCTCCCTATGCAGAGAAGGAACTGGTAGTTGAGGAAGCAGTTTTTGAAAAAGATGAGAAAAACTTTTTAGGTATTACATTTGATAGAGAAAAGAAAACATTTACCTTAATTATAGAGATAGCAACCTTTGGCTGGCAGGGCGGCAGCGGAGCAGTTTGTCTGTACTTTGATGTCAATGGAGAAACGGTCACACTAATTATACAAAATCCCTCTAGAAGCGGCGCCGGTTCGTATAGCGCTCCTTTTACAGAGATGTATCTGTTTGACGAAACTGAACAAAAAACTGTTTCAGATAATGCGGATTTTGTATATGCGGATACAAAGGCTGTTCAGGAATATACCATGGAAAGAGCCACAAAGGCGGTTTCGGTAGAACTGTTCCGGGATTATGAACACACTGCTGAAATAAGAGATGCTTCAAATGGAGAAGGATTGCGGTGGCTGTCAGTGGGGGAAAACTATGTCAGCATTAATGGGGAAACGCCTGAGTGCTTTGCTAATTCCAGCGACAGCTTGGGCATCAACCGAAGCCCTGCGCTGTATCTGAAAAACGGCCTGAACATTATAGAAGTCCGCTCCATCGATGGAAATCCCAATGTTTCAAACGGATCGGGCATTAATGGTTTTTTTGGAGGGAGAAGTATAAGCAGCCGCGTCTATCTGATAAACTGGGAAGGGGAGGCGGGCAGCAGGCCCGAACCGCCAGAGAATGTGAAAATCAAATATCTGGATGTATCCCGATTGGGAGACATCAATAACTCTGCTTCTATCCCTTTTAGGCAATGTACAGTAGGAAAACCGGAAGAAACGGGGGACTGGACAGCCTCGATAGAGAAACAAGCGCCAGGAGACGGTCAGTTTAAACAGCTTTTGGTGGGAATTGTATTGGATGCCCCGTCGGCTGAGTGGAAGATCGTCGAGCCAGCGATTGACGAAACAAGAGACGGAACCCGGTTCGGAATTTACCAGGCCGTAACCGTGGAAGACGACGTTGAGAAGATTGTGGTGGAGATCAACGGCAAGCGGCAGTCTATTGTTCTGAATCGGACTTCCCCCAGCATAAGTCTGAACGATCTGGGGATAACGGGGGCCAGCCTTTTGGATTACAATACTGGCTCGGCGACTTCATTCGATCCGGAAAAAAAATACTATGCTTTTTCGGCGGACGGGGCCATTAACCTGAATCCTGATATTTCTGAAAATCCGGAAGATCACGAAAAAGCTACCTGCAAGGTAAACGGAAAAGATGCGCCGGCTGTACTCAGCGATAATCCTATGGTTATCGACGTGGAACTTACCGCGCCGGACGGCATAACGAAGCAAAATTATTACTTGTTCCGGAGGGAGGCGGACGGCACGATTCCTGCGCTGACCCTTCCGGAATCCACAAAGAACACGGCAGAACAAATGCTCTCGGCCATAAAAAAAACCCCGGAACAACAGAGACAAAGTACATTTGGCGGTTACTGGAATATCTTTATAAACGCGGCGCTGGATCCGCAGTTTGACTTTAAAAGGGCTTATATCTCCGATCCGAAGAAGCATAACTTTAATCAGGCAACCGACTGGGGAGCCACTATCCTGTCATTGATCATTCTGGGGGAAAACCCATATAATTATAACGGGAAAAATTATGTAGAGGGGCTTCTGAAGGAAGGGGGAGGCGCATACGCCAACAATGTCTGGTATCTGCTGGCCGCAAAGGCGGCAGGCATTGAGAAGGAAGATACGAATAATGGAAAATATACCGGTATCACTACGATGACTCAAAGGTTGAAGAGCCAGATAATGAATGTCTATTACGATCGGGATATTAACGGCTGGAACCTGGCGGTTGCGGCTCCGGATTTAACGCCGGATGAGATTATGTATGTGGTGAAATACCTGAAGAAAGAGCAGCGCACCGACGGAATCCCGGCGGGAATGTTCAAACATATTTCATTTTCCCCCAACACCAATACTCAGGGATGTCTGTTAAGCGGTTTGGTCGGAGCAAATGTAAATATCGAAGAAATGTTTTCACTAACTGCAGATGACGGCAGGGTTGTCAATGCGCTGAGCGTTGTTCGGGATAAATACCAAAGGGACGATGGCCTGTTCTGGTACTCATATGGATACGATGGAAATAGTCCGCAGATGCCCGACTTAAATAAAGATATGGTTATCGCTCTGAGTGATATCGCCAACGGCAGTACATTTTACCAGAGATATAACCTGACGATGGATAAAGCGCAGGCATTGCTTACGCAGGCCGAAGGATTGTCCACGGAAAACGCAAACGATGCGGCCAAGGCCAATTTGCAGGAAAAAATTAACGCTCTGAAGACCAGTCTGGGCGGCGCCACAGGAAGCGGCCTGGCTTATGGAATGGGCGAAGCGTATTATAACCTCCGGGAAGCTATGCAGGAAGTCGATCCGTCCCTGAAAACAGGATACTGGATCGTAAACAGCCAGGAGCAGGGGGACTCTATCGCCAACATCAACGCCACCGTTGAAAAAATCGCCGCGGAGGGCGAAGCCAGCTACGGCAAA
>CAYOWU010000148.1:0-2822 GCA_964407765.1 uncultured Lachnospiraceae bacterium
TGTGAGGATGTAAAATGAATGAGGTTAGTATTATTAAGATAAAGGATATAGAACCTTTCAAAGATCATCCATTTATTGTTGAGGAAGATTGTTCCCTTAGGGAACTAGCACAAAGTATTAAAGATAATGGCTTACTTAATCCCGTGATTGTTAGGGTGAAGGGTGATAAATATGAGATGGTTTCTGGACATAGAAGATTGAAAGCTTTAGAACTAAATGGTGCAGAGGAAGTAGAGGCTTATATTAAAGATTTGTCAGATGATGAAGCAACAATATTTATGGTTGATTCTAATCTTCAAAGGGAGAGGATACTTCCAAGTGAAAGAGCTTTTGCTTACAAAATGAGAATGGATGCAATGAAACATCAAGGCAAAATAACTTTGGTCCCTGAGGGTCCAAAGTTATCTTCAGAAGTGATTGGTAAGCAACTTGGTGATTCATCAACAAATGTAAAAAGATATATAAGGTTAACATATTTAATACCAGAACTTTTAAAGATTGTAGATAATACTGCTAAATCAAATGACAAGCATAATATAACTATGGGTATTAGACCTGCAGTAGAACTATCATATCTAAATAAAGATGAGCAAATGTTAGTGTATTCTACTATGACTTATGATGATTTAAGTCCTTCGCATGCTCAAGCAATTAGAATCAGAAAATTGAGTGCTAGTAAGAAACTAACTGCAGATAAGCTAGAGAAGATTTTTGCTGAAAAGAAGGGGAATCAGAATGAGAAAATATCTTTTAATAAAGAAAGTATAGTAAGTGTCCTACCTTATGATCTACTTAAGAGAGATAAGAGATATATTGAGGAATATGTTGTTTCAGCACTTAAAGCATATAAGAAAAATAGAAGATAATCGGAGTGTTGATTATATAATAAAGGAAAGAGTTGCCTCTTTCCTTTACTTATTTAATGCACTATTGAATGTTCTATCTACACAAGAACGGAATCTATAGTTATATATCTCTTTTTCAGATTCTAATGCTAGTTCAAGTTTTTTATGTTGTATTTCTAGTGCTGCCAATAATAAACAAAGACTTGTTTGATCGTTATATGGTATCAAAGGAATCTTTAAGTTTCTTAAATCTTCAATTTTGATGTATGGAACATTGCTATTTTGATTAAGACAAGCATCTACTTCTCTTTTAAATACATCAGATTCTAGTGCATATCTTAGATATGCAGGAGTAAGGATTTCTTTTGCTTTTTCCTTTATCTTTAAGCAGAATACAGTATCACAATATATATAGTTTGGATTTTCTACTATCGCAGCTTTTGTACCGCCAGCATAGAGTGTGAAAAGAATATCACCATTTTCTAGATTGGTTTTTTTGATGAAATCATCTGCATCTTCTTGTCTAATTCTTGTTGGGTTAGGAATATCATATCCAGTATATTGCATAGGATTATCAATAATTACTGTTCCATCTTGTATTTCCTTTGATGTTATGTATCGACATGGAAATGAATCATTAGTTTCTATTTTTAAGTAACTAAGTTTTGATCCTGATCGTATATCTACTAATATATTTAATGGAACTAATTCAATCTTGTCTTCTTGTTCTAATTTATCAAGCATATCAAATATAACCTTGTTTGCTTTGATTATTTGATCATTGAATTGTATGCGTAGTTTGTAGTTGTATGCTTCTTCATTTTGATATATAAAGTCCGTAAGCTGAACTTTTTTCACTGAAGTAATTGTGTTTTGCTTACCATATTTTACATAATCACTTATGTGTAAGGAATAGTTATTCTTGACGATTTCTTCTGGTGTTGCTAAATGGGATACTCCATCTATGCTTTTTCTACCTAACAATAACTCTATGATATTGTTGATGTTGGTATCACTTAAGATTCTTTGTTTCTTTTCTTCCATGTAGATTTGGCTTGCATCAATGAATAAGATGTTTCTATCTTCTTTGTTCTTTCTAATTACGAATAGGCAAGTACCAGTATCAGTTCTTAAGAATGCTTTTGCTGGTAGAAGTATTATTGCATCAATTACATTGCTGTCTATTAGATGTTTTTTAACCTCGATTTCCTCTAAGTTTGTTCTTTTCAACATGTTAGGAGTGTCAATTGCTAAAGCAATTCCATCTGGGTTTAATGTATAGATGATGTGGTATATGAAAGCAAAGTCAGCGTAATTCTCTGGTGGTGCAGGTTTATCCTTGAAACGTTCATCATCTTCCCTTATAGCGACTCTTTTCCACTTTATACCAAAAGGTGGGTTCGCAAGAATTAGATCATACTTGTCTTTTTCATCTGGATTATATGTTAGTAATGTATCGGCATTAGTAATATGATAATCTTTTACATTATGAAGTATCATATTCATTCTACATAAGATAGATGGCACTTCATTTAGTTCTTGTCCGTAGAATGTAGCGTTATTGTTATATAGTGCATACTCAGATAGTAATGAACCACTTCCACAAGTTGGATCGTAGACATTCTTAGGATTTTTAACATATAAATTGCTGATTTCTCTTAATAATTTAGATATTGTTGGTTGTGTGTAATATATACCATTACTAAGACTCATTCGGTTATTAGTGTCTTTGATATTTAATAAGAATTCAAATAGTTTTGAGAATAGATCAGAATCTGAATTATCCAAGTTGAATGCCACGCTTGCAAATGCATCTAAGATATTCGAATAGATTTCACTTCTGTTGCTTTGACTATTTCCAACAGTTTCTGCTTCAGTATCTATGTTCTTGAATATATCACAGATGTCATATTTAGATGATCTTTTTATATTTGCGAATACAGAGTTTAACACTGCATCTAATCTTGAACTTTTTAA
>CAYOWU010000149.1:0-2780 GCA_964407765.1 uncultured Lachnospiraceae bacterium
GTAATCGAAGAGTTGGGGATGACCGAGGAGGAAATCCGCGCCATCAGCAAGATCTACATTGTGGCCTGCGGGTCGGCCTATCACACGGGGGTGACGGCCAAGTATGTGTTCGAGGGATTGGCCCGGATACCGGTGGAGGCAGACCTGGCGTCCGAGTTCCGTTACCGGGATCCCATTTTCCAGCCGGGCACGCTGGTGATTGTGGTGAGCCAGTCCGGGGAAACTGCGGACACGCTGGCGGCTTTGCGGGAGGCCAAAAGCCGGGGCGTGCGCACCCTAGGCATCGTCAACGTGGTGGGCAGTTCCATTGCCCGGGAGGCCGACAATGTGATGTACACCTGGGCCGGGCCGGAGATCGCCGTGGCCACCACCAAGGCGTACAGCGCCCAGCTGATTGCGGAATATCTGCTGGCCATGCATTTTGCCAAAGTCAGAAATGAGATTGACGAGCGGCAGTTTGCGGATATGGTTCACGATCTGAAAAAGCTTCCGGATCAGATTGAATTTTTGCTGGGAGGAAAAGAAAAGCTGCAGCATTTTGCCAACCGGTATCTGGCCACAGAGCATGTATTTTTTATCGGAAGGGGCATCGATTACGCCATTTCTATGGAGGGTTCGCTGAAATTAAAAGAGATTTCCTATATCCATTCCGAGGCCTATGCGGCTGGAGAGCTGAAGCATGGCACCATTTCCCTGATTGAGGAGGACACGCTGGTGGTGGCGCTGGTCACTCAGGAGGATTTGTACAAAAAAATGCTCAGCAACATACAGGAGGTTCGCACCAGAGGCGCTTTCGTCATGGCGGTGGCCACCGCCGGCAATACGGAAGTGGAAAAAAGCGCGGATTATGTGGTGTACATCCCGGAGACGAACCCGTATTTTGCCAATTCACTGGCGGTGGTTCCGCTGCAGCTTTTCGGATATTATGTGTCCCTGGGCAAGGGCCTGGACGTGGATAAACCCCGGAATCTGGCGAAATCCGTGACCGTGGAATAAAGAACTGGTTTCACCTTTTTTTAAACGTTCCATCACAAATTCAACACATTTCGTTGTTAGACTGTACCCATAAAGTGAGAGGCGCGTAAGAGTGATGGAAAGGAGAACGAAAGTATGGGGAATGATTTTATTTTAATTGACGGATCGGACGGATCGGAACACAGCGGGCCAAAGGAGCGGCAGGAGCGGGCGGAGGTTTCCTATAAGCCCGCATCCCAGAGCGGCCATGACAATTTCGGCAGTCAGAACAGTTATACGGGGCGGCAGACCTATGGGTATTATCAGACGGGCAGAAAGGAAGAGCGGTCCTCCTATCAGCAGCCGCCCAAACCGCCGGTGAATAAAAAGAAAAACAAGGGAAGCGGCCTGGGCAAAAAGGTGACGGCAGTGGTGGCCGGGGGCCTGGTGTTTGGCCTGGTGGCCGGCGTGGCATTCCAGGGCGTCAATGCAGTGAGCAACCATTTCTTTGGCCCCAGCGAAAGCCCCTCTGTGGGAACCGTCACGATGGCCCCTGCGGACAACGGGGAGAAGAAATCGGAAACGGCGGAGAATAAAAGCCAGGCGGCGGTTTTGCCGGTGGGAACCTCAAGCGTGGCGGATGTGGCCAAAAACACCATGCCTTCGGTGGTGGCCATCACTTCCATCAGCATCCAGGAGATTCCGACCTTTGACATATTTGGCTGGGGCGGAGGCGGAACCCAGGAATACGAAGGCCAGAGCAGCGGTTCCGGCATCATCGTGGGTGAAAACGACACGGAGCTTTTAATCGCCACCAACAACCATGTGGTGGAAGGAGCCAAGACCTTAAGCGTGTGCTTTATGGGCGATGAGAAGTCCGAGGAATCCGCGGCGGCGGAAGGAATTGCGGCGGATCAGGCCCAGGAGGACAATGGAAACCAGATGGGCGTGGACACAGCCAATGCGGTTTCCGCACAGATTAAGGGCACCGACGTAGAAAACGATCTGGCTGTGATTGCGGTGAAGAAAGCCGAGATTCCCCAGGAAACTCTGGGCCGGATTAAGATTGCCCAGCTGGGCAGTTCCGAAGACCTGGTGGTGGGCGAGCAGGTGGTGGCCATCGGCAATGCGCTGGGATACGGCCAGTCTGTGACTTCCGGCTACGTGAGTGCGCTGGAGCGTTATGTGGAAGACATGACCACGCCGTGCATTCAGACAGACGCAGCCATCAACCCCGGAAACAGCGGCGGCGCCCTGTTGAACATGAGGGGCCAGGTCATCGGCATCAACTCAGCCAAGCTGGCGGACAACGCGGTGGAAGGCATGGGATACGCAATCCCCATTTCCACAGCCATGCCCATCCTGGACGACCTGATGAGCAGAGTCACCCGCGAAAAAGTGGATGAAAATAAAGCCTCCTACATTGGCATTTCCTGCAAAGACGTGTCCGCGGAAATCAGCCAGATGTACGGAATGCCCACAGGCGTATTCGTGGCAGAGGTGACCAAGAACGGTCCGGCTGAGCAGGCGGGCATCCTCACCAACGATATCGTGACAGCCCTGGACGGAACCAAAGTATCCAGCACAGAAGAGCTGATCAGCCGGCTGGAATACTATGCCGCCGGAGAGACCGTGGAAGTGACGCTGCACCGGGCGGAAGGCGGCGAATATAAGGAGCAGAAGGTTTCGGTGAAGCTGGGAAGTAAGAAAGATATGAAATAATATAAAATTTGGTAACTATTCAGTAGGTGTTGTCCCGCGAGGCGTTTTGCCACAAAATGTGGCAAAATCCCGAGACATACGCCAAAAATCCCATCGCCGAAGGC
>CAYOWU010000150.1:0-2780 GCA_964407765.1 uncultured Lachnospiraceae bacterium
ATTGACCCACGGGGGAACCCGTGGGTCGTTCATTTTCCCCCTTGACATTACGCCGTGAAAGGCGTAATATAGAAGCAGAACAAGGAAAGGCGGCGATCGTCTATGAGATCGGGAAGCACAAAGAACACGACCAAAATCGCGCGCTTGCGCTGTGATCGGGGGCTGACACAGGCCGCCCTGGCGGAAGGAGTCGGAATGAATATCCGAAAGATTCAAAAACTTGAAAGCGGTGAACAGAGGATCGAAACTGTTTCCCTGGCCGCCGCCCTTCGGATTGCCGACTTCCTGGGTGTCCAGCCGCGCGATCTGATCTGACACCACGACGAAGCCCCCGTCCATGCCAAACGGCACAGACGGGGGCCTTTTTCTGTTCTATGGGAGGGAATACAATGAAACGACGCAGATTCAGACATCTATCGTGGGACGACCGCTTGAAAATCGAAGCCGGCCTGAAACATGGCGATCCTGTTCAGAAGATCGCTGACGACATCGGAGTCCACCGAAACACGATCTACAACGAAATCAAGCGCGGCCAGTATGAACACCTTAATTCAGACCTGACCACTGAAACAAGGTACAGCCCAGAGATCGCCGAAGCGGCATACAGGGCGAACCTGGCGGCGAAGGGTCCAGACCTTAAAATCGGGAAAGACCGACGCCTTGCGGACCATATCGAAGACAAGATCGTCAATAATGGGTATTCGCCGGCGGCTGTCCTGGGAGAGATCAAGGCCCAGGGCGTCCAGTTCGACACGACGATTTGTGAAGCAACGCTGTATTCATACATCAAGAAAGGCGTCTTCCTTCACCTGGAACAGAATCACCTTCCCAGAAAGGGACAGAAAAAGCGCACCTATACCCGCGTCACGAAAAAGGCCGCGCGGCCGGCGGCTGGGACCAGCATTGAAAAGCGACCCCCAGAGATAGACACCCGCGAAGAACTGGGCGACTGGGAAATGGACTGTGTTGTCGGCAAGAAAGGGACGAAGGAAGTTCTTCTGGTCCTATCGGAGAGAAATAGCCGCAAGGAAATAATGATCAAAATGAAGGACAAGACCACCGAAAGCGTCGTCCGCGCCCTTGACCGCCTTGAACGCCGATACGGCGCAATGTTCGGAAAGGTCTTCCGGACGATCACCGTCGACAATGGGTCGGAGTTCGCCGACTGTGAGGGAATGGAACGGTCCTGTCGCCGGCCAGGGCATAAGCGGACACAGATCTTCTACTGTCACCCATATTCCAGCTATGAACGCGGAACGAATGAGAACATAAACGGAATGATCCGGCGCTGGTTCCCAAAGGGAACCGACTTCGGGAAGGTTCCGGCGAAAGCAGTCCAGGCCGTCGAAGACTGGTTGAACAACTATCCACGCGGGATTCTGGGCTTTCTGTCGGCCGACGAAGTCTTCCAGGCTGGGGTCGCCGCCCTTGCTTGAAAATTTTTTTCTGATTTTTTACAATTTAATCTTGACTTTTGCGATCGCGAGATTTATTATTAGATTGTGCAAAGGTCATAGACCGGCGCGCAATCTAATTTTTTTGTTTGGGGGTCCCTGTTATGAAAAAAATGACCATGCGGAAAATGTTTGAAAAGCTGGTGACAAAGACGGCCGAAGAAGGCGTTTTCGCCGTGAAACTTGTGGACGCGGCGTCCGGTGAAGTTTACGAAGCCGACTTCGCCGTTGACCTTCTGGTCGACATGGTGAAGACCGAAGGCGTGAATCTTCTGTGGGAAGTCGAAATCGTCGCGGCGAAGATCGTCGCCGGAAAATATGTCACCGTGATTTTTAATCCGGACATTGAGCAGGTCAACGGGGACCCCGACAAAGGAAATACCTGGCTGTGACGCCACACAACAAGGAAGAAAGAAGGTGAATCCGTGGGAAAGCAGTACAAAACGATCGAGTTCGACGACCGGAAGACGATCGCGGTCATGTACGGGGACGGCGCAAGAGCGGCCGACATAGCTGAACGAATCGGCGTGTCAAGGGCGTCGATTTACACCGAACTTCGGCGCGGCCAGGACGGCGTCACCCTGGACAAGAACTTCCGGCCGGCCTATGACCCCGATCTGGCCCAGAAGCGGGTCCAGGAAGGACTTCGCCGGCGGGGCCGTATCAAAGAAGGAGGTTGACCGAATGTCTGAAACCTGTGGACGCTGTGGCCGGCGTCTGAAAAATCCGGCCTACATAGAAATCGGCTACGGCCGAAAATGTGCCGCGAAGCTGGGGATCGAGATTCCCAGGAAGCGAAAGCCGAAGGACAAGCCTTCCAGCCGTGACACCACCACGGCAGAGCCGCCCGACGAAGGCGGGGTGATCCAGTGAAGACATTCTGTGGCGTGTTGTCCGGCGTCTTCTTCGCCTTGACGCTGGGGATTGTCGGGTCCATAGAACAGAACACCGTTCCCCTGGGGATCGGAGCGTTCCACGCCTTCATCTTTGAAGCCCTGTTCGCTGTCTTTGCGAAACTGGCCGGCGCCTTCGACCCTGTACCCTACAAGGAAAGGAGGAAACGGCGTGAAGTACAAAGCGAAGACCCTGACCCCCGTCCAAGTCGGACAAGTCGTCAAGGCCCTGATCCTTATGGGCGCCCAAAAAGTTACCGTTGAAGAAGTAGAAAAGGACCGCTTCGTCGTCACCACAACAACCGAAACGGCCCATTCCAAAAAAGTCTAATCGTATTGTAACACAGAAAGGAGCGTTTTTCAATGCCGAAACTGAACTTTTATGATACCGACGCCGTGAAGGCGTTTGTCCTGAACATTCTGGTCGAGAACG
>CAYOWU010000151.1:0-2657 GCA_964407765.1 uncultured Lachnospiraceae bacterium
TAAGGATTTTGAGATTACGCTTTCTTCCGAGGAAGCTTTTGTTAAAATTTCGCATTTTCACACCTTACTTAAACGCTTGTGAATACTGGTTCGAATGAAACGACGGATTTTCTGAGCCAGAAAATAGCAGATGCTCCGTCTTTTCGGCTGTCCGAACTATAGATACATAACTGTATGATAATGCCCGCTGCATGAAGACGAAACAGCGTATAAGCGCCGCAATAAAACAGCGCCGCCATTTACTTATGGAAAGAAGTGATCTTATGACAACTCCCCAAACTCCTATCAACCGTTTCCGGCTTGCCTACGACTTTCTGAGCAATTTCTATCCAGCCACGGTCAGCATTGACGGGCTGGAATATCTCAGCTCGGAGGCGGCGTTTCAGGCGTACAAGTGTAAGAATATCGAGGACAGGCAGCAGTTCACCCGGATCGCCGCAGATGAAGCCAAGCGGCTGGGGCGCAGGGCCGCACTGCGTTCTGACTGGGAACAGGTGAAGTTGGACGTGATGCGCAGAGTGGTCCGCGCGAAGTTTGAGCAACATCCGAACCTAGCGCAGTATCTGCTTGATACGGGGGATGCCGATCTGATCGAGGGAAACACCTGGAACGATGTCTACTGGGGCGTGGATCTGCGCACCGGCGAGGGGGAAAACCATTTGGGTAAGATCCTGATGGCGCAGCGCCAGGAATTCAGAAAGAACGGGCTTCCGGAGCCTGACGCCTCTTTGCAGAATTACATGACCTATGAGGCAGACGACGGCATTTGCCTACAGTTCCGCGATATAACGGAAATTAAGTGTGACTGCATTGTAAACGCTGCCAACGAAACGCTGCTGGGCGGCGGCGGCGTGGATGCCGCGATTCATCGTGCCGCGGGCCCGGAACTGCTGGAGGAGTGCCGCACGCTGGGCGGGTGCAGTGTAGCGGGTGCAAAGATGACCAGGGGCTACCGGCTGCCGGCAAAGTATGTGATCCATACGGTCGGCCCGCATTACGGAGTCAAGGGGGACGCCGGGCTGTTGGCGATGACTTACCGTAATGTACTGAATCTGGCGGTGGAACACGGCCTCCACAGCATCGCGCTTCCTGCGATTTCTGCGGGCAAATTCCGCTATCCCAAGGAGGAGGCAACGAATATTGCGGTGCAGGCCATCAGGGAGTGGAAGAATGATCATTCGGTCTATGAGATGCAGGTGACGCTGGCCTGCGTAGATTTGGGAATCTACAACTGTTTCCGGCAAGCGCTTGAAGCGGTAGGAATGGAATACGAGGGGGAAGAACCATGATGCGCGCGCAGGAGCAGCGCATTGTGGTGATGGGCGGCTCTTTTAACCCGCCTACGATTGCGCATCTTCGGCTGATGGAGACCGCTATGAAGGCTGTCGGCGCCAGAAAGGGCATCTTTCTTCCTGTTGGCGAGGCGTACCTAAAACGGAAAATGCGTAAATCGGAGGACCGTATCCGGCTGAGCGCGCAGATGCGCATGGACATGCTTCGGGCTATGTGCGGCGAAAGAGCCGAACTGTTGATCAGTGACCTGGAGATCCGGAATCCACTGTCCTATACCCGGCAGAGCATGGGTACGCTTCAGGAGGAGTATCCGTCGGCAGAGCTCTACTTTATCGCGGGGGCGGATAAGTTTCCGATGCTGAAGAGCATGGCTTCAGGGGATGATTTTTTGGAGCGGTTTCATGTCATCCTGTTCGCCCGGGAGGGGGTGGACGCGAAAGAGCTTGTCCGCCGGGATGAGAAGTTGTCACTGTTTTCCGCCTCGTTTGTCCACACGAAGCAGCCGGAGGGCGTGGAGGGAATCAGCTCCACTGCCGTCCGGAAACTAATTGCAAATTGGGAAGCAGAAAAGTCGTATCCTTTTCTGTGCAAGGATGTCTGGGAAATGATTCGTTATTTGACTCCGGACGATTTTCCCCCTGAGATCGAACGGTTCCGGGGGGAGTATGACTTTCTTTCCAACAGCTTTCCTTCGCCCATCCTCTATAACGGTTTGACTTTCTCCTGCGCGGAGGCGGCTTTTCAGGCGGCAAAGTGTGAACTGGACAGCGATAAAAAGCGCATTGCACAGAGTGATGGCAGCCGGGCGAAAAGCATCGTAGCAAGAATCGAACCGAGGCCTGGCTGGGAGGAGGAGAAACTCGGTGTCATGGAGGCTGTGCTAAGGATTAAATTTAGTCAGGCCCCCGAACTAGCTCGGAAACTGGTGGATACCAACAATGCGATTCTGATTTATGGCAACAACAAAAAGGATTATTATTGGGGCAAGGATATGTATACCGACCGGGGAGAAAATCACTTAGGACGGCTCCTGATGCAGTTGCGGTTGGAATTACAGCGCGAAACGCAGCGTGATATGCCATGAGGTATCAGCGTGAAAGTCTGATCCGGTGCATGGAGCAGAGCAAGGAATTGAGTTTTGCGCTAATGGAGACAAGAGACATGCTACGATTAAACTTTTAGAGTACAGTCCGTAGGCCACTATCCATAATTCCCGCGCCGTGCGCGGGTTTAATGAGCGGATGAACAAGTCTCTCTGGCGCTGTCCACGCAGGATCACCCTCCGCATAGGCGAGTGAATTACCCCGCCTGATAGGGCGGATTTGCCGCACGTCAAACAGGGCTTCCAGATCTCAAAATCCTTG
>CAYOWU010000152.1:0-2610 GCA_964407765.1 uncultured Lachnospiraceae bacterium
GTAGAGCGCACGGTTCGGGACCGTGAGGTCGCAAGTTCGAATCTTGTTGCCCCGACTTAACTTTTTAATAATTTTTTAAACATGCTGAATCCTCTTTTTTTATCAAATGCATAAATGAAGAGGGAGAAGGGGGGCTGTCGGGAATAGCGACTTTTGCCCCTGATATGTAAGAAAAAAACAGTCCCTTAAAAATTCGGGCTTTTTCAAGGTCCTGGATTTTTGCCGGACTGTTTCCTTCTTTTAGCAGTATCTATTTTAGGGCGCAGAACCCCTTTGTTTGGATTTTGGGAGCGCTCCTTTGGCTAAGCTGCTTTTTGCTCCCTTTTTCCTTTTGTTTTATATTCTCCAGATTCGGATAAATATCTTTGAGAAATTCGCTATCGACAATCCCATTGACTTTAAAAATAGCTTATGGTAAAATATAACTGCTTGTCAGAGGACTTGCAATCGAACAAGATTGTTGAAGTGGGATAAGACCATTTGAGGCTTTATCCCACTTTTATTTTATAAGGCGGGGTAAAGCTGGAAAGGCGTTACCCCGCTTCCTTTATGGGAGGTATCTACATGAACGCAAAATCGAAATCTTTGTTTGGTTACATCTTTCCAGCATTGGGCGGCTTATTTGTAACCTATCTTTACAATGTTGTTGACGGTATCTTTGTCGGCCGAGGCGTTGGCTCTGCTGCTTTAGGGGCTGTCAATATTGGCGTACCGTTTATTACGTTTGTCGTTGCCGTCGCCGCCATGTTTCCTATGGGCGGCGCAACTGTCGTCGCAATCAGAATGGGGCGCGGGGATAAAGACGGAGCAAATCATGCTTTTATGACCGCGTTTTCCTTGACTGTCCTGTTATCAGCAATTCTAATGATTGTGGGTATGGTATTTTCCCAACAAATCGTTGACCTAAGCGGCGCAAAAAAATTGAGTGCAGAAATGCGGGAAATGTCTGCACAGTATTTGTTTTACTATTCCGCTTTTTCTATTCCTATGTTAATGAGCGCCTGCCTTTCTGTTTTTATCAGAAACGATGGTTCTCCCACTCTTGCTTTTGTTGGTATGTGTGTGGGTGCGATAGCAAATATTTTTTTAGACTGGCTGTTTATCTTCCCACTTGATATGGGCGTCATCGGCGCGGCTGTTGCGTCCGGTTTAGGCCAAGTATTTTCCGTTCTTGTCCTACTGACACATTTCTTGCGTAAAAAAGGCGAATTGCGTATTATGCCTTTCAAAATTGATTTTTCACTAATCAAGAAAATCTGCAAGCGTGGTGTGCCGGAAGCTATTACACAACTGACAACGCCTGTTACTGCACTTTGCTATAATCTCATGTTAGCAAGCCTGATTGGAGATATTGGCGTATCAACTTTTAGCGTTTTGAGTTTTATTTACTCCCTCGCAAACGCAATCCTTTCTGGCGTGGCACAAGGCTTACAACCTCTTTGGGGACATTGCTACGGCAAGCAAGATACTGAGAAAATGGGCTGGTATTTCCGCAGCGGCATCATCATCAATTTTGTTTTTTCAATTTTGATTTACGGCAGTCTGTTTTTCTTTGATGCGCCGGTTATACGTATTTTTAACAAAGAGACAGCTTTGGTACAGACAGCCACGGCAGCTTTACCTATATTCAGCTTGTCATTTATCCCTATGGCATTGAACTTAATTTTTACCGCTTTTCTTTTCTCTACAAAGAGAACGGGCGCAGCAGACGTCATAGCCATTAGCAGAGGAATTGTAGTGAAAGCGCTTGCTATTTTCTGTATTCCTATCCTCTTTGGCAGTAATGCCATCTGGATTGCTCCATTCGTCGCGGAAACCGTAACACTTGTTCTTGCTATTGTATTGAATAAAGCAAGTAAATTAATTTATCAATAATGCCCATAATACGACATCCGTTCACTTTCCGCTGCGCTGCCCGAAGTGTAGACAAGAAACGTTAATCAACACGAAACAAAGAAATATATCAATTATCAAAGAGCCAGGCGCTGTCGGGAAATAGCAACTTTTGCCCCTGATATGTAAGAAAGAAACAGTCCCTTAGAAATTCGGACTTTTTCAAGGCCCTGGCTTTTTACCGGGCTGTTTCCTTCTTTTAGCAGTATCTATATTTAAGGCGCAGAACCCCCTTGTTTGGATTTTGAGGAGCGCTCCTTTGGCTATCTACAGATCGAGGGTTAGCCTTGAGTCACGATGCCGTAAAAATTGAAGGTGATGGTGTTAGAATTTTGCAACGAATAGAATCGTAAATACTAAATCTCCCAGAACTATCTGGGGATTTAGTTATTTACCTAGAATGATTGATCAGTGATGCACTCATCCTTCTCTGTGTATTATTTGCAGCAATATACTTACAACGCTATCTCTCATATTCCTGGTTATAGAGCGTTGATATTTTTAGGAGTCAGTTCCTTCATATAATACTTCTTCCATTTTATGGATGAATAATGCTTCTTATAATACTTATCGTATTTTGCCTTACTCACGGTTTTTCCGCCGTAACCGTTTACATTTCTGTTTATAACATACTTCATCTTCTGCTTAGAAATTATATATTCGCTAGAGAGTGTTTGAAAACCATCAAAGTAACCAAACAAGGATGCAGGCAATAAA
>CAYOWU010000153.1:0-2562 GCA_964407765.1 uncultured Lachnospiraceae bacterium
TTGTAAATAGTATACAGAATTTAGAACTTATATCTAATTTGGATAAAGTATCAGCATATATAGGCAGAAGCAAATTATTATATGCTAAAAAAATGATGAGAATCAAAGATTCCAAGGTATTACAGAAAACATCTGAAGAGCTTTATGAGAGAGTTACGACTGTACCAAGATGGCAAGGAGTATTCAATCTTGACGAGGAAAATCATAAACTTGTAATAAATACTTATCAACAAGTTGAAAATTTAATAGACTTATTAGATGAACGATACACACGTTCGGATATTACAGGCGAAGAATATGATACAAGTGCAAAAAAATGGATTGCTCCAATAGGATAAAGCTATGTTGTTATATATTACAACTTGTTAAAAATGAAATATTATATAGAAAATTTTTAGTCCTACCTTGACACAAGCCAATGTGCTGGGGCTAGGGTGGGCGGCGACGATTTTAAGAGGAAAATGGAAAACTTGTCGTTATACAAGGCAAACTTGATTTTGCGCCTGTATTGTTATAAAATTGAGGGGTACAGAAAGGAGACGGCTTATGGGAATGAATCAAACGCCTGCTTCTGAGCGGGTGCATATCAGTTTTTTTGGAAAAAGAAACGCGGGCAAGTCCAGCGTGATTAATGCGGTGACGGGGCAGGATCTGGCCATTGTGTCCCAGGTGAAGGGGACAACTACGGATCCGGTTTATAAGACCATGGAGCTTTTGCCGCTGGGTCCGGTGGTGGTGATAGATACGCCCGGCATCGACGACGAAGGGGAACTGGGAGCGCTGCGGATACGCAAGAGCTACCAGGTTTTGAATAAGACGGATGTGGCTTTGCTGATCGTGGACGGCACGGCGGGGCGGCAGCCGGAGGACGAGATGCTGATCCGGCGTTTTCAGGATAAGGAGATCCCGTATCTGGTGGTCTACAACAAGATGGATCTGATGGAAGGGGAGCCCGCCTGCGGCCCGGACGAGATGTGGGTCAGCGCCAAGGAGAAGAAGAACATCTGGGAGTTAAAAGAGCGGATTGCCCAGCTGGGCAAACAGGAGGAGTCGGACAAGCGGATTGTGTCCGATCTGATGAAGCCGGGCGACTTCCTGGTATTGGTGGTTCCCATTGACAAGGCGGCGCCCAAGGGCCGGTTGATTTTGCCCCAGCAGCAGACTATCCGGGACATTCTGGACGGCAACGGTTCCGCCATCGTGGTAAAAGAAAACGGCTTAAAAGACGCCCTGGAGAAACTGGGACAGCCGCCCAGGCTTGTGATTACCGACAGCCAGGTGTTTGAAAGCGTGGACAGGGACACGCCAAAAAACGTGCAGCTTACCTCCTTTTCCATTTTGTTTGCCAGATATAAAGGGGATCTGGCCGAGGCGGTGCGGGGCGTGCGTGCGGTGGACAGCCTCCGGGACGGGGACAGAATCCTGATTGGCGAAGGGTGCACCCATCACCGCCAGTGCGACGACATCGGCACGGTGAAAATCCCCCGGTGGATTCGGGAGCGCACCGGATGCGAGCTGGAATTTGATTTCACCGCCGGCACGGAATTTCCGGATGATCTGTCGCCATACAAGATGATTATCCACTGCGGCGGCTGCATGTTAAACGCCCGCGAAATGCGCTACCGGGTGCAGTGTGCGGTAGACCAGCGGATTCCCATCACCAATTACGGAATCTTAATCGCGTATCTCACCGGGATTCTGAGGCGGAGCGTGGAGCCGTTCCCGGAAATCCTTCAGATTTTGGATTGATGTCACCACAATCCCATAAATGATTGTAATAATTCTTTCCCAGGACGCGTATTCTAAAAGAAAGTTCTTCAGGAGTTTTTGTCTGCTTTGCGCAGATACTGTATGGAGGAACATATGGCAGAAGCGAAGCGCATACAACGGGAGTTTGGCAGAAATTTGTCCGCTTTGCGGAAGCAAAGAGGCTTTACACAGGAGTCCCTGGGAAGGAGGGTGGGGGTATCCAGAACATACATTAATCGACTGGAGCGGGGCAGAGGCAACCCCACTTTTTCAATGGTAATGCGTCTGGCGGAGGCGTTAAGGATCGATGCCGGTTTTCTTTTATTTGGTATCCGTTACAAGGATTGACAAAAAAGTTAGTACCTGATATGATTTTACAGGACAAAGGCGTTCTTGAGAGGAAGAGCGCCTTTTTCTGTCTTAAAACAGGCGGACGATTGCGAAACGCACATTTCAATGACCAGAGCTTGGGCAAAATAAACAAAGAAGGAGAACTATAATGGCAAAGTATACAAAAGCGGATATTTTCCGGATGATTGAGGAAGAGGACGTGGAGTTTATCCGGCTTCAGTTTACGGATATGTTTGGAATGTTTAAAAACGTGGCGGTGACTTCCAGCCAGATGGAAAAGGCGCTGGATAACCAGTGTATGTTCGACGGTTCATCTATTGATGGATTCGTGGGGATTGAAGAGTCGGATATGTATCTGCACCCGGATTTGGATACTTTTCATATTTTTCCGTGGAGGCCGCAGAAGGGCAAGGTGGAGCGGCTGATCTGTGACGTTTAAAGGCCGGGCGGAGAGCCCTTCGT